>JADJBB010000021.1:0-720447 GCA_016703965.1 Acidobacteriota bacterium
TCGACCATATCTATCATTCGATCAGTCGCTTTCTGTATTCAGAAAACTGCTTCGTAGCTCTATACGACGCCAAAACGTCGACGCTTGATATGGAGTTCTTCGTCGATAAATATGAACTTGTCCCGCCGCCCGGGAAACTGGGAAATGGCCTGACGGGCTATGCATTTCGCATCGGCGAACCGATGCTGCTAACTGATTCTGCGATCGAATCGTTGATCGAAGACGGTGAGATCGAAATGATCGGCCGGCGTCCGGCTGTTTGGCTTGGAGTGCCATTACGAACGCCTAAAGGGGTTATTGGTGTCCTGGCAGTTCAACATTATGACGACAGTACTGTTTACGGCCAGCGAGATCTCGAATTGCTTGCGTCGATCGGTGATCAGATCGCCGTTGCGATCGATCGAAAAAGGGCAGAGAACGAAATGTTCGATGCGAAAAGCTTCCTCAATCGCGTTATCGATAACGTCCCCAATCTGATCTATGTAAAAGATAAGCTTGGACGCTACGTGCTCACAAACTATGCATTTGCTGCCCTGCACGGAAAGGACGTCAAGGACGTTATCGGCAAAACTGACCAGGAACTGATCGGCCCGAACGAGGATGCCGCCCGATACGATCTCTCCGACCATTTTGTCATCAGCAACAAACAGGAATACATAAATCAGGAGGAGAAAGTCCTCGATGCGCAAGGCAACATCCATTGGCTTCAGTCAGTTAAGCGGCCATTGATGGGTACGGCCGGCGTCGAGTATATTCTCGGGATCGCAACAGATCTTACAGAACGAAAAAATCTCGAGGCCCAGCTTCGCCAGGCCCAGAAACTGGAATCGATCGGCCAGCTCGCCGCCGGCATCGCCCACGAGATAAATACTCCGGCTCAGTACGTCGGCGATAATGTTCGCTTTCTACGCGACAGCTTTAATGACTATAGCTCCGTTCTGAAGCTTGCGACTGAAATCCTAAGCGCTGACCGGCCTGGTGGTTTGAGCACCGACGAAGTCGATAAATTTACGAATGCGGTAGAAACGGCAGATATAGGCTATCTGAATGACGAGGTGCCAAAGGCATTCGACCAGGCACTCGACGGCGTTGAGCGAATTAGCAAGATCGTGCAATCGATGAAGGATTTTGCACATCCCGGTTCGAACGATTTCCATGCAACCGATCTTAATAAGGCGATCGAAAGTACAATTACAGTTGCAAGCAACGAATGGAAATACGTCGCTAACATTGTCACCGACTACGACCGGGACCTGCCCTTGGTACCGTGCCTGACCAGCGAATTCAATCAGGTCATCCTCAACATGATCGTCAATGCCTCTCATGCTATAGCCGACGTGATGAAGACCGATCCAGGCGGTAAAGGAACGATCGCGATCAAAACAAAGAACAAGGGCGATCACGTTGAGGTCCAAATCAGCGACACCGGCTGCGGCATGCCCGAGGAGATACGCAAGAAGATCTTTGACCCTTTCTTTACGACAAAGGAAGTCGGAAAAGGCACAGGTCAGGGACTCGCGATCTCACATACCGTTATCGTCGAAAAACACAAGGGTACGATCGACGTGACCAGCCTGCCGGGGCACGGTACGACCTTCGTCATCAGCCTTCCCCTGTCGATCAATGATTCTGCCGCCGTCCGAATCCAGTCGGATATGGCTGTCGATTCCCTGACGACATATACCTCGCGAGTTTAATGTTATACATTAAGTACCACAACCAATCGTACTTGACACCCACTTTGTTTCTGCATATAGTGATATTGCTTTGGAAACCCGCCTTTGAAGAAAACTAATAAGCAGTGAATACTTTCTAGTTTTCGCTGTCTGAAATTTTCAATTTAGGTAGAGGTACTCTGAAAAGTAAGGTCAGCGGCAACTGGCCTACCGTTGCTTCCTAACAAACCGGTTAACCGTCGGTCTGCTAGTAGCTACAACGCCTTCAGATCCTTAGCTTTAGATTCTGCCGCCCAGCTAAATCGATTTAGTAAAGGCAGAATACTCGGGTAATTATCCCTTTTTTTGGTGAACCGGTTTCGGCCGGTCGTTGGGGGAGGATAGTCGAGTGACCGGATGTTGAGTTTTTCCCAAACCCCTTTGGCGCGGTATAGCTGTGCCGTCATTATTGTTTGCATTGCTCTGCTGGCTACCATCCAGATAGAGCAGTTGGCAATACAGACCCCGTTTGCTCTTTTTTTTGGTGCAGTTACGGCAGCGGCGTGGCTTTTCGGACGCGGTCCCGCTATCGTCGCCGAGATATTGTCCGCAGCTGGAGCTCAATTCCTGCTAATGCCCCAACTTTCCGAGCTTCAACCGGACGCTTCCAGGACGCTGCAGTTGGTGACCTTCTTACTTTTTGGTTCGGCTTTGGCTTTTGCAACAAGTTCAGTTCGGAAATATATTGCTAAAGCTCAGCAAAGCGAGACCCGCTTCGGTTCGCTGTTCGACCACAGCCCGTTCCCTGTCTTTATACTCGACGTCAAAACGAACAAGTTTATTACCGTAAACAAAGCAGCGACTACGGTATACGGCTATTCGCATGAAGAATTCTTAGACCTGTCTCTAAAGGATCTTACGCTTGACGATGAGGAATTCGATCCTGGAAAGACTGAAGGCGTAGGCATGGTTCGCCGTGACATTGCAATAGCTGTGTCAAAGCACCGGCGCAAAGATGGCAGCGTATTCTATGTAGAATTATCGACGCAGGATATTGAGGATAAGAATGGAACGGCTCGATTGATCCATTCGGTCGATGTTACAGAGCGGATAAGAACTTCTGACGCTCTTAGAACGAGCGAGGCCAGGCTTTCAAGGGTGTTCGGCAGTTGCCCTGTATCGATGGCGGTCAACCGGTGGAGCGACAGAACTTTTATTGAGGTAAACAGTGAATTCACCGAGCTAACGGGTTGGGATCTGGATAGTATTAAAGGAAAGACCGTCGTGGATTGTGGACTTCTTCCGGAAGAAGCTGAAAATGAACTTTGTCGGCACCTTAGCGAGCATAATACGATCATCGACCGTGAGGTGGAAATAACGACCCGTACCGGTAAACGAAGAAATGTGATCGTTGGAGCTGTTTTTGTTGAGATAAATGACGAGCAGCGGGTTATCTCGTCAATGGTTGACGTCACTGAGCTTCGCAGAGCAGAAGAAAGACACAGGGCCAGCGAAGATCGCTTGAAGTTGGTTACGGAGAAGGCTCAAGTTGGGCTTGTAATGATCAACAGCAGCCGGCGTTTCGCTTTTGTGAATTCGGCTTATGCAGAAATATTCGAACTTCCAACGGCCAACATCACCGGCCGCAAGGTATCCGAGGTTCACTCCACGCTCTATGACAAGCAGATCGGGCCGAGTCTCGACCGTGCGTTTGCTGGTCAAAGCTTTCGTTATGAACTAAGGTGTCCGACCCTTCGAGGCACTCGTTACTACGATGTTAGATATGAACCGACCGAAGTGAACGGCGAGATCGTTTCGGTTGTTGCTGTCGTGACTGATGTTACGGAGCGCACCAGGGCGGAACTGGCAAGAGAGGCTAGCGAAGAAAGGTATCGAACCCTTTTCGAGTACTCTCCTGACGGTATTGCCATCGCCGATCAAGATAGTTTTTACATCGACGCCAATGAAACACTCTGTCGAATGCTGGGCTACACGCGTGAGGAATTTATTGGCCTTCACGCGACCAACATCTTTATCCCGAGGGAAGTACCGCATCTAGGCGAGACACTTTTCGGCCTTAACACCGACCTCGAGTACTACCAGGAGTGGGAGTACCGGCGAAAGGACGGCTCAACCTTCCCCGGCGAGGTAATTGCAACGGTAATGCCCGACGGGAATACGCTGACAGTGATCCGCGACATTACCGAAAGGAAGCAGCTTGAAGATCAGCTCGTACAGGCCCAGAAAATGGAAGCGATCGGCGTACTTGCAGGTGGCGTGGCCCACGATTTTAACAATATTCTCACTGCGATCTCGGGGTACAGTGATCTGACGCTTCAGAACATGCCGGCCGATGATCCACTGCGTGATTATATTCTGGAGATCAATCATGCCGGCACTCGGGCGGCGGCCTTAACAACCCAGCTGCTCTCTTTTAGTCGCCGCCGTGTCTTGACGCCGGTCGTCCATAATTTAAATGCCGCCGTTACGGATACGGAGCGCATGCTGCGGCGCATCGTTAAGGAAGATATCCAGTTTCGGATCGATCTCGACCCGCAGCTTGGTAATATCAAGGTTGACCCGAGCCAGATCACCCAAGTGATCGTGAATTTGGTAGTAAACGCAGGCGATGCTATGCCTAATGGCGGTACCTTAACGATCACGACTCGAAACCGCTATCTGGACGGAGATTTTTCGCACGAAAATGTCGTTGTCACATCCGGCCCGTTCGTGGAACTGACAGTCCGAGACACCGGGATCGGAATGGACGACCAAACCCGCCGACGGCTTTTTGAGCCATTCTTTACGACCAAGGAAACCGGTAAGGGTACCGGCCTTGGGCTGTCGACCGTTTACGGGATAGTCAAACAATCAGGCGGAGATATTTCAGTTGAAAGCGAGCCGGGAAAGGGTTCGACTTTCAGGGTCTATCTTCCACACGCTACCGAAAGCTCCGCGACCAGAACGCCGATAAGCAGTTCTCCCGGAGTCTCTTCGGCTTCCGGCACTATCCTGCTCGTTGAGGATGAGATCGCGGTGCGGAACCTAATTCAAAGCGTTCTGACGAAACACGGGTATAAAGTCATTGCGGTAACCAACGGTGACGAGGCACTCGAGATCTGCCGCACGTTCGCGGACCGGATCCACTTACTTTTGACCGATATGATCATGCCGGGCATGAACGGCTCGGAATTGCAGTTCGCCGCGTCCCAGATCCGCCCGGATATGAGAACGATAATAATGTCCGGGTACAGCGGACACCAGTTTGATGAAGGAATTGACCTTGGATCGGAAACTGCCTTCATAGAAAAGCCTTTTGGCCCCGATGAACTGATCGAAAAGATCCGGGCATCGGTCGGTGCAGAAGATATCACCTCAATCGCCCCATACTCTGCCTCCGCAGGCTCCAGGGTATAAAAGTCCTTCAGCGATCCACAAGCCGACCTTTTTCGGCTAACCCCCATACTGTTACGAGGCTGTCTGAAAGGGCAGCCTCGATCAGTTTTGGTGGTGAAAAAAAGTGCATGAACCAAATTGACGTCCGAAAAGTGTGAATCGATTCACACTTTTCATAGAAAGCCCTGTTTTCGGCATTATCAAACGAAAAATGGCTGGATTGGTCGTAGGAATATGCGGTGTTGTCGGCCATAAAACTCACACATTGGTAGAGGTATTTGGCAGATTGGTCAAAGGTTTTTGTCGCGAAACAACTCTACCAGAGTCTTGCTCAGGATCTCGGCCCTTCAGACATCCTCGTCGATGCTCCATCGCGTCTATCTGGAGGCTTAGCGGACGATCTAGGCCTGAGCCTGCGACCGACGATCAACTCCGTAACGAGCGAACACTTTGGTCAGTTCAACGATCACGACTGGGGTCAACACACACAAGAGCGTAACCGCTAGATCATTGAAATTAGGAGTTACGAGGTCGAGCAGCCGTGAAAGCGGGCTGATGGTAAAGGCAGCCGTTTGCAGGATGACCATGATCATCGCTGCTCCAAAGATATAAGGATTCGTAAAGAAACCATTAAAAGCGGAGCGCGTCCGCGACCTGCAATTGAACGAATGGCCAAGCTCAACTCCAACAAGCGCCAGTAGTGCCACCGTCCGGGCATGCGCTCCATCGCCGTATGCATCAAGTGCCCACACATAGGCGGCGAGAGTTATGGCCGATAGCATAAGCCCCTGCCAGCAAATGAGGAACAAGAACTGCGGCGAGAATAAAGCTCCGCCGGAAGACCGCGGATGCTGCCCCATGGTTTCTCCCGACGCGGGTTCGACCGCCAGGGCCAATGCCGGAAAAACGTCCGTTATGATATTGAGCCATAGTATCTGAAGCGGCAATAGCGGCAGCGGCAGCCCCGAAACGAGGGCTGCAAAAATGACGAGCACCTCGCCAAGATTGTGCGAGAACATCAAGTGGACGAACTTTATGATGTTGGCGTAGATTGTTCGGCCGCCCTCAATTGCCTTGACGATCGTCGCGAAATTGTCGTCTGTCAGAACCACATCGGCCGCCTCTTTCGCCACCTCGGTTCCGCGCAAGCCCATTGCAATACCGATATCTGACCTCTTTAATGCAGGCGCGTCGTTGATACCATCGCCAGTGACCGCGACGATCTCTCCGGCCTTTTGCAGAGCTTCGACGATCCGAAGTTTGTCCTCAGGCGAAACCCGGGCAAAAACGTGAGCCCGGGCAGCAGCCTGGGCCAGAGCCGTGTCATCCATCGCCGTGATCTCGCTGGCATGAATAGAATAAATATCCCCGTCCGGGCTCAAGTTCAGCTCGCGTGCTATTGCGCCTGCGGTCATAACCTGGTCTCCTGTCAGCATCACGATGCGAATACCGGCTTCCTGGGCGGTTCGTATCGCTGATTCGACCCCTTGCCGCGGCGGGTCGGTCATGCCGGAAAAACCAAGGAAGGTGTAACCTCGTTCGATCTCCTCCTGTGCTGTCTCAAGCGAGCGGTCGGCAAATGCAAGGACACGAAGGCCGCTCGATGCCATGTCCTCATTTATCGAAAGAAAGCTGGCACGCATTTCGTCGTCGAGCGGTTCCAACGATCCGTCGTCAGTTATAAAATCTGAGCACATCCCGAGTACGACGCTCGGCGCGCCTTTAAGAACGGCGATGTATTTGTCTGTGTTCTTGTCACGCAGAACTGCGGTCATCCGTTTTGACACTGCGTCAAACGGACATTCGCGCACTTTTTCGTACCTAAGGCGTTCGGCGGCAGCGTTTCTTTCCAGCAGGTCGGCAGCGACAAGCAGAGCTGTCTCGGTTGGATCGCCGATCGTATCGTGTTTTGCGGGTCCCGAATCAAAAGCGGCGTCATTGCACAGCACGCTTGTCCGTAGAAGGCGATCTAATACCACACTGACGGGGCCGTGGTTCTCGAGTTCGAAAGACTGACCATCCGACAACCGGTATTCGCGGACGGTCATTCGATTTTCGGTCAAGGTGCCGGTTTTGTCAGTACAAATGACCGTCGTACTGCCGAGAGCTTCAACGGCTGAGAGTTTGCGGACGATGGCCCGTTGTCGGGCCATGCGCAAAACACCGAGAGCGAGGATCAAGGTCGTCATTGCCGGAAGCGCTTCCGGAACCGCGGCTACAGCAAGGCTTATTGAAACCCTTAACATCAGGGCTGGATCGTCGCCGCGGAGGAATCCGGCCAACATCACGATCGCCGCGATCGCCAAAACGCCATACACGAGCATCCTTCCCAATGACGCTAGCCTACGCTCAAGCGGTGTCGCTTCGGATCGTGTTTTCGCCAGCAGATTGCCGACGCGGCCTACTTCGGTTGCCGAACCGGTGGCTGTGACGATCGCAACCGCGCGGCCCGCTACTACCATCGTCGCCAGATAGGCCATCGACCTGCGTTCAGTAAGGACTGACGCAATTGATACGGGTTCTGCCGTTTTTGTTACCGGAACGCTCTCCCCGGTCAGGGCGGATTCGTCGGTTTGAAGATTTATCGCTTCGATCAGACGTGCATCTGCCGGTACGCGGTCGCCAGCCGCCAGGCTAATTATGTCGCCGATAACAAGTTCCGCCGCGTCGACGATCTTCTCGCTGCCGTTGCGTCGAACCCGGGCAGTAGCCGCCGTCGTTTTGCGAAGTGCATCAAGCGCGCGGCCGGCCCGCCATTCGATCGCAAACCCGATGGCAGCATTAACGAGCAGGACAACAAGTATTGCCACAGCCTCAGCGATATCATCTGTTATCAAGGAGACAATTGCCGCCGCCAGAAGCAGCCAAACGACAATACTGGAAAACTGACGTAAGAGAAGTGTCCACCACGCGTCGCCCTTCTCCATCGAAAGGGTATTGGGCCCGTCTCGCTTTGATCGGAACCTTACCTCTTCTGTCGTCAGGCCTTTCTGAATATCTACGAAAAGAGCTGCGGCAACACGATCTCCATGTTCGCCGTGGGGATTCTCAAGCACTATCTCAGCCGAACGATCCACCGAAGGCGATGCGACCAGCTTCTCCGCCGATGAAATATTCGCATCCGGTCCGGTTCCCATACGCTCATTATTGCAGAGAAAACAAGATTGTAAGTGATAAACCGCACACCCAAGATAATTGCGATCCGGCACCAACAGATCTAGCGAAAACCGTGAAGAATTTCCGCCTCGTGCGAAGAATTACGTGTTATTGATCAGATTACGTACCTATCGCGATGCCTGACGTCGGCGTAATTACGCATTTCCGAGGCGCTTTTGAGATGGCACGCCTATTGCCAAAGCGGTTAGTTGTCAGTGCAAGTCGGTGATCATGTATGAAAAGTGAAACATCACAACCAAAAACCGATCTAACCAAGAAACCCGATCTAAAAGAACATGGTACAGGAACTGGCCCATCGCGCAGCCAGCGGCCGGTTTACACCGACTTTTTCCCACCATGCAATAATGCGTGTCCGGCGGGCGAGAATATTCAGGCATGGCTTTCCCATGCGCAGGCAGGGCGTTATTTCGAAGCCTGGAAATGCCTGACCGACGATAATCCGATGGCCGCGATCCACGGCAGGGTTTGTTATCACCCGTGCGAGAGCTCGTGCAATCGCGGCTCCGTCGACACCTCAGTCAGTATCCATTCAGTTGAGCGATTCCTAGGCGACATGGCGATCTCGGAGGGATGGGCTTTCCCAGCGCCGAAACGCAATTCGGGAAATCGTGTTTTGATCATTGGCTCGGGCCCAAGCGGCCTTTCGGCGGCATATCATCTTGCTCGCTTGGGGCATGATGTAACTATTTACGAGGCCGGCCCGATGGCGGGCGGAATGATGAACTTCGGCATTCCGGCCTACCGGCTTCCGCGTAATGTGCTGCGAGCAGAGATCAAACGGATCGAAGACCTGGGCGTCAAGATCATTCTCAACCATAAGGTTGAGGATGTTCTAGCCGAAAAAACAGCAGGGAATTTTGATGCGGTCTTTATCGCGATCGGGGCTCACATCGGTAAGAAAACGGACATTCCTGCGAGAGACGCAAGCAAAATACTTGACGCTGTCACATTTTTGAAGGATGTCGAACTCGGCAACACTCCTGCGATCGGCCGGCGTGTCGCGATATACGGCGGCGGCAACACCGCGATGGATGCAGCCAGGACTGCCAAACGACTTGGTGCCGAGGAAGCATTGATAATCTACCGCCGCGACCGCGAGCATATGCCCGCCCACGATTTCGAAGCCGACGAAGCTCTGA
Source organism: Acidobacteriota bacterium (assembly GCA_016703965.1). Classification (NCBI taxonomy): domain Bacteria; kingdom Pseudomonadati; phylum Acidobacteriota; species Acidobacteriota bacterium. Next base: position 9,368 of record JADJBB010000021.1, read on the forward strand.
GCGAAGGCATCAAGATCCATTGGCTAACCACAATACGCGATTTTGACACCGCGTCAATGACCGTCGAGCGGATGGAGATCAAGGATGGAAAGCCGGTACCGACCGGCACATTCGAAACGCTTGAGGCCGACTCGGTCATTCTCGCACTCGGACAAGCAACCGAAACAGCATTTCTTGAGGGCGTCGAAGGTGTGAGCTTTGACAGCGACGGTACTGTCATCGTCGATAAGCACATGATGACCGGGCACGCCGGGATATTTGCCGGCGGCGATATGGTCCCAAGCGAACGAACCGTGACGATCGCGACCGGACACGGAAAAAAAGCGGCCCGGAATATCGACGCATGGCTAAGCGGAAAAACCTACGAAAAGCCGGCTAGTAACGCTTTGGTTCCTGTCGAGCAGCTTCACATTTGGTACCGCACGAGCGCCGAGGCACGCGAACAGGCTCACGTTGAGCCCGATAAAGCCGTGACCGGATTTGAGGAGATCGTCTCCGGATTGTCGGAGGAAGAGGCTCGTTACGAAGCACAGCGGTGCTATTCCTGCGGGAATTGTTTCGAATGCGACGGATGCTTCGGAGCTTGCCCTGAGCACGCAATTATCAAGCTCGGGTCTGGAATGCGTTACAAATTTAACTACAGCCTCTGCACCGGCTGCGGGACCTGTTTTGAGCAATGCCCGTGTCACGCGATCGACATGATAGCTGAACCAAAGGCAGCAACAATCTAATGAGTTATTCTACACAACGACCGGTAACACTTGATGGAAACGAAGCGGCGGTCCATGTCGCATACCGCGTGAACGAGGTCTGCGCGATCTATCCGATCACGCCTTCATCAGCGATGGCTGAGTTCGCCGATGAATGGTCGGCAAAAGACATCAAGAATATTTGGGGCAATATCCCCGAGGTGATCGAGATGCAGAGTGAGGGCGGAGCTGCGGGCACTGTCCACGGAGCCCTGCAGACCGGCTCTCTGACGACCACCTTTACGGCATCTCAGGGCCTTATGCTGATGCTGCCGAATATGTATAAGATCGCCGGCGAACTCACCGCGGCGGTCTTTCATGTCGCGGCTCGCTCGCTCGCGGCTCAGGGCCTCTCAATATTCGGCGATCACCAGGACGTAATGGCCGCGCGGACGACCGGTTTTGCACTCCTGGCGTCAGCCAGTGTTCAGGAAGCCCATGACATGGCCCTGATCGCCCAGGCGACGACGCTCAGATCGCGAATTCCATTCATTCATTTCTTTGACGGATTCAGGACCTCGCATGAGGTCAACAAGATCGATTTCCTCTCAGACGAACAGATCCGCGCGATGATCGATGACGATCTCGTTTTCGAACATCGGAACCGTGCGCTAAATCCTGACAAACCTTTCATCCGCGGCACCGCTCAGAACCCCGACGTCTATTTCCAGGGCCGCGAGACCGTTAACACTTTCTACACCGCAGTTCCGTCGATCCTTAAAGAAGAAATGCGGAAGTTTGCGGAACTTACCGGCCGCGAATATTCCCCGGTCAAGTACTACGGCGCTCCTGACGCTGAAAATGTGATCGTGATCATGGGATCCGGCGTCGAAACGGCTTCGGAAACTGCTGCTTTCCTCGCCGCGAATGGTGAGAGAACGGGCGTTATCCAGATGACCTTATACAGGCCATTTCCAGCCGCTGACTTTATCGCGACCCTCCCATCAACGGCCAAAAATATCGCGGTTCTAGATCGCACAAAAGAATCCGGTGCTTCAGGCGAGCCGCTTTATCAGGATGTGATGATCACACTGATGGAGGCTGTTTCCGCCGGGACATTGCCATCAATGCCGCTGGTTGTAGGCGGCCGCTACGGACTGTCGTCAAAAGAATTTACGCCGGCGATGGTCAAAGCAGTTTTTGACAATTTGTGGGCCGGGTCACCTAAGAACCACTTCACCGTTGGCATCATCGATGATGTCGGAATGACGAGCCTCGATGTCGACAGCAGTTTTAAACTGGACGAATCCGGTTGGACCCAGGCATTATTTTTCGGCCTCGGAGCTGACGGCACGGTTGGAGCAAATAAAAACAGCATCAAGATCATCGGTGAAAATACTGATCTGTCGGCACAGGGCTATTTTGTTTACGATTCAAAAAAATCAGGAGCGATGACCGTGTCGCATCTTCGATTCGGCAAGGATCCGATCAAGGCCCCGTACTTGATAACATCGGCGGATTTTATCGCCTGTCACCAGTTCAATTTTCTGGAGAAGGTCGAGATGCTCTCGTTCGCTAAGGTGGGAGCGACATTCCTCTTGAATAGCCCGTACGGCAAAGATGAGGTCTGGGATCGTATCCCGCTCTCCGTACAGCAGGCGATCCTCGACAAAAATCTCAAGCTTTATGTGATCAACGCGGATGACGTTGCTAAAAAAACAGGAATGGCAGGCCGTATCAACACGATAATGCAGACCTGTTTCTTCGCCCTCTCGGGCGTGCTCCCGCCTGATGAGGCGATCGCTCAGATCAAAAAGGCGATCGAGAAGACCTATCTAAAAAAGGGGCGTGCAGTTGTTGAAAAGAACTTTGTCGCGGTCGATAAAACACTTGAGAATCTGTTCGAGGTCGCGATTCCCGGAACTACGACCGCCGGCGACGCTCCCGCTCAAGGAATATCGATCAAGGCCCCGGAGTTTGTCCGCACCGTTACTCAAATGATGATCTCGGGCCACGGAGACTCGATCCCGGTCAGTGCGATGCCGGTTGACGGAACTTACCCAAATGGAACCTCGAAATGGGAAAAACGGAACGTCTCGAACCGAATTGCGGTCTGGGATCCGGATTCCTGCATCCAGTGTGGAAATTGCAGCTTCGTCTGCCCGCACAGCGTTATCCGATCGAAGTTCTTTCACAAAGATCATTTGAAAGATGCTCCAAACGGTTTTAAGTCGTCACCGATCAACGCCCGCGGATTTCCGGAGACGAAGTATTCTCTAAACGTCTATCTTGAAGACTGCACCGGCTGCAACCTTTGCTACGAGGTCTGCCCCGTCGATGCACCGGGAGGTAAGAATAAACGGGCAATAAACCTCGGCGATAAGGCCGCCGATCTTGAGCCGGACCGCGAAAGGATCGACTTTTTTGAAAAACTGCCGCAGAACGAGAAACCGGAGGTCGACTTCTCAACTGTACATGGGGTTCAGTTCCTCGAACCTTATTTTGAATTCTCAGGAGCATGCGCCGGCTGCGGCGAAACGCCTTACATCAAGGTGCTTACGCAGTTATTCGGCGACCGGCTGCTGGTGGCAAACGCTACGGGCTGCTCATCGATCTATGGCGGCAACCTGCCAACTACGCCCTGGACATCCAACGCCTGTGGTCAGGGGCCGGCGTGGTCGAATTCCCTGTTTGAGGACAACGCAGAATTCGGACTCGGAATGCGCTTGACCGCTGACAAGCAGCTGGCGACCGCCCATCAGCTGCTGCAAATTCTGCGGCCGGAACTCGGTGATGAACTTGTAGACGGATTAACAGTTGCCCCGCAGCATCTGGAAAGCGAGATCAAAAGGCAGCGGCTGCGTGTTGCCGAACTGAAAGTAAAACTTGCTCGGATCGATAAGTCCGAAGCCAGACATCTCCGTTCCGTTGCCGATCAACTCGTCCACCGCAGCGTATGGCTGATCGGCGGCGACGGTTGGGCGTACGATATTGGCTCGGGCGGATTGGACCACGCTTTGGCGACCGGACGAAACATCAATGTCCTCGTTCTAGATACGGAGGTCTATTCGAACACTGGCGGCCAAATGTCGAAGGCAACTCCGACCGCTGCATCCGCAAAATTCGCCGCGGCAGGCAAGCGAGTCGGCAAGAAAGATCTTGCACTACAGGCGATATCATACGGCAATGTTTATGTCGCGCAGATCGCGATGGGAGCAAATCCGCAACAGACGCTGCTCGCGTTACGCGAAGCCGAGGCTTATGACGGTCCGTCGCTGATCCTCGCCTACAGCCACTGCATTGCCCACGGGATCGACATGGAAAAAGGCTTGAACCAGCAAAAACTGGCGGTCGCAAGCGGTTACTGGCCGCTGATCCGATACAACCCTGTGCTCAGAAAGAACGACCAGAATCCGTTCGTTCTTGATTCCCCAAAACCATCGATCTCGCTGAAGAAATACGCTTATAACGAGCTGCGGTATAAGGTTCTGACCCAAACAGCTCCACAAGAAGCCGAGCGGCTTATGACCCTTGCACAGGAAATAGCCGACCTCAGATGGAAGACGTATGAGGAAATGGCAGGCTTTGGAGCGAGTTCATTTCAGCCCGTTTTTTAATTCAAGAAAGGAGGAAACTTTATGCCCGATCTAAGTACAAAATATATGGGGTTGACCCTGAGGACGCCGTTGGTGGTTTCAGCAAACCCTTTATCGCAAAGAGTAGAGAATATCGTCGCAATGGAAGACGCCGGAGCCGGAGCGGTCGTTATGTTTTCCCTTTTCGAAGAGCAGATACGACAGGAAACGGAACGTTTTGAGCTGATCGATCGGATGACATCAAACTCCTCGGCCGAATCGTCGTATTTCTTCCCCGAAATGCAGGACTACTCGGTTGGGACTGCAAAATATCTTGAGATCATCCGAAAGGCAAAAGAGCGAGTCGATATCCCTATAATCGGCAGCCTTAACGGCATCACGCCCGAAGGATGGATAGAATATGGGCGCGAGATCGAGCAGGCCGGGGCCGACGGTCTCGAAGTGAACATTTATTTCATTCCTGCGGACATTAACATGACCTCGTCCGAGGTTGAGCAGCGGTATATCGATATCGTCAAAATGTTGCGCGAGACCATTACCATACCGATCGCCGTTAAGCTAAACCCGTATTTTTCGTCGATCGGTAATATCTCACAACGGCTGCAGCTAGCGGGTGCAGACGCCCTCGTACTTTTCAATCGGTTCTATCAGCCTGACTTCGACGTCGAAGAACTGGCCGTGATACCAAATCTCGATCTCAGCGTCCGGTCAGAGATCCGCCTTCCGCTGTTGTGGATCGCAGTGCTTTACGGCCGTGTCCCTGTTTCGCTGGCAGCGACAACTGGTATTCATAGTGCGACCGAGCTGATCAAATATATTCTCGCAGGAGCCGATGTTGGGATGTGTGCTTCGGCCATCCTAAGCCATGGAATCCCGTGGATAAAGGACACGTTGGCTGATCTTGATCTGTATATGAAGGATATGCCGTTTCAATCAATCGATTCCTTTAGGGGAACAATGAGCCAACTCCATGTCGCAGATCCAACAGCATTCGAACGAAGCAATTATATCCAGATCATGGAGAATAAAAATCGCAGATGATACTTCGCCGCCGGATGCGGCTGTATTTTGAGGTCACGAATTGCAGAAAGATAGCTCTTTAGCCACTTGTTCCGGCTGGCCGGCGTAAATGGGGCTAAGACTACCGCTTGATCTCAAAGCATCCAGCATTCCGAAACTTCGTCTTAGAAAGTCACATGAATCACTCTTGGCTGCCTCGCTCTTTTCGCCTTTTTCGGTAGTCGACAGCCTTGCGAAGACTTTTCCGGCCTCAAAAAAGATCAAAGCGTGACGTGTCCTGAACCGCACACTATGCGGTGCTTTCTTCATAACTTCTTCGGCAAAAGGAAGTGCGCGGCGAAATGACTCCGCAGCACCAGCCAGATCACCTGTTGCGGCAAGTATTTTGCCAATATTGCCAAGAGCGAGCCCGTAATCGTCAAGAGTCTGAATATCCGGATTGTCGGCAGCGATCGCTCCTTCATAGAAAGGAATGGATTGCCGCAGCATTGCAAGAGCGGTTTTACTATCACCTGCCGCAAACAACGCCTCGGCAAGGTATTGTTTGGTTATTACTACATCCCGGGCGTTCTCATTACTCGCCGGATCACTACCCGAGATCTCCGTGATGATAGCGAGAGAACGTCGATGGCTATCGACCGCACCACCGGGATCGTTCGCTTTTAGAAGACACATTCCCAGGCTGTTATAGCTGACGCTGAGGTTTCGTCGGTTTTGGACGTTCTTTGGGTCGACAGCACTGAGCTTTTCCATCGTCTGTATGACCCGCCGGGCATTTTCAACCGCCTCAGCCGTACGGCCTTCGTCGAGAAGTGGAAAACGTAGAACAACTAGGCTCGACATTAGCTGAGTTTCAAGTTTTGTACTGTTTGGGTCGGCCGCCAGAAGCGATTCGGTGATATCGACGGCACGCTTCCCACTCTCGATCGCTCCTTTTGTGTCTCCGGTAACGGTCTGGAGCATCGCAGAAAAAGAAAGCAGTGATGCGAACCCCGAACGGAATTTTGTATTCGTCGGTTCTACTTCAAGTAGTAAGTCACAAAGCGAAACGGCGCGTTTATAGCTTTCCAAAGCACCGGGAGTATCACCGAGGTTAGGGAAACCTTCCATTCCCTTGATGTCGCCGCGTTTTCCCAGAACGGTCGCTAGATCAAAACGATTATTCAGATTTACAGGTTCTGCGGCAAGAACGGCTTCACGGATGGCGACCGCTTTCTCGTAAGAGGCGAGGCCCGCAACCAGGTCATTACCGGTGTAAAGCATATCGCCGACGCCCTCGTAACTGTTCGCGAGTTCCTGCTGCAGGGCTAGATCTTTCGGGTTCGCATCCGCGAGGCGCTGGCGGATCTCGAGAGAACGGTTGTAACTCTTAGTCGCTCCATCCGTATCACCCAGATTCGAATAATATGAGTTTCCCTGGATCCGGCCGATCTTTTCGTACGCCGTTGCGAGCTCGCGTTGGATGGTGGCATCGTTGACGGATTCTGCGGCGAGTTTGTCCAGGTATTCAACAGCCCGTTTAACAACAAGTTCCCGTGCTGGGGTTGATCCTGGCAGATCTTCGATCGCATCGTGAAACTCGAATAAAAAGGAATTTGCTAACTGCCGAACATCGTTAAATCGAGCTTCGGCTTTTTTTGCCTGATAGAGCGTCGCTCCGATCCCGCCGAGAATAGTTATCAGGATAAGGGCTGAAGCGGCAACGCCGATCCTATTTCTCCGAATGAATTTTAAGGAGCGATACGACCATGTATCGGCCGAGGCAGTAACAGGCAAACCCGCTAAATGATTTAGGATATCGTCTTTCAGCTGTTCGACTGACGAATATCGACGTTCCGGTTCTTTGCGGAGAGCCTTAAGGATGATGTTATCAAGATCACCGCGTAACGCATTGGGTTTCAGCAATTGTGAGTGATGTCGGGTAGTTCTGCGTTCGTTTTCGATCGTGTCTTTAGGGCCTGTCGAGGCTCGGCTTACAACCGACGACGGCCGTTCCGGTTCAGAATCGCAAACCTCCCTGATTATCTCGCTGATATTGCCGCCATCTGCTTTGTGCGGTCGGCTGCCGGTGAGCAGTTCGTAAAGGATCACCCCGAGCGAATAAATATCAGATGCGGTCGTGAGTTTTTCGCCGCGTACCTGTTCAGGTGAAGCGTATTCAGGAGTAAAAATGAAGTTTTGGGTTGCCGTTTCAACGCCGGAAGCTTCAGGCCGGAGGAGCTTGGCGATCCCGAAATCCAGTAGTTTTGGAGATCCGCTGTCGGTAACGAGGATATTCGACGGTTTCAGGTCACGATGGATGATCAGATTTTGATGGGCAAAAGTTACAGCCCTGCAGACCTCGGTGAACATCTTAAGCCGCTCGCTCAGATCGAGGTCCTCGCGTTCCGCGTAGTCCATGATACTAAGGCCATCGACATACTCCATGACGAAGAATGGGAGGCCATGTTCGGTAGTTCCGCCATCGATCAGGTGTGCGATATTCGGATGCTGCAGCGAAGCGAGGATCTGTCTTTCGGTGTAAAACCGTTTGAGGATCGCGTCGGAATCCATTCCCCGCTTTATAAGTTTCAACGCGACGTCCTGCTTAAACGCACCATCAACGCGCGAAGCGAGGTAAACCGATCCCATTCCACCAGCGCCTAATTCCGCGACAACCTTATAACTGCCGATCTTTTCCCCGATCAGAGAACCGCCGGTTTGGCCGGTAATACCACTAAATGCAGGCATTTCGAGGACATCTGCGTCGGGATCTGAGTACTCGAGGAGGGCTTCGGCCTCGCGCAGGAGTTCCGCGTCTTCGCCGCAGACATCGGCAAGATACGAACTCCTTTCTTCTGGATTAAGATCGATCGCTTTTTCAAGGATCTGCTTGATCGTCTGCCAGCGCTGTGAATCCATTCCTATTCCTTACGAACCGTCCAGTGCCTTATAAAGAAACAGTTTTGCCGTCGACCACTCTCGTTTTACCGTGGCAGGCGAGATGTCGAGCACTTCGGCGATCTCCTCTACTGTTAATCCACCAAAGAATTTCATCTCGACGATCCTTGCCTGGCGTTCATCGAGCATTTCAAGTTTTGTCATTGCTTCGTCCACGATCAGTACGTCGAGCGGCCGATCGATCGAAAAACTGATCGCGTCCTGGAGATCGATCTGAGTCAGCCCATCGCCACCGCGCTTAAGGCGGTTTTTCCCGCGGGCATGATCGATCAGGATCTCCCGCATGATCCGGGCCGAAATGCCAAAAAAATGCGCCCGGTTTTGCCATTCGAGCTGATCATGCCCGATCAACTTCAGATACGCCTCGTGTACTAAAGCGGTGGGCTGGAGTGTATGATTTGCACGTTCCCGACTGAGATAGCCGTTAGCAAGGCGGCGCAGTTCATCGTAGACCAGCGGGAGTAGGTCATCAAGTGATTTCCCCTCACGTGCTCGAAGCTCCTGCAGCAATTGGGTTATCGGCTTCTCTTCCATCCGGGTTTCGGTATCGTTAGCATAGAACCGATCGCTTTTAACTTCAAGCTGCAACCTTGTTCGGCCGAAGGGCAAGGCTCGTTGATATCGCGTTTATATCGAATGCGATGCCCGGGATTCTCGTCGCATTCGTTGTTAGACTCTCGAGAATCCGTGGGGGAATGCTTTAGCAGCTCTTGAAAAATGCTTGTTGCTCAGATAGTGTTTCGCCGATCTTTTTAGCCGTACTTGTGATTGAAAGCCCGCCTAGATTCGTGCATCGAAGTGTGTTGTGGATCCGGTCGCCGACCTCTTTCATTGTATCGATCACCTCATCGAGCGGGATCAGGTGCTCATAGTTCGACAGAGCCATGTTCGCACAGGCAACCGCGTTAGTAGCTGCCATGACGTTTCGCCCTAAGCAAGGAGCTTCGACGCGGTTACCGATGGGATCGCAGATCAGTCCGAGCGAATTCTGCAAGGCTAACGATGCCGCACCGATCGATTGAGAAAGAGTACCTCCGGCCATCATAGCAATCGCTGCCGCCGCCATGCCGCCGCCGGAGCCCGTTTCAGCCATACAGCCGCCGACCTCGGCCGCAAAGGTCGCTCGCGATGCGATGAATACGCCAATAATACCGGCAGCAAGCATCGCCTTCACGACATCATCTTCGGACAGATCGAGCGATTCTGCGACGCCGAAAACAGCACCAGGCAAAGCTCCGCACGAACCGGCAGTAGGTGCAGCTACTACCACACCCATTGAGCTCTTTACCTCCATCGTCGCCGACACGTACATAATTATGGTGTTATTTGCATCACCGCCGATCAGGTTCCGGCTATCAAGTTGTTCCCTCATCTGCAGCGACTGGCTGCCAAGAATTCGGTCTGAGTATTCTGTTCCTTTAAGTCCGGTCTTGATCGCACTGCCCATTATCTGAACGATCGCACGCATTTTTTCGAAAACCTCGGCCTTTGAGATCCCACCCCGGGCACTTTCGTATTCGGCCGCTAACTCCCACAGGGAAAAATCCTTTCCGTCATTGAAGGCCAGCATTTCTTCGCAGCTTTCGAAAGGCACAAACAGTTCCCGGCGTGCGAGCACTGGCAATACTGGCTCAAGCTTTCTGATAAACATGACATCCAGCCGCGCAAGCAGTTCGTCGACGATTTCGGCCGCCGGGAATTCGCGTGATTTGATCTCGACAAACCCCATCTCTCCGGCATGCACCTCAACGTATTCGTGTCGGATGCGATCCATCACTAATTTTCGAACTTCTTCAGGTGATGTGGTGTAGATCAGAGTCTCAAAATAGTCGCCCGCCATCGACACGGGAGCTCCGTCGATCTCCGTAACCTCGATCATCCCGCCGCCAGTCGAGATCGCTGTCAGTCGGCGTGTTTCAACAGAATTTGAAAGTGTGATCTTATATGTGTTCGGGTGAGCAGCCCCAATATCGACGATCTCGATAGAGACTGATATCCCGGCATCGGCGATATGCTTTTCCGATTCCGGCAAACGCTCATCGTCGGCGTCCCAACCCAGAAAGCCACCAAACAAGCCCATATCAGAGCCCTGGTCTTTGTGGGTTGTAGCTAGAGATCCGTTCGGGTCGAATTCGATGAGGATGTTATCGATCCGCCCGCCCATCAGGTCGCGGCACAGCCGGGCAATTAGCAGTGAAGCCGCACAGTGCGAACTCGAAGGCCCGCGCATTACCGGGCCGATCACGTCGTTGAAGATACTAGGATATGTCGTCATCTCTATTAGAGGTTAGCTAACCAATATTTCTCCATGGTTCGCCGCAGATGCAGCGTCGTATTCGCTCCCTCACTGATACCGTGAGACCTCATCGGGTACGACATCATCGTGAACAGCTTGTTATTTTTGATCAATTCGTTAACCAGCATTTCAAAGCTCTGATAGTGAACATTGTCGTCGCCGGTTCCGTGGATGATCATCAAGTTGCCCTTTAGATTCTTGGCGTGATTGATCGGTGAGCCGTCAAAATAGCCCTTCGCGTTGGTATCCAGCAGGCCCATGTAACGCTCTTGATATGTAGCGTCATAGAGCTTTTGGTCGGAGACAAATGAGACCGCGATGCCTGTTTTGTAGATGTCCGGATAGCGGAACATGCAGTTAAGCGTCATCTGCCCGCCGCCGCTCCAGCCCCACATACCGACTCTCGCAGGGTCGAGGAACGGGTAGGTGCTAAGGATCTTCTTCGCCGCCTTGCTCTGATCTTCAGACGCAAGTATGCCTATCTGACCGTAGATCGACTGCCGCCACTTATGCCCGCGAGGCGTCCGCGTTCCGCGGTTATCGACGCTGACGACGACATAGCCTTTCTGGGCAAGATATTGATGCCACAGCCCTTCTCCGCCGTCCCAGTTATTCTGGACAGTCGTGCCGGCCGGCTCACCGTAAACATAGAAAAGCAGCGGATATTTCTTGGCCGGGTCGAAGTTCGCCGGCCTGATCATATAAGCATCGAGCTTGTCGTCACCGATATCCACCTTAAAGAACTCCTTGGGCTTCACACCGAGGGCGTCGTATTTTGCTTTTAGCTCACGGTTGTCCTCCATCAACTTTGTTTCCTTGTGATCGGGAACGTACACGAGCGATATCCTGTTCGGCGTGGTCGCATTGTTGTAAGTGTGGATCGCCCACTTCGCGTCCGCCGACATCTGATACGAGTGATGTCCCGGCGTATTGGGCGGCGTGACACGTTCGGCCTTGCCTGTACCGTCGAGACGGCTGCGGTACAGATAGCGGTCGATAAAGCTATCCGGCGACGCGATGTAATAGACATAACCGCCGGCCGGATCGATGCAGTTGATATTGACCACGTCGAAATCGCCGTTCGTGATCGGTCTGATCTCCTTGCCGTCGCGCGAAACGCGGTAAAGGTGCATCCAGCCGTCGCGTTCGCTGGTCCAGGTGAAATACTTCTCGCCGTCGAGCCAGCGGATATTGTCGTGAACATCGAGAAACGCCTCATCCGTCTCGGTCAGGATATTGTTTAGCGTCAGCTTGCCCGCGTCGCCGATCCAGACCTTGTTGGTGTTCTGCAGGCGGTTCAACTGCTGGATCATCAGCTCGTTCGAATTCGGGATGAACTCCATGCGGGCGATGTAGTTGTTTGTTGGATCGCCGGGTATGTCGAACCACTTCGTCGCGCCGCCTGCGGCTGGAATTACGCCGACCTTGACCGCCGAGAGCTTGGTGCCGACCTTTGGATAGGGAAGCGGTATCGGTTTCGAATAAATATCAGATACGTTGTCGATCAGGTAGAACGTGCCAATGTTCTTAGTGTCCGATTGCCAGTAGGCGATCGTCTTGCCGTCCGGGCTCCAGCGAAAACCGTCGCGGCAATCGAGTTCTTCTTCATAGACCCAGTCGAAAGTGCCGTTGATGATGTTGCCGCCGCCGTCCGCCGTGATCTGCGTGATCTTGCCGGTCGCGATGTCCTCGACGTAAATGTTCTGCTTGCTAACATAGCCGACCCGCGTGCCGTCGGGCGAGAATTTAGCAAACATCAGCGTGCTTTCATCCAAACCTTTGCCCAATTGCTGCAGCTTGCCGCTCTTGAGATCGAGCACCCAATAATCGCCGCGTGTGTTATAGCGCCAGACCTTCTTCGTATTCGTAAAGATCAGCATACGGGCGTTGTCGTCAGACCACTCGTAGTTGTCGATCCCGAGCGGCTTTTGTGCTCCTGCGGGAATGAGCTGTTTTGCCGCCACCAGCACCGAACGCTCGCCCGACTGAGCGTCGTAACGCACGATCTCCTGGCCGCCGGTGTCCTTGTCGGTCTCGACCGTCGAGTAACCCTTGCTGTCCCTCATCCACCGCACAGGCCCGAAGCCCTTCGATCGAAAGGTACGGTTCGCGTAAATATTCTCGAGCGTTAGTGCGTTGTCCTGTGCCCGCACCGGCAGCGAGAATGCCGCAACGATGGATAGCAAAATGCTTGCGATGATAATTGCTCTGATCTTCATGTTTTTAGAGTTTAGATTGTGTCTTCCGCCAGGTCTATAGCAGCCGCAGCAAATATTCCCCGCCCTTTAACGTCGGCAATTCGATGATACCGTCTTTCGGCGACAATGATCGCTGGGAACCATTTGCCCTTAAATTTAATGCCGAATCGGTTTTCAAGCGGAAAGTGCCCCCTGCTTTCGAGATTACTTTTATCTGCGTGATCCGTTTGTTGGCCCACTGAAAGTCCAGTTCAAACCCGCCACGGACCCTCACCCCTCGAAATTCGCCGCTCGGCCATTCGTCGGGCAACGCCGGCAGTAGGTTGATGACGCCGTCCTGCGACTGCATGAGCATTTCCGTGATCGCGGCGGTCATACCCAGTGAGCCGTCGACCTGCAGCGACTTGCCGCACAGTGCGAACAGTTGCGAACAGCTCTGCTCGTTCAGATAGTTCTTGAATATCTTATTTGCACGGTTGCCGTCGCTGAGTCGCGCCCACAACGCCATCTTCCAAGCCATCGAAAAGCCCTTTCCGCCATCACCGCGTTCGTTCAGCACCTTTTTGTAAGCGTCGATCAGTGCTGGCGTCCGCTTGTCCCACAGCACACGGCCGGGATAAAGCCCGTAGAGATGAGAAAAATGACGATGATTTTTCTCGAGCGAACGCCAATCGTCCGCCCACTCCTGCAGCGAGCCGTCCGACCCGATCTGCGGCGGCACAAGCTGCTCCCTTGCCTCTCGAACGCGGTCAACAAGCGGCGAACTCTTGCCAAGTATCTCTGACGCCTTCAAATAGTAACCGAATAGATCATGCAGGATCTGCATATCGATCGACGAACCTGCACAGATCGTCGTGCCGGGAATGCGGCTGCCGGTGACCTCGTCAAAATACGGCTTGTTGCCGCCGCCGTCTGGGAAGTTCTCGGGTGATGTCGACGGATTCGTGACCAGCCATTTACCGTTCGGGTGCTTTACGAGAAAGTCCATAAAGAACTGCACCGAGCCCTCCATCACGGGATAATTCTCGGCAAGAAACGCCTTGTCCTGCGAATACTCGTAGTGCTCCCACAAATGCGTCGTCAGCCACGCCCCGCCGACAGTGAATGTGCCCCAGCTCGGGCCGTCCATCGGTGCCGCGACTCGCCAAATGTCGGTATTTTGGTGAAACACCCAGCCGCCGGCGCCGTAATGCTCGCGGGCGACCTGCGAGCCCTGATCGGTCAGCTCCCCGATCATTTTGTAGAATGGCGTGCCGAGCTCCGACAGATTTGCCGAATCGACCGCCCAGTAGTTCATCTGAGCGTTAATGTTGGTCGTGTATTTCGAGTCCCACGCCGGATTCTGGTCGTCGTTCCAGATGCCTTGCAGGTTCGCCGGCTGCGTGCCCGGCCGCGATGATGAGATCAACAGGTATCGCCCGAAATTGTATGCTAGAGCCGCCAGGCTCGGATCGGGCGAGGTTTGGGCTTTTTCCTTGCGATCGTTCGTCGGCAGGCTTGAGGTTTCAGTCGTCGGCAGTGAAAGCGAAGCACGGTCGTAGAAAGCTTTGTAGTCCGACAGTGCCGCGGCCTTGACGGTCTCGTAGCGTTTTCCGTTCACATTACTCAAATAGTCCTCAACCCGCTTGTGCTGATCGCCGCTGACGTCGCGGTAATCGACAAAATTCGTCGCCGCCGCGAAATAGAGCGTTACGGCGTCGGCCTTTTCGATCCGCAGATCGACGCCGTTCGTCCTGACCGTACCGCCGTCCGCAACGGTCTTTAGTCGGCCTTCGTACCTCAGCTTTCCCGCGACACCGAGGTAGTCAGCCGACTTGCCCGTGACCGCCAGGCCGTCCTGCCCGACCGCATCCATCCGGAAATAGTCTGTCCCGTAATTGGAATGAGCCTGATTCCTCACGCCGCGAAGATTTGCGGTCAGCGTAATACTTCCCGGCCGGTCGGCCGTCAGCCTGACCGCGATCACCTGATCCGGCGCCGAGGCTATCACCTCGCGTTTGTAGGTAATGCCGTTTGCGGTGTACGTGGTCGTTGATATGCCGGTCTTGAGGTCGAGCGACCGCTGGTAATCCTTCGCGTCCTTACCGTGGTCAAAGAACAGATGCAGATTGGCGAGGCTCTGGTATTTTTGCTGCTCGACCGGATAGCCCATCAAATTTCGGCCGAATAGGTTGTGTGCATCAAGGTAGCGTTCGGCAAAAACCAACCGCTGTATCTCAGGCAGTACTTTGTAGCCACCCTTGACCACCGTCGAGTACGGCCCGCCGGACCAGTATGTGTCCTCATTGAGCTGAAGGCGTTCCTCGGCGATCCCGCCAAAGATCATCGCGCCTAGCCTGCCGTTTCCCACAGGCAGGGCCTCGTCCCACTTTGCCGCAGGAATCGAGAACCATATATAGTTCGAAGGATCAAACCGATTAACCCCTGAGCCCGCACCTGGCTGCCCGTTCTGCGCTGCGATGGACGCGGTAAATATAAACGAAACGAGAATAAACCGGCAGATCCTCATACGATTTCCCCTCTTACGATCTGTTATTCTTTTGCGATTCCATACGCGTATTAGACGTATAAAACAAACTTGCTATTGAAAGTATAGTGTTGGAACCTCTTCGATATATTGACCATTATATACAGTTACATCAACCGGAAAAGAAACAACTCCAAAAAGCGGATCGTGATCAATTCCGTAAACATGCCGGATCGATTCGTTCGTAGACTATGGCACTTGCACTTACGGAAATGCTTTACCCGGCAAACGCACGGATATATCCTGCGTCGGGCCGAGCATCTCGAACTCAGGAATGGCCCTGAGATAGACTTACATTTAATTAAATTCGGCGGCTCGTTTGATCAGATCTTCTACGCCCGGCTCCTTTAGGTTGCGGGGCTTTCCGGGGTGAATTATCGAGACTTGGCATCCCTCGGCGGCTTCGACTAATTGGCGATAAGTTCCGGCGTCGGGATCGGCTATATACGCTTGCTTCTCAGCGTTGTAGGCAAACATTCGCGGGTTGACGTTCGTGCATTCGTTGCATGATGTGCACCGTGCCGTTTCAATGTACGGATCGTCGCCGTGGTCTTCCGCGGCGGGTTCGACGATCGTGGCGACAACGGCGGCAACGGGTTCCGGTGCGGTGGTGGCTTCGGCTTTTGGAACCTCGACGGTTTGTGCCTTCGCAGCCGTTTCGGTCGAGCGAGATTTGAGTTCTTTCGCCAACAAACGCTCCGCGTGCGAATTATGGATTCCGCCTAATTCCTGCAGGCTGTGCCACATTGTGAGGCATCGCCGAGTTTCGCGCAGCAATCGGTCATCGACGATCGCGCGTTGGATGCGGCCATCTGAATTAACGAGCGTAACAACCGGCACTTCACTCGGCATGCCGGTGCCGGGTGCTTCTAAGGCCTGCGGGACCGGGATCAGATCGTCGCTGCAGTCTTCGGCCGGGACGATCGCAAAGTGTCCGGAGAAACGATCGTCCATCGACATAAAATCCGCGAGCGTAAAAGCCAGATCCTCCGTTTCGGCCTGTAACGATTCGTCCTCGAATAGAAACTTGTGCATTGGCCAATCGTCGTCGAGACTCGGGTTCTCACTGACCGCAAGCCGCGTCGCCCAGTCGGACCCGGCAGACGGGTCGTAGACGATGGCCGGAAATACACGTGACTCCATCGCCGCCGCCGCCACTAAATAAGGCGGCACGTCAGAGTTGTGCCTGGTCGCTCCCGAAAATATGCTGAAAAGCGCCGGACCGTCGTACGACAGTCCCCGAAGAAGCGATTCTCGCATCCGGAAAAGTTGCGATGCACCAGACTGAAATACGAAAACATCAGTCAATCCGATCGCGGTGTTAACGAGTTGGCGGGCGCGCAAGCCCAATGCTACGTGACCTTCGGCTACCTTTGAGGGCTCAAGAACGTCGTCCGTTCGGACAAGTACCTTGATCGGCAATCCAGCGGCGAGAAGCTCAACCATTTGCGCCGTCTCAGCGGCATCGAGCGTTCCGGCATCCGTGCAGACAAAATAGTCCGGCAGCACGGCAAGTTCTTCGGCATCGAGGCCGCTCGCACCAAAGCCGTCAAAGAGAACATCGTGAACCGATTCGCGGTATTCGCCCTTTGTTTCAAGGTCGCCGATCGCAAGCGTTTTCAGTAATTCTACGGCTTCGTCGTGCCGCTCGGTGTACGCGTCGAGAGCATCCGAGCACTTGAAGAACGCAAACGAGTAGGCCTCATTCACGTTGTTTCCGATCGGAAAGAACCGCTGCCTTTCCAGGACTTCAATGAGGTCTTCGATCCGTGTTCGACGTTCCAACGAGAGCTCGAAACTTGGCTTTGCTTCGACGAGAAGCCGCGAAAACGCATTGAAATCGAATGTCGACGCAAATGCAGATCCGACGCCTGCCCTCAGCCGGTCAGGAGCACGCCCGACGGCCGAGCCGACTACTTCGGCCTCGAGAATGTCGCGGAGCCTTTGCAGCAGCCGTTCTGCTTTTTGACGAAACAATTTTGCCTTGCTTACCTGAACCGAATGCCAAGCATGATAGATCGCACGAGATGCAAGCTCTTCGTCTGCGTCCACTAACGCTCCGCTTGCGTCAAAATGTGTCCAAAGCCTTTTGGCTGAATCTTCTATCGCAGGATCGCCATTATTCGAAATTCGTGCGGTTGCTTCATTCCACATCTGACCGAAGTCGCCGGAGCCGAGGGAGGTTAATTCCTTTCGCAATTCGGCCTCTAATTTGTAGCCGTGGCGAGCGATCCGATCGCGATCTGCATTCTCGCCCAGTGACTCAACTGCGTCATCAACGAGATGGCTAAGAGAAAGAAGCGAACGGCCGGGCGCCGCGTTGTCGTTGAGGACCAACGGATAGTCATATCGCAGCGAACTAAGGTCTGTGACACGGGCAAAAAGCGCCGGGCGAAACGATCCGTCAAGCGGCTGCAGCTTTGAGCCCTCTCGGCGGCCGGTAAGATAAAACGCTATCTGATCTTGGAATTTCGCTTGCATTTTGTCGTCTTAAGCGGGCTGCGCTCCCTCCGGCCACACTGTGAATTTATCTAATTCAGCTTCAAGTCCGCGCTTGACCATCTCCGTCGTCCGAAGCCGCGGATCGTGCCTAAGGTCTTCGTAGCACGGAACGTCCTCATCACGATAAAGGATGCCGACCGGGATCGGGTCGTCGCTCGATGCGATCTCACGAGCACGGTTCATGTTTGACGGGTCGTGTTCCTCCATCTTTGTGTAGACCTTTGCAAGCGACGGGCTGATCTCGAGGCCGTTTTCGTGATGCAGAAGAAGGACACGCTGCGGGTCATGCATCCACGGATCCATCTGTTTGGGAAGCCACTCGGGGCAACGCTGCACGATACGAATAAATGAAAATCCTTTGTGATGGTATGCGGCGGAAATCACCTGATAGAGCACCTCAGGTATCCAGTCCACGACCTGGGCGACAAATGAAACATTTGAAATTCCGAGCGTGACTGTCAGCGGATTGAGAGCTTCGAGATATGAACCTCGAGGTGTCGTATTGCTTTTTGTTCCAATTGGCGAAGTCGGCGACGCCTGCTTTTTCGTCAAGCCATAGATCTGGTTGTCATGGAGCATCATGGTCAGGTCCATGTTGTACCGAACTGCGTGAATCCAATGGGCGGCACCGATACTGCAGCAGTCACCGTCGCCGGTGTTTACGAAAACGTCAAGTTCCGGACGTGCGAGCTTCACACCTTCGGCAACGGGAAGTGCACGGCCGTGAATGCCATGAAAACCGTATGTGTTCATGTAGTGCGGCAGACGGCTAGAGCAGCCGATGCCGGACACGAACACCGTCTTTTCCGGCAGCAAACCCTCGTCACGGCAGAGTCGCTGGACGGCGGTCAGGATCGCGTTGTCTCCGCAGCCGGTACACCATCGAGGAACGCCTTTCTGGTAATCCTCGATCTCATGATGTTCTTCGTACATGCGGAGCAAGCACTCGCTTGCGCTAATGGTTTGAGTCGCGGCTTTCATGAAAGTGCCTCCAGTATCACGCGGCGGACGGTGTTCGGTTTGAGCGGCGTGCCGCGGCACTCGCTCCAGCAATCTATGTCGAAGAGATATCGTGCCCGCAGCAGCATCGCGAGAGCGGAATACCGCCGATTGGTCTCGTCGATTATCTCGTCGTTAGGATCGTCGCTCCAGTTGTTTTCGATCGTGATGATCTTCTTGAATCCGGCGAGGATCTCTTTGATCCCGGGTGGCATCGGCTGAATGAATGTCAGGTGGAGCGACGAAACCCGCTTTCCCTCTTCGCGAAATTCCTCGACAGCTTCTTCGATCGCGCCCTTCGTGCTTCCCCAACCGATAACGAGTAGATCGCCGGTCGGATCGCCAAAGACAGTTGGCGGAAGCAGCGTCTTCTGTAATGCGGCAAGCTTCAAGCTTCTCGCCCGCATTCCCTGCTGATTGATCTCAGGATCGTATGCGACGTGACTGTTTACGTCATGTGCGAGTCCGGTCAGCGTGTGCATTCCGCCCGGCTGTCCCGGTATGAAGCGGCGAGCAAGTCCGGTTTTCGGATCCCAATCGTAAGGTTTTGCACCTGCCGGAACGGCACTTTGGTCGATCGGCGGTGCCATCCATGCCTCGTCAAACGACGGCCGTGTAAATGGTGCCTGAGAAGTCGCGAGATTTGCATCCGACAGGATCACGACGACCATGTTGAAGGTCTCCGCGATCTTGCGTGCAGTGATAACGGAGTAGAAACACTCCTCGATAGTTCCGGGAGCGATCACTACCTTTGGCGCGTCTCCATGGCTGCCGAAGATCGTTGTCATCAGGTCGCCCTGCTCGGTCTTCGTCGGTTGGCCCGTGCTTGGTCCGCCGCGCATTACGTTTACAACGACGAGTGGGATCTCACCCATGACCGCCAAACCGATGGCCTCTTGTTTCAGCGAATATCCGGGGCCGGATGTTATCGTCACCGTACACTTTCCTGCATAGGAGGCGCCGATCGCGAAAGCGCACGCGGCGATCTCGTCCTCAGCTTGATGCACAACGCCGCCGACCTTCTCAAACGCATCGCTTAAATAATGCGACGCGGAAGTCGCCGGCGTGATCGGGTACATCGCACAAATTTCCATGCCCGACGCAAGCACGCCGAGAGCAAGAGCCGTGTTACCATTCACGACTATTTGAGGTTCTGTTGCTTTCGAAGATGGTATCTCGTACCTGAAATCCAGATTTGCTTCTGCCCAGGCAAAGCCAGCCTCAAGCAGCTGGATATTTGTACTGACCACCTTTGCTGATTTCTTACCGAAGGTAAGAGCGACCTGTTCACGTGCGATCTGCAGGTCGAGGCTGTAGCAGCTGCACAGCATACCGAGAGCGAACATATTCTTGCCCTTTCTGGAGTCAGCGACGTGCTTGTGGCACTCGTTCTCCATCGGGATCTCGTAGACCCGATAGCCGGCAGCGACGAGTTGATCGTAAGTCTCAATGTAGGATCTCTTGATGCTCGGATTTGGATCGTCCCGCCACATCGATTCAAGAAGAATTGTGCAGCCGGGCTTCAATTCTTTTGATACTACGCGGCCTAGAAGGACCTGTTCGTTGAACGCGACCACCAGATCTGTTTCATTACCGCCGTTCGTGACTCGTTTTTCACCGAAACGGATACGATTGCCGCTGGCTCCGGCAACGCTGCGTGCCGGCGGACGGATCTCGGCAGGTATGATCTCAACAGTCCAAACACCGTGGCCCGTTCGAGCAACGATCGAGCCGAATGACTGGCCGCATTTTTGTGCTCCCTCACCCGAATCGCTAATGATCTCAACGATGTGTTCCTTCAGCCTGGCAGAAACGCGATTTGCGTGATTGCCGTTCGCGGCCGGTTCGTTGGGTTTTATGCCGTCATCTAATGCCATGATCATGCCGCCCTTACTCGTGTAAAATTATGTTCGCGAACGTCAATGCCGAACAGCGTTTCCTTCCGATCTGAACGCCCGACGTCCCTAATTCCGAGATACTCTTTCATGCCCCGGGCTGCCTTTCGGCCAGCACCCATTGCTTCGATCACCGTCGCCGCACCTGTAACAATATCTCCGCCGGCAAAAACGCCCGCCATCGACGTCATTAAGTTTTCGTCCGTCTGGATGTAGCCCCATTTATTGAGCTTAAGTTTTGAAGTCTGGCCGATAATCGGATTGGCGTTCGTGCCGATCGCGAATACTACCTGATCGGTCTCGATCTCAAATTCGCTTCCGGGAACGGCAACCGGCCGTCTGCGTCCCGAGTCGTCCGGTTCGCCAAGCTCCATCCGGATGCATCGCATCGCGTAAACCGAGCCTTCGCCGTCATCCAGGATCTCGACCGGGTTGCTGAGCCAGTGAAACTCGATCCCCTCCTGCTCCGCGTGGTGGACTTCCTCGGCGCGAGCCGGCGCCTCTGCCTTCGAACGGCGATAAACGCATGTGACATTCTCGGCACCGAGGCGTTTGCTGACACGAAGTGCGTCCATCGCTGTGTTTCCCGCTCCAACGACGACAACATGCTTGCCAAGCGGCAGCGGCGTGTCGACATTCGGAAATTCACGCGCCTTCATCAGATTGCAGCGTGTCAGAAGTTCGTTTGCCGAAAGCACACCATTGAGCGAGTCGCCGGGAATACCGAGCATCGTCGGATATCCGGCACCGGTTCCTATGAATACGCCGTGGAACCCTAGCTCCTTGATCATCTGCTCGATCGTGAAGAGCCGGCCGACAAGCGTATTACATTCAAATTTCACGCCAAGCTGTTTTAACTTTTCGATCTCGGCATCGACAACTGTATTCGGCAGCCGGAAGTCCGGAATTCCATACCGAAGTACGCCGCCCGGTTCGTGGAACGCCTCAAATACCGTTACTTTGCAGCCGGCTTTCGCCATGTCAGCGGCGCATGCCATTCCGGCAGGGCCGGAGCCGACGATACCGATCCTGAACACAGTTGGTTCTATATAAGGCAGATTCACCCAGTTATTTTGGATCGCGAGATCGCCAACGAATCTCTCAAGACGGCCGATAGCGACCGGAATGAGGCTCTCACCGACGACGCACACGCCTTCGCATTGGTTTTCCTGGGGACAAACACGTCCGCAGACTGCCGGTAGCAGGTTCGTTCCGGTGATAACGTCGTACGCACCGCGAAAATCCTTCTCGCCGATCTTCTGAATAAAAGCCGGAATGTTTATGTTCACTGGGCAGCCGTCGATGCATTTCGGTTCTGGGCAAAACAGGCAGCGTGTTGATTCAAGGATGGCCTCGGGTTCGGTGTAGCCGCAATTCACCTCTTCGAAATTCGTCGCCCGCACGACCGGGTCGAGTTCGCGGACCGGCGTCCGCTCCTGTGGAATACTTCTAACTGTCCGCTTCTTCGCCATCTGGACCTAACTCCGTGACTGTAAAATCTCATTCGGGAAAGGCGATCACTTCGCCGCCAACATTCCGCATTCTGCACGTTTCCGACCAACGCTCGGTCGCC
Source organism: Acidobacteriota bacterium (assembly GCA_016703965.1). Classification (NCBI taxonomy): domain Bacteria; kingdom Pseudomonadati; phylum Acidobacteriota; species Acidobacteriota bacterium. The sequence continues at coordinate 31,603 of JADJBB010000021.1, forward strand.
GCCTTTTCTTCCTCTTTGTAACGCCGCAGCCGCACCATAAGGTCGTCGAAATCGACCTGGTGGCCGTCGAAATCGGGCCCGTCGACGCACGCGAATTTGACCACTTCGCCGACCTTCACGCGACATCCACCGCACATACCGGTTCCGTCGACCATGATCGGGTTGAGGCTGACCATCGTCTTAACGCCTGACGGCCGTGTGGCTTCGGCACTTGCCTTCATCATTACCGGCGGGCCGATCGCGACGAATTCCTCGATGTCGGGGTGTTTTTCCAGAGCGAGTTTGATACCGTCGGTAACAAATCCCTTGATACCCGCAGAACCGTCGTCGGTGCAGATGATAAGTTCGTCGCATATCGCACGGAACTTGTTTTCCCAAAAGACGAGGTCCTGATTCCTAAAGCCGAGCACGCCAATGACGTAAGCTCCGTGTTCTTTCCAGGCACGTGCCTGCGGATAGACGGGGGCAACACCAAGGCCGCCGCCGACGCACACGACCTTTTTGGCGTCGCTGAGATGGCTTGGGATTCCCATCGGGCCCGCCATTCCGTACAGGGATGTGCCAACCTGACAAGTCTGCTGCATCTCGAGCGTCGTCTTACCGACCGCCTGAATGACGAGCGTGATCGTCCCTTTCTCACGATCGAAATCTGCAATAGTAAGTGGGATACGCTCGCCATCAGCGTGTGACATAACGATGACAAATTGGCCTGGCTGGGCGGCACGGGCCATCATCGGGTGGCGGACTTCGAGCATGTAGGTTACGTCGGAATAATCCTCACGTCTCACTATCTCGAATGGGTCGATCAATGTATCGTTCACGGTTTTCCTCTTGTTCCGTTTCGTTCTCATTGAGAACAAACTTAGTCAACAGATGAATTACTCCGCAACCAACGTGCCAAATACCAGCGTAGCGATAATGTTTGTTTTTACGAGGAAAAATAGGGGACATGCGCTAGAACATCTGTTCACCCGTGCAGTAACTTCTGAGAAGTTGGCGGACAGGTGCGAGATTTTTCACGCCTTTGGCTGCTTCCACGCGAGTCACTCGGCATCGTTATCCCCAGACACCCCGGGCTCCAAGACATCACTGAGGGCTTGCGAACTGGGATCGGTAGGACATTGATCGGAAGTGCCGTCTGATGTTCCAGGGTGGGCCTTACGTTCACTTAAATAAAAGAGAACGGGTACTGCCATTCTCGAGAGCAATAACGACGCAACTTCTCCTGCCATCAATGAAATGGCGAGCCCCTGAAAGATCGGATCGAACAGCATAACGGATGATCCAACGATCACCGCCGCCGCCGTTAGCAGCATCGGACGGAACCGAACAGCTCCGGCATCGACAACAGCCTCGATCAGCGGCATCCCGTGGGACATTCTAAGCTGAACGAAATCGACGAGAATTATGGAATTTCTAACCACGATCCCGGCTCCCGCAATAAAGCCGATCATTGATGTGGCAGTGAAAAATGCTCCCATCAGAGCGTGGGCGGGCAAGATACCGACGAGTGAAAATGGTATCGCTGCCATTATCGTAAGCGGCGTCTTGAACGACTGGAACCAGCCGACGACGAGAATGTAGATAAGCACCATCACCGCGGCAAAGGCGATACCCATATCGCGAAAGACCTCGTAGGTGATGTGCCATTCGCCGTCCCATTTCATCGAATACTTGTCGGTCAGGAATGGCTGCGATGCGACATAGCGTTCGAGTGCATAGCCCTCAGGCAGCTTCATGGCGTCCACCTTTTCGTTCAGTCCCAGGATCGCATACACAGGACTTTCGATGGCACCGGCAACGTCTGCGGTGACGTATACGACCGGCATCAGATTCTTGTGATAGATACTCTTGTCGTTCTTTAGTTCCTGAACTGTTACGAGTTCTGAGACCGGAACTAGATTTCCGCGGTTCCCTACAACCTTTATGCTCTGAATATCGGCGATGCTTGAGCGGTCGGCTTTCGGCAGGCGAAGGTTAATGTATGCGTCTTCCTTTTCGTTCGGCAGATGCAGCAGGCCGACATTCATACCGTCCACGGCGACACGCATCGTTTGGGTTATCTGCTCGGCGGTTATGCCGTTCATTGCTGCTTTTTCTTTGTCGATCTTAAGGCTGTATTTTGTCTGGTTATCCTCTACATACCAATCGACGTCAACGACGCCGTCGGTTTGTTCAAGGATGTCGCGTATATTCCGGGCGATCTCGATCTGTCTTTCATAGGCGGGGCCGTAAACTTCGGCAACTATGGTCTGAAGAACTGGCGGGCCGGGCGGAACCTCGGCTATTTTGACGTTCGCACCATATTTCTGTGCGATCTGCTGCAAGGCGGGGCGAACACGTTTTGCAATGTCGTGACTTTGCAATGAGCGTTCATCTTTCGAAAGTAGATTGACCTGAATATCCGCGACATTTGATCCTCGACGCAGGAAATAGTGACGGACCAAGCCGTTAAAATTGTATGGCGCCGATGTGCCGACGTACATCTGATAATTGACAACCTCGGGCATCGTGCCGACGAATCCTGCGAGTTCGCGGGTAGCGGCTGCCGTCTGTTCGAGCGTCGAGCCCTCCGGCATATCGACGATCACCTGAAACTCGCTCTTGTTGTCAAACGGCAGCATCTTGACCTTGACTGCCTTCAAAGCGACCAAAGACATTGACGCGAGCAGCAGAAAGACTACGCCCCCAAGAAAAACGTAACGCCACTCCGGCCGACAGATGATGCGGTTCATCACCTTTCGATAGAGTCGGGTCGTATAGCCCTCTTTTCCGTGTTCGTGTTTGACGTCACGCTTGAGCATTTTCAGGCTCGCCCATGGCGTTACGACAAAGGCTACAAGCATCGAAAATACCATCGCCGCTGAAGCACCGATCGGTATCGGCCTCATATACGGCCCCATCAACCCGCCGACAAACGCCATCGGCAGGATCGCCGCCATTACTGCAAAGGTCGCGAGGATCGTCGGGTTACCAACTTCGTCAACTGCGGCGACCGCGATGTCGACAAGCGGCCGCCCCTTGTTTTCGGGCAGATTGTAATGGCGCGTCATATTTTCGACCACAACTATGGCATCGTCGACCAAAATGCCGATCGAGAATATGAGTGCAAAAAGAGTTATGCGATTGAGCGTGTAGCCGTAAAAATAAAAGACGGCGAGCGTCAAAGCTAAGGTCACCGGTATGGCGATCGCCACAATGCCCGATTCGCGAATCCCGAGTGCCAGCATGATCAGCACCGAAACCGACGCGATGGCGATCAGCATATGCAGGAGCAGTTCATTCGATTTTTCGGCGGCGGTCTCGCCGTAATTTCGCGTTTCTGTAACCCGAATATTATTGGGGATCGAAGCTCCTTTAAGCGACGCGACCTTAGCGAGGACCTTGTCCGCGATCTCGATCGCGTTTGTGCCTTTTCTTTTTGAAACTGCGATCGTGACCGCCGGATCGACGCCGTTTGTACCGCGTTCGCCGTACATAACGTAGTCCGCCGGCTCTTCCGGCCCATCCACTATCGATGCTACGTCACGCAGGAACACTGGCCGGTCGCCAAAAACACCAACTACCACGCTGCTGACATCGTCAGCGGTCGCCAAAAAATTGCCCGTCTCGACAAGGACTTCGCGGTTTTGCGATGAGAAATTTCCCGATACCTGCTGCTGGTTAGACTGCTGCAGCATCGGGATAATGGCGGCTGGCGCGATATTACGGGACGCCATTTTTGCGTCGTCCAGCAAAACGCGGACCTGCCGCCGCTGTCCGCCGATGATCTGCACATCGGAGACATCTGTTACTTCTTTTATTTGGTCGCTGACCTGTGCTGCAACCCGCCGGAGCAAAAAATGATCGTGATCTGCACTCGACAATGTCAGGGCTAGGATCGGCACATCGTCGATCGAACGCTGTTTTACAAGCGGTGATGAGGCTCCGAACGGAGTTTGATCGACGTTGGAAAACAGCTTTTGATTGAGATGGACGAGTGCATCCTCTTCATTCTGTCCGACCTTGAACCGCACAATAACGATCGAAGCTCCGGGCGATGAAGTTGAATATATATACTCGACACCAGGAATCTCCCACAGCAGTTTTTCGATCGGCTTGGTCACACGCTGCTCGACCTCGTCGGACGAAGCCCCGGGCATCTGCACCATTACATCGACCATCGGTACGATGATCTGCGGTTCCTCTTCGCGCGGCAGCATGACGACGGCGCCGATACCGAGCAAAACGGACGCTGCAATGATCAGCGGGGTCAGCTTTGACTGGATAAATGCTTTGGCGAGTTTGCCTGCGATGCCGAGATCTTTCATTTTCTTACCTGACCTTTGTGCCGTCGCTCAGTTTCTCGATTTCAGAGTTTGCGATCTCGTCGCCTTCATTGACGCCCGACAATATCTCAGTCATTCCCTCAGATGTTTTACCTGTGGTAACGATCCTGAACTGAACCTTCCCATCGCCTCCGACCACATAGACACCAGTCAATTGGCCGCGCTGCACGATCGCCGTTTGAGGTAATGTAATTGCTTCCTTTTGTGCGATCGGGAACCTTGCGAGGCCGTAAAGCCCGGTCCTTAACGCCGGATTTGACGGCAGATCGATCTTGACTGTATAGCTGCGGCTCGCTGCATCGGAAGTTGGCATGATCTCGGCGATCGTGGATATAAATTCGCCTTCGCCGAGAGCATCGATCCGCACAGATACGCGCCCGCCAACACGGATCGATCGCGAACGCGATTCCTCGACGGCGGCTTCAAGCCGGTACTGCGAATTGTCCTCTATCGATAGAAGTGGCGTTCCGGGAGCTGCGGTCGCCCCGGCCTCGGCGAACTTCTTAACCACAATTCCCGAAACCGGCGAAACGATCTTCGAATAGCCTGCATAAACCTGTGTATTCGCGATCTCAGCTTTCGCCTGATCGATCCGGGCGTTTATCTGCTTGTTCTTTGAGAGTATCGTCTGCACATTCGCACGAGCGCGTTCGAGTTCTGAGGTTGACGCGCTCAACCGCGATTGAGCCTCATCAAATTCCTGTGCGCTTGCGGAACGACGTTCGTACAGTTCCTTATATCTGGCGAATGTCTTCTCCGCGAGTTGCTTATTTGCCTCGGCTGTCCGTACACCGGCATTGGCACTGTCAACCGAACGTGCTACCTCAACGAGTGATGCCTGAGCCTCTTTCAGTGCGGCCTGAGCTCTTGCAAGTTGAGCTTTACTCTCACTGTTATCGATCTCAACCAGTACCTGGCCGCGGGAAACAGTGTCTCCCTCAGCCGCCGGGAACGAAATGATACGGCCCATCATGTTAGCCGAAACCTGAGTCGTTGTTTTAGCCTTGACGGTGCCTGTAGCTTCGTAAAAATCCTCGATAGACGAACGCGATACCTTTACGATCGTTACGTTCTTCACTTCGGCCGCCGCCGGCATTTCTGCGTCAGGGACCTTTTCCTTGCTGCACGAGGCGGTAAGGATGGCGAACGTCACAGTCGCCGTTATCAATGCAATTTTCGTTTTCATACCTTCACCGTCTATTCAAAAAGCCGTGTGTCTGTCAGCCGTCCCGTCGCCAGCAGCAAGGACGCATACGAGACATAATATTCATACCGCGCTGTCAAAAGGTTGTGTTTCGCCCGGACCAAGGCCGACTCGGATCTGATCACCTCGTTAAAAGTTGTCAATCCAAACTTGTAGCGGTCCTGGACGATCCTCAGGCTTTCTTCTGCCTGAGTTATGCTCTTGATCGAAACCTGGATCTTTGCCTTTGCCGTCTTATGGTCCTGAAACGCTCTTACTACGCCGAGGCTGATCTGATTTGCCAATACACTTCTTTCGCTTTCTGCAAGCGTTTCAGCCTCGGCCGCCTGCTCGTTCCTAGCCTTGCGGCCTGCGTCAAAAAGTGTGTACGTCAGGCTTACCCCAACCGTATAATCCGTACTGCCATTCGCAATATAGGGTGAGCTGTAGCCAAAATTACCGAAAGCATCAACCTTCGGAAGCTTGAGGTCCTTAACCGCCTTGGTCTGTCGCTTTGAGTTTTTAATACTGAGTTCTGAGCTTAAATAATCAGGCCGGTTGGTGAGGGCAACACGGATCGACTCATCCTGATCGTCTACGGGGAAGTACTTTTCCTGAAGATCCCCAATGATCTCGCGCTGGAATTCCGGCTTGTCTCCCAGCAGCAAGTTTAATGCTGCAGTGGTTACGGTGAGTTGGCTCTCTGCCTCCAGCTTCTGCTGCCCGGCGTTTGCGAGTTCGACCTCGGCCGCCAAAAAATCAGCGTCCGTCGTCATACCGACATCAACCATATCTTTCGTCTTCTTGCGGTTAGCCTCAGCTGACCTGACAGCCTCTTCACTAACCCTTAGCATTTCCTTGCCGAGGACCGCACCGTAAAAGTTACGGACCACATCAAAGCGCAACTGCTGCCGGACTGCCTCAGCCTGCAGTTCGGCCTGACTCTTTGCCGTGGCCGCAAGCTCAACCCGAGCCTTAGTCTGATATTGGTCGAATAATGGCATTGAGCCGCTGACCAGCGAACGAAGATTTGTGAGTCCCTTGGGATTATTAAGCGAGTCGATCGCAAAATTTGACGTACCAAACCGCCCCTGTTCGAGCAGAGAGCCAAAAACGAATACTGGATTGTTGCTCCGAATGACCGACTGGCTAAACTGCACGAATGGCTGCTTTCCGGTTTTCGTTTCTTTTATTTTCAGATCCGCTATCTTCAACCGGGACTCCGAGATCCTTGTTTGTGGGTTTGTAGCCAGAGCCTTTTCAACAGCATCCGTGAGAGCCAGTTTTGGCGGGAAAATGCTCTGAGCCGAGATCTCTGATCCTGAAATGAGCAGCAAGGCCAACAGGAACAAAAAAGATGGCAGGACACGAAAGTTGGTATTTGATGGATGGGTGAACATAATAGCTCGCAACAAAAAAGTGTTTGATGAAGCTTCTTTAACACCCGCCATTCTCAGTATCGTCATCATCGGGCACCAGCCCGTAATTGCCGACTGCGCCAAATTAAGACCGACAAAGCCCGTAAAATAGAAGAAGTACGGACTGACCCAAAAGCCGAGTACAACACTCGCAAATACAAATACACCTGCTATCAGATCTATCATTTTTCCTATCGTCATATCGTCACCTCGAACCGAATTGAAACCCAATCCATAAATTACTATATAGTAATATAGTCCTATTGGGTGGCGAGTGTCAAGGTCAAAACGATTGGAATCCGATCGCAGAATGAATAGCTGAAAAAGGCTGCTGCCAATGAGGATGATGAGTACGTTGCGAAAGATGAATGCTTGCAGATATCAATTTGCAAACTAGGGTTGATAGAATTTAGTTGACAGCTATCGAGGAAAGATCTTGCGGTTCTATTTGGTTAGTCTGGTCAGCCACACCTTGTAAATAGCGTTGTTTGCTCTGCTCTCTCGTCCGCTATTACTGAAAAAAACGGTCTTTTGCGTGCTGTGGATCCCACCGATAATATGTCCGAGCAAAATGCGGTCAGCCTTGACCTCGTTGACCTTCACGATCTCATTTTCATACGTCGGCAAGTTTGAATTGACCAAAAACTCCGCTCCAGCTCCCAAGTATTCAGGTAGATCCGCGATCTTTGTTTCGATCATTTTCCCATCCTTTTCGCGACTGACCTTAGCTATCACTCGAGTAAAAGGAACGTCTTTGTTGCTAATTAGAGTTCCTGCATTTTCTTCATATTGGCTGATCCCACCGAAGAAAATATTCTCCATCTTCTGATCTTCCGCATCGTACAAGGCAACCTTTGCGCAATGATAGTGATTGAGATACTGGGTGAACGAACCGTTTACCGTATGTTTGTCACCGAAAACATCCACCGTATTTGTATAGGGCAAATTGGCACCGACCTGGAAAACGCCAGAAAATACTGTAAAGCCGGGAATATTGTTCGGAAAGATCTGAGGGAGCATATTGAAGTCTCGCCTGTGCAGATTTACCTGATCCGTCACGCCAGGGAGAATTTCGCCGGCCAAAGAAACGCCATCGTCCTTTATCCGAAATTTTCTTATTTGATTGCTGTATTGCTGAGAAAAGCCGGGTCCGTGGTCTGGCCCCATCGGATTGTATCGCCCGTCGAATTTTTGACCGCCGACCAAGTAGTATGTTTCGCCAATTCTCCCGATCTGTCCGCCGGTAACGGCGAAAGCAGGATCTGAGATCTGTCGAAAACACGGGGCAATTGACGTTCCCTTTTGGACAGCCAGGATCAAACAATCAACTTTCACGGCTGTTAATTTGTTGTGAGTGACGTGGTTACCTGTCGTCCGGCTGTAACCATAACCGCCGATCAGGTAGAGTGTTTTGCCACGCTGAATAAACTGCATGTTCGTAGATTGCAGTTGCTCATTCAGAGCGGGCGGCAGATCACTGACCTTTGAGCTCCAAATCTGCTTGGCTTCGGGATCGATTACCACGATATTTGTATTGTTCCCGCTTTCCGCAAATGACGCGAACGGCTGCATTCGGTGAAGCCCGTCGGTTCGTCCGCCGATCAGCAACCACTTACCATCTAGTTGTCCCGCGGCAAATGATTGCAGTCCCGTAAAACCGCCAATAACAAAAGGCTCTAGAGATATTGAATAACCGTTACCGACTGAATTCGCAGTCGTTATCTGATTCTTACTTAAAACCTGGGCGCAGGCCATAAAACTGCCTATAGTAAAAAACAAAAGCAAGCCTAAAAGGAACAAAGAATAATGTAGTTTCGATTTCATAATACCCAGTTGAAAAGGTAACCCGAAAAGACGATGCAAATGGTAACAACGCTGAAAAATATGGCGATCAGTTTTACTGTCATCACTTTTTTGAGCAGTAGCGCTTCAGGGATCGAAAGCCCGACGACCGCCATCATAAATGCAAGCGAAGTTCCGATGGGAATTCCCTTGCTGACGAAAACCTGAATAATAGGCACGATCCCGCTCGCATTTGCATACATTGGAACTCCCAGAATGACGGCAAGTGGCACCGCGTACCATGTGTCTTTCCCGATGTAGTTTTCAAAAAAACCCTCCGGAATGTAACCGTGCATCGCCGCACCTATTCCGATACCGATCAAAACAAAGGGAAAAACGCTTTTCACGATCCCGAAGGCTTCTTTGGCAATGTCGGGAATTCGCCGTAAAAAGGTCTTTCGTTCGCCGAGAAATGCTTCGCGTTCAGCTTCGGCCTTTTCCCAGATATCCCTCACCCAATCCGTCAAAAGGTATTCAAGTTTCAAAACGGATAGAATCAAGCCGCTAACGACACCGAGCAAAACGCCCGTTGCCACATAAATTATAGTAGTCCTCAATCCGAAAGAACCGAGTAAAACCGCGACCGCAACTTCGTTTACAAGCGGCGAGGTAACCAAGAAAGCAAACGTCACGCCGAGCGGAATTCCGCCCTTCACAAATCCAATGAAGAGAGGAACCGAAGAGCAGGAACAAAACGGAGTTGCCGCCCCAAAGATCGATGCAAAAAGATATTCGAGCCCGTAAAGTTTATTTCGAGAGAGAAAAGAACGAATTCTCTCGACCGGAAAATAGGCATTAACGATGCCCATTATGAACGTGATAACAAAGAGCAAGATCAGGATCTTGACGGTATCGTAGACGAAAAAATTCAGGGCATCGCCAAGGTGGGATCCTTTTTCGATACCGAAAACGCTGTAGATCAGCCAATCGGCGATATGTTGCAGCCAATCAAACATTGGTTAGGCGAACATTGCCTTGATCTCATCCTTGCTCGGCACTTTCCCGCGAATCATCACCTTCTCGTCCAAAACAACCGCAGGCGTAGACATCACGTCGTAGGCCATTATTTGCTGGATGTCTTCGATCTTTTCAACATTTGCCGAAACTCCCATTTCGTCGAGTGTTTCGCGGATAACCGCTTCGGTTTGTTTGCATTTGGCACAACCCGTGCCGAGGATCTTAATTGTTCTCATTTTTTTGCTCCTTACTTTTTCGAACTTCAAGGTCACGAATTTGTTTCTTATTCCAGTATTACCTTCACCACCAACATCAGTCCCAGGCCGATGATAAACGAAACAAAATGCTTGATATTAGCAATCAGGCTTTCGTGCTTATTGACTTCAGGTATAAGATCCGAGGCACCGATGTAAAGAAAATTCCCGGCAGCGAACGGTATCAGGAAAGATACGTCAAATTGTGACGAAACCGCGAATACAAGAAGCCCACCGCCGAAAAACGTCAATGAAGAAAGGAAATTGAATACCAAGGCCTGACGCTTCGACCAGCCGCCATACAGAAGGACACTCATGTCACCCAACTCTTGCGGTAACTCATGCAGCGCCGCCGCTAAAAATGCGGCCATTCCCAATCGAACATCCAATAGGAAAGTGCCGGCAATCGCCATCCCGTCGATAAAATTGTGGACACCGTCGCCGATGAGGATCAGGTAGGTTAATGGCTTTTTGCAGGCCGTCTCAGCTCTTCGGCAATGATGCCAGTGCAAAAACTGCTCGATGGCAAAAAATAGAGAAAATCCCGCAAGCACCCAGATAAATACGGTAAGATCGATCCCTGCTTTCTCTAAACTTGCCGGGATCAAATGAAAAAACGCCCCTCCGATAAGGGCACCGGCCGAAAAAGCAACGAGCGGCAAGAGAAACTTTTCGAGCCGTTCGCCCAGCAGAAAGAACGTTCCACTGCCGACCAGTGCGATCGCACTCATCAGGATCCCGCTTGCCAGGATCCACAGAAAAATTTCTAAGCCGCTTGGCATATGTTGAGAAGTGCCTATCAAATACTGTCGATCGCTCGCCGCAATTTTTCATTCACAGACAAGGCAAAGCTATCGAGCTTTCGATTGTCAGTCACCGCGAGCATTTTCCTTGCATCGATGGCCGCGACAACGGTTTCGCCGTCCTTCTCGTAAACAACAACGTTACAGGGCAATAGAAGTCCGAGTTCGATCTCCTCTTCGAGAGCCTGATACGCCAATGAAGGATTGCAGGCGCCGAGGATGACATAGCCGGGAAAATCGATGTCGAGCTTTTCTTTGAATTTCTCCTTCAGGTCGATCTCGGTCAATACGCCGAACCCCTCGTCCTTCAGGCCGTTTTTCGTCCGTTCAAGAACGGACGCGAACGAACCGTCGACATTCCTCCGAAATGCATATCCGCTTTCTTCGTGTTCAGTCTTATTTGCGATCTCTTCGATCACCCAGGAGCCAAAATACGTAATACGTTGACCGCCATTTTTATGCATCAGGTCGGAAACCGCCGTCTTCTGCTCGCGATCGGAAACTACGACTCCGACAAGGAAGTGTCCGGCGTGAAGTTCCTTCTGGTAATACTCCAGATAACTGTGCTCCGCGCTCAATGCCAAAAAATATTGGACAAGTGACGCCCAAAATCCGTGCTTCTCATTCGTGAAGTCAATTTCCTTTTCCCCGTCTCGCGAGCAAAACACAACGATCTTATCATCGTGGAGTCCAGCCTCTTTCAGACCCGTTATTAGACCGGATACCTGATCGGGTTCAGAGAAAACACCAAGAACTTTATGCGATGGGTATCGCCAGAATTCGGATCCGTCCGCCGAATCGAACGCTTTGCATAGAACCTCTGATCTTTCCATAACAACCTCCTTTCGCTATTTGTAGTTATCCTGTGGGGCGATCTTATCTTCATTTAACTTCGAATTTGATCTAGTACGCCGAGACTCGACGTCACATGCACCTCTCATTCAGGTGCTGTAGCCGAGTCTTGGCAGGATCACCAGCTGCAGCAAAAGCCAGAAGCCAAATATGCCGGCAATTATCAATAGTTCATACATAGTACCTATCTCCTTAGAATGGCCGCCCTCGTCCTTTCCCATTACCCATTCCGCCTTCGCTACAACGCGTGAAGGCAGGCAGGTGATTTTCTCGAGACGCTCTTTGAAGGCGAACGAATACCTCCTTGATATCGGATTCCTTCACAAACGCTAGGAACTCGTCATACAGAGCAATATTCTCGTTTTCTGCAGTGACACCGACCTTGCAAGATTCGGCTAATCCACTCGGAACCGCGATCTTTGCCGGATCGAATTCGTTCTTAGGCACATCAACCCTGTATTTGGCGAACAATGGAAGCAGAAGTGCCTCATGAGTTTTCTCGGCCTCGATGATGTTAATAAAAGGACGGGCTCCGGGGAATTTGTTCAGGACCGCTTGATAGGTCGCCTGAGCCCGTCGTTCGTCATCCAGCGCCAGAACTAGAGCCTTTTGAGTTTTCTCATCCAGCTTGTCGGACTCTGAGCCCTGAACTACCGTATTTGTTGGTAAATCTACCGCAGTATCACGCACCTCGGTCTTTGCGGTTGAGCATCCAATAAAAAGAAGTGTTGTTGTCAATATCACTAATAGTGTTTTCATAATCTTCTCCATTCTTACAGCTTAATATTACTATATAATTATAAAGTATAGCAACGTACGTCGTAAGGGAGATATTCTTGAAACCGGAACGTTTTCCTAATAGCGGAAGATTGTATCTTGAATAATACATCGCTAACGAGTAATATAGTAATTTAATGATTTCTGTCGTTTTGAATTTAATTATGACAAGTAAGGAACTAAGTGACGAAGCATTGCAGTTGATCGCCGGAAGGTTTCGGCTCTTATCCGAGCCGACCCGGCTTAGGATCCTGCATACTCTTGGCGATAAAGAAATGAGCGTTGGCGAGCTCGTGAATGCGACCGGGGCAAACCAGGCTAACGTCTCCAAACACCTCGGTGTTCTGCTCGAAGGCGGGATCGTTACCCGCCGGAAAGACGGTCTGACGGCGAATTACCGCGTTACGGACGAGACGATATTCGACTTATGCGATCTGGTTTGTACCCGGCTGAAAGATCAGCTTGAAACGCGCCAAAGGGCCCTTGCGAATATTTTTTAGCCCTAAAACAGTAAAGCCTGATAATTCTGAGAGTCTTACACCAGGACCCACCGCAACGGCCTTTCTGGACGGATCCCCAGTCAACTTAAAAAAGCCATAAAAAAGACGGCGAGAGTTCCCGCCGTCTAAAAAGACGAGTGTCCTTATCTCACTCCAACCCGACGAAATCCACGTTTGACAGGTTGGTGCTGATCGTCATCGTTTTGGGTGCAAAACGGTAGCGTTTCGACGCGACACTGATGATGTAATTCCCGCCTGCCTGAACATTGTCGAAGGTATATATACCAAACGAACTGGTCGTTGCCGTTTGCCTGACGCCAGCTGAATCGAACATCGAAACGACCGCATTGCGAAGCCCCAGTCCAGTCGGGGTTAAAACGCGGCCCGAAACGGTGACGGTGGACGATACCGGTGCAAAAGCCGCGACAAATGGAGAAAGGGAATTAACCCTGGCACAAACGGTACGGGTTGCAAAATCGGGGGCCGGACTATCTGGAGCCAGGATCGTGCGGTCCACGAGCTCACCGTTCTCACCGTGAAGAATCCGGACGAGCCCGAAAAGGGTGGTGTCTTCAACCCCATTTGCACGAAGACAAACGACGATCGGCGGAGTCACTGTCGCGGTCGTTGATATTTCGTATGAGGTGTTTCCACCCAAAAGCGTGAATCCTGAAGGCGGCAGGCCGGCTGTCATCGGATCGATCGGCGTAAAAGCAGTAATACCACCGTTTGCAACCGACGAAAAGTTGACGCTGCCGTTCCCAACAGGATTGATCGTCGTAACGTTCGTCCCCGCAGGCGTAAATGGCGTCGCCTCAGGCGTCGGAGTCGGTGAAACCGATGGCGTAGGGGTCGGTGTAACCATTGGAGGTGGCGTCGGAGTTGGGGTTGCAACCGGCGTTGGCGTCGGTGTCGGAGCACTTGCACAAGGAGCATTAAATGCCCAGTTAGTGCCGTTATTGCCTGAATCAATGCCGCCCGTAACGCCTGCGACTGCGGTGCCTGCCTGATCGCGGACGTCAACATTGACTAGCGCCATTGAGTTGCCGCTCCAGGCGCGTTGTGTGCCGTTTTCGCTGGAGCGGATCTGTATCCTGCTAGCCGAGGCACAGGAAGCGCCGTTTTCATTGAATTTGATCGCACCGTTGTTCGAGAGATTCGAGACGCCTCCCGACAAAGTGAGGCTCCCGGGTCCGTTAAAGTTGAGGAGGGCTCCGTTATCAACCTGAATATTAGTGTTGCCAGCCGGAGCACCAAAGGTGAGTGAAGAACCGGGCTGGATGTTCGTTGTGTTATTGATAATCTCGAGTCCAACGTTGCCGCTGTATAAGCCGTTTCCGCCGAGTGCATGTACGCCATTGTCCGTAAAACCTATACGGCTGAACGCACCGCTGTTATTGACAGTGCCATTATTGGTGAACGGGGCATTGAACGCTATGTTTAGTTGATTCCCAGCGAGATCAACGCTTGCTCCGCTGTCAATGATCAAGCCTGAGCCTCCGTTTTGGTTGGATATGTTCAGGGTACCGCTCGGCGAAAGTGACGCACCGGTACCCACGGTCCAACCAGATCTGAAGAGGCCCTCGCCCTGAGCCGTACCGCTGACGGTTTCGACGGGGGTAATGATGTTATTGGTAGCCTTGAGCCTCACATTACCCTGCGTTTTTAGCCCACCCGGACCGGTAATATCTCCCCCGGTCTTCTCGAAAATGACATAGTTTGGTCCACCGGACGGACCTGCGATCGTGAGTGGCCCGTTTTGCAGGTCCAACACTCCGTTTTCAAGTTGAATATTGACGTTGTTAGTTGCGCTGTTGAAGGTGAAATTTGCTCCTGTAGTAAAATGCCAGAATACATTCACATTCTGGAGTCTAAGGTTGCCGCTGTACGTGCCGGTCCCGGCGAACGTCTGATGGGCACCGCCATTGGCGGCAATAAGACGGTTGAAACCGCCGCTGTTGGCAAATGTACCGTTATTTGTGAATGTTACGCCATTGCCGCTGAAATTGAATTCGAAGCCACCAAGATCGAGCGTACCCCCATTGTTTATCGTGACGTTGAACGCGCATCGGTTTCCGTCGAGCGTGACGACGTGCCCGCTGTTGATCGTCACGCTGTCATTGCATCCAGGCACCGCAACGCCACCCCACGTGGCCGCATTGCCCCAGCTGCCCGATTGCGCACTTGAAAAGCATGTTGGGCAGGCTGGGGGCGTAGGTGTGGGTGTTGGAGTTGGCGTCGGCGTTGGAGTTGGCGTCAGAGTTGGAGTCGGTGTCGCGGTTGGCGTAGCCACCGGCTGCCAGTCGGGTTCGCCATCTTGTGCCATATTGTTCGTAAGGCGCGTCTGATTTGTGCCGATGGCGTCCATGACGTAGACTTCTGCGTTGCCATCACGGCTGCTTGAAAACACGATCTTCGTCCCGTCCGGCGCGAAAGCTGCGTCTCCGTCGTCCGCGGCATTGTTGGTCAGCCGAGTTTGATTCGATCCGTTGGCATCCATCGAGTAGATCTCGTAGGTGCCGTCACGGTTACTTTGAAAAGTGATCTTTGTGCCGTCCGGAGACCAAGCAGGAAACTGGTTGTTTAGGGCACTGTTTGTCAGACGGGTCTGATTTGCGCCGTTGGCGTCCATTACGTAGATCTCGTAGTTGCCGTCACGCAGGCTCGAAAACACGATCTTCGTACCATCGGTTGACCAGCTCGGTGCGTAATCAGTTCCCGTACTGTTTGTGAGGCGTGTCTGATTCACCCCATTCGCATCCATTACGTAGACCTCATAATTGCCGTCACGCGTGCTCGCAAACGCGATCTTCGTGCCGTCGGGTGACCAACAGGGATCTTCATCCGAGGCCGAATTGTTTGTAAGGCGAGTCTGATTCGCGCCGTTGGCGTCCATTACATAGACCTCATTGTTGCCATCACGTGTGCTGTTAAACGCGATCTTCGTGCCGGCGGGCGACCAGGCAGGACGATTATCCGACGCCGAATTGTTCGTCAGACGAGTCTGATTCGCGCCGTTGGCATCCATTACGTAGATTTCGCTGCCTCCGTTACGGGTACTCGTGAACGCGATCTTGCCATTGGCGAGTGTTGACACCCCTGATCCCTCACTGTTCGCGACGGTGAGGCCTGTCCACCACGATCCAGCTGCCGCTGCGCAGATGCTACCGACCACCGTGGCGGCCACTATTATTTTGCTCCACCAAAATGCCTTCGTCCTCTTCATCTCCCTGCTCCTCCCCTGGAAAAACGATCCGATCTGCCGTACAAGGCGTAATACGGCAACAAATTAGGTCAAAAAACTTAAACTAAATCTGTAGATTTGGCGTTTAGGCGTATAATTCAGGGAACCTATATGGATGATGCGCAAGATGTCACGCAGATGCTAGAGGCCATCGGCTCTGGGGACGAGGCTGCTCCCGAGCGGTTGTTGCTTCTTGTGTATGACGAATTGCGCCGTCTCGCTCATGGTTACATGAAGAACGAGCGTAGCGACCACACGCTGCAGGCTACGGCACTCGTTCACGAGGCCTATATTCAGCTTGTTGACTGGAAGAACGTGTCATGGCAAAATCGTGCCCACTTCTTTGCCGCCGCCGCTCAAATGATGCGAAAGATACTTGTCGACTACGCCCGCGAGAAGAATGCATTGAAGCGCGGCGGCGGCCTGCGAACGATCGCGCTTGATCAGGCCGTCAGCTTTCCAAACCGCAGCGAGGTCGATCTGTTATCCATTGACGACGCTCTGAACGAACTTGCGACTTTCGATCCGCAGCAGGCAAGGATCGTCGAACTCCGTTTCTTTGGCGGCTTAACGATCGAGGAAACCGCCCATGCCCTGGCCGTCTCTGATTCGACAGTGAAACGTGACTGGCAGATAGCAAAAGCATGGCTTTTCAATCGGATGAAAGCTTGATGTATGGACGCGGAATTGTGGAAACAAGTCAAAGACATCTTCTCAGAGATCGTTGATCTCCCGCCGTCTGAACGTAAAAATAAACTCGATGTTGCCTGCAACGGTAACAATGACCTTCGGGTCGAGATCGTCGCTCTGCTGAGTGCAAACGGCGAAGTCGAAAACTTCATCGAGGCACCCGCATTTGCCGTGCCGGACGCTCTGCCGATCGATACGGGATCGGCGGAAAACAAGTTGATCGGACAGTACAGGATCGTACGCGAGATCGGACGAGGTGGAATGGGAACGGTGTTCCTTGCTACGAGGGCGGACGGTGAATTTCAGCAGGAAGTCGCTATCAAGGTTGTCAGCAGTGCTTTCCTCGGCCGAGAAAGTATTCGGCGCTTTAGACAGGAAAGGCAGATACTGGCCGGTCTGAATCACCCGAATATCGCCCGTCTGCTTGACGGCGGGGTTACCGATGATGGGTTGCCTTATTTGGTGATGGAATACGTCGCTGGCGACCTGCTGAACGATCACGCCGAAAAGCATGATCTCTCACTCGATGATCGCCTACGCATATTTTTGAAAATTTGCCGCGCATTTGCCTATGCCCACGGCAACTTGATCGTTCACCTAGATATTAAACCCTCAAACATTCTTGTGACACCGGGCGGTGAGCCTAAGCTTCTCGATTTTGGCCTCGCAAAAATAGCCGACATCGAGAATAATGCGTTTCGGACCTCAACGGCCTTTCGCGCACTGACCCCCGCCTATGCCTCGCCGGAACAATTGCGAGGGGAGCCAATATCAACTGCTTCGGATGTTTATTCTCTCGGCGTTGTACTTTACGAACTGCTAACCGGATGCCGTCCATTTGGTTCGGAGCCAATGCCTTTCGAGAAAATGATCCATGAGGCGTCGACCGTTGAACCGGAAAAGCCGAGTTTGAAAGTGCTCAATACTTCAACCGGTAGGGATCGGTTAACCATAAAACGGCACCAATCGCTAAAGGGCGACATCGATAATATTGTGCTCATGGCGATGCGAAAAGAGCCGGCACGGCGTTATCGCTCAGTCGAGCAGATGGCCGAAGACATCGACCGCCACCTGCGCGGGTTGCCGATCAGAGCATCAGAAGACACTTTTGCCTATCGGAGTTCAAAATTTATCAAACGACACTGGATCGGTGTTGGGTCGGTGCTCATGATCGGCATGATTCTGATCGCCGGAATTATTACAACAACATGGCAGGCTCGAGTTGCCAGCAGGGCCCAGGAGCGATCTGAAAAAATGAACGCTTTCCTCCAGAGCATCCTCAGCTCGGCCGCTCCCGAGGCAAAGGGCGCAGATGTGAAGGTCAGGGACGTGCTCGCAGAAGCGTCGAATCGAGCAAGGCTTGAATTGGCTGACGATCCGGCAGCATTGGCAAAGATCCTGCTTGCCCTCGGCAGAACATACGTGAGTCTCATATTGTACTCTAACGCCGAAACCGCCCTGCGCGATGCAGTTACTTTGAGCGAAAAGGCAAATGGACCTGATCACCCGGTTACGGGTTCAAGCCTCGCGTGGCTAGGAATGGCACTTGCATATCAGGCCAAATTCGAGGAAGGCTCCGCTGTTTCCGAACGGGCTGTCAAAATTGCGCGAAATGGATCGGGATCAAACGAAGATCTCGGATATGCCCTTTTCGGTTACTCAGCAAACGTGATGCAGAAGGGTGATGCGGCCGGAGCGCTAGCCGCGTCGACCGAGGCCTCCGTTCTCATTGGACTCGCCTTGGGGGAACAGCATGGATATTATCTTGCAACGTTGAATCAGACGGCTCTTGCGCATGAGGCGCTCGGACAATTGGATGAGGCGGAATTGATATTTCGGCAAACGATCGCCAGGGGCGAAGGCCTCGACCCGCGGTTTCGAATTTATATCGCTCAGGCCGCCGGTTTCCTGGGCCGGATCCTTATAGTAAAAGAAAGGTATGGCGAGGCGGAAACGTGCCTGGATCAGGCCGAGGAAGTATACAGGGACGTGTTAGGAGATCCGAACCCAAATATCGCCTATTTAAAACAGATGTCCGGAAAGATGCATATCTTGACCGGCGATCTGGATAAGGCGATTAAAGACCTACAAACATCGGTGGACATTTTTTCGGCAACACGACGCCCTGACAACCCGCTTCTGCTTCAGTCAAAGGCGGCACTTGGCCTCGCATTAGTGAAGCGCGGACGACTGGACGTCGCTGAAACGCAACTTCGTGATGCAAAAACTGCAGCCGGCACACTGCCACCCGAAAACGAGCTCCGAATTGAGATCGACAGCGCGTTCGGCGAATGTTTGACCGCCCAAAAAAAGTTTGCTGAAGCTGAGTTCCTGCTGCTATCCGTTCGCTCCGCACTTCAAAACCAAGCCCGCCTTGCCAAGCAGTCCTTTGAGAATGAGAAACGCCTGTCACACCTATACAAAAAATGGAACCGTCCACCAGATAAACCGAGATAGGCTTAACCGGGGACCCTTTCGTTATTGAAGAAAGGAATTCGGGTCAGACTCGCGATATTGCGATTTAAAAATACCCGATTGGCGTCAACGAGAATCGTAATAACGCGAGAATGACCTTATTTTCTATTTTCTGCAAGATATCCCATCTTGTCCCCATCTTGGTACCCATCGAGAGAAAATCGACGTCGAAGCAAAACTCATCAGATTTGGCACCAGCGCGCCGCGGAACTTGGTGTTTTCCGGTCCCGGAAAACGTTTGACCAATCTTGGGAATTGCTCTACCAATCTCGGGTTTTAGTGTGACCAGAGCGGGATAGTCCTTTGACCAAAGTCAGTAACGACGGCGGTTTGGCGGGGTTTGGGGTGGAAATGGGAAAAATTGGGGTTTGACAAAAAATTTCACTCGGATCCCGGTCCGCGATCGCAATCAAAATTAAGATACCGGTCCTTAGGGTTTTCATCTTTTTGGCTCCTCAAGTTTTTATTTCGATCTGGTCATTCGCAAGCAGAAACTCTTCACCGTAAATGAACCTACTGCGATTTTCTTCCTCTGACTTTTTCGGCTGCTACTCCACGGTATTTTTGCATTCTTTCATCTGCGTTTGGATGAGATCATCTACTCTATTCCCTACGGCGAAGAAATCTCCCTTGGGGCGCGTTCGTTCTTTTCGTTTGTTCTCTGCGCATCCCAGACAATGCCGAAGGAAGCCCCGATAATAAGCAGTAGACTAAAAATGGTTATAGCTATTTGAAATCTCTTTGACATGATAATTATATAAGTCTCCTCGTATCAACGATCTTTGTTGGTGATTACCACTTTTACCCGCCAAACAATTACTTGAGGCGGAAATTGATAATCGGGTTTCATTACTCGTTTCTCCTTTGACTTGATTTATCGTTGATTTAAACCGTCGCTGCGATGTTTAGCTTCTTGGCAATGAGTTTGACGGTGTGAATTTCCTCGTCGCAGATCTTCACGCCGCCCGCCGGAAAATTGGCCGATCCGCCCGACGCTTCGGCAATCCGAGTGCAGTCGGCAAGCACATCGAATTTACGCTGACTTTTTTCGTCCGCGTCGAGATGTTGCCAACGCTGCCGCAGAATGTCGAGCGATAGGTCGTAAAACTCGTCCGTCGGATGCAATTCAAGCCATTCCGCCAGTCGTTGATGGGCCGTTGAGCCGTCCTTTATCCCCATTCGCGCGGCCGCCTCAAAAACAAGATGTCGTTCGCGTTTGGTCACTCTGCCCTCGGCCCAGGCGGTTTTAACGAGAGGTACGAGCGGAATCAATTGGGCATAGTCGTCGAGAGTTGCCATACCCTCGGCTTCCCGGAAATACTCACCGTTAACAGCGGGTTCCTCAATCCCCCTTTGAGTGTTTTCTATTTCCAGCCTGGCAGCGACGATTTTCTTAATATCAGCCTCCACAGCGACCTCCTTTGCTTTTTCTAGTTGATTAGCGAGAAACAGCAGCGCTTCTTCCTGGTTTATGGTTATTCTTTCGCCTCGGAGAAACTCGATTACGCTGTCAGAGCCTTGCTCGGCGACGAATTGGGCCTGGCTTAGAAGGCCAAATGATACGAGTTTTCGACTATCATCGGGCAGATCTTTCAACAATCCTCCAAATGCATCCCACATTGCGTCGACCTTTGACGGAGCCGGACGCGAAAGCAAATCCTCCATCAATTCACGATAGCCGTCGGAAGTCTCGACCAACCCATAAACCCCAGCCGCCTGGACGATCGGATCCAATTCGCCCCGAGTTATGCGTCCGTCCGACCAGGCGATTTCGACAAGCGGCATGAGCAGAAGGGATGAATGGTTGTAAATTCGTGCCCGTTCAGCAGCCTCGCCGCCGGACACCTTTATATCAACCGACATCAAAATCGTTTTCAATCGCTCGGCCCACTCAACAAAGGCTTTTTTCATGGCAATGTGCCGTTTATACTCCCTAAATCCTCGTACAAAAAATGAGCTCATTTTAATTTCTCCTATAGCCCGTGCTGAAGGGCGATTGTGCCTGTCGCCAGAAAGAACGATTGCTGAACGGCTCCGTGCCTGAGACGCATTTGTTCCGGCTGAAAAAACGCAAGATCTTGGCTGCTCAACTTAGGGTGGACTAGTTGGGTCTAATGCCTCTTCGAAGCTGTTTGTCCTAAACGGTGTTTTAAGAACTTTAGAACCGTTGATAGATCTCCGCGCACAGGCGATACCTCTTTGTGCCGTTTGGTTCCGGCGAAGTTTGGCCGGTTCCTAAACCGCTGTATTAATAGCGGGAAAAGACTCTCTCCAATAAGCCGATATAGCTTTCTCATCAATTTGTTTTTCATCACGTCACCTCGATAACCTTAGAATGTTCGCCCCGATTGCGTGGCTCGATTTGTGCAAAGACTGTTTGCAAGACAAGTGCCACGGACCCAGGTAAAAAAAGTACCGCCAAATGCTGTTGCCGAATATCGATGAAATCAAGGAAAGACAAGGAAAAATAGTAGACCCTCTCACATACTCATGGCAGAGCATAGAAGTGTGAAGAGGCCGATCAACTGTAGTGAATTTCCACAACCATGAGTTGTCATGCCACAATCGGAGTCAGATTTAACTGATGAGGATCAACACAAAATTAGTTCTGCTGCTAACGCTCGGCGTCGGTGCAGTGATGTTGATCGCAAGTTTTTTAAGCTTGCGGCAGCGTGAAGCCGCCCTCGAATCGACTTTGCGTGACGAATTGCGGGCGCACGCCGTTACTTTGCAAATCGCTCTCGAAGAAAATTATCAAAATGGACGAACGGCGGATGCTCAGAGACTGGTCGACCGGTTGCATGAAAACAGTCGGGTTTACGGCGTATTCCTTTTTGGCGAGAGCGGCGATTTGCGGTCTCTTTCACAGATCGTAACCGCTGCGGAATTTCGCCAGCCGCCTGAACTGAAAATGGTTTTGGAGTTGGGTGAACCGGTCGAGTTTGTGAGACTTATCCAGAATCGTAAATTTTTGTCCATTCTTCTGCCTATCAAATTGGCGGACGAAAAACGGGGCGCGGTGGAAATCGTAAAACCTCTCGCACTCCTTGAAAACGATATTGCCCGGGCGCGCCTAAATTGGCTTTCAACCACTCTGCTGTTGCTGGCGACGATTTTTCTCCTTGTTTTTATCGTTTTACGCCAAAACCTCACGCGCCCTATTGAGGCACTTCTCGTTGGAGCGAGAGCATTGGGACGTGGAGATCTATCGCACCGCGTAGCCGTGAAAGATTCTCATTCCGAACTCGCTCAGCTAGCCGCAGAGTTTAACCGAATGGCCGAGAATCTGGCCGAGCAACGCAGTGCGGCTCAGACTGAAACGGAAACCCGTTTAAATCTAGAAAAGGAACTTCGCCACAGCGAACGTCTAGCGTCCGTCGGAAGACTCGCCAGCGGCATTGCCCACGAACTTGGTGCTCCGCTCAACGTGATCGACGCACGGGCGGAACAGTTGCTCGGCAGGCCGAACGTGGCGGTCGAAAAACGGATCAAGAATCTAACCATCATTCGATCCCAATGCGTCCGGATCACGCATATCGTCCGACAGCTTTTAAATCTGGCGCGTCCTTATGATTTACAGTTAGAAGAAATTCGAATTGGCGACCTGATAAAATCTGTGCTTGAAGGATTTGAGGCGAGTGAAACGATAAGAATCGATTTCGAAGCAAACAATGGTTTGACGATTTTGGGCGATGGTGACTTTCTCCGGCAGGTCTTTTTCAACATTTTCAATAACGCCTTTCATGCAATGTCGGCCGGCGGAGCACTAAAGATCGAAATTTCCAAAACCGTACGTGACGACAAAAACTTTGTCGTAGTCGAGATCTCGGACACAGGCACTGGCATCGCTCCCGACAATCTCGAACGAATCTTTGAGCCGTTTTACACAACCAAAGCCATCGGCGAGGGAACGGGCCTAGGATTGTCCG
Source organism: Acidobacteriota bacterium (assembly GCA_016703965.1). NCBI lineage: Bacteria > Pseudomonadati > Acidobacteriota > Acidobacteriota bacterium. Next base: position 54,855 of record JADJBB010000021.1, read on the forward strand.
TCTCGCGCCGGATCGTCGAAGAACACGGCGGAATTATCGAAGCCTCGAACAATACCGCTAATGGGGCAAGGTTTACAATTTATTTACCAACGAACGAAGAACTATGAAAGAGCGAATTCTAATTGTCGAAGACGACGCCGACATGCGCGAGCTACTCGAAGAAGTCCTGACTGAGGCGGATTTTGAAGTTGTTACCGCAGTAAATGGCCGTTTCGCTCTCGCGCACATCGAGAACAAACAGGAAAAGATCGATTTGGTTGTGACCGACGTGCGGATGCCTGAACTTAGGGGCGACGAGCTTCTGGTGAAGGTGCGCCAGACGCGCACAGAAACTCCGGTCATCGTCATAACGGCCTTCGGCTCGGTCGAAAATGCGGTCGAAATGGTCAAACAAGGAGCATATTCGTATCTAACCAAGCCGTTTTCGACAAAAGACTTACTGGAAGTTGTCACCGGTGCTCTGATGCAGACGGAGGCCGCCAGAGCTCATGCTATGCTGCTCCGCGAGATTCCGGCTTTGGACACCCGAATTATCGGAGCATCGCGCCCGATGCGCGAACTCCAGGATATTATCAGCCGCGCTGGACCTTCCGATAGCAACATTCTGATCACAGGCGAGAGCGGGACGGGCAAAGAACTCGTCGCCCGAGCGGTTCATGACGCCTCGACCCGCAGCCGGAAAGAGTTTGTCGCCGTCAACTGCGCCGCGATTCCGGTGGAACTAGTCGAATCGGAACTTTTCGGACATACCGGACAAGCATTCACTGGAGCTCGGCAGGCGCGAGCGGGTTTGTTTGAAACCGCCGACGGTGGAACCCTTTTTCTGGATGAAATCGGAGAATTACCTCTCAACATACAGCCGAAACTATTGCGAGTCTTGCAGGAAAGCACGATACGCCGAGTCGGTGACAATAGGGAAAGGCAGGTTGACGTGCGTTTGATCGCGGCAAGCAACCGTGATTTGGAGAAAGCGGTGGCAAGCGGCGAATTTCGGGAAGATCTGTATTGGCGCATCAACGTTATTCATCTCTCTGTCCCGCCTCTGCGAATTCGCACCTTTGACATTCCCCTGCTGGTCGAACATTTTTTGGCGAAGATCGCAAAAAAACAAAACACCGTACCTCGTTCGATCACTCCTGACACGCTCGCGCTGCTGACCGTGTATTCGTGGCAAGGTAATGTGCGCGAATTGGAAAACACAATTGAAAGAGCGGTTGCTCTGGCACGTGGCCCGGTTTTGACGATCGAGGACTTGCCCGACCGGATACGCGAGGCGAGTAGTCAAACTACCGCAATTCTCGCCACCGCAAAATCGAAACGTCTGACGCTTGCCGACCTGGAACGCGAATATATCTTGGAGGTCCTTCGTGAATCCGGCGGTAACAAATCGCGCGCGGCCGAAACGCTCGGCTTAGACCGAAAAACCCTTTACCGCAAACTAGACGAGTATCGTGAAAGCAACTCTGATCTGCCGATTCAAAAAGACGACGCAGCCAGTTTCTGAATATTTATGGAAACGAAAGCAAAACTAATTTCGTGAGTCCCCGTTGTTTCGATGTGTAACGCCGTTTTTTCGGCCTGTGGTGAGTAAGCAGAACGAAGCCTCGAAAAAGCTAAAGGCAATATGTTTAATTGATTCGCCGCTGTTTCTTTCCGGCCCAGCATTGGGGTGAACTGGGACAATCTCAACGTCAAAGAAGATCTCGACTAGAATTATCGGCTTTTCGTTTTTCGCGTCTAATACATCAGAACATCTAAAATTCCTCCGTCATTTCTTTGTTGTAACCATCTTTCATCGATATCAAGGGATAGTGTTGTACCACGGGGGAACGTGGTACGACGCTTGCTTTCCAGTCATTAAAAGAGCCGTCGAAAGAAACGGAAACCACTTGTAATCGATGGACAAGGGGGATGTGGACTTATTCTATCTGTTCGACGGTTCTTCTTGAGCCGGAAGGCGTGTAGGCGACGTATAAAATGAATGAGCCGCAGGAGTTCTATAACAAGGAAGATCAATGGACGATAGCCCAGACACCCGGTACCAATGATAAGGAAGAAGCCAGATCAATGGAGCCGTATTCGACAATAATGAAATTGCCAGGCGAGCAGAAAGAAGGGTTTATCCGTATGCTGCCATTCACACCGCAACGCAAAGACAATCTAACGGCGTGGATGGTCGCCCGGTCAGATGGCGAAAACTACGGCAAACTCGCGGCGTATCGATTCCCGAAACAACAGCTCATCTATTGACCTAAAACAGGTCGTCGCTCGCATCAACCGGGACCCCGAGATCTCAGGAAACCGAACTAGACTAGCCGGGAGGGGGTTAATTAGGAAGTGATGAAAAATCAAATATTTCCGGCGATTGCAATTTTGTTCTGTATATCGAGCGTTTCGTTATCTCAAAGCAATAGCGATTTGCAATTTTGGAATGAAACCATAGTCAGCTTGCCCCTGATCACATCAAAAGACGAAAACGGCAAAGAACTTGATCGGTTTGCGATTCAGTTTATTGGAAATTTCAGGTTAGGGCGAAATACGATCCAGGGTGGCGATAAACGTATCGGTGCCGGATTTGAATATCGTTTCAATAAATTTATCAGTCTGCAACCAAGTTATCTTTACCGTGCGGAAACGACGCGAGGCCGGCGAACTGCTTTTGAAAGCCGTTTTCGCTTTGCCTTGAATCTGCAAAAAGATTGGACAAAAGTGCAATTGCGGCAACGAAATATGCTCGACTATCGCAAACGTCAATCGCTTGCTAACGACCCTACATTTTATCGCAGTAGGATCCAAGTTATCTTTCCAATAAAGAAATTTCAACCCTATGTGATGGATGAAGTTTACTACCAGTTTGAATCTAAACAGATAACGCGGAATCGACTGTTTTTTGGTTTTAATAAGCGGATAAACAAGAATTTGACAAGCGATTTTTTCTACGTCTGGCAAAGAAACCGACAAGGAATAATTAAAAACATTCACGGTTTCGGCGTTAACCTCCGAATAAGAATAAGTCCACGGGCAAAGTAATCGATAGCTCGGGTGCGGCGAGCGGCATTACCGGCGGCCGAACCCTTTCGGGTCTATCCACTCCCCTACTCTATTTGATTTCCTCAGCGAAAACCATGCCTCCCGAGCAGCCTAAAAAATCAGGTTCTTTTCGCTTCGTGCAATAGCTCCACGGGCCCACGCCGTCTGCACGAGCGGCACAACTAACAAAAGCTGCAAATTGTTTTCATCCCACTCGTCCGAAGAGGTGTTTCCCAGCGTTATTTTCTGTTTCATTGTTTGATGATTCTATGGACAGCAGATCGCGAGCCGCCACCTTGACTGGTTTTTTTTCGCAATCTCACTTCTGCGTTGTTTGAACATTGCTCTACTTCGTTCATCTCATCGGCACAACGGCCTTTCGCGCTTTCAAGACACCGTGTTGCAAGCCAAGTGGCAGTCCTTCGAAATATGGAAAAGAACTTAAAGAGAATCCAGACAGTGCATTCCGGAATTTTGGTGGGTAGGGAGTAAGGATCAAGGTGCTTCGATGGGTCCCAAATTGCCACACATCTGTTGCAAGGTGCGGTAGTTGAGCCGCCAGTGGTCGCAATCCGGACACGGTTTTCACTCGGAAGACAGCCATGAGACCGCTAACCTATTCCGCAGATCGTTGTAGGCACGCGAGTTGCTTTTGGCTAATAGAAGTTGATTACGCTAAGGAATAAAAAGAGATCACTACCACGACATTTGCCGCCGCGAACGGTTGACACTGTCGAGGTATTAGTGATGGAAGGAAGCACAAAGGATAGTCCGATCCTGAAAGGCTGGTTGACACCGGCAAAGTCATTCTGGTTGGCGGGGTTTATAATTTGGAAATAGGAGCTGTGAAGTTTATCAACTAAGAAACCTGCCGAACGAGGCACTCCAACCGAGTAAAGTTTTTAAAGACAATCAAGCAAGCAAGGAACTTTTGCGGAAAATCTACCAATATTTCAGAGAGTTGGGAAGACTCACACCGATCGCTGTCGTAACAACGTTACTGCCAATACTTGGAAGTGCGGTTTTGATATTGTTCGCGCAGCCACTTGGGAATTGGCTGCGCGAAAACTGGGAAATCGGCACGCCGCTCTATTTCCTGGGGATCCTTTTATTTTGTGGGTTTGCACTCCTCCCGACCAATATCGTCGGCGTACTTGCGGGTTGGACGTTTAGTTTCGACTTGGGAATTGCAGTTCTGATCACGGGTATCGTGGGGGCGGCTTTGTTTTCGTTCCTGATCCACTCGCGCCTTGTTGGTGACAGACTTCCGCATGTTTTTGAGACGCATCCAAAAGCGAAAGCGATTTATCAGGCCTTGGTCGGGCAGAGCATGTGGCGAGCGGCATTGATAATCTCCCTGCTACGGCTTTCGCCGGCCATGCCTTTTGCGTTGACGAACTTTTTAATGTCGGCGGCTCGTGTTCCGATGAAGTCGTTTGTTATCGGTACCTTCGTCGGGATGCTACCGCGTTCTTCGGCGGTTGTTTTTCTAGGTGCGGGACTTTCAGAATTGACATTCGATAACCAACAGAACACCGCGCTAATTATATTTGGGATCGCCGCAACAATAATTGTAGTAGTGGTTATCGGCACGATCAGCAAACATGCGCTCGAACGTTTGTATGTCCGAGAAACCTAAGCTCGCCGGACGGCCGCAAAAGCCAAACGTACACGAACTAATTGTCTCCTGAGTCCAGGTATCAGGGGACCTTTTAGGTAAATACTTCGAATATGACGCACACGGATAAGCATCACCGCATTAATAAAGTTACCTTTGCGGGCTTTTTGGTAACTTTGGGGATCGTTTTTGGCGACATCGGGACGTCCCCGCTTTACGCCATGTCGGCAATTGTGGGGACGCGGACGATCGATCCCGTTCTTGCACTGGGTGGACTTTCGGCTGTTTTTTGGACGCTGACACTTTTAACGACCGGCAAATACGCCTACCTTTCGCTCCGTGCCGACAACAACGGTGAAGGCGGAATTTTTTCGCTTTATTCGCTGATCAAGCGTTACTCGGGAAGTTGGCTCGTGTACCCCGCAATTATAGGTGGAGCGTTTTTGCTTGCGGATGGGATTATTACCGCTCCGATCTCGGTTTCGTCGGCAATCGAAGGCCTGCGAATCTATTCACCGACCATTCCGACCGTGCCGATCGTAATTGCAATCTTGATTGCCCTATTTGTCACACAGCAGTTTGGAACACAGCTAATCGGCAAACTCTTCGGTCCGGTGATGATGATCTGGTTCACGTTTATCGGCGTCATCGGTTTGATGTCGCTAGCACAGGATTTTTCGGTTTTGCGAGCGTTAAATCCTTACTACGCCTATCAGATGATAGTGGATTATCCACATGGCTTCTTCCTGCTCGGAGCCGTCTTTCTTTGCACGACCGGAGCCGAAGCTCTATATGCCGACATGGGACACGTGGGGCGGGGCAACATTCGGATAAGTTGGGTCTACGTCAAAATATGCCTGATTTTGTCATACGCGGGACAATCGGCGTGGTTAATGTCGAAGGTCGGAACGACACTCGAAGGAGCGGCGCCATTTTATTCGATCGTGCCGCCCGTCATCTTGCCATTTGGCATTTTGATAGCGACAAGTGCGGCGATCATCGCTTCGCAAGCCCTGATCTCCGGAAGTTTCACATTAGTTGGCGAAGCGATCCGTCTCAATTTTTGGTCACGGCAAAGGATCTGTTATCCAACCGATTTTCGCGGACAGCTGTATATTCCCCAAGTCAACTGGTTATTAATGGCGGGCTGCATATTTGTGGTCTTTTATTTCCGCGAATCAAAGAACATGGAGGCCGCTTACGGCTTGGCGGTCACGTTAACGATGCTGATGACAACAGTTTTGCTGGCTGTCTATCTTTATTCAAGACGCGTTCCGATCGTTCTGACGGCATTGATCACTCTGGTTTTTGTCGTTATTGAAGGGGCATTTTTTATCGCCAATCTCGAAAAATTTCCCGAGGGTGGTTTTATCTCGATTTTCATTGGATTCATCCTGTTTGCGGTGATGTGGATCTGGTACAAAGGCAGAGTAGTACGCCGTTCATTAACGGTTATGGAAGACACAGGACCGTTTTTTAAGACGCTCACGGAGCTCAGTAACGATACCACTCTGCCCCAGTATGCGACGCACCTCGTTTACCTGACGAGCTCGGATTCGCCCAAAAAAATCGAACAGGAAACGATTCGTTCGGTTCTTGAAAAAACGCCGAAACGGGCCGATGTTTATTGGTTTGTTCACGTGAAAACTGACAACGAACCTTTCACGATGAAATACAAAGTCGACATCCTGGAGCAAGAAGACGTTTATTTTATTACGTTTACGCTGGGCTTCCGAATTGAACCCCGTCTGAATTACTTTTTCGACCTTGCTCTAAAAGACTTGCAAAAGAACAAGGAGGTTAATATTGCCAGTCGCCATCCCGCGCTCGAGAAATACGACATCGACGGCGACATCCGTTTCGTCCTTCATAGCTCATTTTTGAGTCACGAGAACGAATTGCCGTTCAAACAAAATTTCATAATGCACTCGTATTATTTCCTCCGCCGGTGGTTTAGCGTCCGCGAAGATTATGCTTACGGCCTGGATGCAAGCAATGTTGAAATCGAGCCCGTGCCGATAGTCATCGCCGAACCGAAGGATATGAAATTGACCCGAGAAATCTAGATGAAGTTTGAGGCGATTTTGGTCGTTAATGCTTAGAACCACGTATGCTGGGTTCGGGTCATGTCTGATTTTACGGTGAATTGCGATTGCCCGGGCTTTTTGGCGCCCTTTTGGGGTGTTTTTGGTGGAAATTTGGGAACAGTAAGGCCGCTCATTGCTGAACGGCCTAAACTATTAGTTAATTTGGCTCCGCAGGTAATACTCGAACTTACAACCCTTCGGTCAACAGCCGCCCTCGAGACCATTTCACCCGTATTCACAGATAGCCACGGATGTCGATAACTCGTTCAACGAAAAGGAAATGCCCCCGTAAAATTCCATAAACCCTTGTGTCCATTAGATCGGGATTTTGACACCTTTTTCACCGATAACGGGAAAGATCCAAGTTCCGGATTTTATAGTCCCCAAAATCCCTAGAAAACATGGAGGACTATCCGTTATATTTTCCACCGACTTTTTCGATGGATTATCAGAAACCACCTTGCAGCAACTGAATAATGGAGCAAGAGCCGCGGCGGGTCGGAACTACGGTTCGTCGACGGTCTATCCGAACCTTCTCAACTCCTTCGTAAACCTCGGCAAGGCCGGCCTCGCCGTCACCCTCTTTCTGAGGAATACGAGAACAGACGCCACGAGGGCACCGAGAAGTTTTTGACACTTCGAACTCGCGGATGACGGTTTCAGGGACATGGGGGGCTCTCCTATTGAGCTCAATTGTATAGGTTAGTGACGGCCGGGAACTGGCGAAAAGGAACCCCTATGGGAGACTTCAATTCGGGAGTAAGCACCGTAAAAATGATCTTCAAGAAACGCCGGGGAACCGCTTTCTTCACTCGTCGCCGGTGGAGCGGCTCAGATCATGTATCGAATTTTGATACATTGCCTGCAAAACAGAATCTCGTCAAGAGTTTTTTTGGCGAAGGGGATGAAGGCCAGCTCCCCACGGATTCAACCTAGGAATGACAACGCACAAATCGGTCGCATCGCCGCTCAAGATTTCCCTGTTGTAGTATTATTTCGAAGGGGTCAATGACAAACAGTTAGAATGACGAAAATTCATGGGGTTATCAAATAGGCTTTTCGTAAAGGAATGTTATGAAATTAAGAATTATTCTCGGGCTCGTGTTCTTAAACTGCAGTGGTTTCGGACAGGTACAGACGACCGAAGCTCCTCTGAATCCTACGATTCTCCAGGATTCGGGGGGCTCAGCAAAGCGGGCCATACGCCGGAGTATTCCGCTGACAAATTCAATTCGGAAGGCGTATCAGGCTGGAACGAGAAATACTTCTGGTCGTCCGGGGGCGAATTATTGGCAATTGGAAACCGATTTTTCGATCAATGCAAGTCTGAACCCTTCCACGCAAACCATAACCGGCAGCGAGACGATCACCATCCATAATAATAGTCCGGATGCACTTGACCGCATCGTTTTGCGGCTTGACCATAATATTTTTCGTCCGCGAGTGCCGCGAGGCTTTTCCGTGCCTGCCGAAACTACTGATGGAATGGCCCTTACCCGGATCAAAATAAATGGAGTTGAGGTCGATCTGAAATCACCGGCACCACAGCGCCAGTCGGGGCAGTCGAAGATCGAAAGATCCTATGCAATTGGTTTAGATCAAACTGTTGCTACGCTGATGCTCGCGACACCGATCGCACCGCGTTCTCTGGCGACCCTTGAAATTGACTGGAACACAAAACTGCCTGGCGGAGCAGACGGCCAAGGACATCGGATGACACAACGTTGGGACGCCAAACTTTTCCAGCCGACTCAATGGTTTCCGCGTCTGGCAAAATACGACGATCAGCGTGGTTGGGACACAAATGTTTACCTCGGACCGTCGGAATTTTACAACAATTACGGAAAGTTTGACGTCAAGATCGAGGTTCCTGCGGGCTGGATCGTTAGTGGAACGGGAGTGCTGCAAAATGCCAATGAGGCAGTTGCACCTTTTGTTCGTGAACGCCTTGCGTCTGCTTTAAAGACCGACGAAGAAGTAATGATCGTCAAGAAAGACGAACGAGGAGTCGGCAAAGCCCTATTACCACGCGACAGGAATATCTGGCATTTCGTGGCAGAGAAAGTCAACGATTTTGCGTGGGCGACCTCCAATGAATTTGTATGGCGAACGACGAGAGCAAATATTCCGACCAAAGGCTATGTTCCTATTCACATGTTCTACCTTCCCGAAAGATCTCGCTTCTTTGAAAGCGCCGGGAAAAGGTCTCGCCATGCCCTGGAATTCTATTCAAAACTACTGATCCCATACGCCTTTCCGCAGTTGACGCTGCAAGACGGACCAAGTGCCGGAATGGAGTATCCGATGGTTATCAACTCAAATCAGGGAGCCGCGGATCACGAGACTTTTCATCAATGGCTTCCGATGATGGTGGGAACAAACGAGACGCGATACGGCTGGATGGACGAAGGTTTTAATCAATATTCAAACATTCTTTCGGCTGCCGACGCTGGTGGGAGACCATTTAACCTAGATCTTCTGGGGCAGAGCTACGGTAGGGTCAGCGGTAACGAAGATGAACCGATGATGATGTGGAATGCCAACTATGGAGGAACCTTCTATGGTTATCAAACCTACAACAAAACATCACCGATGTTTTCGATGTTAGGGGGAATAGTCGGTGACGCTGCGATGAATTCGGCCCTTAAGAAATATGTGGAAACATGGGCGTTCAAACATCCGTCACCCTGGGATTTCACTTTCTTCATGAACAAAGAGCTTGGCCGTGACCTAAATTGGTTCTGGTATTACTGGCTATTCACCACAGAAAGAGTTGACGGCTCGATCAAGGAAGTTGTTTGGAAAGGAGACAAGGCGATAGTTACGATTCATCAAGCAGGCGAGATGCCCTCGCCTGTGGTGCTCAAAGTCGAATTTTCTGACGGTACCGAAAAGATCAAGGCAATGCCAAACGCACAAATAGTCGACGATAATACGGCGATCATAAAATGGAACGAAGATGTCTGGTTCAATGGCGACCGTGATTTTCAAGCCGTCCTAGATTTTGGAAAACGTAAGATCCACAAGATTACTCTAGATCCTTACGGGAGATTCCCCGATTCGGACACAAAGGATAATGTTTGGGCCAGCAAATAAGATCTTGAAAAGCTACAAGATTTTACCGCCCTAGATATTACCTTAAAACAAACGAGTAGGTGGATCGGCTTCATTGACCGGAGATAAGTTGGGGAATCTATGCCCCGGCGCGTGTGGCGGAAAACCAACCCGATCTGTACTTCGATGCCATTAGTCTGTCTGCCCCCCAGCCCGGTTGGATCATTTTACCCCAACATAAGGTCGATTTCCCGGATTGCAAGTAGTTGTTCTTTTGGTACAAATATGCTCGCCCCGGCTTTTTTGGCTTGATCGCGGATGCGCCCGGAGTCGTATTTTGTCAGGATGAGTATCTTTGCATTGGGATATGCATTAATGATCTCCCGCGTGGCCGTGATGCCGTCTTTTAGTTTCATTTCGACGTCCATCAGGACCCAATCGGGACAATGTTCTTCATAGGCGGCCAGGGCATCGGCTCCGTCCTCGCATTCGTGGATGATAACGCCAGATCCTCCACGACGCTTTTGATCAGGCGTCGCATCAATGGATTATCTTCCACGATAAGCAGATTTTTCAGCACAGCTTTCTTTTTATTGAATATCCAAATAAAGCGTAATTGTGACTTTTTATTGGTTGTATTCGTAACCTCCAAATTCTGGTCGCCGGATTTCCTGACGACAAATGTTGGGGGCCTTTGGTGCGGAAGGTTCTGAAGAATCTTCTCCACTTCTTTCTATTCAACGTCAAGGAAGAGCGTAATTAGCGCTTTTTTCTTGGTTGTATTTGTAACATCCAATCGGTGGTCGCCGGATTTCTTGACGACAAATGTTTTCGGGGTTTTTGCACGAGAAGGTATCGAAGAATCCTGGTCGCCCGGTTCACCCAAATAGACTCTTAGGTCGCTCTCTTTGAAGTCATATTCGACCGTGTAATTGATGGTTTGCCCTCTTTTGAGATTGAAAAGGAAATCGACTGCACCATTGGCGGGAATATCTTTGGAAACAGACGCGGAGGTTTCGCCTCGGGTAAGAATTCTTTCCGAACCGGAAGAACCGACGTTTGCCGAGGTTGAAGCAGGGGCCTCAACATCAAGGAAGAGCGTAATTGTCGCTTTTTTCCTAGTAGTATTTGTCACCTCCAACATGTGGTCGCCGGATTTTTTAACGACGAACTTTTGAGGGGCTTTCGAAGCGGAAGGTATTGAAGCATCCTGATCGCCCGGTTCGCCCAAATAGACTCTTAGGTCGCTCTCTTTGAAGTCATAGTCGACTGTGTATTCAATTGTTTGTCCTTTTTTGACATTGAAAAGGAAAGCAATTGCACCATTGGCGGGGATAACTTTCGTAACCGATGCAGACGTCTCACCCGCGGCAAAACGAACCCTTTCTGTTCTAATTCTACTTATGTGCATCGTTTGCAGCGGAAGCGCTCAAACAAAAAGGAAACTGTTTGTGATCGGTGACAGCATTTCCATTCAATATGGGCCGTATTTGAAAAAGTTCGTGGAAGGAAGGTATCTGTATGATCGCAAACGGGATAACGGCGAAGCCATTCAAGATCTAGATAAGCCCGTCGGTGCAACGGTGGCGATTCGAGGATGGTGGTTCAATATCTTCAAACGCTACAGAAAGATAAGAACTTTTCGGCCGATGTTCTTCTGGTCAATTGCGGTCTGCACGATATAAAGTCCGACAAAATAACGGGCAAGAAGGCAATCGAATTGGCTGAATACAAGACAAATCTCATGAAGATCCGAAATCTAGCCAGAACGATGAAAATGAAACTGATCTGGATAAATTCTACCCCCGTGAATGACGATATCCACAATAGCAAGAATGTCGGTTTCTTTCGCGACAGCAAAGACGTCGAAGATTACAACCAGGCAGCTAAGCTTTATTTTGAAAAGGTTAACGTTCCGATCATTGACCTGAACTCCTTCAGCCGAACATTCCCATCGGAGGCGTTTTCAGACCACGTCCATTACAGGCATGAATATGTCCAATTGCAAGCAGCTTTCATTGCAGGCTTTCTAACCAATCGTTGAATGAGCTCCAATTAATCCAAAGGCGACATTTACGTACATCCCTCTCCATTTCGATCGAGAACGAATGTATTCGTCAACAGCGGACATGAGCTTCCTGGTTGACAAATAAAACGGGGAATTCCCCACAAAGCAGACACAATTTTAAACCTAGTAGTCCTCGAAAATATGGATCTATTTGTCCTTCGAACCGATCATATACATGTCAAAGAAATATCATTTAAATATCAAAGTGATATTTAAATGATGACACTCGCACGATCGGTTATTTTGGATAACGGGAAAGATAACGGGAAAAAGGAAAACGGCAGTCCTGGGGACTGCCGCTAAGTTGTTGTAAAGATTGGCTCCGCAGGTAAGACTCGAACTTACACCCTTCGGTTAACAGCCGTTGCCTTCTTGTAACATACGATAACATACGGTATCAAACGAAAGTTCATAAGTGGCAGTAACCTTCTGTTGCCCCTGTATTTAGAACGGTTTTGGGACGATGCTTGTAACATATGATAACACCGTATATCGCGGGGATCATAGATAACTTTCTAGATAACTCAAGCAATCTATTCAAAGTAAACCAAATGAAAATAAGTTCAGCTGTTCCAAATTGGGCGTAGAACGTTACTGCGATTCATGCCTGCTCACGCTTACGTAGTGATTTTTTGGTTGCCTATCCGCCAGTTAACCAGAGGTATTTCTGTTTTGATTCAGACGCATTGAGTTACCGATGACGCTGAGGCTGGATAGCAACATGGCCGCAGCCGCCATGATGGGGTTGAGGACACCGGTGACGGCGAGACTCATTCCGATGGTGTTGTAAAAAAATGCCCAGAAGAGGTTCTGGCGAACGATCCCCCAAGCCTTTTTCGACAGTTCAAATACCGCGGGAAGTTTCTTGAACGAATCGCCGACGAGTACAATGTCGGCGGCCTTCATCGCGATGTCGGTGCCGGAGCCCATGGCGATGCCGAGATCGGCCTGGGCGAGTGCGGGGGCGTCATTGATGCCGTCACCGATCATGGCGACCACAGACCCGGCGGCTTGGAATTCGGCGATCGCGGCGGCTTTGTCAGAGGGCAGGGCCCCGGCACGAAAATCGTCGGCACCGACCTGATCGGCGACAAAACGCGTCGTCGCCTCAGAGTCGCCCGAGATGATGATCGAGCGGATGCCGCGGCGTTTGAGATCCGCGACGATGGCGGCGACCTCAGGCTTGACGGTGTCGCCAAAGGCAAGCGAGCCCTTGACCTCGCCGTCTATCCCGAAATATGCGGCGGTCCGGCCGGCCTCTTCCCATGTGCGTGCCGTGTCTTTGAGAACGGGCGAGGGGATGCACTGTTCCATTTCGGCGAGGCGATGATTGCCGACAAAAACCCGCCGACCCGCGGCTTCGCCTGAGATGCCGAGCCCCTTGTGGATCTCGACGTTGTGGACATCGCCCGGCGTGGCAAAACAGCTTTCGGCGTAACGGACAGCGGCATTGCCGAGCGGGTGCTCGGAGTATTTTTCGAGTGCGGCGATCAGCGGCAGATAGGTCTTCTCAAATATCTCGGGGGCATCTAGCGGAATTCCGACAGATATGGAATGAGCGGCACCAACGCCGACCACGGCGGCATTTGGAATAGAACTTGCAGATGAGAGGGCAAAATCGACGAGTTCGAATTTGCCATCGGTGATAGTGCCGGTCTTGTCAAAAACGACCACGTCGACATCGCGGATCGTTTCAAGGACACTGCTGTCGCTGACCAATATCCCGCTGCGTGACGCCGCACCGACCGCGGCCGTGATGGCGAGTGGCGTGGCGAGCCCGAGAGCACATGGGCAGGCGATGACAAGTATAGTGATCGCCCGCATCATCGCTTCTTCTTCGGACGTAAAACCAAAACCGACGCAGACGGCAAAAGCGACCGCGGCGACGACGATCACGCTCGGGACAAAGATTCGCGAAACCTTATCGACAGTTCGTTCGAGATCCGAGCGGCTGCTGATGGCGTGTTCGACAAGGCCGATGATCTTTGACAAAGTGGTGTCCTCGCCCACTTTTGTGGCTCGGACGTGAATCACGTTATTGACGTTTAAACTGCCTGAGACGACGGCACTGCCAACGTCCTTGCCTATCGGATTTGATTCGCCCGTGAGGAGCGATTCGTCGGTGTGGGTCTTGCCCTCAGTGATGACGCCGTCGGCGGGAATGCGTTCGCCTGCCTTTACGACAAAGACGTCGCCCTCGTTTAGTGCGTCGATCGCGACAAAGCGTTCGGCGCCGGCGACAAAAAGGCGCACCTTTTTTGGCATCAGCCGGTAGAGCATGGAGATCGCCCGGGTCGTCCGCTCCTTGGCACCGCGTTCCATCAGTTTGCCGACCAGGACTAGCGTCACGATTGCCGCAGCGGTATCAAAATAGACAAGTGTCTCGCCGCGAAACGCCTGTATAGAGCTATATATATAAGCCGCCAAGATGCCCGTGGCGAGAAGAGTCTCCATCCGGATCGATCGGTTTAGCAGGCCGGTCCAGGCGAGTTTCAGGATAGGTTTTGCCGAGTAAAAGATGACCGGAGCAGTCAGCACCATCAGGATGAACGGAAACAGGTATTTTACGCTCGAGTTGATCTCTTGAAAATAGCCGACATAGAGCGGCACGCTCAGGGTCATTATATTTAGCCAGAGAAAAGCCGCGACACCGATGCGAAGCACCATGTCACGCTTTTCGGCGGCGGCGGTTTCGTTGTCTGGATCAAATTCGCTTGCTTTGTACCCGAGCTGTTCGATCCGTTTTGTGATCCGTTCGGGCGGCAGGTATTGAGGACAATATTTGACCTTGACGAGGTCGGAGGCAAAGAACGCCTCAGCCGAAACGACGCCTCGTTCTTTCATCAGGCTGTTTTCGATCAGCCACGAGCACGCCGTGCACCACATACCCGAAACATACAGGAGCGTCTCTTTGGTCAGGGCGTTGGGAGGGATGACGATCTCCGCGTCGGCCTCTGCCCGGTTTGAGATCAGGCCGAGAGCGAGGCTTTGTCTAAAAACCTCGGTGTCGCGGATGTCCTCGCCCCTCGCGACGACACCGCTTTCGGTAAGGATGGTGTATACATTAAGGCAGCCGACGCAGCAGAACGCTTTCGACACACCGGCAAAGGGCTGCGTAAAAGGGTTGCGGCCGACGGACAATCCACACAGGTCGCATGTTTGGGTTAGTGGTCCGTTTGTCATCAATATTGTTTTTGAGTCTCGCTCTGTGATTGGACCGGTTTACCCTTTTCGTCGAGGAATATGGGGTTCGCCTGTTTAGCGACAAAATAGACGGTGATCAATATTCCTATAAAGAGCACACATATCGCCCCCAACATATACCGAAGTATGGCTACCTGATGTTCTCCAAAATATGAAGCGATCTTCTTTTTCATTTCTTTACGTTCTCCAGCGGCATGATAAATGTTTCGTTAAATGTGTCCGTTGTCCCGTCAGGCGTGACGGTGCTGACAATGTCAAAATGATTGACCTGGTCAGCCGAGCGGTTGGCCGGAACCGAAATCTCAAATTCCTGCTCGACCGAATCGCCGGCTTTGATCGCGATGGTATTTGACGGCAGGGTCATAACGGGGTCCTGTAGCCCTTGGATCTCAAGCGAGACCGTGGCGTCTGTCTTGCCGCGATTTGCCAGGATCATCCGGAAAGTGTTGTAAACACGGCCGTCATCGCCGACGCGGTACAGCGTTGCCCGGTTTGGCATAACACGGGTGAGCACGTTGTGCCGCATCGAAAAGACAACCGTCAGGGCCGACGCGTACACGATAATAATGCCGAGAACGGCGAGCCGTTTGGCGTCACGCAGGCCGATTCGGCGGTACCATTTGACGTGCTTGTCGCCCAGCAATTCGCCCTTTTCACCCCAGGCGTAGTGAACCAAGGTGTCTTTGCCAAATTTGCCCATGATCGACTTGCAGGCGTCGATGCATTCGCCGCAGTGTATGCATTCGATCTGAAACGGCGACGTGCGGATGTCGATATCCATATGGCAAATATGGACGCATTTTTTGCATTCGACGCAGATCTGCTCTGGATCACGGTATTGAACGACGAGCGTATTGTCGTCGCCGAGGATGCCCTGCAAATAGCCATACGGGCAAACGGTCGTGCAGAACTTTTGCCTTAGAAACGCAAAGTCGATAAACGTCACCAGAGTCGCCGCCGCACCTGCGATGCCGCCGGCGGTGACAATATCCAACGAAACAAGCCGCCCGAAAAGGTCGCACGGCTCGACAAAATACGCGATAAAAACGAACGCCAGAAAGACCGAGGCGATACCCAGAACCGCGTAAACAGCCACGCGGGTTATCCATTTACGGGCCGTCATGCTCTGTTTGGCAAAGGTCTTGCTGACAAACGATTTGACCTTATTCTCAAGATTTATCGACGCCTCGCTGAATATCATCTGCGGACACAGGTATCCGCAGTAAATCCGCCCGTAAAGCATCGACGCGGCCGCGACGACAAACAATAGGAACATCAGCGAGAAAAATACGATGGCAAATTCATTGATCCAAAGCTCAAAACCCGCAAAGTAAAATCGCTCATGCGGGATGTCGAACCGCACAACATTAAAGAACGGCAGCGAAACGAAGATCAAGAAACACCCGAGATGGATAACCCGGCGAAGGCGGTGCCAGTTGTTTTTGTCGAGTTTAAAATCCTTGTTTACGACCGGCAGCTTTTTCCGGACACGCGGTGTCGCGGCAGGTGGCGGCAGAGTGCCGATCCTATTCTCAACGGTTTCTGGTGTGGTTGCTCCGTTCATACAGATTCCTTCCCCGGTCAATGCGTGTGGCATTCCGGAACCGCGTCAGGTGCATCGGGCTTTGCCATGACGAGCGGCATCACGCCGCGTGAGATCATGAACAGGCCGAGAAGCAAAACACTGACCGCAGCGAGCCGACTTCCCCAACGGCTGAACTTAAAGCTGAAAGCCGACGAGAACAGACCGATCGCGAGAAGAGATCCAGCGGTGCCAAGTCCGAATGCCATCATCGTTAATGCACCTGCAAACACTGTGCCCGTCGCCATTGACTTAAGCAGGGCCGCATAGATCAAGCCGCATGGCAGAAAACCGAGCATTAGCCCAAGCGAAAATTTGCTGCCGACCGATGTCGATGAAAACCGACTGCCAAGGGGCCGCAAGAAACGCGAGGTGTAAAGTAGCGGATTGAATTTTTGCAGGCGGCGACTCGGTATCAGGTCAAGCATAAGCAGACCGGCAATGACCATCATGACGCCGGCAACGATCGCCGCGACATTCTGGAAACCTGCCAATTGCCCTATGAAACCAACGGTTCCGCCAAAAAGGCCGGCGGCGGCACCGAGCACCGCATAGGTTAGAATACGCCCAATATTATAGAAAATGTGAGCTAGTGCCTGCTCTGAGAATTTACGCCGACCCAGCGGTAGGCTGTATGACAGTACGATCGGCCCACACATGGAAACACAGTGCAGGCTGCTGAAAAGACCCAATGCAAATATTACGTAAAACTCCCAGGCATTCATTTAGTTCACTCGTGTTCGCCACAGTTTTTCCGATCTCGACCGCTAAATATTTCGCACCTTCCCGAAAGCTAATTCGAAGCCTGATATTTGATCTTCGGGTTAGGTGCGTGGATGGTAACGCACTCGCGGGTAAAGTTGAACCGCTTCATTAATATAGCGTGCGTCGGGCACCGCGAGGCACACATCGCGCAGCGGATGCAGGTCGATTCGTCCTTGAGCATTATGCCGCCGAGTTCGGATAACTCTTCGTCGCTGTAACCTTTCAGATCGTCCTCCTCGATGCCGAGCGAATCCGATGCGATCTGCATCAGATAGCTGTCGGAGCGGACCTGGCTGAGGCCGACAAGCTTGATCAGGTTTTCAGGGCAAACATCGACGCAGCCGTTGCAGGCGATACAGATGGAGGTGTCAAAGATCGTATTGACGTTGCACCGCAGACAACGGGCCGCCTGTTTGCGTGCCTCGGCAGGGCTGTAATTGATCTCAACGATGTCGTTCGACGATGCACGGCGTTCGCTTTCGAGTGCCGGCGGCAGTTCGCGACGCATCTGATCCCAGCCGTCGACCATCGTGTAATTGGCGGGTTCCCAGCTCTTTTTCACGACGACGTCTGTTCGCGTTCCGCACAGATAATCGTGCATCGAACGGGCCGCGATCTGTGCCGATGCGATGGCGTGGATAAACAGCCGCGGGCCGTGAGCGACGTCGCCGCAGGCGAAAACGTCAGGTGCGGTCGTCTGATATGTGTCGGGGTCGACCTTGATCAAACCGTTCTCAACATCGACGCCGTCGCCGGGAGCGAGAAACGTCAGATCCGACTGCTGGCCAATGGCAAACATGATCGTATCGGCCGCGATGTCATCGACCGCTTGTTCGTCAAACACGGGGCTAAATTTGCCGTTGTCATCAAAAACCGATAGGCATTTGACTGTCCGGAGGCCAGTCACATAGCCTTCTTCGTTCAAGATAATTCGCGGGCCGCGGCCGTCGTGGAGATGGATGCCTTCTTCTTCGCCCTCCACGATCTCGATCTCGTCGGCCGGCATTTCATTTCGTTTTTCTAGGCAGACGATGTGGACTTCTTTATCGCCGCTCAGACGAAGTGCGGAACGGGCGACGTCATAGGCAAGCCGTTCACTGCGTTCCATATCAGAATCGGCGTCCGCCATCGGAACTTTCATCGGTCGAACCGCAGAACGGGCGACGTCGAAAGCGACATTGCCGCCGCCAATGACAACGATCCGGCGGCCGAGTTCCATCGGCTTGCCGTCGTTGAAAGCACGCAAAAAATCGAGCCCGTCAAAAACCTGCGGCAGATCCGAACCCTCAAGCGGTATCTTGCGGCCCTTTTGCAGCCCGATGCCGAGAAAGATCGCTTTATAGCCGTCATTGCGGAGTGATTCGATCGTAAAATCCCGGCCGAGGCGCATATTGCATTTCAGCTCGACCCCCATCGAAAGGATCGCCTCGATCTCAGCTTTCACGAGTTCTCGCGGCAGCCGGTAGATCGGGACACCGGCCGTGAGCATTCCGCCAGGTTCGTCGTATGCCTCAAAGACGGTCACTTTGTAGCCAAGCTGGACGAGATCGTGCGCAACGGTCAGACCTGCAACACCAGCTCCGACAACGGCTATGCGTTCGCCGCTGCCTTGTTCCGGCGGTAACATCTTTGTATTGCAGCCATCGCGATAATGCGTGAAATCTCCGGTTTCGGGGCCGTATTTCTCATTTACAAAACGCTTTAAAGCGCGGATGGTGATCGGTGTGTCGAGCGAGCCGCGGCGGCAATTTGCCTCGCACGGTGCACCGCATACGCGGCCACAGATCGACGCGAATGGGTTGGTCGCCCGGGCGATCTTATAAGCATCAAGATCGCGCCCTTCAGCGATCGCGGTCACATATCCGCAGGCGTCGGTGTGAACAGGGCAAGCGTCCTGACACTTGACCATCTTCATCCAATAGTCCGCGTCCTTGTGGTCGACCGCTTCAAATTGCAGCGTTTCTTCACTCATCACGATCCTTTACTTGCGGAGCTTTTTGAATCCGAACGAAACCAAAATAATGATATAGATCAAGATCAGAGCTCCGACGAAATACATGAACCAATCTGCCGTTCCGGTCGCCTTATTAAATGCCTGAACAAGCACGCCGCGGTCTGCATGGGTCGTCTCGCCGTTACGATAAACGATCAGATAAGTCAGCATAGCGAGCGGAATCACGGCCCACGATATTTTCAGGAATAGCGGTATCGGGGTTCCCTTACGCTCTGTCATCCAACCGCCGGCATATTCTTTGATCTCGTCTGTTTCTTTGTCGTCGTTCATTTCAGTCTCCGTTAGATCTATTTTTCGTAATCGTTATCCGGCCGCCAGTTTTTTGCTCGTCCGAGCGTCTGCATATAAGCGACCAACGCGTCCAGTTCCTCAGGATTATTGGCGATCCACGGGAACGGCGGCATTATAGAACCCGGAACGAGATCGGCAGGATTGCGGAAATGGGCTTTGTGCCACTGAGCATTATATTTGCCGCCGACGCGTGCGAGATCCGGCCCTGTCCGTTTGGTTCCAAACATATGAGGGTTGTCATAAACAAATTCATCGGGTGTCGAGATCGGTGCGTCAACGCCACGCCAGCCGTAACGTTTCGTATCGGCCAACAGCGTTCGGACCTGCTGCGTGTGACAATACCAGCAGCCCTCACGGATATAGATAGCCCTGCCTTTTTGCTCTTGTTCATTTAATTGAACGAGTTTGCCCGTCGGCCCATTGCCCGTGTCGTTGTTCTCAAACGGCGTAGTCCAGCTTTGGTCGATCAACGGTGGAGCGACCGTCGTAAGCAACCCGCCGATAAAAAACATCACGAGTGCGGCGGCGACAAAAAATACGGCGTTGTAATCAGCTTTTTGAAACATAGAATCCTCCAAATGCGGTCCTTCTCCCAGCCGTTAGGCTGCCGCGGGTTGAGCCTCCACCGTATGTCCCTTTGCCCCGACGATCGTTGCGAGCACGTTGTATGCGAATGCCACGATCCCGCCGAACATCAGCACGCCCGAAGCGAGCCGTGTGTGCCAGATCGGCTTAAGGGCGATGACTGTGTCGATAAATGGGATCGACGGGTTGTTCCACTGCCATCCCTGCCAGAACCCGCCGAGCCACAGCGTGACAAAAAAGCCGAGGCCTCCGATCAGGAACAGCCAGAAGCTCCAGTTCGCCAACGATTTGGAGTATAACTCCGTGTTAAAAACGAGCGGTACGATGTGATACGCACCGGCTATCGCGAAGAACGAAAACGCTCCCAAAACCGCCATATGAGCGTGTCCGGGTATCCAGTCGGTCTTCGATACGATCGCACTTACCGCTCTGAGGCTGTGCATCGGTCCCTGGAAGCAGGTAAGCAGGTAAAACACGACGCCTGACATCAGGAACTTCAAAGATACGTTGTCCCTGAGTTGATGCCATTGCCCCTTCATCGTTGCAAAAAAGTTATAGACAGCCGCCCATACAGGAACCAACAGCATCACGGAAAATACGATCGTGATCGTCTGCAGCCACTGCGAGATCGGCCCATGAAGCATGTGATGGGCTCCGGTCCAGACGTAGACAAATGCCAGCGACCAGAACCCGACCATCGAGAGCTTGTGATTATACAGCGGTGTGTTTGAGGACTTTGGAATGAAGTAATACGCGATCGCCAATCCGACCGGCGTAAAGATCAAACCGACCGCGTTGTGGACATACATCCAGTTCAGATTTGCCTGGTTAACACCGGTAGTAAAGAGCGTTGCAAAATTTCCGGTCAGATACACGAATGCCGTCCAAAGGATCGTACCCATCGCATACCAGAGCGAAACATACATCGCTTTGTATTTGCGATTCGCGATCGTCATGAAGATGTTCGCACCGAACATCAGCCAGGCAACTACGACAAGTACGTCAAGCGGCATGGGAAGCTCGGCGTATTCCCAACCCTGGTTCCATCCCATCACCAACGAGACGACCGCGCCGAGGATGATCACATTCCATAAAACACCTGTGGCTAACCCGAGTTTTTCACTCCAGATCTTTACGCCGCAAAGCCTCGGTACGATGTAATACATTAGTCCCATGTCGCAGGCCAGCAGCCAGCCGAAGAGCATGCCGTTGACGTGTAGCGGCCGCATGCGCCCATATGTCAGTTCTGGAATCGTTCCGAGAAATGTCGGCATCACGAATTTGGCCGCGATGATCAAAGCCACGATCCCGACTATGAAGAAATACGCGATCGAACTTATTAGGAACAGCTTCACTGTCGTGTCCTCATGCGAGGACTCCAAATTACCGGCTGATACCGCGACCGGTATCTCACCGGCGTCTTGAATTGTTTCTTCTTTTTGCATATCGTCTCCGTTCAAAACCTAGTGCCCCGTAGCGAACAAGTTCATAGCCAGTACGTCTTTTTTGCCTGCGTTCAGGCTCCGGATGTAGTTCACGAGGTCGCCAACATCATTTTTTGTCAGGCCGTAATCGATCCACGGCGGCATAGCGCTTCCCTGTACACCATAAAGGATGGACTCGAACAGCCGCCGATCCGTGGCATTACTTACAAACTGTGAGTTGAGCAAATTGCGTGGCCGCGGCAGGATGTCGAGCGAATTGGGGCCTTTGCCGTCCGCCTTTCGGCCGTGGCAACCGGTGCATCGCATCAAATATGCCTGTTCACCGCGAGCTATAGATTCCGTCGACATTGGCACGGGATTCTGTTCAGGCACATCACGCGGTTTGATTTCGCGGCGAGCATCTTTTGTAAAGCTCTGATTGATGTATGCGAGCACACCTTTTATCTGCTCGTCATTCAGAACTTTCCCCCATGCCGGCATCGATGTACCAGCCACTCCGTTCTTAATCGAGTTCGCCAAACGTTCGTCTGTCTTGCTATTCATAAACCCGGCGTTCGTAAAATCACGCGGATAGGGATCGAGGTAGGTCGAGATCATACCGTGGCCGTCTCCGTTTTGGCCGTGGCACCTGATGCAGAGACTTTGGTAGATCTCCTGCGGGTTATTCAGTGTCGGGGCCTTGTTAAGGCTCAATAGATACGCTGTCATCGACTTATAGTCACCGTCCGAGAAGGCAAAGGTCGGCATTATCGAATCGGGAATAACCGAACGCGGATCCTTAAAGTGGGCGATGATCCACTTTTCATCCTTCATCAGCCCTTCGAATGACAGATCAGGTGCGATCCCGCCGTCTTTATCACCGATCTTATGACAGGCGGCACACGCCCTTTCATTTATGAGTTGCTCGCCCGTCTTGGCCAAATCTCCAGAAACAGGAACGTTCGAAGTGGTTGCGGCAGTCGACGGTGTCGGCGGTGCCTGACCTTTGTTGAGTGTCGCCCGATAGCGGTCGAGTGTGGTTTCCGAATAATTAAAGCCCCGACGGCTCTTGAGGAACGTGACCAAAGCTCTAACCTCGTCATCATTGAGGTTAAATTTCGGCATGAATGATGTCGCGCTATTGGCACGCGGGTCAACGACTGATTCCCACAGGTAATCGATCTTCCACTTCTTGCCGACGTCCGATAGGTCAGGGCCAAGCGTTCCGTTTGAGATACCCTCGATACGATGACAGCCGTAGCAGTTTTTTTGAATGAACAACTCGCGGCCCTTGTTTACGAGTGGCGTGCTTTTGAAATCTTTGTCGGTGTGGCACTGAGCACAGTTTGCCTGCATGAACTCTTTGCCTTTGAGCTTGTCTTTGAAATCTACCCGCCAGTTTTCCTGGGTCACATAACCGAGCATCGGTTCCGGCCAGAATTCATCTTCGCCGTGGGCGAAAAACTCCTTCAATCCCCGGCCTTGCCCGTCGTGGCAAACGGTACAGCCTATATCTGAGAATTTATGCCGGCGTTCCCATTTACCGTCCACGAGTTTGTCACCAAGTTCCTCAGAGAAAGGATGCGATTTGTAGGGGTGCGGTGAGTCCTTGAACCGCGGATCGTCGGACGCGATGTGACACGTCGTACATCGATCAACGCGCTCACTGCCAAATTGGGTCACGATGATCTGCTCGATCTTAGGGCTGCGTCCGGCTATCGCCTCACGTTCGGCATCGGTTTTTGCCAATGTGCGTGCCTGATCGAAATATGATGTTTGATAGTTTTCCCATTTATGGAAAAACTGCTGATAAAATACGAGTCCATGTACGACCAGGATCGCAATGCTCGCAACTGCCAGTGATAAACGCATCTTCATACCATCAATCCTCGATCCGTTCTAAAACGGCGACACAAACTCCCAATTCTGACCCCGGAAAAAGGTTCCGATAATAATGAGGACAATATTGACGACCACGAACGTCCCAAAGAGCGTGTTCGCCAGCAGCCGTTCGCGCGAGAACCATAGGCCTATGCCTTTTTGTGCCCTATCAAAATATGGCACGAGAAACAGGATCAGTACCTCGATAGCCGGTATCCCGACTCCGCCCCAGAATGCTGAGTAGCTGACCATCTCCTGCAGGCCGAGAAAATACCACGGTGCTTTTGCAGGATTTGGTGGATGAAGTACGTTGACCGGCTCTTCGAGCGGAGCGTTAAAGAAATATGACACTGCCAGCACGCCAAAGATGGTCAGGATAAGAACGAAAAGTTCGGCAAGCAGCAGGTTTGGATAGCTATAAACCGAATTATCCGGTACGTTGCCAACCTTAGTGAATGGCCCACGAACCACACCCTGCACACCGTAACGTTTCTTTTCAATAAGATTGATCGCTCCGGGCAAGGCCAGCTCCTGCGGTGGTGCGGGATCGACGACGATATCCGATGCCACAGGACGCGAAAGCCCGCCGTCTTTGCGGATCCGCCAGAAGTGGATCGCGATCATTGTCACCATAGCTATAGGCAACACCGCGACATGCAGAACATAGAAGCGAAGCAGGGCTTCTTGCCCTACGGTCGTATCACCGAGTAGTAAAAATCTGATCTGTTCGCCAAACACAGGAGCATAGCCTGCAATAGCGGTTCCAACAGTGATCGCCCAGAACGCAAGCTGGTCCCACGGGAGCAGATAACCCGTAAAGCTAAGAAAGAGTGTCAGAAGAAATAGCCCAACGCCCAATACCCAGTTGAATTCACGCGGTTTCTTATACGAGCCAGTGAAGAATACGCGGCACATATGCAGAAAGACGGCAGCGACCATCCCGTGCGCAGACCACCGGTGCATGTTCCGCAAAAAATCTCCGAAGGCGACCGAGCCCCGCAGATCAAGCATTCGGTCATACGCCTGAGTTGTAGATGGAACGTAATAGAACATCAGCAACACGCCAGTCACCGTCAATATAAGGAAGAGGAATAAGCTAATGAGCCCCAAACCCATCGTGAACCACGGCCGCAGCGTGTTCTTATGGACCTTGACCGGGTGCATATGCAGAAAGAAATTTGTGAAGCTCGTCTGCGATCGCCCCAGATCCGTATGCGGGAGATTATGCCGAAAAACCGAGGACCAAACGGCTGCCGGCATGTTTCGGATCACGCTCAATATGTTCTTTGTCTGGCTAGTGTCGCTCATACGGTAAACCATTTCCCAGCTTTGATCTCTTTACTCTTATCGACCTCAAGCTCGCCATTTGGAGCAAGAGATAGCTCGAACCATGGCAATGCCTTAGGTGCCGGACCGCCGGTCACGTTGCCATCTTGGTCGTAACGCGAACCGTGGCACGGACACGCAAATCCGGTGTCCGCGACGCCAACGATGCACCCGAGGTGTGTGCAGGTGGTTGAGATCGCGGCCATCTTATCGCCCTCACGAATGACGGCTATCTTCTGCGTACCGAGAGCGATCCGTGTCCCCGGAGGAAATTCGTCCGGCGTTCCGATACTAAATCTCATCGGTTGGCCGTAAGTCGCCCGCGGCTTGATAAAGACCAGATTCGAGAAGACAGTAACGATCGCCGAGCCAAAGAGCCCCATTGTCGTCAACCAAGCCAATACCTTTCGCCGCGAGATCGGCTCGCCGACCTCAGTTGTGTTGCGAGCGTCATTTTTTTCGCTCATTATTTATGTCCTCCTCAACCTTGCCCGCTGATTCTTCAACATCGGACCAAAAAACCTGATATTTTGCCTCTTCGATATCCTTAAAATAGTCCCGTTTTACTGCAAATATGAATATCAGCACTGATGCCCCGCCCATCAATAAACTGGCTATGATCGCGATCCAAGTAAGTATCATTTCGTTAAGTTTGCCCGGGGAGCCTACTGTAGGGAAGGTCGGTTCCCCTTGTTATCCACTTCCGACGTTGTACTCCGCGAAATCAGCAATCGTGCTGCCCTTTAAGTGCGTGACCAGATCGTCACGTATCCGTTTCCATTCACCGCAGAATGAACACGCCGGCGTTTCGTCCCGTGAATTGCAGAGAATGCACTCGTCCAGATAGGGATCCTGATCGAGAGCGCTAAAAACATCCCAGAGCGTTATCTCGTGCGGGTCACGGCCGAGCAAATATCCTCCGTGAACACCTTTGACCGACTGAACAATACGGTGCCGCCGCAATTCCCCAAGCAGCTTTCTCAAAAACTCGGGCGGTATATTCTCGCCGGCAGCGATCTCGTTCAATCCGCATAGGCGTAGGTCAGTCCGCGCCAAATACGCTAATGCCTTAATCCCGTACCCCGTGCCTTTTGAAAAGACCATCCGCTTATGCCCAGAAAGTGGATTATTTTCTCCGCTTTAATATTTGTATTAATTGGGTTTGTCGGACAATAATTACTTCGAATCATTTTTTTGATTACTTTGACCAGTGAAGATTAGAGACATCAGGAAACTCGTCGAGGGGACAGGCGACCCGGCATTTGCGATCGACCCTAACGGCCTGATCGCGGCCTGGAACGCGTCTGCGGTCGAGTTGTTTGGAATAGAAAAAAGGGAAGCGATCGGGCG
This sequence comes from Acidobacteriota bacterium, assembly GCA_016703965.1. Classification (NCBI taxonomy): domain Bacteria; kingdom Pseudomonadati; phylum Acidobacteriota; species Acidobacteriota bacterium. The sequence continues at coordinate 81,134 of JADJBB010000021.1, forward strand.
TTTTTGCAGTGACGTCATCCAGGGTCGCGACGAATGCGGCCGAAACTGCAGCAAAGACTGTACGATCCAACACCAGGCGCGAAACCACCAGCCGGTAAAAAGCTACGAGATACAAGTCAACGCGAACGGAAGGCAGCAGTGGTGCAACATTACGGTCCTGATGGTCGAGGCGGCCGATGCTGCTCCGCGGTACACCATCCACGTTGTCCGTCCGGCAGATCTGCAGAAGCGTTTTGAGCTCCTAATGCGTGATTTTGTGGTGAAGGAAACGAACCTGTCTGAGGTGAATGTTGCGGAAATGCTTTCTGCCAAACGCACGCCGACAAATCATACCGAACTTTCAAAACGTGAGATAGAGATACTGGTTCTTCTCTCAAAAGGCGAAACGACTACCGACATCGCAGAATCACTCTTTATCAGCCGCACAACCGTCAACAATCACATCCGGAACATTTTCCAAAAACTAGGTGCCCACACCCGGCTTGAAGCCATACGCCGAGCTGAAAAGGCTATGCTGATCTGAATTCCAGCAAACAGTCCGGTCAATGGATTCTATCCACGACACGGGTCTGATCCTGTTTGCTAGTTTTCAGCTTGTGGTGCGATTGTGCGCAAAAAGTTAATAAAAAAGACGGGCACCGATCTGGTGCCCGTAACTCGTTGATCTAAATGGCTCCGCAGGTAAGACTCGAACTTACAACCCTTCGGTTAACAGCCGTTGCTTTCTTGTAACATACGATAACATACGTTATCAAACGAAAGTTCATAAGTGCCTGTAACCTTATGTTGCCCCTTGATTTAGGGCTGTTTTTAGTCATTACTTGTAACATGCGATAGCATAGATTAACAACGCAGTCATAGATAACTTCTTAGATAACTAAATCCGGCTAGAGCCATTTGAGTACAGAAGTGAAGCCTGTATCCGATATCGAAAATTTGCAAAAAGATGTGGTTGACTCACAAGGCACAAAAGAAACATTCGGCCGCCAAGGCTCTCGAACATGCGGTGCAAATGGCCGACAGGTGGAACCGAATTTATATGCGAACGCTGAGACAGCTTCGGGATTTGCGGCGATACGGGAAAGTTACGATCAACAATCCGACTCAAGTAAACATCGCGGCAGATGGTGGGCAGCAGGTAAATAGACATAATTTGTATAAATGTTACTGATACAAGTCAAGAAGGTGCTAATAGAGTAGCCTCCTCAGAGGCAGTATCTTCCGAATCGAAAGTCCTCGTATCAAGTGCGCCCAAAGTATCATTATGTTCTGCCAGTATCCGGGCAGCAAAAGCATCTTTCAGGGTTGCCTCAGTTGATCCCGGTTAGCCGAGATCACCTTGCCAAATGAATAATACGCGCAAATCGGAAAAAACGGGACCGAATCGCCAACGAGGGGCTCTGCATTTCCAGGTCATCCGGCGTACATCGGCTATCTACTTTGCTTTCACCCTCAGCGTTACGAAGGCTAACGCGGGCTTGCCGGGAGTGGTCTTTATCCGGAAGATCGACTGCGGCAGCGGTTCGTTGGGTGTCAGGGTCTCTGCCGCCTTGCCGCACGGTTTGCCGGCGGTTTTGGTGCGTTCGAGTTGACGCGTTACTATTCCACAAGCTGATTTTGCTTCGGACTTGGTGTAGATCCTATCGGTTTTGTCGTTCCGGCTAAAGAGTTGAGCATCGGATTCGAATTCCATTTGAACCAGGTCCGCCTCGTCGATCAGTTTCCCCTCATCGTCGATCGCGAACTTGGTCAGGGGCCGCGTTGAGATGATCACCGAGAGCCTTTCACCTGTATATAAGGGCTTTCTGATTTTAATGTTAAAGTAGGGCATTTCCTCCCGCTGATCGGGAATATCAACGATCATGCCTGGAGCCAGGAAATTGTCTTCGTTAAGCGTCTCAGGAAATATTAGGTAAGGCTCGCCCAGGGTACCGTCAGAGTAAGTCTCGCGATCGAATATGTAAAGGTAGCCTGGAAAGGTTGCCTCGACAGCGAGGCGAACTTTATCGCCCGGCGTAAAACTCGTTTCCGAATCTACCCGTTCGGCGACCCATAGGCTTTTTTTCTGTTTGTCATCGACGACCGGAAACATAAACCCTGCCTCGTTTTCAGCCGGCGGACGCAGTTTCCACATTGTCATTCCGATATCCACCGTATTCTCAACAGTTGATTTTGCTGAGGAAGCCGCGGCCGGAACCGCCGGCTTCTTTGACGGAACCCGGCGAGACGGATTGTTGTAGCTACGAACGGGCTTATATTCAAGCCGTATCTTCGGTGCTATCTTTGAATTCGGCGCACGCTTTCCGGCAAAATCCGGTGACAAGATCGACCTGGTTTGAACATCGTCCTGGCCCGCCGCAATAATCGTCGCGAGCATCATTACCATACACACAGCCGCAATTCGTGACAGAAATTTTATCTTCATATTGCTCCTCCACAATTGTCCTAATAACTAACTTTGGTGTCCCGATCACGGGCTCCCGACGACCATCGGCCTAGGCTCGACCTCTCGCCGATAAAATACACGCGGCCGCTGCAACGCCCGGGCATCAGCTTTTCCAGCTTTATTTGCTTTTTCTCGCTCAAGTTGGCGAGATCGTTTCTTTCCATTTCTGTCGTTTTCTTCCTGGTCGATCTGCGGCACACGTTCGGCGGCAAAATCGAGCCACTCGCGGATAAGGATCTGCCCGTCCTTTGGCTTGCGGTCGGCGACACTCCCTTTTAGACCTTCTTCGATCAGTGCAAAGGTCAGATATCCGTGGCCGAGCCTAGCATCTTCCTTTGCTGCCTGAAACCCTTGCGAAGCCGTCAGAATATAGATCCCCTTTTCGTGTGCGAGTTGTGCCAAACCCTTGCTATTCATCGGGCCGCGCCGCGTTTCCTGCGTCTCTAGTGCCTGGCCGGAATTGCACGCATCGATTACCAGTAGGAACTGACCAGCATCGATATTCTCGACGGCCTTTTCAAGTTCTTCATTCGAAAGGCCGCTGGCCGTGATCTTCGCGATCGCTGCGGCATCGATCGCATCCCGCATACCTGCGTAACCCAGATCGTGCGGGATCAGATAAAAATGCTGCTGCTCAGCGAGGCCGTGGCCCGCAAAATAGACTGCAACCGCATCCTCAGGCTGGATCTTTGCGGATAGGCCGCTCAAGGCGTTTAGAATGTTGGCCTTCGTTGCTGATCCATTTAGCAAAGTAACAAGGTCGACGCGCTCGTAAGTGTTCAGTTTTATCTGCTGCCGTCTAAATTCGCCGGCAAATTCATTTGCGTCATCGACAGCATAGTTGAGGTTAAACTCTTCATTTGCATAAGAGTTAATCCCGATCGCTAGTATATAAAGCACGCCCCGCCGAGCGAGGGAAGGCGAGCCCGTTATCGTCAATGTCGCGTCCTTGCTCTTGATATCGTCTGAATTGAATGCATAAACGGTCACCCGGTTCTCACCCGCGACCATCGGTATCGACGCCTCGAGCCGGATCCTGCTCTGGCCTTTCAAGACGTCGCCTCTCCAAACCTTGGTCAAGGTTCCGTTTCGAAAGAGGCGCACGTCCTTTGCACCTGCCGGGGCTTGCGATATGTCGATGACAACCTTTAATTCCCTGGCCGTAACAACGGGGCCGTTTCCCAGTTCACCAACCGCAAGTCTCAAAACGGGCTGACGGCGATCTTTTGTCGATATATCCAGGTTTCCGGGCAATTTTCGGTCGTTTAGTAATTCTGACAGTAATCCGGGCAACCAGAATTCGCTGAAGAATTCTTCAACCGGTTTTACATTAAATGTGTTTCTATCAAACCTCCAGGAAATCTGACGCCACGAGGGCTGGGAACCGTCAAAGAAACCTTCGGGGGTGACTACCAGCCAGTCATCGCTATTCCTCAGGCTCAGCAGCGTTGATATTCGAGCTCCGGTCTCAGAATTCCAAATGATGATGCTGCCGTCTTCGCTCGCCGAAGCTATCTGTTTATCATCCGGCAGGAACCCAGCCGTAAAGACCGACCCGACGTGGGCCTCCATCTTTTGGATCTCTTTGCCGTCGGCTGAGTTCCAGGTCCGCACGGTTCGGTCAACCCCGGTCGAGACGATCCGCTTACCGTCCGAACTGAAGCCAACCGAGTAGATCTGTTCGGAGTGTCCGGTAAATTGCCTGATGAGGTCCCCGGTCGCGACATCCCACAGGCTGACGGTTTTGTTAATTCCCCCGGATGCGAGGTACTTTCCGTCGGGGCTGAAACTCACCGTGTCAACCTCTCCTGCCCGTGGTTCTATCGTCCGGATCAGCGTTCCTGTGGCAACATCCCACAGTTTGATCGTTCCATCCATGCTCGCTGAAGCTGCAAAACGTTCATCACTTGTGATCGACACTGATATCACTTCACCTGTGTGGCCTTTCAGTAATCGCGGCTCTTTCATGTTTTCCAAGTCCCATAGGCCGACGGTTTGATCAGAACTACCGGAAACAAGAATTTTTCCAATGCTGCCCGCAGCGATGGTTGCGACCTGTTTGGTATGCCCTTTCAATGTCGCAGTCGTAGTCGAAGTAATGCCGTCCCACACCCTGATCGAATTATCGCTGCTGGCCGAAACAAGGTGTCGATCGTCCGGCAAAAAAACGACGGCCCGCACGCGTCCGCTGTGCCCTTTAAGCGGGGAAAGGGATTGTCCGGTTTGCAGATCCCACAGTTTTACGGTGTTATCGAATCCGGCTGCCGCCATCCAATGCTTATCGCGACTGAACGAAACACCGTAGTATCCGATCGTATTGTTTTCAAGGACCGCAGCCCTCGCTCCGTCGGCGGTTGATATGATCGTTGCGGTCGGGCTCTCATTACCGGTCGCAAGCAATGTTCCATCGCTGTTAAAGCCAGCTGATTCCGCCTCGCCAAAGGTATTCACATCGGTCTTTCCGCCGATGGAGCTGATCTCAGACTTCGAAACGAAATTCCATTTCTTGATCGTCCCGCTCTTGTCTGCCGAAACAAGGACCTCTGCGGACGCGAAAAACAAGGCCATTACGCCAGCCGCGTGACCTTTAAGGACGCCCTTCGAATCGCCGTTCGAGGCCTGCCAGAGACGCACCGAGTTATCCAAACCACCGGATGCGAGCAATTTGCCATCGTCGCTGAACCTCAAAGCACCGATACCACCGGTGTTCCCTGTCAGTTCGCGAGACTTACCGCGTTTCTCGAGATCCCAGATCCTGATGGTTTTATCCTCACTACCTGAGGCTACGAATTTGCCGTCCTTGCTAAAAGCGAGGACACTGACGCGATCCTTGTGGATTCCAAGTTCCACCGGCGGTTGGGCGGACGAAAGTTCTATGACCACGACCGAGTTTTCGCCGCCGCTGAAGGCTATTCGCTTCCCGTCGGGACTGAATTTCACCGAATTTATAGCAGTCAGGCGGACAAACTTATTCAACTCGGCACCGGTTTCGACGTCCCAAACGCGGATCGTGCCGTCACTTCCCCCAGACACAAGGGCCCGGCCGTCAGGACTACACGCAAGACTATTTACACCGCCCTTGTGCCCGGCTAAAGAGCGGATCTCTCGGCCATCCTCCAATTCCCAGATGCGGATCGTGCTGTCGAAGCTCGCCGTGGCGAGCCATTTCCCGTCAGGGCCAAAAACGACTGATTTTACAAGTTTGCTATGCCCAGTCTGTAGCACAAGCTCAGGCCGTTGATTCTGGGCCAAACCAGCCGCCGAGGATGGAGCAGTCAGCATCCAAGCTCCCATTAAGAAGCAGATCGAAAGCGAGAGCAATACCAACCGTTTCACCATATTTTTCGGTCGAGTCATAGTCCGGTTCAATATTTACCTTCCGACGGACGGACCAATACTTGTCCCGAAGGATACGTCGCCATGATTAGATTCCCGTATGCGTCTGATAGGCTGAGCGGAGCTAACGAGCCATTGATCACTAAGGGATAAATTCCCGGCATCGCATCAGGAGAAACGTCGAATGTAAATACCATAATAGGTCGGTTCCCTGATTCGTATGTTCTGGTCGAATCTAAAAGTACACCTAAGCGTCCCAAGCGGCTATCGTTTGTATTCAGCATCAAATTGGTCTCGGCCGGCATATCTGCTCTGAGCCCCACCGATACCAAACTGAACGCTTTAGGGTTAAAATTGAGCGTAAAACTGCCCGATGCGACATCTCCTTGGGAATCAAGTTTTATCCAGACCTTTACTTTCTTCCCAGCGATTCCCTCGGAGTCGGTTATCCGGACGATCGGCCCCAGATAAAACGGATCGAACCGCGGGCCTCCGTTCAGGCGTTCGGCAAAAGTCCCAGCCGGCACCGCCGGACCAGCGGCTGCGGTCGGCGGATCAATGCCCAGATTGTATCGCCTCACGACGGTCACGTCCGTTGAATTTATTGCTCCGTCACCATAAGTATTCGACGAGACATCGCGCGGGGCACAATCGGCCCGTTGAAATTGGTTTGGCGTGGTTACGGCAGTCGCGAGGCCGAGAACGAAGCGCCGAATAGTCAAAACATCATTCGCAAGTACGCCATCGCCGCCTGCGGCCGTTCCTACCGCATCAACTAGATCGCCCTCGAAACTCAGAGGGATTGTTCCCGCCGCCTGCAGGATCACGACCGGATCTGGACGATTGCGTATCCGGATCGTCCCTTCTCTGGCGGCTCCCGCGTTCGCCGCAACGGTAAAGAACACGGGTTGGTTCCCGACAATCTCGCCGGAGTTGATTATGATCCACGGAACGTCGCTCGTCGCTGTCCATTCGCAGCCGGGATGACTGGTGGTAACGTTGATCTGATTCGATCCTCCAGATGCAGAAATAGCCGAAAGACTCGCCGGTGTGAACGTGCAAGGCGCCTGCGAAGATATCTCTACACCGGTAAGGTTCGATTGGAGCGAGATCGGTGAGGGCGACACGAAAGTATACCCGGGCTTCGTCGCCTTGAGCTTATAGGTGTTCGGAGCAAGATTTGTAAAGCTGAACGCACCCAGCTCGTTCGTAGTCGTCCGCAGGCTAATTTCCTGAGTAGTTCCTGTAGGGGTAAATTGGAGATCGACAGTTGTTCCCGCCCCACCCGAAAGAACGCGGCCAGCCAAATTGTATGTCGCCGAATTTGTGGCCACAAGTGCTTGAGGCGGCACAGGACCGCCGGTTTCTTTAGCCTCAATCGGGTGCTCGAAAATCCGGCTCGGCAATACGAAGATCTTATTCGCCATACTCGGAACTATTTCATGCAGCGTGTCGGGCTGCGAAAGGCAATCGTAAACTGCGTATTGAAAGGGCTGGATCGTCTGTTGGCCGAGCGGGGTACAGGGGCGGGCATCGACTGGGTTCGGGCCACGCGAAGATCCGATAAATACGGAGAGAGTAGGAATCTCGCCGAGCGAAATATTGCGAATAAAGCCGCTAACATGCTGCGGGGTTTGACTTTGGGCATTGGACACGACATTTTGGTTACCGATCTGAGTCGCTAACGTAGAGTCCCCTGCTTCTCTAAAAGCCGTCGTCAAAGGGAAGTTGTTTGGATCCCAAACGATGCCCGCTGGTCCCGTAATATTGACTACGTAAACCGAATTATCCACAGGGAGACTAAATTCATAGACGCTCCGCGAAACCAAGGATGGGATTACTGTATTTGAGCCATTGGATGCCGAAATGCTGTCCGGCACAAAAGCAGACGGAAAGCCATTATAATTTTGAAGGTACAGACGGAACAAGCGTTCGTACGAACGCCATGACAATTGTATGCTGCCGCTTGCTCCGTTCTTACCATCGACCGCAATCATGTAGCGTGTTCCAGCCACTGCGCGGAAGTTCACCTTGCTCGTATTGTCATAGAAAGTCGTATCATCATTTGCGCCCACAGCGGTTATATTCGCAAATGAGCAGACACCGGATGCAGGACACGAGTAAACAGCCATAACCGTATCAAAATCGCTTCCCGACGTCGTAAAACTATAGAGCCCGCTGCTCGCAGCAGGCGTCGTCCAAGAATACCACACCGATTTCGCAGCGTTAATTGCAGCGTGGGCTGGCTCTCCGGCTTCCGCGGTCGCGGATAAATTGTAGCCGATAATGGGAGCGTCAGGCACTTCAGCTTGCTCCAGAGTCGGGAACGTTGCTGTTTTGCTACTAATGCCGGTAATGGCAAGGGCATTCGCGAAATTATCATTCGACGGCACCGCCGTTCCGAACTGATTTATCAGATGCGTTTGGCTGTTTATAGGTATCGTTCCAGTGCGGGTGTTCGCACCATTTGGCAGGACATTGAATTTCACCAGTCCGCCCCGATAGGTCAGACTATTGTATATTTGTCCTGAATTGGCTGGTGTATCTGCCGGCGGGCAACCTGGTTGCGTCACAACAAAAAATGCAAAAGCACCGCCCGCGGCAACCGCGTTTGTCCGTGGAGTGAAAGAATACGTACAGCCTGTTGCCGGCCGCAAATAGAGCGATAGCCGATAAGCCCCGATTCCGCCCGACTGAGCACGCGCCCTAATAATGTAAGCTCCTGCCGCGGGTAGAGTCAGCAAGCCGCTGCCCGGCAGCCTCGAATCAGTGACCGAACCATTTGGTGGCGTTTGATCCACCATATTATTCGAAGGATCGAATAATTGAAGCCGTGTAAAGAAGCTGTCGCTCGACATCGTAATAACGATCTGCTGTCCGGCTGTGCCATTAAATGTGTAAAGCTCGGTAAGGTCTCCGTCGATCAGGCAGGATGACGGATCGATAACTGATAGGATACTCTGCCCATACTCAATGCTACCGGTCGGACAGCCACCAATCGGAGCATCGTCGTTTGTGATTGTGCCGACCGCACCGGGCGGTTGCGCGTTATAACCTGAACCCGGCGTCACCGTGATAAACACCGTTTCGTCGGGCTCGACCGTTGAATCCGGCGTCGGATCAACGACCATCGTTCGGGTCGCCTGACCGGCCAGGAATGTGATCGTTCCAGTAGCCGTCTGCGTGAAGTCGGGTGGATTCGTTGCCGTACCAGTGGTCGTGAAGTTGACCGTCAAAGGCTGAGCCTGCAGACCAAGCGACGTAACTCTGGTAAAGGTGTAGAGCAAGTTCACCGTGCCGTCCTCATTCACCGAGTTGCCCGGACTCACCGGATTTGTCAGCGAAACAGCGACTGATACATCCTGATCGTCATTGACAATCGTGCCGGTCAGAACTGTGGGGTTCGGAACAATACTAAATCCAGGACCGGTGGCAAAGGCAACGATAACGGTCTCGTCCGCCTCAACAACCGGGTCAGCAACCGGGTTTATATTAACCGTGGCGGTCGTAAAACCAGCACCAAAATTGAGAGCACCTCCAGCCGCATTCACACCCGATATGTTGCCCGTGACGGTATAGTCAATCGAGAAAGTAGCCGTGCCGCCGAGCGTGAACGGAATCGACGCGGCCGTTGCCGTCACACCATTTCTCGTACACGTATAGGCCATCGCCAGACCGCTGTTTTCATTAACCGATGCAGGAGCAGGTCCTATACAGGTAATGTCGGTGTCGTCATTGATGATGGTTCCTGTCGCCGACGTTGGCGCGGTAACGGTGTATCCGGCGCCCGGAGTAACCGTTAGAATTATCGTTTCATCCGGCTCAACCATTTGAGCGTTTATCGGGGTTACGTTGACGATGGCGGTCAGGCTTGCGGCCGCAAAGGTAACCGTCCCATTGGCCGCCGAAAATGTCGCCGGTTGGCTCGGACTGTTTACGTTATAATCGGTGGGGTACTGAGCAGTGCCCCCAACATTAAAATTGATCGTTTGAGCACCAGCGGCCGCGCTGCTACGCGTGAAAGTGTAGGTCAGCGAGGCCCCGCTTCCTTCGATTACACTCGCGGGGGCCACCGCGACCGATACGCTGGGCGTTTGGGGGTCGTCATTGGTAATTGTCCCTGTTCCAACTCCATTCGAAATCGCGGCATTGGTCGGGGCGGTAAGATTAACTAAAAAGGTTTCGTCAGGTTCGAATATTGTGTCTCCGTTGACTAATACCGAAAATGTTTTAGTCGTTTCGACCGGCAGGAACGTCAGATTCCCGGAAGTTGATTGATAATCACCACCTGCTGTTGTCGCGGTACCATTTTGCGTAGCGGCGTTGACCGCCGCATTTACACTCGTCGCACCGGTTTTTGTGACTGTAAATAGGAACGCCGTCGTTCCGCTGTTTCCTTCGTTTGCGGTAATATTATTGATCGTAAGGGTCGGCGGCGGATCATTTTCATTCAGGATAACCTGCGTCACGCTGGGCGAACCAATGACCGCTCCGCCGGACGGGTTCGCCAAACAAAGTTGAATGGTCTCTGAACTTTCAAATATCGCATCGTCTATCAACTGGATGGGAACAAATTGCGGATTTGCATCGCCATCGCCAAAGCCCACACCGCCCGATAAAAGAGAATAATCCTGTCCAGGCGTTGCGTAAGGAGACCCGCTAAAGGGTTCACATGAATAAACCCCGGTGCTCACGGAGCCCGCATTGCCGCCCGTTCGGGTAACGTTTACGCCGAAGAAAACATTGCCGCTTTCTAATGTAAAATATGCTGGGGCACTGAACTGAAGAGATCCCGCCGAATATGGCCGACACGCAGAAAACTCGGATGTGTCAGTCGGATTACCCGCTAAGAGTCTTGTGGCAGTCGAGGTGACTGAATACCCCACCGATGGCGCCGTTACAGTTGCATTGATCGCCGCATCACCGTTCGCATTCGTTGTCACGTTTGTCGTTCCGAGATAAGTCTTTCCCTCACCATTCCCCGATGCGTCGCAAGACGGATTGGAAAAGAATTCGATCCGGAACGAGGTATTTGCCACTGAGTTGAGGGTACCCTGAATGCTGGCACTGCCACCGCCGATCGATGTAGCAGCGGTAAGAACGGGGAAGTTCTGAAGGTTGTTCGACCCCGAATCTCCGTCGCCAATGTCGTTAAGCGTAACTCCATTGTCCGCGAGGTCAATGCCGAGACCTCCATTTGAGAAGATCGAGTTTCCCAAGATACTATCGCTAACTCCCGTATCAGATGTTGAATAGACTCGGATTCCAAGCCCGCTATTAAAAGCGATCACGTTCCCAGCGTTTGCACCGCTTCCACCTATTAGGTTGTTGCTCGCCGTCGAGCTAATACCTCGGACGTTCGGTATCGCTGAGCCACCGGACACATCTGTACCGATATAGTTCCCAACTATCTGATTACCTGTCGAATCCAATTGTTGTAGAATTAATATTCCGTCGAAGAGGTTACCCGAAATAATATTCCTTGATCCGGAAGCAGTTCCCCCTACGACATTGTTTAAAGCGGTGTTAGCGATGAAGATCCCATAGTCATTTGGAATCGCTGCGGAACCCGCAGGATTCGTACCGATGTAATTACCCAAAATCTGATTATTTGAGGAGCCGCTAATACCAATACCAGCTTGATGATTACCAGAAATTACATTTCGAGAGGCCGCAGTTAATCCTCCGATTACATTATTGTTCGAATTGTTGTATCCGATAATAATTCCATAATTTACATTAGGAAGTGCGACTGTTCCGGCAGCGTTCGTGCCGATATAGTTTCCTTCGATCGTGCTGTTTGAGCAATTGAAGAGTTCAATACCGATCCCACTGAACCTATTAATGATCAATCCTTTGATCCGACTGTTGCCAGCGGTTATGATTAGACCGCTGGTGTTGGATCCCGCACTTGTACCGTCCAATTCGATGATCGGCGATCCTGCAAACCCCAGTTGCGTGGTAGCGTCAATCGTGACAGAACTGGTCACGAAGGGAAGGGATGACAACGGCGTTATCGTATGCAACCCTGCACCGGGAATATTAAAATTGATAGTGTCCAGCCCCACAGCGTTATTGGCGTCGATGATCGCCTGTCGAAGGCTCCCCGCTCCGCTGTCATTTGTGTTGATGACGGTGAACGTTGCAAAGGAGGATGATGGAAACTCTGGTTGTTCCTGGGCTCTAGTGGGGTCGCCGTGATCGAGGGCAAAGAGGGACAGGCCGACTGTAGCCAGCAGGCAAAGGTTCCTGAGGAATCGAATTTTTGAAGCCCCGATGATACCAGTAATGCGACGAACGTCACCAAATCTCATTATTTTGTGATCTCCCTGATGTTTTATTCCCCTATATAAGTACAGGGCGACGACTGTCACTATAACGGCTCAAAATACTTCCGGATTCGTTTTTTAAACACCGCTATTCGAACAGATATTCTGCACTCGCTCTCGGGCCAAAAGGCGCTGACCAAATTTATTGCCCCTATTCACGAATACCTGAGCAGCGAAGATAGCGTAGAGAGCGAAACCACACAAGGGATAAGATTTTCCGCTCTCCTACCGGAGCGTGGACACTCCTGTCCGCCCGTAAAACCGCCGATGCCGCACCTTGAGATATTTCATTTTTATGGTTTAGTTTCCAACTTAACTCATCTTATTTACTATTGGCGAAAATCGCCGTTTTGTTACTCCAGTCCAACAAACTCGATACCGCTCAAGCTCGCGGTGAACTGGATCGTCTTTGGGCTGAAGCGGAAGCGTTTGGATGTGACCGTGGCGGTGTAGATCTGGCCGAGCTGGACGTTCGTGAAGTTGTAGACGCCGAAGGAGCTGGTGGTCGTCGTTTGGCGGTTCCCGGTCGAATCGATGATCGTCACGATGGCATTTCTCAGAGCGGTGAGGTTGGGGGTCAGCACCCGGCCTGAGATCGTGCCGAAGGTCGGGTTCGTCGTTGCCTGCTGCACCAGGATCGGGTCCGTTCTCCCCTGGATCCGGACCGAACCGATCCGGCCGGCTCCCGTATTTGCCTGGGCCGTGAAGTGTACCGGGCCGTTGCCCACTATCGCTCCCGAGTTGATCGTGATCCACGGCACATCGCTCGCCGCCAGCCATTCACATGTTGGCTGATTGGTCGTCACCGTGAACTGGGCGAGGCCGCCGCCCACCGGGATCGATGTGATATTCCCCGGCGTGTAACTGCACGCGGATTCAGGAGTTATATCTACCGTTTGGTTCGATTGCAGGTTGACCGGATCCGGATCCGTAAAGACAAAGCCGGTCCGGGTCGCTTTCAGCCGGTAGGTATTGGCGACCAGGTTCAGGAAGGCAAAGGAACCATCCGCTGCCGTTGTCGCTCGCAGCGAGATCGGCTGCGTATTGCCCGTTGGGGTATATGTCAGATCGACCCGCGTTCCCGCTCCGCCAGCGAGCACACGGCCGGTGAGATCATAGGTCGGCACATTCGAGGCGATAAAGCTGCTGCCCGGTGTACCGTTGTACTGCGTCGTTATCGGCACATCGAACGAGAGCACCGAGATCGTAAAGTTCTTTCCCGCCTTGTTCGGCACGATGTCGTGCAGCGTATTGGGCTGCGACAGGCACTGGTAGGTCGCGTACGGCACCGCTGCTATCGACTGGAACCCAAGCGGCGAGCACGGGAATTCCTCTCGCGGGTTGGGCCCTCTCGACGAACCGATGATCACTGATAGGCCCGAAAGCTCAGGCTGTGTGATGTTTCTGATATAGCCGTAGATGTATCTCGGCGTCTGGTTCTGGGCGTTCGACACCGTGTTCTGCCCGCCCGTCGCTCCATCAGGACTTTCACCTCGCATCAGTTCGTCGAGGTACCGGAACGACGAATCGAGCGGGAAGTTGTTCGGGTCCCAAACGATCCCGGTCGGGCCGGTGATCGTCACCGTGTACGTTGTGTTGTCGGCCGGCAGGTTGAACTCGTACACCCCTAATGAGACGAGCGTCGGGATGACCGTATTCGTGCCGTTGCTTGCCGTGACAGTGTCAGGGACCAACGGTGACTGGTTACCGTTGTAGTTCTGCAGATAAAGCCTGAACAGCCTCTGGTACTGCCGCCACGACAACTCGATCGTGCCCGAAGCTCCGTTCTTCCCGTCGATGGCGATCAGATATGTTGTCCCCGCCGTCGCCCGGAAGTTCACCTTGCTCGTTACATCATAGAACGTCGTATCGTCATTCGATCCAACTAGGGTCATGTTGGCGAACGTACACCCGCTCGCGGACGTAGGACAGGCATAGATCGCCATCACCGTGTCGAAACTAGAGCCTGAGGTCGAGAAACTGTACAGCCCCGAACTCAAAGCAGGCGTCGTCCAGGCGTACCAGACGGACTTCGACGCCGGATTGCCCGCATGAGCGGGCTCTCCGTTCTGGGCACTCGCATTCGTATTCGAGCCGCGTTCCGGGGCGTTCGGCGGGCTGTTGATGCCGGTAATAAGGTTCGGGTTATCGACAAAGTCATTCGTCGGCGGGCACGTGCAGTATTGAAATATCGTGTGGCTCTGTCCGGCTACTGTCATCACTTCCTGCCGATCGGTCGTTCCGCCGAACGCGGGAACTGTGAACGTCACACGCCCGCCTGCGTAGCTCGCGTTCGTATAGAACGTTCCTGCAGCGGAGGGGGCAGTAGCGGGCGGACAACCGGGCTGCGTGACCACATCGAACGAGAAAGTGCCACCCGAAGACTGCACATCAGTCCGCGTCGGCGACAATGAATATGTACAAGCCTGAACAGGAGCTTCATAAAGCGAGATCGTATAATTCCCACTCCCCCCAAACGCCGCGATAGCCCGTATCGTATACGTTCCCGTCACCGGCAGCGTAAAATACCCCGAAGCGGGCAGCCGCGAATTGTTAACTCCATTCACACCACCCACCGTCGCGATAACAGCCCCCGACGGATTCACGAACTCGATCTTCGAAAAGAACTGCGATGTCTCCATCGAGATCGCGATCTGCCGATTGGCATTACCGGAAAACGTGAACGTTTCGGTCCTATCTGCCCCGATCACACATGTCGCCCCATTTATCGAACTAGCCTCGCTGGAGCCGATTGAAATATTTCTGGTTGAACAAAATCCAACCGGCGGCGTGAACCAGTCGGTAACCGTGTCGATCGCATTATTATTTGTCAGCCGAACCACGCCGGTCCCGTTGGCGTTCATCGTGTATATCTCATTCACCGCCACATCGCGACGGCTCATGAAGGCGATTTTTGATCCGTCGGGCGACCAATCGCCGAACAATTCGAGCACTGAATTGTTTGTAAGGTTCGTTAAACCTGTGCCGTTCGCGGCGACCGAGTAGATTTCAAGATCGGTACCATTTACCGCCACGCCATCACGAAACGCTAGAGCCACGACAGCACCAATTGGAGACATTGCTGTCCTGCCCGCGGTCGCAAAACTTGGCGGCGGTGCGGAATTCGTTAACGCCTGACGGCCAGTGCCGTCGGCATTCATGACGAAAGCGTTGTAGTCGTCTGGCGTCGTCTGGCCGCCGAAAACTAGCTTACTGCCATCAGGCGTGAATACGGCGTTGTCGTCGTCGTTCGGATTGCTCGCGGTGAGGTTGATCTGGTTCGAACCATCGGCGAACATTGTGTAGACGTCGCAAACGAACGACGCATTGCATCTTGAAAACACGATCCGCGTACCATCCGGAGACCAGGCCGGTGATTTGTCGAGAGCGGGCGGATTTGTTAGCTGAGCTTTGTTCGACCCGTCAGCGTTCATCACCCAGATTCGCTCCGTGATGTTCGTCGGGCCGCGAGCAAAAAGCACCTTCTGCCCGTCGGGCGACCAAATAGAAGAAGTATTCCGCTCAGTCGCCTCAGATATCATCGTCTGCCCGGTGCCGTCGGCGTTCATCGTCCAGATCTGAATATTATTTGTACTGACCGTTTTCCCGTAGAGTATTTTCTGACCATTAGGTGACCAATACCCACCAGCCTCATTTTCCGGTGTGTTCGTCAGACGCGTCTGGTTCGTTCCGTCGGCATCCATCTTGTAAACCTCGGTGTTGCCGTCGCGATTAGATGTAAATAAGATCTGCGGATTTCCAGCCGCCCCGGATGGGGCCGTCTGAGCCTCGAATGCTCCAATGTCGGAGCCGTCGCCTCCAGCGGCATTCGGTATCCCTGTCAGATCTATCGGTCGACCAAAGCCCGGCCCGCGCTGGTCGGTCGTGGAACCGAAACTGCTCCCCTTATCTATCGCCGGACTTCCGAAGAGCAACGTGTAAACACCTGTAGAATTACCCCCAGACGAGGACGGGCCAAGTAGCGGGTCGGCATTGACGATATCCCCCTTACCAATAAGCAGTCCGCTGCCCGCGTCGCCTGTCAGGTTGTAGCCCAGCGATTGAAAAGTTGCGGCGGTCCCTGTTCTCGAAAGGTTAGGCAAAGAGCTATTTGCAATGATCGTGTTCCGGATCGACGTAACGGCCGGCGCGCCGAAATCCTCGGTATGAATTCCGCCAGTGAGCGGGCTCACGTTCGCCGCTACCGTAGCATTTGTCAATGAAAGCTCAGCGGCAGCCGTACCGCTAAATCCAATGTTTGCGATCCCGCCGCCGGCCTCCAGATTTGCCGTATTCCCATACACCGTGGTGTTAACGATCGTTGTTCGGCCGGCCCCGGGGCTTGCCGCAAAATTGAAGATCCCGCCGCCCTGGCCAGCTGTATTGTTTGAAACGGATGAGCGGTTGATCGTCAGTATTCCGCGGTTATGGATCCCGCCCCCATTGCCGGTCGCAATATTGTTTGAAACAACACAGTCGTTCAGCGTCAGATCAACAAACGTGTTGATGCCCGCCCCGTCGCCCGTGCCCCTACCTCCGGTTATCGTCAGCCCATTCACGACGACGGTGATGCCAAGGGTGCCGGTCATGACAAAGACCCGGCGTTCGAGGTTACCCGACACGGAGAGAACATTCGCGCCGGGACCATTAATGGTTACATTTTTGGTGAAAGCGATCGGGGCCGTCGTCAATGCGATCGTACCCGTCACGCCACCGCCAAATACGATCGTATCGCCGGGCGCCGCATCGGCCACCGCCTGCCGCAAACTGCCGACGCCGCTGTCATTCGTGTTTGTCACCGTAAGTGTCGATTGGCCGCCTGCCTGGGACTCGAAAGCCCCGATGTCGGCACCATCGCCACCCACGGCATTTGGCTGGGGAAGATCGATTGGCCGCGGTGATCCTCGTTGATCGGTGGTCGAACCAAAACTGCTGCCCTGGTCGATCGCGGAACTGGCCCCAAGCAACGCATGCGTCTGAGTCGCACCTCCATTCGCTCCGAGGGGCGCGAGCTGGGGATTATTTACACCGACAATGTTGCTGTTTACGCCATTAGTCAGCCCGCCGCCGGTCCCGATCAGGTTAAATGAACTCGATGGGCTGACAGTTCCCTCGATATCAAATGGCACACCGCCGGACGTGTTGCCGGAGACGATCGAATTTCTGATTGTCACGACATTCGTTCCGGTTGCTTCCAGCCAGATCGCCCCCCTTTGGCCGGCATTTGCCGTTGTGTTATTCGTTATCGTGCAATTCGTCAGATTTAAGACTGAAACCCCTCCAGCCGGATTGTTTCGAATACCCGAGGTCCGGTTGTTGCTGGTGTTGCCGCTAATAGTCGTATTGATCAATGTCGAGGTCGACCCCTCATTCCTGATGACGTCACCGTTATTTCCCGAATTGCCCGTGAATGTTGAATCCGTGATCGTCGTTGTGGAAGAACTCAAATAGAGGGCAGATATTTGTAGCGCGGTATTATTTGATATTGTCGAGCGATTGATGTTTAAGGTCGCAGCACTGGTAACCATCACCCCCGCATCCCCGGTACCGACGTTGTTCGTAATGACCAGATCATTGAAGGTAAGTGTCGTACCTAATGCTTGCATCGCCGCGCCGCCGGCGGAACGTCCATTGCGAATTGTCAGACCTTCCACAGTTACGGCCGCCCCGCCAAAATTGAAAATGCGGCTCGAATTGTTACCCGATATAGCCAGAGCAGCTGCACCGGGGCCGTCTATGGTCAGGTTCTTGTTGATCAGGATCTCACCGCTCGAAAGCGTAATGGCTCCGGTAACCCCGCCGCCAAAAACGATCGTATCGCCGGGTAGCGCGTCAATCACCGTCTGCCGCAGACTTCCTGCTCCGCTGTCGTTAGTATTCGTAACCGTCAGCGTCGCAAATGGCCGATTCGTGTCAACGCCCGGCTGAGCCCCGGCACGTACTCCGAAATAAACCGAAAGGGCGGCGAAGCACCCGGTGAAGAAAATCAACAGAAATAATGGGAATCCACGTTGATGTCGCGATTTACTAAACAACATTCTCTCTCCGGCTTTGCATGAAAACTGATCCTGCAAATGAGATCTCCAGTTTATTTGCCCGAGTACCAGGCATATCTCCGTCACTCGACCAATTGCCGCACACGCAGCTTGGCGGCGAAAATTCATATTTAAGCGAAAACTTCTGCCGTCCGTGCGGAGCCGTGTTTACCGCTTTGCCGAATCCCTGGGACTCTAGGATTCTTACGGGGATGCCGTAGGTGGTACGGTTTAGGAAATTGAAGAAGTCGGTTCGCACTCGGAGTTTGTGTGAACAGATCGTGAATTTCTTGATCAGGAACGCTTGTTTTCTCATTTTTCTTCTTGCCAAGCTTCTACTCGGCGAACTACATTCCTTCGATCGATTTACTCAAGACCCACAAAGTCAACGCCGTTCAGGTTTGTCGTGAACGGAAGGGTTCTGGCGGTGAAGCGGTATCGTTTGGACGTGACCGTTGCCGTGTAGATCTGGCCGAGTTGGACATTTGTGAAGTTATAGACCCCGAACGAGCTTGTCGCGGCTGTCTGTCTTTGGCCCGCTGAGTCGATGATCGTCACCACGGCGTTTCTCAGCGCGATCCCCGACGGGGTTAAGACCCGGCCTGCGATCGTACCGAAGGTCGGGTTCGTCGTTGCCTGCTGCACCAGGATCGGGTCCGTTCTCCCCTGGATCCTGACCGACCCGATCCGGCCGGCTCCAGTATTTGCCTGGGCCGTGAAGTGTACCGGGCCGTTGCCCACTATCGCTCCTGAATTGATCGTGATCCACGGAACATCGCTCGCCGCCAGCCATTCACATGTTGGCTGATTGGTTGTAACACTAAACTGGGCGAGGCCGCCGCCCACCGGGATCGATGTGATATTTGCCGGCGTGTAACTGCACGCGGCTTCAGGAGTTATATCTACCGCTTGGTTCGACTGCAGGTTAACCGGATCCGGATCCGTAAAGACAAAGCCAGTTCGGGTCGCCTTCAGCCGGTAGGTGTTCGCAACCAGATTCGGAAAGGCAAACGAGCCGTCCCCCGTCGTGGTCGCTCGCAGTGAGATCGGCTGCGTATTACCCGTTGGGGTATATGTCAGATCGACCCGCGTTCCCGCTCCTCCTGCAAGTACCCGGCCGGTAAGGTCATAGGTCGGTACATTCGAGGCGATAAAACTGCTGCCCGGTGTGCCGTTGTACTGCGTCGTTATCGGCACATCGAACGAGAGCACCGAGATCGTGAAGTTCTTTCCCGCCTTGTTTGGTACGATGTCGTGCAGCGTATTCGGCTGTGACAGGCATTGGTAGGTCGCATACGGTACCGCTGCGATCGATTGGAACCCAAGCGGCGAGCACGGGAATTCCTCACGCGGGTTGGGCCCTCTCGACGAACCGATGATCACTGAGAGGCCGTTCAGTTCGGGCTGTGTGATGTTTCTGATATAGCCGTAGATGTATCTCGGCGTCTGGTTCTGGGCGTTCGACACCGTGTTCTGCCCGCCCGTCGCCCCGTCAGGGCTGTCACCTCGCATCAGTTCATCGAGATAGCGGAACGACGTATCCAGCGGAAAGTTGTTCGGGTCCCAGACAATACCCGTCGGGCCTGTGATAGTCACCGTGTACGTTGTGTTATCGGCCGGCAGATTGAACTCATACACACCTAATGAGACGAGCGTCGGAATGACTGTATTCGAGCCGTTGCTTGCCGTGACAGTGTCAGGGACCAGCGGTGACTGGTTACCGTTATAGTTTTGCAGGTATAGACGAAACAGCCTCGAGTACCGCCGCCACGACAACTCGATCGTTCCCGAAGCTCCATTCTTGCCGTCGACCGCGATCATGTAGGTCCGTCCCGCATCGGCACGGAAATTCACCTTACTTGTCACATCATAAAAGGTCGTATCATCATTAGTCCCAACCGGAGTAATATTCCCGAACGTGCAGCCGCTCAGCGGCCCCGGGCACGCATAGATCGCCATCACCGTGTCAAAGCTCGACCCCGACGTCGAAAAGCTGTACAGCCCCGAACTCAAAGCCGGCGTCGTCCACGCGAACCACACCGACTTCGTGGCTGGATTGCCCGCATGGGCCGGCTCTGCATTCTCGGCGGTTGCGAGGGTATTGCTCGTTATGTCGATCGCATTAGGCGGACTATCTGTACCCGAGATGGGATAAGCATTAGCGAAGTTATCGTTACCCGGAGCTCCTTGTCCGCATTGATTTATCTGAAACGTCGAGCCGCCCACGCTTATGTTCTCAAATCGGAACCCACCTGGATTCGGTGTAACAGTGAGGCTCACGCGGCCGCCGCCGTAAGTTAGTCCCGTATACGCCGCCCCGGTCGCAGGCGGAGCCGTCGCCGGCGGACATCCGGGCTGGGTTATCACATCAAAACTATACAGACCGCCCAAGACGGAAAAATCCGCCGCAGCGGGCGATGCTGAATATGTACAAGACTGTACCGGGGCCTCATACAGCGAGATCGTATAATTCCCACTCCCCCCAAACGCCGCGATAGCCCGGATCGTATACGTCCCCGCCACCGGCAAGGGGAAATACCCCGTCGCCGGCAACCGAGCATTATTCACCCCATTTACTCCTCCCGCCGTTTGTATGACCGTTCCTGACGGATTCAAAAGCTCGATCTTCGAAAAGAACTGCGATGTCTCCATCGAGATCGCAACCTGCTGGCCGGCGGTTCCCGTGAAGGCAAAGAGGTCAGTTCGATCCGTGCTGATTAAGCAGGTACCTGCATCCATCAACCCAGGGTATGTTTGGCCGACCCCAATAAATGCGGTTGGACATGCTCCTGCTGGCGCCAATGCCCAATCAGATGCACCTTCAGTAGAGGAATTTACCGTCAATCGAACGGGAGAAGTGCCGTTTGAGTTCATTACGTATGTCTCCGAAATAGTGTCTCGTAAACTCGAAAAGAAGATTCTGGTGCCGTCCGGCGACCACTGTGGTGAACTATCAGACACGGCATTGTTGGTTATATTTGTTTGGCTCCCCCCGGTCGAAGTCATGGTAAAGATCTCGGCGGAAGTCGAGGCCGCGGTGGATGATCGTGAGACCGCAACCTGAGTACCGTTCGGCGAGAAGGTTGGGGATGCATAGCTGACCGGAGAAGCCGTGGACGTTAGTTGCTGAACGTTGGAGCCATCGACGTTCGCGGTAAAGATGTTTGGATTAGTAAAGGTAGCACTCTGCCTGATAAAAATGATCTTCGTTCCATCTCGCGAGAAGGCTGGCGAGTATTCGTCTCCGGTTGTATTCACACCAGTCAACGGAGTCTGCCCGGTACCGTCGGGATTCATGGTGTATATATCGCAAACTCCGCTGGGATCACAACGGGAAAACATTATCTTTGCGCCGTCAGGTCTCCACGAGGATTCTTGGTCGGTGCTATTCGAATTAGAAATATTGACCTGCCCGGTTCCGTCGGCATTCATGACCCATATTTGAGTTGGCACAGAGGCATTTTCACGTCTGTTGAATGTTATTTTCAGTCTGTTGGACGACCATTTGGGAGACACTTCCGACAGTTCGTTATCTGTCAGCCGCTGTTGATTGCCGCCGTCGGCGTTCATTGTGTAAATTTCATTGAATCCGTCACGTCCGCTGACAAACAGTAACGACTGTTCGCCGCCGCCTACATTAGGCAGACGATCCAAGGATCGAACCTGGGAAGTCGACAGCGGGCCGTCGTAGAGCCTTATTCTTGCGACATTTCCGGCAGAGGCATCAGGAATTATTGGCACGGCATCGTCCTGAAAAAAACTCAACACGTTTGCCGGACTGATAACAAAATCGGTATCGACCTGATCGATTCTCAAGGCACCGTCTCGGTATGCTTGTATACGGCCGCTTTCGTCCCGGACTAGCACTGCCTGGATGTATGTACTCGGCAAAAAAGCAGTCGTCGTCGTGGGCTCCGTTTGAAAACGTCCATTCTCAATGTAGGCTCCATCGTCACTGGTTCGGTTATCAAAACTAATAACCCGACGAAGATTGTTCACCTGGTCAAAACGGAAAAGTATGACAATCGTATAGGCGCCATTCGGAACCAGTCCACCCGCAGTACTAACAGAAAGACCACTATTGAACGGGTAGCGAAGCGACTGCCGGGTATAACCGTCAACCGTATCAGCAACGAACGAATTTGCACCTCCACTGCCAGTTAAATTCGTCATTGGCGGTGCTCCAGCAACTGTACTATTCAGGTTACCCTGGAACTGATAATCGGCCTTTAGGTTCACCGTTTGGCGCGAAAGGCAGGGAGAAAATTCGGAAGTATCTAAGGGATTATTGCTACCGTCGAAGCTGGTTGCGAGGGACGTAACGTAACCGGTGGTTGGGACGGATGTAAATATCGAGTTAATAACTGCGTTACCGTTCGCATTTGTCGAAACATTAGCTGAACCGACAAATGTTCGTCCTTCGCCGAATCCAGATGAGTCGCACGAAGGATTGCTAAAGAATTGAATTTGAAAATTGGTGTTCGGTGTTGAGTTCAATAAACCCTGGATCAACGTATTACCAGCGGATTCACTAACCGAAGTGAGTATTGGATAGTTTTGTTGGTTGTTGGCACCGGTGTCGGTATCGTTAAGTTCGTTGCGGGTGACTCCTGTACTCTGGAGATCGATACCGAGGGCGCCTTTGTTAAAAATAGAGTTGTTGAGGATACTGTTCGAAAGTGTAGGTCCGTTCGGAAATGGAGAAGTGAAAACGCCTATTCCTGGTCCGTCATTATTTGCGATCACATTTCCCTCACCGTTACCCGTCCCGCCTATAAAATTGCCGCTCGCAAGGCGGAAAATCCCGATTCCCCATCCGACTTGACTACCGGCGGTATTGCCAAGTGAAGTGATGCCGTCGGCCGCAACTCCAATGAAATTACCCTGCACTCGGTTTCCAGTTGCCGGGGACTCACCACATTTGTTATTGATTGGATAGCAATTCCAGCGATCACGTTACCGGAAACAACATTTCGATCTGCAGCGGTCACGCCGCCTATTAAGTTGTTACTAGCCGGAGCAACGATCTGGATGCCGCCAAAATTATTCGCTAAAGGTACCATTCCCGTAGCATTCGTCCCGATATAATTTCCCGCGATCGTATTATTGCTTCCATTGATCAGAATGCCGGCCGACTGGAATCGATTTATTACAAAACCCTTAACCGTTGCACCATTAGCGTCAACGACTAAACCGTTCGAATTTCCCGCGCTGGCTCCGTTAATTTCGATGAGTGGTACCCCGGTGAAGCCTGGCTGTGTGGTGCCGTCAATGATGGATGTTTCGGTAACTGAAGGCAAGCTACTCAAAGGTGTAATGGTACGGATTCCGGAGCCCGCTATGTTAAAAGCGATCGTGTCCGATCCCGCAGCGTTATTGCTGTCGATAATCGCCTGCCGAAAACTCCCTGCGCCGCTGTCATTAGTATTAGTTACGGTGAAAACCGCTCCCGGCGAGCTAATTTTCTCCTGGACCTGGGCCTTTGTACCGCCTAAGTAATAAGGGCCAGTAAGGGGGACGAAAGCCAACATAACAAAGCAAAGGCCGCGAATAGTCTGGTAAGGCTTGAGCATTTCAGATGATCTCCTTTCAAAACCCCCTTTCTAACTTTCCATCGGCCAACCCAAATGCTATTGACCGCGTGTCACGCCATATATCAGCACAGCTAAAACTCAAATTTAACCGAAAACTGCACCCGGCTTCCCGGCGTGACCGTGTTGACCGCCCGGCCAAAGCCTGGTGCCTCGAGCAGGCGGATGGGGATGCCGTAGTTGGCTCGGTCGATGATGTTGAAGATGTCGGTTCGGAAGGTGAGCCGGGTTGTGTCGAATTTGAATTGTTTGATGACTGAGACGTCGAGTTCGAGGACGTTGCCTGCTCGGAATGTGTTGCGGCCGATCTGGCCGTTTTGGCCGAATGGGGCGAGCAGCGAAGCCGTATTGGCTGTAGTAAGCCGCAACGGTTGGCTGCGGTCTCCGGTTATGGCGATTCCCTGCAGCGTGTTTAGCCGGTCAGTTACGTTGCCGTCGAGGTTTACGTCGATGACGCTATTAACTGTAAAGGGTTGGCCCGAGTGAAATCTTCCCGTGGTGGCGATCTGCAGATCCCTGGTTAGATGGCGGATGAAGCGATTTCCATCGACTGCGGGAAAACTGTAAACGAGGTCATATGCAATCCGGTGCCGTACATCAAAATTTGCCGGCCCGCTCTCCGCTTTCAGATCAAAACTGTTTTGCGGCAGAACGTACGCTCCCGCAAGATCGAAAACATCCGAAACTTCATCCGTTGCCTTTGAGAACGTGTACGAAAGCTGGAAATTCAGCCGGTTCAGAAAGCGTGCCTGTAGTTGGCTTTGCAGAGAGTGATAATTTGACGGCGCGGTAGTTTCGAACTGGTTGACTGCTCCGAGCGATTCATATCCACCAGCGTTTACTCGATCAAGCGGTCTAGAGGGAATAAAAAGAGACCCGCGAGCGATCGGCACAGCCGCGAAAGGGCTGGATTCCAGACTCGTAGGTGAGACCGTCAGGCTTGAACCAAGGTTCGGCGTCGTAAATCGAAGCAGGTTTCGGCCTGCGGTTCCAACATAGCCTACTGAAAATGTGTAGTTTTTACTCAATTGCTGCTCAATGATGAACGCATAATGATGTGCCATCGGCATCTCCATCTTTTCGCTGGGCAGCGTCACGTTTATCGAATTTGCAAAGAAATTTCCGGAGAGTAAGAGAACATCGGCAAACGACGTGCCGGCGGCATTAAAGCCCGCGATATTGTAGGCATTCACCGTCCCTGGACGCCGCAGCGGAACCCCATTGATCGTTGACATGGCGGGGTTATCGATCGACAAACCAAACCCGCTGAAGATCGACGCCGCGTAATTGAAGGTCAGATAGGTCGGAAAGACATTTCGCGACTGATTGGCGACAGCACCGAGGATCTGGTCATAAAAGAGCCCGTAGCCTGCCCGAAAAACGCTGATACGCTTGTCGCCAAGTAGATTTGCCGAATAAGCGACACCTACACGCGGGCCAAAATTGTTGCGGTCCGGTGCATATAGAGTCGAGCGGTTGTTTATCAGATCTCTCAGAACCGGCACGAGCGTAAGGCGCGGGTCAGAGAACGTTTTCTCGATCAACCCGTCAACCTCATGAACGGGTGTGTTGTATTCGTAGCGAAGGCCGAATGAAAGCGACAACGCTGAATTCACACGCCACGTGTCCTGGGCATAGAAATTCAGCTGATCGTACTGTAGTTTCACCCGCGAATCCGGTCGATCGACGTTGAGCGTGAGAATGGAATTGCTCGCTGCTCCGAACCCAACCAGATCCTCAGGACGAATGATCGAACGCGGATCGCTCTGAGGCAGGAAACAGAAATCACCGATTCCTCCATTCGAGCACGTCCCATTTCCGCGATCAATCTCGGAGCCCCGTTGAAGGTCAGCAATGTACGGGCCAGCCGCGGTAGATCGCTGTTTAGATCGGTGCGGCGGATGTCGGCTCCAAATACGAATGCATGGCGGCCGATCCTCCACGACAGCTCGTCCGCGATCTGATAGGTTCGGTTGATTCGATCCTGCGGGAAATTATATACATCAACACCCAGCGGGCTGAAGCCGGCAATAACGACCTGGCCAAGCGGGCCGATGACGTTTTCAACGGATTCCGGCACGACCCCAAAACCGGGCTGGATGCGTGTGTAGCGTGCCTGACCGTTGTACTGAGGCAGCGTCACGTTGAATATCGCCCGCGTGTTCAGCATGAACGGTGTGTTCGGCAGATCATCGCTTGGCGTCAGAAAATCGGTATTACGAACCTCGTCAAATTTCAGATGGGTCTGCCCGACCGAAAAGCGAACCTGATTGAACAACCGGCTGGATGAAGAAGCCTCACTTAGATCGCTGTTGAGGAAAAGCGAAAGATTGTGTGTCTGGATCTTTGACCGGACGGTGGAGAAGATCGCTTCGTTGACGGCTGGGATCGTCTTGTCGTCATCGGTGAAATTATAACGGCCGGTAATCGACTGGGCCCGGTCACCGATCTTGAAATTATCGTCCAGCCGGCCCGAGAGAATAACCCCGCGGCCATCTGCCCGCAGGGTTTGCGTGAATGTGTTCGCACCATAGATACCAGTTGGATCATTTACGAAAGGAAAAAGGCTGAAAACAGCATTGCTGTTCGGCCCTGTTGGAAAGAGAGGCGTCTGAAACTGAGTGCCGGTAAAAAAATTGGACGCAATACCGGTCGCTCCGGATCTAAACGGCCCGCGTTGCTCAACCGTCGGCACAGCGAAGTTTTTCTCGCGTTGGGCATTGATCCGCTGATATTCTCCAGAGAAAAAGTAGAAGAGTCTGTTCGGCAGCATCGCTCCGCCAACGGTTCCCCCACCTTCTGCAAATGTGAAAGGATCTTCCCCGCCGCTCTGATTTCGAACGGTTATTGGTTGCCCGTCTAGCAGTACCGATTGCGAAGCCGCCGTTCGAAGCGGCGAGGTGGCATCGCCATTCGTGCTGTCAAACTGGTTTCGAGCGTTAAGGCGGCTGGAATTGAAGTGGCCGTAGAGTGATCCGTTAAACTTATTGCCGCCGGCTTTTGAAACGGCATTCACCTGGGCTCCGATATTGCGGCCGAATTGAGCAGGAGCAAGCAGCGTTATTATGCTGAATTCTTCAATAGATTCTATCGGCTGCGGGATGAATGAGATAAATCCTTGCCGCCTAACGCCGATGTCCTCGTCGTTATTGTCGGAACCGTCAACGGTGAAGTTGTTACCACGGGAGCGAAGCCCATTAACCGAGAACTGGCCTGCCGAACCGACCCCAGGGCCTACTCCGGGACCCGCCACATCGCCGATCGTTTGAGGCGGCGGGGCAACGCCGGGGACGAGAAGAGCGATCTCATCAAAACTCCGCGTAATTCCATTCCCACCGATAGGGATCTGAGCTATCTCCTCTTTTTTCGTGGAAGACGAACGGCGAGCGTCGATCGTGTTGATCACCACCCGTATATTATCGGGCTCTTCGGGAACGACGGGCGAAGCCGAAGGTGTAGTTTCCGGCTCCATCGAAACGGGTACAGGCACGATGTCTCCAGTTGCGGTGATCCGTATCACGCGACGGAGTAGCCTTTCCCTGAAGCCCGGTACGGCGATCCTTATCTGATAGGAACCGGGAGCAAGTAATCCCTGAAAGAAAACGCCCTTAGAATCGGTCGTTAGGTTATATGTGGCGCCCGTTTGGTCGCTCCTGATAGTCACGACAGCACCGGCGATCGGGTTACCGGTCCGATTATCGCTTACGTCACCCTGAAAACCACCTGTCACGGTATCCTGGGCACCTATGCTGACAACCGTCAGGAGTATGAGCAGTAGAATCCCGGCCAGGAAATTCTGTGCTTTGAAGACTAACAAAGACGAATCGGAAAAATTACCGGAAACTCTTATCATGCTCTTCTCTCCTATTTGTAAAACGAACAGCGGCCAGCGCTCGTTCTCTACTGCGAATTCTTCATACCTAAGACGTTGAAACAGTCCAATTATTGCTGATCAGTCTAATGACGCAAAATCGATCTCGATCCAATTCAAATTTATCGGCAAGCCTTTTTTAGGCTTTCCTGCCAGCGGCCCCTGCACAAACGCCTTTGCGGTCATGCGTTTGGGATCCACCCCAAACTTTTTGAAGTACTCCCTTATGGCTGCCCCACGAATTTCAGCAAAAGCCTGCCCGGCAGGTACATTTTCACCAGTTGCCGTTGAGAAAGAACTGATCTGGATACGAATGAACTTAGAATCCGCGATCTTTTTCGCCAGTGTTTCCAGTCTTTCAAGATTTTCAGTCGCAAATTCGGCGGAATCCGGCTGCATCCAATACGGTTCATTGATCGTGAGAACTAAGCCATTCGGCTTTTTCTGAACGACCCCAAAGGTCTTCAAGAAGCCTTCAAGAACCGGCATCTCATCTAAGAACTCCTTTGCGGCTCTGTAACGTTGAACCTCGTCTTTCAGCTTTTCAATGTCGATCCTCAGTTCCAGATTCTCGGCAGCAAAGTCTTCTGCTTTTTTCACGGCATCGCGGGCATCCTTTTCGAGACGATTGCTCTGCGATTCCTTATTCAGATAGTCGCGTTCGAGGCTGTCCCTGCGGGCTCTTACTGTATTGAGTTCCTCAGTGAGACGTTCGATCTTTTCATTTGCCTGGCGAAGCTCATCGACGGATTCGTCGAGAGCCGATGCTGCCCGCGATTTCTCCTGGTCGATTTTCTGAACCCGTCTGCTTTCGATAGCCTTCTTCTCGGCATTCGCAGCAAGCCCGATCGTAATATTGGCCAGTGACTCGATCTCCTTTTCATTTCCTTTTTGTTGCCAGAGCTGATTCACCTTATTAAGTGAATCCCGCGCTTCGTTTAGCAATTTCGAAGCTTCCGTGTCGGCCCCGGCATTCGAGGCCATCGTAACGGCATATCGCGCCCCTAATAAGGAAAGAGGTGTCCGACGAAATTCTCTGTATTCCTTATCTTTTTTCTTGTCGACTTTCGGGCGATCCTGAAAATAGTCGTTCTCGCTCAACTGATACTGAACCTTTTTGGGGCTAGTTCTATTAGCGTTATCACCGACGGCGGGGCCGCTGCGAAGGATGATGGTTCGGCTGGGTTCCCTTACCATATGGTGAGGTTCTGCCGTGAGCACTAGCGCAAAGCTCTTTCCGCGAGAAAACTCATCTTTGAAATCCCGATCAACAGTTTCCTCCTTGCTGGATGGGATCTGTCTCAAGAAAACTGTCGACCCATCATCCAGTACGGCCCAAAGGACATAGGTTGAGAATGTTCCCTGCAGGTCAAAAACCGATGGAAGTTTTTTCAGGTTAACTTCAATAGTGGCGATGCCCCGTTCGTTTAAGTCAACCTTATAGTCTCCGCGAACCCCCGGATAGGTGGCATCGTTGGCCATGACCACACTTGTCTTTTTATCAGGGAAGAAAGTCACAACCGAGATCTCATCGACGTTCCCCTTCGGAGTCTGGCAGTGAGCGGTACGAGAAAGAGAAATACTGAATAAGATAAGCAAAAAGAGGATGAAGTATCGCCCGTTTCTTATCGCAAGCTGCATAAAGCCTCCCATTCGATCCCTTAATTGCCGACCGTCGAACGCAAAACGATACGGAACCCGACCTTATTAGAGTAAGATCCGACGTCGAGCCAACTCCTGCACGTCGAACAGACACCAGTCGCGGTCAGTTCGTAATTGCCTCCGCGGATCACCTTTTTTTCGCTTGTCGTGATCCGGGCGGTTCCGTCGGCGGGAGCACCTACGTAGTTAGGAACCCAGCTATCAAAAACCCATTCGGCGGCATTTCCGTGCATATTGAAAAGTCCAAATCGATTCGCGAAGCGGAAACTGCCAACCGGCATCAAACGGTTACGAGCTTGCCCCTGTACGTTCTCTTTTGAAATGTTACTTGCATCGAAATTAGCCAGATCATCCTTTAACCGCGGTCCAAACGCGAACAACGCATCAGACCCCGCTCGAGCAGCATATTCCCACTCGGCCTCAGACGGCAGGGTATATACATGCCCGGTGAATCGGCTTAGTCGTTCGCAGAACTCGATCGCGTCTGCCCAGGATATATTCACGACGGGCAGATCATCGCCGACCAGATTCGGTGCGGGATCTTTTTTCAAGGAGATCTTCACCTTGGGCATTTTGGCGACCGCCTCCCATTCCTTTTTTGTTATCTCGTTCACCCCCATAAAAAAAGCCGGAATGTCGACGTTGTGGATCGGTTCCGCGTCGACGCTGCCCATCTTGAATTTCCCATATGGAATTTGGACCAGGCGAATCGTAACTCCATTCCCGAGATCTTCATCAACCGAATTGGCGGTTTTTCTTTCTTTTGTTATTTCCGCACCCATTCCATCCAACATGACGGTGTCAAATTCGAATGGTTTTGGTGCAAGTTCTGCGGCTCGATAGACCGCGGCCGTAGGCTGAGCTGCGACAGATATCTTTGGCGAATCCCGATTCTCGCGGTTGTAAGCATTAAGAAACAAATTCAACGCTTGAGCTGAGTATTTTCCCGATCTCTGCGTGTTCAGAAACACAGAGTAAGATTGAACAGTATTCGCTTCTTTGGCTTCTTCGAACAACCTATCCTCAGACGTGTCGGGCGGTACGTTCTTTTTCAGAGCGAAAACCATGTCTCCAAATCTGAGTTCAGCGTCCTCGATCTTTCCATAGGTGGGCGTTTGTTCCCGTTTCATTTCATCGACAACTTTCTTTGAAAGGTAATTAAACAGTTCATTTGCGGTTACAAAGGAATCACGATTGAGATCGGCTTCCCCTTGTAAACCGGAAACAAAGAACCGACGAAATGCACTGTCGTCATTCACTTCCTGGTTTGCACTGCCCGAGGTGATGAACTGGCGAACTGGTTTGCTTATAAACTCTGAGATCGACGGAGGAATTGTATTGCTGTCAGACCGGGTGGTGAGGTGGCCCGAAAAACAGCTGTCGAATACAAATAGCGAGTGCTTGGTCTGAATGCTGCCTGCAATACCTGTAATTGTCTTGAAATCAAGGGCGACTTGCTTGAATAGCAGTTCGTTCTTTCTGGGATCCGGAGCATCAATTGGAACAATATAGCCAAAATCGCGACCATCAGGGGATTTCAGCGTATGTCCGTGTCCCGCAAAATAGACGAGTATCCGCTTGTTGCCGTCTAAACCGTATGTATTGACAAAAGTCTCGATAGCCTTTTTTAACTCAACGCCGGTGAGATTCATTTTTACCGTGACGTCGAATCCGTGTTCGGTTAAGACGGACCTTACAGCTTCAACATCTCGACCGGGGCCCTGCAATGGTTTCCAGTACTTGTAATCGTTCATACCGATCACTAGTGCATGGCTACTGTCGTACAGGCTCGATTCTTTCACCTTTCCATCTTTTACATATCTGACGAGGCCAGGAACAACACCGCGATATTCCTGGGCCTTGCTTCCAATAACCGCTAATGCAGTGGCGGCCGCGATAAAAAATATCCGAGAGAGGGTTCTTTTCATGTCCGTTACTCTTATTGATTTATAGGATGGTTTTCTTTCAATACTCCATAAACAAAATTCGTTCGCTGCTAAACCAATCCATAACGAAGCCCGATCATCGGACTACCTTTTTTAGCGTCTCCCCAATGAATCGACTGCGTCACGCGAATATCTGCGAAGGTGAGTGGCCACAAACGGGCGCAAGATTCTACTGTTAATATGACTCGTTTCTGTGTTTGTATCTGCTTGTGGACGTTACGTTGGGCCGATATCGTACCGCCAAACAAAAATAGGCGTACGTTAGGTGAAAGAAGGATTTTAGTGGAGAGCATCCTCATAGAAAAAGTAATAACCTCCAAAGCGATCCTTAATTCGCATTACTCATGACCTTGGATGTTATCTTTATAAAAGATCGAAGTTCACTGGTGCTCCAGTTC
Source organism: Acidobacteriota bacterium (assembly GCA_016703965.1). Lineage (NCBI taxonomy): Bacteria > Pseudomonadati > Acidobacteriota > Acidobacteriota bacterium. The sequence goes on from JADJBB010000021.1 coordinate 112,748, forward strand.
AAACCGGTGAACGACTTCGTCACCCCTTGCTCTAATGATCGACTGCAGATTCACCGCGTCCTTTTCGATTGCCGGTATCTCTTTTTGATTCTTTTCGAGAAAAGCTCTAAGTGTCTGACCGCCCGCGGGGTTAACTATACCGGTCTGGGTGGCAAATGCTATCTTGACTATATTCTCAAGTTCAGGAACGGACTCCTTCGCCCATATCATCCAATTGATCTCAGTTCCGCGCTCCCCGCTCACGTTGCCGGCTACTTCGACAGTCTGCCCGGCGGCGACCTTAGACACGCCATTATTCCTAAGTGGGGTAGGGAACAGTAAGGAGTATTCCAAGTTCCCATTCTTATTCTTACCCTGATTGAAAACGTACATGTAGCCTTCTGATTCGGGCACAAACGTCATAATCGTTTGGTAATCGCTCAACCGTCGCCTGCCCAGTGGAGCGGTATGGGGCTTCGAATGGTTTACCATTGCGCATTTTCTGGACCATAAGGTAATACGCAAATTTCCGCTCAGGGCCAAGGTCGTTCGGGAGGCTATTCGCCGAAGGTTGAGCGGCCGGTGGCGAAGGTGCAGCTGAATTCCAGGCAAAATAAGCGCCAGTTATTCCGATCAATGCAAGAACTATTGCGACCGGCAATACAAACTTGGCCGCTCGGAGCAGCTTGTCGACCGGGCTAGTGGCTTCAATGCGTTTGATCGTGTCAAATTCGATAGCATGCTCGAGTTCCATCGACTGAGTGGGTGAACTGTGGAATTCTGTCTTGATCGAGGCAAAAAAACGATCCGTTTCCCGCCCGTCACTTCGCAATTCATGCGCGAGATAGCGGCCGAACGCTCTAGCATTTTGCGGACGCTTTTCTGGGTCGAACTCAAGGGCCGAGAGTAGAATTCGCTCCGCTTCGCGAGGCATGTCGGGACGCAATGCAGTAGGTGGGGTGATCACTCCGTCCTTTTCGAGCTGATACATCTCGGCTAGGGCAACTGGTTTGAACGGTACCTCACCCGTTAGTATTTCGTAAGCAACTATAGCCGTCGAGAAAATATCAGCCGCCGGCGTCAGGTCCAATCTGCCGATCAATTGTTCCGGGGCTATGTAAAGTATCGAGCCGATGGCTCGTGAAATCTCCGTTTCTGGCGCAAGCTTCGACTCCCCAACTCGAGCAATGCCAAAATCGATTAGACGAACTCGATAGAGGCCTTCCTCGATCGGAGTCAGCATAATATTTTCGGGCTTGATATCGCGATGTAAGACTTTTTCGCTGTGGGCTGCTGTTAACGCGTCAGTGACACTTTCGATAACATTCGCGGCAACATCAAGGGGTAATCTGCCTGCGAGTTGTATCGCCTTGCGGAGCGAGTGCCCTCGAATATAATCCATTACCATGAATGGATTTCCGTCGTTGAGGATACCTGAATCGAGGATCCTGACAATGCCGGGATGGTCGAGCCTAATAAGAGCTTCTTTCTCGTGTTCGAATTTGCGAACGATATCAGGATGTTTGAGAGCATTCTCATTCAGGATCTTGACGACCACATCCTTTCCCATCAACTTGGTATCTTTGGCCAGATAGACGACACCTATTCCGCCAGTGTCTGCACCACCATCCGTAAGATTTTTCTCGATGAAAAAGCGGCCATCAAGTACCCGGCCTACGAGTGTGCCCGGTTCATTGAAATCGATTGTTGTTGTTTCCGAAAGTTTAGACGAATCCGCCTTCGCAGAAGCCGCGACTTCAGAATCGTGCAAGTTATCCATAGGAGCTGCACCTGAAAGCCATAGTTATCCGACTACTCACCGGACAGACTACGAATAGTCATTCTTTTAAAATATGTCGGATTGTACATAAGAACGCTAAGAATGTAAAGCATTTAAATAGCCCCGGAACGTGGATGTTTCCCTTGCTAAGGTAATTCATGACAGAACCTCACATTCTTGCTTTAGCAAATCCTGATGCGTAAATCGCCGTCACGGGCACCCAGCCAGAGTCAGAATCTTCTTCGTGAGAGCATATACTTCTGCGGCCATGCAACGTGTTTGCCGACACTTCTGTTCTCGGAGTCGCTGCGCTGATATTGGTAGATCTCGATTTCAAGAAAATTAGGTGGGAATTCAGGTGGGAACGCAAAAACGGGCACTAGCTTGGTGCCCGTAACTTATTGAAAGAATGGAGCCGCCCATCGGAGTCGAACCAACGACCTTTCGATTACGAGCCTGCCCTCCACAGTTAATCGAAATGCAGGCTTGCCTTGAAGTTGATCACCCCACCATGAGAGATTGGTCGAGAGCATGATCCCGCTTGACTGATACCCCGGCACGCTCCAATCCAAATGGGTCGGGTAGCAGATGCCATCACCATTCGGGGTCTTGCACTTTGCCAGCCAGACCATGGGCGACTCCCCGCCATTGTAGCCAGAAACCGGGATGCCGCCTTCCAGGAACCGAGGCTCCTTACGTCCATGTGAGAAATGGCTTGGAAAGTCGAGTTGGAAATATCCTGCCGATATCGACGCAGGGGCTCCTGTTGAGCCGCCGGCCATTTGTTCCTTGAGCTTGGCGAGGTTGGTTTGGGGGACTTGTAGTTTGGATCGGCCTCGAGGGCTTTTTCGAAGGCGGCGAGTTTGTGAAAATGCACTCGAAATTAAAGTCGCGAATGCAACAAAATCAAAGAGCGAAGCGCCAAATTGAACCAACATATTCATCTATCCTCCACCGGCTAACGGTCGCCTAATCTAAACTTTATTAGCGATTTAGAGCGTATTCTACCGCATCCTTGTCGACGCTCATGCGAAGATCGTCCATACGAACCGGACTGTAATCATCCGTACTTGAGACACGTCGGAATTGAAGTCCACGACATTAGTAATGCCCAGGCAAAAAATGTGTGCAGAAATGTGTGCAACAAGAAACGGGCACCAACTTGGTGCCCGTAACCTATTGATTAAATTGGCTCCGCAGGTAAGACTCGAACTTACAACCCTTCGGTTAACAGCCGAATGCTCTGCCATTGAGCTACTGCGGAATATCGCTGCCTAACGGTGGCGAACCTAAAGATTAAAAATTTCCCCGTCCGTTGTCAAGTTTATTGGCGAATTCCCTTTGCGATCATGGCTCTGATCACATCCATCTCGCGGTCGAACTTGTTGCCGATGTCCTCGGTTTTTCTTTTTACGACGATCTCTGGCACGACGCTCTCGTCTTTTTTCGGCTTCAGCGGTGACTGGAAATAGAGCGGAATATCGATCTCAGCTTTTGAGTTCGGCAGCGTCAGGAATAGGTAATTGCCACCATTTATCCCTTGTTTATTGCCACCCGTCGTTTGGCCGACGATGGTTGCGAGACGGTTTTGCTGGATATAGTCGAGAAACTGGAAGGTCGCGGAGGCGTTACTTGAATCAGCGATAACAAATGTGCGTCCGGTGAAATTGTTCTCGTAAGGTTCGACAGCCGGATAGTCTTCGCGGCCGATTATCTCGAAGTAATTTGCGTCAAACTTTCGATAAAATGCTGCCGGAACGCCGTTTTTGAGTGCGTACATGATCGCATCATCGTAGGTGCTGACAAATTTAGAAAGTTCCGGGTTTGCCGAGACATTGCGTACCAGTCGCCGGCTTTCGGCGTACGGCGGCAGCTGTTGCTTGGCCAAATAGCGCGAGATCTCAAATCCGGGATCCATATCGCCGCCGCCGTTTCCGCGAACGTCGATGATAAGGTTTTTGATATTTTTTGCCCGCAGCTCTGCGAATGCATTTGCCAGAAACTCCTTGAATTTTATCGTTTTGAGCCGCCAGGTGATGAAATTCTCGACCTTCAGGTAGCCCGTCGAATTATCCTGGATCTCAAATTTCCAGCCGTCGTCGTACGTAGGCGTTTTGCCGTAACGCTTAGCCATTTCCTGTTTGCGGTCTGACTTGGTTACGGCAGGAACATGAAAGTTGATCTTCTTCTTAGTGACAAGATCTATCGCCTCGATCGAAAACTTCTCGTCTCTGACAGGGAAAAACAGTGGGAAATACATATCGAAGAGGGCGTATCTTTCTGCCTCAAAGCGGGTTAATTCCAGTGAATTGATCCGATGTTCGAGCGTTGAATTCCCGTCACCTCTTGTTACGGTCAATAGTTCGTCAATGATCTTCTTGACTGGAATTCCATTGATCTTTGTGATCTCACTTCCGAGTGCGAGGGGATTTGGCGAGGCGTTTTCGGTGACGATGAACCTACCATCGATGATGCGGAAATAGAATGGAAGAAAGGTCTTGCCGTTGAATATCCGCTCTCGGACGACGCTGTTTTGATTGTACGGATTCAGATAGGTGTGGCCGCATTTGATCTTTTCGGTAAGCTGCGAAAACAAAAGAAAGGCGGTATTCTCGGATAGCGGCGTGTTGAGTTTTGCCTCGATCTTGGCGAACTCGCGCTCCAGGTTTTCGGGTGTGTTGTAGCGATAGACACCTGGATGCAGTGAAACCAAAGCCTTCTTCAGCACCTCAAGATCTTCTTTTAACTGTGCCGGTGAAAATGTCTTTTTTTCGAGAATGTTCTCACTCGTTCGCTTTAGTGTGAGTCGATTGCGGAATTGCCACGGCGTTCGCGTTTCCTTTAAGAAAGTTAAGGAATTGTCGTCAAAAGTGATCGTCTTTCGCATCGGCTCAACCTTCTCGCCGTCCTGGCCGCTGCCGAGCAGGACGATCTTTCCGTTCTCGACCGATTCGATCTTGTATTCAAAATCGCCTGATAGGAATCTCTTCGCGGCTGTATCGATCTTCTCTGTTTCGACATCTTTAATGATCGTCCCAAAGTCGTCGTAAACGGTCGTGATCTCGGCAGAATTACCGTCTACAGCGGCTTTAACTATCAGAAATGTCTTGAGCTTTACGCGTTTGTTTTCCGAATAGTCTTGATACTCAAGCGTTCCTTCCCAGTTTCCGTCGATGGTTTGATAGAAGGTTTTACTTTGTGAAACTGCGGTTCCCGCAAAGGTTATTAAGGCTAAGATCGCTGCTAAGAATAATTTGTTCATCTGTTTCCTCTCGAAGTAGTGTTCGTACTGATTCGAGATTACGGCTCGCGGAGCAGCACATCGCCTCACATCATCATTTGAGGCTTATTTGTGATGATTTGAGACTATTTAGCGGTCAAATTGTCCTGATATTCCTTTGGCGAAACGCCGGTAAATTTTTTGAATGCCCGGTTGAAGGTGGCTTTTGAATTAAAACCGCTGTCGAAGGCGATGGCGAGCAGCGACGATTCGTCGGCGTCACGGAGCTTGGATTTGACTTCGTTTATTCGGTATTCGTTTATGAAATCGTTGAAATTCTTATCAAATCCCTGATTGATCGCGTGCGAGAGCACGTTGGAATTGACGCCGACGATCCGCGTCAGGTCGGTCAGCGTGATCGTGGGTTCGAGATAGGGCCGTTCGTCGCGCATTACGGCCTGCAGCTTTTCTTTCAGGCGTTCTAGTTCGTTGTCGGAAAGTAGCGAACGCCGCGATTCGGTCGCCTTGGCGGGAGCATCAGAAAAAGTCAGGTCAATGGTTTTTGACCGTAGATAGCCAGCAACCGCTAAATAGTAGGTCGAAAGCGCGAGAACTACCTCAAAATAAAAGTACTGAATATAAGAAAGCCGAAACAGAAAACTGTTCGTAAAATCAAACAACGCCCCGAGCAGCAGGATCGCCGAAAACGTGTAAAGAAAATTCCGCAGCCAGTCGAACTTAATCTTTTCAGTGTCGGAGAAATTTTCGTCGAGCCAATTTCGGTATTTCCGGTAATGCCGGATCGACCAAAATAACAGCAGCACGCTCCACGCGAATTCGGTCGCAAATACCAGCGGCCCTATGACCGGACGGTAATACGCCCCATCAAACCATCCTTTCCAAGCCTCGCTCTGAAAAAATATCGTGAACCGGAATACAAGATACACGGCCGTTGGGATCAGATAAAGCAGGTCCTTTCGTGTTAATTTCCACTGCGAATTCGTCAGACTAAGTACGTAAAACCAGACCAGAACCGGCGGCAGATAGCTGATCGAGAAAGGAAAGTACGTTAGCCATTGATTCAGGTCATAAACATTCGCAAACCCGATAAACGGCGTGATCAGGCTCGAGCTCAGTACGACCAGCAGCAACGCGAGCCACAGATCGGCTTTCGTCCTCTGCTTGATCCCGCGATTTACGAGCAGCCCCGCAAAGATCAGACCTTGCAGGATGCAGATAAAGATGAGGATGCTTCTAATGTTTAGGAAATCGTATTCCACAATGTTAACGAGCCAGCGACAATATTGTTCTTTCGTCCGAATGCCGGATAGAGTTTCAGATCTTCCCCGCGTTCACATTCTGCAAACGCTGGCGAACGGCGTATAATTCTCTCTTTATACAAACTCGGGAGCCGTTCTATTTTGCATCACGAAACCATAATTATCCTCGATTTTGGCTCACAGTACACGCAGCTCATCGCTCGGCGTGTGCGTGAGCAGGGCGTTTATTGCGAGATACATCCATTTCATCTATCGGCGGACGCGATCGCGGCGAAACGGCCGATGGGCGTTATTTTGTCTGGCGGGCCGTCGAGCGTGACGGATGAGGACGCTCCGCGCGTTGAGGAAGGGTTTTATCAAAAACTCAATGTTCCGATCCTCGGCATCTGTTACGGAATGCAGCTCGTTGCTCTCGACCTCGGCGGGTCGATCGAGCCGGCAAACCGCCGCGAATACGGCGCTGCTCGCGTGAAAGTTTTAAGCGGCAAAACGGCATTGTTCAATGAACTTCCTTTCGAACTCGACGTCTGGATGAGCCACGGCGACCACATGACGCGTATGCCCGATGGTTTTGTCGCAGTCGCAACCAGCGAAGACGTGCCCACGGCGATCGAGAATCCGGAACGCGGCATCTACTGTGTTCAGTTTCATCCCGAGGTCAGCCACACGCCTTTGGGCAAGGAAATAATCAGAAATTTCATATTTGATATTTGTAAATGCAAAGGCGATTGGACACCCGCGCAATTTATCAAGGAAGAGATCGAGAAGATCCGCGACATCGTCGGCCCGACCGATAATGTTGTCTGCGGCCTATCGGGCGGTGTCGATTCGACCGTCGCGGCCGTGCTCGTCCACGAAGCGATCGGCGACCGGCAGACTTGCATCTTTGTGAATAACGGATTGCTTCGCTACCGCGAGTTCGAAGACACCCTCGAGGTCTATAAAAACAATCTGCATCTCAACGTCCGCGGAGTCGATGCATCTGAAGATTTCTACTCTGTCCTCGCAAATGTGGTCGATCCTGAACTAAAGCGAAAAGCGATCGGAGCCAAATTCATTGACGTTTTCGATGCCGAAGCGAAAAAGGTCGAGGGCACAAAATGGCTGGTTCAGGGCACGCTTTATCCCGATGTGATCGAGTCCGTCAGCCTGCGAGGTTCGTCCGTCACGATCAAATCACACCACAACGTCGGCGGCCTGCCGGAAAAGATGGACCTTAAGCTTATCGAGCCTCTGCGTGAGCTTTTCAAGGACGAGGTCAGGCTGATCGGCAAGGATCTCGGCATTCCCGACGAAATTCTCCAGCGGCATCCATTTCCCGGCCCCGGGCTCGGCGTTCGCATCCTCGGCGACATCACACCGGAAAAGGTCGAGCTGCTCCAAAAAGCCGATCGCGTCTTTATCGAGGAACTGCACAATTTCGGCATCTACCAGGACGTCTGGCAAGCCTTCGCCGTGCTGCTCCCGATCCAGTCGGTCGGCGTCATGGGCGATTTCCGCACCTACGAACGAACCGTAGCCCTCCGAGCCGTCACCTCAACCGACGGCATGACCGCCGACTGGGCACGCCTGCCGCATGATTTCCTCGCGGCGGTCTCGTCGCGGATCACCAGCGAAGTCCGCGGCGTAAACCGTGTCGTCTACGATATCTCGTCCAAACCCCCAAGCACGATCGAGTGGGAATAGAACGATCACAGCTATAGCCACCCGGGAACGCAGGCTCCCTCGCTTGCAAGCGTTCCGCTTCGGGACGCTCAACGGACGTGATTTATTATTCAAGTTGAAAAATACTAAGCTCTTCACGCCGGAGGAACGGGCGTCGGCAAGCGGGGACGCATGCGCTCCAGTCACGTTTCACCAATCTCGCAAATACCTCTACCAATCTCACGCAAACCGCTCGAAAACGGGGCATTTTCCTCTACCTACGCACATCCGGTTTTTGGCTCTCACGGCTTGGTGTGAATCACTGAAAGCCAGTATTTATAGGGCTCTCAGGACTTAGGATGGCAAAAGTGTGAATCGATTCACACTTTTTATGCGGTATTTTTTGGTAAAGTTTGGTGAAAAGTGATTTTACACAAAAAGTCACGTTATCCGATCACAGCTTTAAACGCTCGTATTGGGCATAGAGGGTCATGATCTCGGCGTTGAGTTTCCGTTTGGCGGCGAGGTCCTTTTCCTGGTCACGGACCTTTACCAGGTCCTCGATCTTTTGCTGCAGGATCTCGATCTTGGTCTCGGGCTTTTTGGGTTTTACGATCTGGTATTTGTTGTCCATTTTGGTAGTGAGCAGTCAGCGGTCAGCAAAGAGCTGAGGAAGGCAGAATGCTGACCGCTGATCGCTGAAAGCTTAAAAAGGCCAATCAGATAACCTTGCGGTTTTCTGACTGGCCTTTTTGAAAGTAAAACTATCATCAGGTACGCGTTGATTCCCGAAGCTTGGTTTAGATCTGTGCGTGGATCAGCCGACGGGTTTGGTCGCCGAAGAGGACATCGATCTTTTGGGGTTCGATGACCGCGGTAACTTCGCCATGACCGAACTTGTCGTGCGTCATGGCCTGGCCCTTGCGGTACTTGCGTGAACGGTCATAGGGCGAAGCAGCTCTGCCGCCGCTCGAGACCGAAACCGAGGTTTTTACGCCCCGGGCAAATGTACTGACCGTTTCACAGGTCTCGCAGGCAGCTTTGGTTATTTTGCCCTGTTTGGTGACGGTCACGACCTTGTGATTTTGCTCAAGGTCGCATGCCGAACACATCATTTCAACCGAATCGTCTACTGCGTAAGCTTTTTCTTTCATAATTTCACCTGCCTATCTTATCTGCGGCGGCCAAACGATCGGAAGCTCTTACGAGCCGACGTACCGTTTTTCTTGACTGCTGCAGGAGTAAAGTCGTGTCCGCCAAAATCAGGAAGGACAACGCGTTCGACTTTCTCACCCGTCAGACGTTCGATGGCACGCATCGAATGTTCTTCGGCAACGGTGAACAGCGTGATCGCTGTTCCGTTTTTTCCGGCACGGCCCGTTCGACCGATGCGGTGAACGTAATCCTCCGGAGCCTCGGGTATATCATAGTTTATCACATGTGAGATCGAATCGATATCGATACCTCGTGCCGCCACGTCGGTCGCAACCAGGACGTTCGTATGTCCGGATTTGAAGCTGCGAAGAGCAGCCTCACGCTGTGACTGTGAACGGTCACCGTGGATGCGGTTCGATTTGTGGTCACGCTTCTCGAGGATATGGGCGACACGGTCAGCACCACGCTTAGTGCGGGTGAAAACCAGGACGCGGTCGAAGTTTTCCTTATCGAGCAAGTCGAGGAGGAGAGGCATTTTCGATTGCTGTGCAACCGGATATGCGGTCTGTTCGATCGTCACTGCGGCCTTGCCGCGTTTGCTAACCTCGATGAACGTTGGATCGGTTAGCATTGCATAGGCAATGTGCTCGATCTCGCCTGACATCGTTGCCGAGAAGAAAAGCGTCTGGCGTTTAGCCGGGATGACCTTGACGATGCGTTTGATCGACGGCAGGAAGCCCATATCGAGCATGCGGTCGGCTTCGTCGAGGACGAGATGCGTCAGTCCGCGGAAATCGATCAAGCCCTGATCCATAAAATCGATCAGGCGGCCAGGTGTCGCGATGATGATATTTGCACCACGCTTGAGGCTGTCGATCTGACGTTTGTAACCGGCTCCGCCGATGATCGCCGTGCACGTGATGCCCTTAGGGGCGAACTCGCGGCAGGCAGCCTCGGTCTGGTTAGCCAATTCGCGCGTCGGCGAAAGGACGAGAACCTTCGTTCCCGGTTTGTTCTTGCTCTCGCTCAACTGCTGAATGATCGGCAGAAGAAAAGCTGCGGTTTTGCCTGTACCTGTTTCGGCACTGGCGAGAATGTCTCCGCCCTGAAGAAGGACCGGAATTGCTTGTTGTTGAACCGGCGTCGGTTCTGTGTAACCCATCTGCTCGCACTTATCCGTCAAAAACGGAAGCAAGCCTAAATCTTTAAAAGTCATTAATTAAATAAAATTATATCTACTGAAGACGCATCCTGCGCTTATGCCGGTAAACCTATAATTCACCGGAGCCATCACTGTGAATACAATTAAGTAAACACAATACGACTGCCGAATATTTCTTCGGGATTGTAATAAGAAGCTACTAACGCGGTGTGATCTTCAGTGAAACGGTAGCAAGGAAGGAACCTACGTTCGAGGAGTTCACCTTCTCAGGGAACATCTTCTAACAGTTATTAACGAACCGTGCCTCGAACTATCTATTACGCCCTAACATAAAGGCGAGTTTACCGTCGATGAATGAGATACGGAATTATCAAGTTATGAGATTACAACAGTTTACGATAAATAGCAAGCTATTGTTTTGCGAGCCACTCCGCCGCGACTTCCTTAGGCGTTCGCTTGTTGCCGTCAACCTCGTAGTTCATCTTTCGCATTTCGTCGGTTGAGATGGCATTTTTAAGTTTTGAAAGAGTTGCTCTTAGCGTTTCGCTGACTTCCAGACGCGAGATGAACACTGCCTGGTAGGGCGGAAAGAAATGTTTATCGTCCTCTAGTTGGAATAGGTCAAGAGCGGCTATCAAGCCGTCGGTCGAGTTGCCGGCGATAATGTCGAGCTGTTTGCCAGCGAGTGCGCGAACTGTAAGCGAGAGATCCATTTCGCGGGGCTGTTTGGAGAAGGAAAAACCGTAGGCTTTCGAAAATCCGGCGTATCCATCCGCTCGAGACATGAAATCCTGGCCAAATCCGGCTTGCCAATTTTTGGCGAGCGGCACCGCGTCGGAGATGGTTTTGAGATTGCTTTGCCGAGCGACTTCGCCGCGAACGAGGATCGCAAAATCATTTGAAAACCCGAGTGACGGACTGACGTCGAGCTTAAAATTTTCGGCGTATTCCGCTTTTGTCTGGTCGTAAACCGTCTGGGCATCGGTGATTGGAACATGTTTCAGGATAGCGGTGTAGGCGGTGCCGGTGTATTCGGGATAGACGTCGATCTTGCTGGAGAGCAGGCTTTCGTGGGCAATGTTGCCGCCGAGCTCGAATTGGCGTGTGACCGCTACGCCCTCCTTTTCAAGCATTTGAGCGAGGATCTCGGCGAGGATAACTGATTCCGTAAAATCTTTTGAACCTACGACAACCGTTTTCTGATCTTTCTTCTCGATCCCGGTTTCGAGCGTGTTCTTTGAGATATCAGATCTGAAATTTGAAATAAAGCCGAGACCAACAACGATAGCCAGAGCGGCGGCTACTCCGGCGGCTATGAACCTTCGACGGCCCGCGTGTTTGCGTTCACCGATTGCGTAGCTCTTTTCAAATTGCCCGAGAGCGAAATCGCAGATCAGAGCGAGCAGAGCTGAGGCTAAGGCTCCGGCGATTAGTAGATTATTGTCGTTTTGCCGCAGGCCTCGGAAGATATATGTTCCCAATCCGCCTGCTCCAACTGCCGCTGCAACGGTTGCAACACCAACGGAAATAACCACTGCGACACGAATCCCAGTCAACATAACCGGCATCGCGAGCGGCAGTTCGACGATCTTTAGCCTCTGCCATTCAGTCATCCCGAGGGCGATCGCGGCTTCCTTTGTTTTCGGATCGATCCCGAGAATTCCCGTGACCGTATTGCGGATAACCGGCAGCAGTGCGTAAAGTGCCAGAGCGATGATCGCAGTTCTAGCGCCGATGCCGCCGATGAATGGAATTGGGATCAGAAGCCCGAAAAGTGCGAGGCTCGGCACGGTCTGCATAATGTTCGCAAAGCCCAGTACCGGCGTTTGAAGCGACCTAACACGAGTCAGCAAAACACCAAGCGGAACACCAAACAGCACCGCGAAACCCGTCGAAATAAACACAAGAAAAATATGCTCGCGGGTCAGCGTGAGCAGCTCAGGCCAGTTTGAACTGAGGAAGCGAAGGAACTCTGTCACTACTTCTTCGGAAACGTCGGTAAAAACTGCGGCGTCACGCGTCCTTTCGCCAGCTGTTCGAAGGCGTATGCATATTTGAGCAACTTTGGTTCTGACCAGGCGGTTCCCATAAACAGCATGCCGGTGGCCTGGATCGAGGCCGGGATCGCGGTACCGTTTTGGGCAGTGCCGGCCGGTATCTCGCGAAGTCCGAGCGGCACCGTGATCGACGGATAGCCTGCCACCGCGGCTACTGAGTAGGCGGCTCCGCTTGTGGGGCCGACGAAGGCGTCGAGGTTATTTTTTGCGATCAGGCCATCGATGCCGTCTTCGCGGACGGATCTGCGGACTTTGGCGATGGCGACCGTGTATGCTTTATCTGTGAGATCGCCACGCTTTTGCGAATCGATGAATATCTCCTGACCGAAGATCTGGAGCTCCTTGTCCTTATTGTCTTCGTTAAATTTGATCAGGTCTTCGAGGGTTTTATATTTGCCTCCCCGAGCGGCTAGGTATTTCGCAATATCGGCCTTAAATTCGTATTGCAAAATGGCGAGCCGGTCGGCTTGTGTCGGTCCGTAATCTGGGAAGGTCACGTCAACAAGAGTTGCTCCCGCGTCTTTCATCTTATCGATAAACGGCTGGAAGTAAGCTTTGTAGAGATCGCCGTTCCGCTGCGGGGGTGTAAAAACGAGACCGAGTCGGGCACCTTCGAGGCCTCCGGCATCGAGAAATTTGGTGTAATCCTTTGCTTTTTTCTTATCAGCTTCAGCGGTCGCGGAATCGAGTTTGTCCGTTCCAGCGATCGCTCCGAGCAAAATTGCAGCGTCAGTTACGGTTCGCGTCATCGGCCCGGCGGTGTCCTGTGTATGTGAGATCGGGACGATCCCGGTGCGCGGGACGAGACCGACGGTCGGTTTGAGACCAACCACACCGTTGGTGACAGCCGGCGAGATTATCGAGCCATTTGTTTCAGTGCCGATAGCGACGGCACACAGATTGGCCGAAACCGAAACGCCTGACCCTGAGCTCGAACCACTCGGATTCTGATCGAGAAAGTACGGCATATTCGTCTGGCCACCTCGTCCTGACCAGCCGCTGGTTCCCCGGCCATTTCTGGGATTGGCCCGGAAGTTTGCCCATTCGCTAAGATTTGTCTTACCAAGAATGACGGCACCGGCCTTGCGTAGGCCCGCGGCCAGAGGCGAATCCTGTTTTGGCGTTGGTGCGTCATACAGTGCCCACGAACCGGCTGTAGTGTGCATTTTATCGGCCGTGTCAATATTGTCCTTGATCAAAACGGGAATGCCGTGCATGGGCCCGCGAACTTTGCCCTTTTTCCGCTCTTTGTCGAGCGCATCGGCGATCGTCAGGGCGTCGGGATTTAGTTCGAGGACGGAATGCGTTTTTGTGTCAATCTGTTTGATCCGTTCGAGATACATCTCGGTCAAACGGCGGGCTGTAAGCTTGCCCAACTTCATCTGAGCCTGAAGCTGTGGGATCGTGACCTCGACAAGCTCTGGAAAGGGATCGCCTTCCGCGGCTGCGACGACGATCTCGCCTTTGGCATTTCGAAAGAATGCGATCGCCGCCAGGCCGGCTGCTCCCGCTTTCAAAAACTCGCGTCTGTTCTGACCTGTGTTGTTCATCGTTTCAATAATATAACCCAGTTTTTGTTCAAGTGGGCACCGTGATCGTATCGAGATAGGCACGGACGAGCGGAATCTCGGAAAGTCGGAAATTCCCGGGCGTTTCGAGGAGGACGATACTGCCCTTTTCCATCAGAGCTATTCGCGAGCCCAACAGCATCGCCTCGTGGAGGTCGTGCGTGACGAAGACAGCAGTTTTACCGAGTTCTTTAACAAGTTTCGCAAACTCTTTCTGTAGATTCGTCCGAGTTATCGCGTCGAGAGCACCGAAGGGTTCGTCTAGCAGCAACAGATCAGGATCAGTAACCAGAGCCCGTGCGACTCCAACGCGTTGCCGTTGGCCGCCGGAAAGTTCGTGCGGGTAACGGTTTGCGAATTTCGCGGGGTCAAGGCCGACCAGATCTAGCATTTCGTTGACTCGTCGCTCGTTTTTTGTGTTTATATCCTTGATCGCGAGCGGCAGACCAACGTTTTGCTCGACCGTCATGTGAGGGAAAAGCCCTCCGTCCTGCAAAACGTAGCCAATATGACGCCGGAGATCGATCTTATCCCATTTGGACGTCGGTTTTTGCTCGACGAGGATCATTCCAGACGTCGGTTCGATAAGACGGTTGATGAGTTTTAACGTAGTGGTTTTGCCGCAGCCCGATTCACCTAGCAGGATCAGGATCTCGCCCTTTGATACAGCGAAATTTAGAGACTCGAGGATCTTTGAGCCGCCGATCTCAAAGCTGACGCTCTTAAATTCAACGATATTTTGGGTCCCTATCGGCATCTGTTTTGATCGCTTGATTTTACCATTTAAGCGGCTATCTACTTACCGGCAATATCTAAATAACAGGACGAGACGCTATGATATTGCTACAAAACATGGCAGCACGAAAACCAACAAAACAGGAACTCGCTGACGCAGTTCACCTAACAATAGAAGACATCATCGGACCTGATCTGAAGGTGCTTTTTTGCGGCATTAATCCAGGATTGTATTCAGGTGCGACCGGGCTGCACTTCGCCCGGCCGGGGAATCGGTTTTGGAAAGTTCTTTATGGCGCCGGATTTACCGATCGCTTGCTCGACCCCTCGGAAGAGGCGGAACTGCTCGACAGCGGTTACGGAATAACGTGTTTTGTAGAGCGAACGACGGCAAGAGCGGATGAGCTGTCAAAGGAAGAGTTTATCGCGGGTGGAAAGATTCTGCTTGAAAAGCTCGATCTCTTCAAACCGAAGATGCTCGGTGTCCTCGGCCTCGGTGCATATCGAACCGCATTTGACCGGCCAAAGGCGCGAGTCGGCTTACAGGAAGAGAAAGTCGGCAACACCGGGATCTGGCTCCTGCCAAATCCCAGCGGCCTCAATGCAAATTATCAACTGACGGATTTTATCGAGCTATTTAGTGAATTGAAAACCACGGTCGAATAACTACCTTTTCAACCAGCCCTCACGGATCTTCAACTGCTGAACGGTCGCGTTGCTCTTTTCTGCCAGGCTGAAGCTGGTGAATTCACGCGAACCGACCTTCATTGGCATTTCGATCTCTTTACCATCGCGGTTAACGGTTAGTTTTATTTCCTTTCCTGAAAATGTTCCGAAAGGGGCATCAAATGGCGCACCTCCGTTTATCTTTGTAATGACATCGCCAACCTTTAATCCGGCGGCGGCGGCGGCACCGCCAGTCTCAACGCCGTTGATACCGAACCCCCCGTTACGAGGACGGATCGAGAAACCGAAATCCGGAGTGCTCTCTATTTTTTTCACCAGGTCATAACCCGCGTAGCCAAAGATGCGCTCGTAATCGGGAACTTCAGTGCCGAAGACGTACTTGTTGTAAAAATCCGTGTAGTCTTTCTTAGTCAGTTTGTTAATGATCCCGATCATATCGGTCGTCGTGAAGCCCTTACCTTTTTTGTAGTGATCATTAAAGAGGGCGCGCATTAGATCGTCGAGACTCGAACGGCCGTCGGTATCGTTTCTGATAGAGAGGTCGAGTAAAGCCGCCAGGTTCTGTCCCTGTGTGTAATAGGAAATTCCAAATGCGGTCGGCGTGTCGTAACCGGCCCATGTCGAAACGGACGAATTGGCGGGAGAGATGTATTTGCGTGCCTCGCTGTTTTCGATCCCAGCAGCGGCGTTAGCGGCGCTGCTGAGGAACTGCTCCTTGGTAGTCACTCCTCCTCGATAGGTTCCGATAATTCCGTAATAATTAGTAAAACCCTCAGAAACCCAGAGCAGCGGCGTCTCGTTCTCACGCGAATAATCATACGGCCACATTTCGGCCGGTCGAATACGTTTTACGTTCCAGAGGTGAAAAAATTCGTGAGCTCCGGTTCCGATGATGCCTTCCGGCGTGGAACGCTCACCCGCCGGAGCGAAGGCGACGTAGGAATTGAGGTGCTCGAGGGCACCGCTCGCATTTGATTGCGCGGGTATGAAGAAGTAGAACGCGATATACTTTTCATATGGCAATCCTACGAAAATCGCGCTCTCGGCCTTGATCGTATTAGCCCAGATCTCGGTAAATCTGCGTGATTTCTCAGCGTTAAAAACACCTGCGGGAGCCGCGGCGAAGTAGTGAGGTTTGCCCTCGACCTCAAATTTAGTAACGTCAAAATTGCCCATCATTACGGGAGCGTCTACGAGCACATCATAATCTGCCGCAGTGAAAACCATCGGATCTGTAGTGTCTTTTAGGGCCGTAAGAAGTTTCCAGCCCTGAGGTATCTGAAATTTTACTGTTGCAGGATCATTTTTATGGCCGTTCGGTTCGAGAAAGAGTTGGATTCCCGTGAAGAACGCAAAATCCGTCGCGATCTTTGCCTGGTTGAGGCCGAGGACGGTTGCGCTGTAATCATAATCGACGCGTATTTCTTTCAGCCCGCGAGTATCGATATTCCAAGTCTGCTTTCGCGACATCCGCAGGGGAAGAACCCGACCGCTCGAGTCGGTCACGCGAAACCGCAGCACATTCTTAAAATAGTTCTCAACCGTGTACCAGCCGGGTGTCCATGTCGGCAGACTCAGATCGAGCTGAGGCTGATCGATCTTGCTTATGTCTGTAGTGACGTGGAATTGCTGTGTTGCCGGGTCCGACAGAGAAACTGTGTGTGTTATCTGAAGTGGCTTTTGCGCAAACGCGAACTGCGTACAGAATACAAATGCTAGCAGTGAAAAAACTAGAGTTATACGGCTTGGGTGCTTCATAGGTGTATGGCGAAATGTTACTACAATATACATGAGCTCGATGCGGGCTCCGGTTGCAGGTGTTATTATTTCGAATAAGTGATCAAAAAAGTACGAGAAAATCTAAAAGATCTCGGCCATCTTACCCCAATGGCGGTTGTCTCGACTCTTCTTCCGATAGTCGGCAGCTCGATCTTACTGATATTTCTACTTCCGATCGGGCATTGGCTGCGGGAGAATTGGGAACTCGGTATCCTGGTGTTTCTCACGGGTACTCTGTTCTTCTGTGGTCTCGCACTTTTGCCCACAAACGTCATCGGTATTGTAAGCGGTTGGGCATTTAGTTTCGAGCTTGGCCTGGTCGTGCTTATGATCGGCGTCGTCGGTGCGTCCATAATATCCTTCGTTATCAATACGCAGATAAGCGGAAATCGTTTCCCGGAGATTCTAAAGAAACACCCGCGATCGACCGCGATCTATGATTCGCTGCTGCAGGACAACCTTAAAAAGACGACCTTGATCATATTATTGCTTCGGTTGTCGGTAGTGATGCCTTTTGCGTTCACCAACTTTTTGCTTGCCGCGTCACGAGTTCCTTTTTGGGCTTTCGTTATCGGGACTGCCGCGGGTATGCTGCCTCGATCGGCGTCGATGGCGTTTGTTGGTTCCGGCCTGGCAGAACTGAATCTGAACAACACTCGGGACACCTACATCTTTGTAATAGGGGCGGTCGCGAGCGTTCTGGCAATAATTACCATCGCTATTATTAGCAGAAAAGCTCTCGAGCGGCTGACGCAAACCGAAGGTTCGCTGGAGGCCTGATCGTGTGCGGTTTTGTGAGTACCGTAGTTCTGCCTTAGTATACGTTGAGATCTATGAACATGAAAACTGCTTTTTTTATAAAAACTACGGCTTTTACAATATTGTTCGCCGCAAATACGGCGTGTTCTTTCAACCTTTCTACGAACATTAATTCGAATTCTGCTCCTATTAATTCGCCCGCAAATGCCAGTGTTACCGAACCTGCTGGAACGCCTTCCTCAGCCGCGGCTGAATCGCAAAGCTCCGCCGCTGCCGCGTTGGTAGCGGATCTCTATAAACAGCACGACGGCAAAAATAGCCCATTCTTTCAAACCAAAAACCGTGCGCTCGTAGATAAGTATTTCACCAAAGAACTGGCCGACCTGATCTGGAAAGACGCTACAAGCAGCAGCGGTGAGGTAGGCGCGATTGACGGCGATCCGCTTTATAACACACAGGATCCGGACATTAAGAATTTTGCGATCGGTAAGGCAACTGTTACCGGCATTGTCGCGTCGGTGCCGGTGACCTTTACGAACGGCGGGCGGAAAGAAGTCCTCACATTTGAACTTAAGCAGGTAAAAGGAAGTTGGAAGATCGATAATATCCAGTATGGCAATGGCGAGAACCTGATGAAATGGCTCAAAGAAACGTATCCCGACAAGCCCGGAAGGGCCGAAAATGGTGAGTTTCAGGGCAAGTTCAAGGTCGGCGATACGAGCGCGACGGTTAAACCGGTTAAGATGGCATTTGAGGTCAAATGGGCAAAAGGTACTGGTGTCGAGGTGTTCTTCTTTAAGGAAGGAAATACATTCGAATCAGATGACAAAGGCGGGCCGAACAGGTTTGAGTTCGACGACGACAGTTATAACACCGGCACATTTTATCGTGCAGACGGCAAGACTTTTCCAGTTCAGAGAGTTAAATAGGCGTAATACTCATGATGAGACCGAAGGCACTTCTTTTGTTTCTTTTACTTGCCGTCGCGGCATGGTCAGGATGTAAACAACCGGCCGCAACGAATTCGGCAAAGCCGGGCGAGAAAAAGATCCGCATCGGTTTTGCCATGGATGCTCTCAAGCAGGAACGTTGGCAGAAGGACCGTGACCTTTTTCTGGCACGTGCTGCCGAGCTCGGTGCGGAAGTCTTGCTGCAGACCGCCGATGGCAACGACGATGCTCAGATGAAGCAGGTTGAGAGTTTACTGACGCAGGGGATCGATGTTCTGGTTCTCGTCCCCCACAACGCCGAGGTTGCTGGCGCGATGGTCGAGATGGCGAAGAAGCAGAATGTTCCGGTGATCTCCTACGACCGCCTGGTCCGCAACAGCGCTCCTGACCTTTATGTGTCCTTTGACAACGAAAAGGTCGGGGAGTTGCAGGCGAAGTATCTTTTCGAAAGAATGCCGAAGGGCAATTACGCTCTGATAGGCGGAGCTCCGACGGATAACAACGCTACCTTGCTGCGAAAAGGCCAGCTAAACATTCTCCAGGCAGCGATCGATCGCGGCGATATCAAGGTCGTTGCGGACCAGTGGGCGAAAGAATGGCTGGTCGAGGAAGCTCTTAAGCATGCAGAAAATGCACTTACTCAGAACAACAACAAGATCGACGCTTTCGTCGTTTCGAACGACGGAACAGCGGGCGGCGTTATCGAGGCGTTGATCTCGCAGGGGCTCGCAGGAAAGGTTCTGGTTTCCGGACAGGATGCGGAGCTCGCGGCTTTACAGCGGATCGTAAAAGGAACGCAAACAATGACCGTTTATAAGCCGATATCACGCCTCGCCCCCGCGGCGGTCGATGCCGCAGTTGCACTTGCGAAAAAGCAGCCGAGCGGGGCGACGCGAACGGTTAATAACGGCCGCATCGATGTACCTTCGATCCTGATCGAGCCGATCCCTGTTGACAAGGATAATATTGAGTCGACGGTCGTTAAGGACGGATTTCAAACGCGGGAAAAGATATTTAAGGATTCCCCCAACAAGTAGTACGAGTGTCTAAACTTCCCCAAAAGGCGGTTATTCTCGCGCGGGGCTTAGGTACGCGAATGCGGGCTGAAGCCGCAGGTGTTGACCTAACCCCGGAACAGGAACGCATCGCCAGCGCCGGAATTAAAGCTCTCGTTCCGGTCGCAAACGGCAAAACACTGCTTGAATTGATAGTTGAAAATCTCTCCGCTGCCGGTTTCACCGATATTTGCCTCGTGATCGGGCCTGAGCATAATGCGATTCGTGAATACTGTTCAACCAAAGGAATTGGTGTCGGTTTCGCGACGCAAATCGAGCCCAACGGAACCGCGGATGCTGTTCTGGCCGCTGAGAGTTGTGTCGACGACGATCTTTTTCTCGTTGTAAACTCGGACAATCTCTATCCTGTCGAAAGCCTGCGTCGATTGCGTGAAAAGGGGCGCCCGGCGATGCTCGCGTTCGAACGCGCAGCTCTAATAGACAAAAGCAACATCGGAGAAGAACGGATCGCGAAGTTTGCCACGGTTGAGATCGATCCGAACGGTCTACTCCGTCGGGTCGTTGAGAAGCCGAAACGGGTCGACCTGAATTCATTTGTATCGATGAACGCGTGGTTGTTTCCACCAACGATCTATGAAGCATGCCGCGCTGTTGAACCGTCTGAGCGTGGGGAATATGAGATAACGGCGGCTGTTCAGTATGCGATCGATTGCCTCGGCGTACAGTTCGCCGCCATAAAGACTGATGAAGGCGTGCTAGACCTGTCGAGCCGTGCCGATATCGAAGGCGTTTCTAATTTCCTCAATAGTAAATAATGTTCATTCCCGGCCGTATCGAGTTTCTTGGAAAACATACCGACTATTGCGGCGGGCGCAGTGTAGTATGCGCGATCGACCGCGGGTTTCATGCCGAACTTGAAGACCATTCGGAACCGCTCGTCGTTCTAGAAAATCTCGATATAAGCGAAAGGATCTCCGTACCTCTGAAGGATCCGACCATTTTGCCCGGCCATTGGACAAACTACGCTGCCGAGGTCGTACGCCGTCTTGGGACAAACTTTCCGGAAGGATTAAAAAACGGCGTTAAGATTCGCTTCAATAGCGATCTTCCTAAGGCTGCAGGACTTTCGAGTTCAAGTGCGTTAATGATAATGGTATTTGCGGCCCTGGATCTTGTAAACGATCTTCGGGGATCAAGCCGGTATCAGGATAATATTCACGACAAACTCGACCTCGCGGAATATCTGGGATGCGTCGAGAATGGTCAGAGTTTTCGTGAATTGGCTGGTTCCGCGGGCGTGGGAACATTTGGCGGCAGCCAGGATCATGCAGCGATAGTTCTGGGAAAGGCAGATAAACTTAGTGCGTTTTCGTTTTCACCGCTCCGGCACGATGCGGACTTTCCATTTCCTGAGACGTATTCATTCGTTGTCGCATCAAGCGGCGTCGCGGCTGAGAAAACCGGAACAGCACGCGATAGCTATAACCGCATTTCTCGAATGGTTTCCGAGGTAACCTCAACCGTTGGAAGGGGTCTGACCTTTTCACGAATGTTTGAGGAATTCGGGGTTGATGAGGTTCTTTCGAAGATCAGGGGAATGAGGTCAGCCTTTATGACACGCGATCTGCTGAGCCGTGTTGAGCAGTTTCGGATCGAGAATTTTGAGATCATCCCGTCAGTCATCGAGATGCTCGCGGCCGGCAGGATCGCTGATATTGGTGATGCGATCGATATCTCACAGGAAAATGCCGAGCGGTTTCTCGGCAACCAGATCACGGAAACGTCATTTTTGCAGCGTTCGGCTCGAGAGATCGGCGTCGTTGCAGCCTCCGCTTTTGGTGCCGGTTTTGGCGGGAGTGTTTATGCTCTTCTTACCAGGTCCGACGCTGAAGGATTCAAGGCGGAGTGGCAAAGAGTTTATAGGAACCGCTTCCCGCAGCATTCGGGGGTTTGCGAATTCTTCACGGCCCGTCCATCGGAATGCGATCTGGGCTGATCAATCTTTCTCACCCAGTTTCTTCAACATTTCTTTGATGTCCGTCACGCCTTTGAATGCTACGTAAGCAGTCACAAATGTGTACCAAACAACAGCTGTTATGGTAAGAATGAGCCAAATGTACCTCATGCGATCTCTCCTTTTCGAGGTTTGAGCAGTGAGAAGGTAAACATCGCTAAAGCCGAAAATACGTAAGCCGCGATGCCTGAATAGTAAGGGCCGATCTGTTTAGCAAGATCCTTGGTTCCTGGAGTCTTCTCCAGCACCAGGAACATTACCGGTATTGCAGCAGCAAAGAATATCGATCCGAAAGCACCCCAGCTATTTGCGCCTTTCCAATAGCAAGACGAGATAAGCAGCACCGAAATACTGGCGAGATATATCGTGCCGGTTATACCTAGATATGTCCAAACATCGCCCTCGAGGGGATACCACAATCCGTAAAATAACAGAAACACCCCGATCAGGGCTACGATCATGCGATTGATCAAGATTCCCTTTTTTTCGGACCAGGCCTCTTTTCGAAATGGACCCATGATGTCGTTATAAATGACACTTCCCCATGTAAGCATATAACTCGAGTCTGTCGACATATCAGCCGCAAGCATTGCAGCTATACACAATCCCATAAGCCCAACAGGAACAAATGTAGCAAGGAATGTGGGCATCGCGTCTAGGGAATTAGTCACCTGGCCAAGCGTGGCGAGAGCGGCAATTCCCCAAATGCCGGGAATGAGGAATCGGCATACGAAAAAGAAACTTGTTCGCACATAGATCTTCTGTCCAGTCAATGAATCCTTTGCCGCTAGAACGCGGGCAATAGTTGTCTGCCAGGTCAGAACTGCCGCAAAATTGAGCATTACCTGAAAAAGTACGTACGGCCAACCAAGATCCGGATGTACGAAAGGATTGAATCCGCCCGCACCGTAATTAGCCTCGACCGTGGTCACGATCTTGTCCCAGCCAACGTAAACTAACACGAGCAGCGTAACCGCGATCAACCCGACGCTCATCACGACAAACTGTAGAAAATCGGTGATTAGAACCGAAAGCATTCCGCCGAGAATCGTATAGGTCGCAACGCCGACAAGCAGGACTGTCATCATCGCTTCTAAATAGCCAACCTGATAGCCGAAAAGGTTAAAGGAAGTGACCTTTAGCCCAACGATCGTAACTAAAAACTGCCCGCCGATTCGCAGAAAAACGCCCATGTTCAGCAATCCGCCGAGCACGATCACGACCCCAGCGGCCCAGCGAACTCGCGGTCCGAATTGCTTCTCGATCAATTGAGGTATCGTTATCACGCCGGAATCACGGAGCGGTTTGATGCAGAAGCCCGTATAACCGATCACGAGCATCGACAGTGCCATAGCAATCCCCGGGGTAGCGCCGGCAAAGCCGTATTTGTACCCCGCCTCGGCCGTGTACATACACGTAACTATGCCGAATTCGGTTGCAGCAAGCGAAGCGATGCCCAAATAGACATTCATCTCGCGGCCCGCGACCAGAAAATCATCGACTTTGCCGACATACTTCCGCACGTACAATCCCGCCGCCATCGTCACAAGCAAATAAAGCCCGACAATGCTTCCGTCCAGAAGCCAGTTGAAATTAGTCATTTAGATGACTCCGAATTTGAAGGTATTAAAAAGACTTTCCAATATTATTCGGGTTTTTGCGTTCTGTCCAACGAGAACGCAACTAGATGTTTTTTCTTTATAGCAGGCCCGCTGCGGAACCCCTAAAGGGAAAAGAAAAAGACCGCCATTTCCTGGCGGTCTTTATAATTTGACTATCTAATCGTTCGACGCCGCTCGGCTGGTTACGACCTACGCCCACTCTTCAAGATCAATCCGACAATAAGACCGATCGCCGCAGAAATAAGGATCGTCTGGCCCGGCTTCTGGCGGGCGAATTCCTTTGCGTCTTCGACAAGTTCCTTCGGGTCCTTGTTCGATAGTTCCTTGAACTTATCGCCTGCTTGGGCGAACTTGTCGTTGGCAAAATCCTTGGCCTTAACGGCTGCGTCCTGAATCTTCTGTCCGTATTCCTGTGCCTGCATCTTTAGGTCTCCTAAAAACTCGTCATCCGTCACCTTGTCGGCTGGCGATCCAACCGGTATCAGGCTCTGTTCCAATTCCTGTTCTGCTTTCTTAACTTCTGCTTCAAATTCTGACATATCAAGATACTCCCGAATTATTAAAAATAATCAATAATGCGACGGCTGAGATGTTTTTCTCGCCTTATTAGTTGTAACGAATTTCTCGCGAGATTTGTTCCATCGATCAACTTTATGTGATGCGCATCACATTTGTGGTTGACAAAGATATTTCCAAAATGCGAGTCTATCTGTTCAAGTAAGTAAGCACTTACTTTATGGAGAATAGATATTGATCAAAGATCTTTTCAAATGTGAGCATCCGGGCCGTATGACGGGTGATGCCCGGCGTGAGCAGATATTGCAGACGGCGGTCGATCTGTTTTCGAAGCGTGGGTTTAAGGGAACGACCACAAAAGAGATAGCGAAAGCTTCCGGTGTTTCTGAGGCGATGGTGTTTCGCCATTTTGCCAGCAAGGACGAGCTCTACGGAGCGATCCTGCATAACAAGGGTTGTCAGGACGGCGTGCAGCGTTTTCCGTGGGAAGAGAACAAGGCCCTTGCTGAGGCGATTAGGCAAAAAGATGATTTTGCGGTCTTCTACAATCTCGCAAAAACCGCTCTTGATAAACATCACGAAGATGTCGGTTTCATGCGGTTGCTGTTTTACAGTGCTCTCGAGGAGCATGACCTGGCAGAACGATTTTTTGGGGAGTTCGTCGCCCGTATCTACGGTTTTATCGGCGGCTATATCGAGGAAAGACAGCGGGATGGTGTCTTTCGCCAGTTTGAGCCAAAGATCGCGGTTAGGGCGTTTATGGGAATGATGATCCACCATTCGCTCAACAATATTCTCTGGGACAAGCAACGTAACATCCTTGATATCACAAACGAGGAAGCGGCGAAGAATTTTGCGGAAATTCTGCTAAAAGGCATCCGGGCATAACTGCCGAGAAGCTAATTACTAATGATGAGAAGTAGGACTTTTAACGTTACAACTCTGGCTGTCGCCCTGTCGACGCTACTCGCCTTTACGGGGTGCGGTTCGCGAGGCGCAAATACCAATGCGAACTCAAGCAGTGCGCAACCGACGACAGTTGACATCAATACGGCTCAGGCAATTACGCGGCAAATACCGACCTATTTTGAAGCGACCGGTAACCTTGCGAGCGATGCCCAGACGGATGTCGCACCGGTCGTAGGCGGCAAGGTCGTCGAGGTTAATTTTGACGTCGGAAGCTACGTCACCAAGGGTAGCGTTCTTGTAAGAATGGACGACCGTGACGCTCGCATCCGGCTCGAACAGGCTCAGGCCCAAGTTGAACAGCAGAAAAAAGCGGTTGGAACTGCGATCGCAGCACTTCGGCAGGCCCAGATCCGCCTTGGCGTGAAGGACGGCGAGGTATTCGATATCGAGACCTTTTCGCAGGTCAAATCTACCAAGGCTAACCTCGTTCTCGCAGAAAAGGAATTAGCCCGGGCTGAAAAGCTTTATGCAACTGGTGACGTTTCCAGATCGATCCTTGATCAGCGGCGGTCGCAGCGTGATGCGTTGCTCGGCCAGCTTGACGAAGCTCGCTCCAATGCAGCGGTCGCGGTAAAAGCCATTAATTCTGCCGAGGCTCAGGTCGCAGCTGCAAAGAGTGCGGTTACGACCTCGGAAACACAGATCGATCAGGCGCGAAAGGCGATATCAGACATGGTGATTCTGGCACCGATCAGCGGATACGTTTCAGAGCGTGTTGCCGACCTCGGAGAATTCCTCACGCCAAACGCCCCTAATACTAAGGTCGCAACGATCGTCCGTACGTCATCACTTCGATTGCGGATCGACGTTCCAGAAGCATCGATCGGTAAGGTTGCGGTCGGCCAGGGAATCTCGATGCAAACCAGTGCGTATCCCGAACGCACATTCGCCGGCACGGTCGTACGGATCCTGCCAAATGTAAACACGACGGCCCGCACACTGATCGTCGAGGCCGAAGTCCCAAATGGCGACGGACTGCTCAAACCAGGTCAGTTCGCAACGGTTCGTGTCACGCAATCAAAACCAGAGAACGCAGTCATGATCCCGGCCTCTGCGATAAAGACCGAAGGTGACCTCAATAAAGTATATGTGGTGAAGGACGGGGCGGTTCGCGAACGCCTTATTCAGACGGGACTGCTGGAGAACGACCTTATCCAGGTTAAACAGGGTATAGCTGAAGGGGAAACGATCGCGACCAGCAATCTCAATGAATTGTTCGACGGGATCTTCGTCCGTCAGGTGAATTAACAAGGGGCAAGAATTATGCAGTGGTTAGCTGAAGTTTGTGTAAAGCGTCCTGTGTTTGCGACGATGTTGATCTTGTCGCTCGTTGTCGTGGGCGCGTTTTCGTTCCTGAGTCTTGGGGTCGATCTATTTCCCAAGATCGACTTCCCGACCATAACCATCACGGTAGTAAATCCCGGGGCTTCGCCGCAGGAGATCGAAACCGAAATAACCGACAAGGTTGAAGAAGCTGTCAATACCATCAGCGGTATCGACGAGTTGCGTTCATCCTCAATTGAAGGTATATCGCAGGTTTTTGTCCAATTCGTCTTGGAAAAGGACGTTAACGTTGCCGCTCAAGAGGTAGAGAACCGCGTTCAGACGGTGATCCCTAACCTTCCTGAAACAGCGGAACAGCCGACCGTTCAGAAGTTAGATACTGACGCTGCACCGGTACTTCGTGTGACGGTTTCAGCTCCCACGTCGATCCGCGAGATCACCGAACTTGCCCGCAAGAAGATCAAAGAACCTATCGAATCCGTAAACGGCGTCGGCCAGATCACGATCATCGGTGGTCAGGAACGGCAGATCAACGTCTGGGTCGATCCGGACAAAATGCGTTCGTACAATGTAACACCTGCCGAAGTTTCCGGCTCCCTGAAGATCCAGAACATGGAATTTCCGAGCGGTCGCCTGGATGAAGGTCAGACGGAAACCAGTGTGCGAACCGTGGGTAAGATCCAGAAGGTAGAGGAATTCAGCGACGTTGTCGTAGCCACGCGTGGAGCCTATCAAGTTAAGGTAAAGGACCTGGGCTACGTTGAGGACGGAGCCCAGGAACTGCGTTCCGAGGCCCGCCTTAATGGCCAGCCCGCAGTAACCCTTATCGTCGCGAAACAGTCAGGCCAAAATACCGTAGCTACTGCTCGGGCAGTAAAAGAAAAACTCAATGAGATCCTGCCGACCCTGCCGAAGAGCTATCAGGTTCGGATAATCGGTGATAACTCAATTTTCATTGAGAATTCTCTTCATGCCATCGAAGAACATTTGATCGTCGGTTCGATCCTTGCTGCGATCGTGGTTTTCCTGTTCCTGTGGAGTTTCCGCTCGACCCTGATCGCCGGGCTGGCGATCCCTACCTCAATTATTTCAACATTTGCCCTGATGTATGCGATGGGATATACGCTCAATTCGATAACCATGCTGAGCCTTACGCTCATGGTGGGTATCGTTATTGACGACGCAATTGTCGTACTCGAGAACATCTATCGATTCGTTGAGGAAAAGGGGATGAATCCTTTCCAGGCGGCGATAGAAGGAACGCGGGAGATCGGATTGGCGGTCCTGGCAACAACTCTTTCGCTGATGGCGGTGTTCGTGCCGATCGGCTTCATGCAGGGAATCGTCGGCCGATTCATGTCTTCCTTTGGCCTGACCGCATCCTTCGCCGTGCTTGTTTCCTTGATCGTTTCATTCACCCTAACGCCGATGCTCGCGGCCAGGTTGATAAAAAAACATAAGGAAACGCCTGAAACCGAAAAAGAGAAGGAAGAAATAAAAGGCGATGGAATGATCGAGCCGGTTCAGAACGACAGCAAATACACCGGCTGGTTCAGAATTCTTGATCGGGGTTACGCTTCGCTGCTTCGGTTCTCAATGAACCATCGATGGGTGATCGTCACTCTTTGTCTGCTTGTTTTTATAAGCATCGTTCCACTATTCATGTCCGTTGGTAAGAACTTTTTGCCTGTGGACGATCAATCTCAGTATGAGGTCTCCGTTCGCGTTCCTGAAGGCTCAAGTTTGACGGCTTCGTCCTTAATGTTCGAACGAATTGCTGCCGAGATACGCAAACTTCCGGGGGTGACTGACACGCTTGCGACCGTCGGTGGCGGGCAGCAGCAAGTAGTTAACGCGGGAACGATCTATGTGAAGCTGAGCGACATCAAAGACCGGCAAAAATCGCAGGAACAGCTAATGGCTGAAACTCGCGATCTGATCTCGGCGAAATTTCCGCCCGAGTTGCGTACCGGCGTTCAACCTGTTCAAGCCTTCTCCGGCGGCGGCTTTCGAAATGCAAACGTTCAATTCATGATCGCCGGCCCTGATCTGGCAAAACTGTCTGAGTATTCCGACAAGATCATGGCGAAAATGAAAACTATCCCGGACGCGGTCGACGTTGACTCTACGTTGATCAGCGGCAAGCCCGAAGTACGGCTCTCCGTGGATCGTGACACAGCCGCGGACCTTGGTGTTCGCGTTGGTGATGTCTCGCAAGCGTTGAATACTCTGGTTGCCGGACAAGAAGCAACAACGTTCAGTTCGGGAACCGATCAATATGAGGTGCGTGTTCGTGCAATAAATCCATACCGAACGAGCGTGGAAGGATTGAAACGCGTTATCGTCCCATCTAGCAAGCTAGGCTGGGTTACCCTGGATCGGGTCGTTTCATCATCATCCGGAACCGGGCCAAGTTCGGTGGACCGAACTAACCGGCAGCGTCAGGTGACGATCCTTGGTAACACTAGGCCGGGTGGTTCGGCCGCGAGCATAACGTCGGCAATTGACAGCTACGTCAAAGATCTGGATCTCCCGGCGACCTATCGTACTGGATACGTCGGCCAATCTAAGGAGATGGGAAAAGCCGGGTTCTACTTTCTGCTTGCGTTCGCACTGTCATTTATCTTTATGTACATAGTGCTGGCAGCCCAGTTCGAATCCTTTATTCACCCGGTCACGATCCTTCTGACACTACCGCTTTCAATACCATTCGGCATCTTTAGTCTTCTGATCGCTGGGCAAACGGTCAACATCTTCTCCGGACTCGGACTGCTTTTACTTTTCGGCGTCGTCAAGAAAAACGCGATCTTACAGATCGACCATACAAACCATTTGCGTTCCACGGGAATGTCGCGATACGACGCGATCATACAAGCCAATCGCGACCGACTCCGTCCGATCCTGATGACAACGATCGCCCTAGTCGCCGGTATGCTTCCGCTGGTTGTATCGACTGGCGCGGGTTCCGGGACAAACAGGTCGATCGGCGTGCTCGTGGTCGGCGGTCAGTCGATGTGTCTGCTTCTGACATTGCTAGCCGTTCCAGTTTTCTACTCTTTATTCGACGATCTGGCTGAGCTTCGATTGTTCAGGTATGTCAACCGCTTTGGCTCATGGTTATTTGGGGGTATGAAGCGGCGTGTTGCCTCAACGGCAAGTTCACTTATTGGCAAATAATTACGGCCCTTTTTATATGTATCGGCATTTTTATTTAATTTTATTATTAATTTTGGCTGCTTGCGGCACGGATCTCTGTGCCCAGGACGCGTCGCCAACGCCGACACCCACTCCGGTCGTAAATGATGTACAAACGACGACTCCGGATGAGATAAAAGGCGTTCCCTCGATCGCGCCGGACTACAGGTCCGACAAGCGTTCGCAGCCTGATCTGGGGCGTGTAGGCGTCGACATGCTCCGGCAGAGAGCCCTTTCGCTCAGGGAGGCGGTCGAGCTTGCGCTGGAAAACAACAAAGATATTGAGGTTTCACGCAAGGGTGTTTCGATAGCCGAATTTGACCTCGCCGCCGCGCGGGGATTCTACCAGCCGCGATTGTCAGGCACGGCTTATTATGATCGTTCTACAACGGCAAACGTAAGTATTTTCAGCAATAATCAGAAAAATACGGTCGGTTCACTCGTCGGTAATGCACAACTTCAGGCATTTGCTCCAAAATACGGAACTGTCTTTACTGGCGGCTTCAATAACTCGCGGGTCTCGACCGATAACCCTATCTCGATCCTGAGTCCGCAATATAATACCGGCCTAAGCTTTTCCGTGAACCAGCCGCTGTTTCGCGGGCGCAAATTTGATCAGACCAGGCGAACGATCGAGATCGCAAAGCGTAATATTTCGCTGACCGATACGCAATTCCAGCAGCGTTCTATCGAGATCGTCTCCGGCGTCGAAAAATCTTATTGGGATCTGACATACGGCCTGAGAAATCTGCAGGTTCAACGAGAAGCCCTTCGCGATGCCAAATCTCAGCTCGAACACAACCGTCGCTTGGTCAACGAAGGCCAGCTCGCCCCCATCGATATTGTGGCGGCTGAAACCCAGGTGGCGAATTTCGAGCAAGCTGTTTATGACGCTTTAAATCTCGTAAATATCGCGGAAAATTCTCTTAAGAATCTGGTGTCGCCGAACCGAAACGGAGATATCTGGAACGAAGCTCTCACGCCGACAGAATCGGTTGAGCGTGACATACCGCGAGTAACGGTTACCGAGGCAATGGATCTCGCTCTGGTCAATCGAGCTGAGCTCGAGATAAATACGACTCAAAAAGAGATCAATTCTCTCGATCAAAAGCTCTATAAGGAACAGACCAAGCCGCAGGTTGACTTTTTTGCTAGCTACAATACATCGGGCATAGGCGGCAGCCAGAATCCTAACTTCAGCCCGACGTTCCCGACGCCGTGCTCGACCAACCCGACCTCGCCGGCGTGCATTCAGCAGCAGGCGAACCTTGCTCTGTTGACCGGAAATCCGTTCGCGGGCCTTTTTGCCAACCGTTATCCTGTGCTGCGATTCGGCATTAATTTTAATTTGCCGCTCTTCGGCGATAAAACGGCCGAGGCTCAACTCGGCAGAGCAAAAGTCGAGGCCGAACGCCTTGAAACCCAACGCGAACAGCTCGAGCAGGCGATCCAGGTTGACGTACGAAATGCCCTGCAGGCGATCCGAACAGGGGAAGCTCGATTACGGTTCGCGGCTGTTGCTCGAGAAAATTCGGTAAAACAGTACGAATCCGAGCAAAGAAAGCTAGATGAGGGACAATCCGATATATACAAGGTTCTTGAACGCCAAACCGCTCTAACCGTCGCCCGAAGTAATGAACTGCGAGCTCGAACAGAGCTCAATAAAGCGATCGCTGACCTCGAACGAGCTACCGGAAATTCTCTGAAGGCAAAGAACATCGTTCCAAGACTAAAAAAATAGTGAAAGCAGTTTTTATAAAAAGCTTCGGGCCCGATCTGGATGTTTCGGTGAGCGAAGTTGCAGAACCAGCTCATCTGCAGGACGAACAGGTCTTAGTTCGGGTTAAATCGGCGGGTTTAAATCGCGCTGATCTGATCCAGGCTCGCGGCCACTATCCGCCGCCGCCGGGTTACTCGCCGAACATCCCGGGACTGGAATTCGCCGGAGAGATCGCGGCAGTTGGCGAAGCGGTCGAGGATTGGAAGATCGGCGAACGCGTCTTCGGTATCACCGCCGGTGAGGCTCAGGCTGAATTTCTCTTGACCGATGGATCTCTGATCGCAAGGATCCCTGATAATCTAAGTTTCAACGAAGCAGCGGCAATACCCGAAGCGTTCATTACCGCGCACGACGCACTTGTAACCCAATGTGGAATGGCAGCTGGTGACGAGGTTTTGATCCACGCTGTCGGCTCCGGAGTCGGCCTTGCCGGGATGCAAATCGCGAAGGCGAATGGCTGTTTCGTAATTGGAACATCGCGAACACCGGATAAGATCGAACAGTGCAAGAACCTTGGGTTGGACGTCGGGCTAACAGTCGGCGATCCGCCTTTTTTTTCAGAAGAGGTCTTGTCTGCCAGCGCAGGTAAAGGCGCCGATATCATCCTCGATCTTGTCGGAGCCGCCTATTTTCAGGAGAATATTCAGAGTCTTGCTCTGCGAGGGCGTTTGATCCTGGTTGGTCTTACTTCCGGAGCCCAGGCGGAATTTGATCTCTCGAAGGTTCTGCAGAAACGGGCGCAGATAATCGGAACAGTCCTCCGGGCACGATCGAAGAAAGAGAAAGCGGCCGCAACAAGCAGTTTCGTCCGCGACATTATCCCGCACCTGATTTCAGGCGCTATCCGACCCAATCTCGACCACGTTTTCGCCGCTGGCGAAGTGGTCAATGCCTACAAATATCTGGGGTCAAATAAGACTTTTGGAAAGGTAGTGCTGGAGTTTTAGCTTTTCAATCTCGATGCCGCATCGTCGGTAATGATACACAGTCCGGGAATATCGTAGGCATCTAATTCCGATAGTAGATCTGCGGCCTGCTTATACGTCAAAGCGCCTGCCTGCCGCTGGTTAAATGAAACGACGGACCACATTGGTTTTTCCAGCTCGCTTTCGATCGCGCTCGGCAGTACGTCATCAAATATTGGCTCGCTGATCGAACGCATCTCAAAAACATTATTTCGTTTTGCAGGGTCAGGTTTCCTATTTCGATGCAGGATGCCCGACCTCATTTCCTGGATTTTCATACACTTACAAGAGCGTCCATAAACTTAGCATAGCATCTGAACCTCTGTAAACACTTTTTTTGAATGATTTGAATAGACGTACCCGCAAATCATTCGGGAAGTTGATAAAATAGAGAGGTTCTATGCTTTATCGCGAGTCGATCTTTATTACAGGTTTCCCCGGCTTCATAGCCGGACGACTACTCGAACTCTTAATTAAGCCCGAGACCCAATTTTTTGTTCTGGTTCAGCCGCATTTTGTTCATAAGGCAATTTCGGAACTCGAAGCCATCGCAGAGATCCACCAGATACCACTTGAGAGCTTTGTCATTGTCGAAGGCGATATCACGCTGCCTAATCTTGGCATCACGAACGACGATCTCCAGACGATCCAGTACGAAACGACCGACGTTTTCCACCTGGCTGCGGCGTATGACCTGGGCGTTTCGAAAGATGTTGCGTTCAAGGTCAACCTCGAGGGCACAAGGCACGTAAACGATCTCGTCTGCTCCGTCAAGAATCTTCGCCGTTACAACTACGTTTCGACGTGTTATGTAGCCGGAAACCGCAACGGCGTCATCCTCGAGACTGATCTTGAACACAAGGCCGGCTTTCGTAATTTTTACGAGGAAACCAAATATCTGGCTGAGATCGAGGTCGATAAGTTGAAAAGTCATCTGCCCGTAACGATCTTTCGGCCGTCGGTGGTCGTCGGTGATTCAATGACCGGAGAAACAGTAAAATATGACGGCATTTACTATCTGATAAATTACTTGCGAAAAATGCCTTCGATCCTTCGACTGGTCAATATCGGCAATCCATCGGTACGGCTCAACCTTGTGCCGGTCGATTTCGTGGTCGAGAGCATTGCCGCTCTATCGCGTGACCTAAAAACGATCGGAAAAACGGTCGCGATAGCCGATCCGGCACCGCTGACGACTACCGAGATATTTGATGTAATCGCCAAGGATCTCAGCGGCAGGCGTTCGGAGTTTCAGTTGCCGATGCGTATCGCCGAATGGTTTCTTCACACCGGCATTTCCCCGGCCGTCACCGGGTTACCACACAACGCCGTCCCGTACTTTTTTCTTTCGCAGACCTACGATACGGGCCTCTCGAGCGAACTTCTAAGTTCACACGGCATTACATGTCCGGGCTTTGCAAGCTATGTCGGCAACCTCATAGATTTCGTAGAAGAAAACCCGAAATTATAGTCCCATCGGTGGATATACAAAGATTCAACTGTTCCCGGCATCATACCTTGTGATGAGATCATTTTTACTTGCCAAAAGGTCGGCGCTGGCTGTTGTGACGATCTTTGTTTGTTCAGCATTTATCAACGCTCAAAGCGGCCGCGTTCAGCCGACGCCAACTCCTACACCCGTTGATGAAACGTTAAAGGTCGTCACTGAAGAGATAAAGCTGAACGTCCTTGCTTTTGATCAGAATGGCGAGTTCTTTCGCGATGTCACGACGAAAGACCTGGTGATCACCGAAAACAATATCATCCACGTGCCTGAGAGCGTTCGTCGTATTCCGGCAAACGTCCTGATCGTAATGGATACGGGCGGTGAACTTCGCAGCATCAAGTCGCTGGATACGACGCGAAAGGTCGCCCTTGGCGTTATAAATTCGCTCCGTGCCGGTGATGCTGTTTCAATACTCCAATACAGTGATAAGGCTGAGATCGTTTCGGAATGGTCAGAGAATAGAGCGGAAATAGCTGATGCGATAAAACGAACCAAATTTGGCCGTCGCTCTGTTTTTGTTGACGCTTTGAAACTAGCTACGGAATACCTATTAAAAACTCCGAACGACAACCGGCATCTGGTTCTGATCACGGACGGCACTGACAGCCTTGGGCGTTCCTCTGAAAAGTTCGATGCTTTTCAGAGCTTGCTTGGAACAGATATCAGCGTGCATGTACTTAGTTACACGTCAATGGAGGCGGCCGATATCGAGCCGCGGACCAAGGGCATTTCGAATTCGCCGCCGCCCAAAGCGATGCCGGACGAGATACAAGCTACGCTGCCAAACGGCGTCAAAGACAAAGGCGTCAAGGTCGGCCCAACTATCAATTTAGACCGTACGCTGATCAACAAAATGAAAGCCCGGAAGGCCGATCTAAAAACCAGCGAGGAGCAGCTCGCAAAGCTGGCTGAGGATACGAATGGCGAGTTCATTTCACCCGCCGGAGTTGATGAAATGAAGGAAAAGGCATCGCTCGTAGCCCGGATGATCGACGCGTCATACGTCGTCACGTATACGCCCAAATTCCCGGTCACCGAAAGCCGCGGCGTTGCCGAGCGCGTGATCGACGTCACCTCGAAACGTGCCGGCCTGGTCGTTCAGGCGAGGCGCCGGCTCGTGATCGAACGAGCGAAGTGAGTTTTTGGGGGAAACTATTTTGGTTTAATTTTCTGTTCCGTAAGTTCACCGCATAAACGCCCAATTCAGGGTGGTTTCAAAAGTGTGAATCGTTTCACACTTTCCGTTTCGGCTGATACGGATCTATGTAAGTTGCTCTGCTGATTGGAGTTCCTTGGTAAAGTTGTTTTGGGCCCTGTCGGGCACTTTTTCGCCGATAGGTAAAGTGCATCGCCGCGATTGGTAGAGGTTTTTGGCTGATTGGTCAAACGTTTTTCGGACGGTTTTTTCTTTACCAAAATTCCACCGGAGCACGCACCGGAAGAATACATAAGATCCGCTCGAAGGATGAGCGATCCGCCCTGCCAAAAATTCAGTTGTACAAAACAAAAATTGGTTTTTACTCGTAGGAGTTTTCATGATGCTCGGCTTTGAGGATCCGTGCTTGCTGACGCGCGGGCTTTCGCTCCGGAGCCGTCGCTATCGGTAGTGAATGAATAGTTTGTAACCGTCGCGGCCGCTGCTTCGTCATTGGTTTCGACGGGTATCAAAACTCGATCTCGAATGAGCAGTTACCAAACGGCATTGCAGAAAGAGAACTTTATTCATCGGGCTGACGATATGAGCACCGATGCGCATGTGTGCGTCGAGCGGACGGATAATCAACTGGTCGATCTGGTTCTCGCGGGTGATGCGTTTGCTTTCGAGGAAATATTTGACCGTCACAAACGGCTCGTCGCGATCATCGCCAGCCGCTATTTCAAACGGCCGGAAGAGGTCGAGGAGATCGTCCAGATCGCCTTTGCCAAGGCCTTTACAGAACTAAAGAACTTCCAGGGTAAATATGATCGTTCGCTCTCAAGCTGGCTGGTCCGCATCACGACAAACACAAGTTTTGACGTCCTTCGCAGCCAAAGGCGAAAACCCGAACGCCTGAACTGCGAACTTTCCGAAGCCGAGGCCGATGCATTGCTGCAGCTCACCGCTGACACATCGCTCACCGCCGAAAAGACCTTACTCGATCGCGACCTTGCCGAGAAGCTGCTCGCAATGATCCCAGATGAAGACAGAATGCTGCTGCAGATGCTGTATTCGGACGAGATGTCGACGGTCGATATCGCGGAGATCTTTGGCTGGTCGCGGTCAAATGTAAAGATCAAAGCATGGCGTGCCCGGGCGGCTGTGAGAAAGGTTTTGAAAAGGTTTTTGTAACCGCGGCCCCTTAGATATCGTCGTGTTTAGTGAGAGAAATGAAAAAAGGATATGACAATCAAAAGCTCGACCAGATAGGCAAACGCCTGTTCGATACCGAGCCGCTCGCGGCGACCGTGATAGATGATATTGTCGCAAAGCCCGACCTCTTTTCCCTCGTCAGAGAGCGTATCGCAGCAGATCAGGCCGCGTCGATCGCTGAGCTTCGCAAAACATCACCGGTTCGCCGTTACGTCATAGCATATTCGGGAATGGCGTTAACCGTTCTCGCTGCCGCCGGAGCAATTTATCTTTATACACCTAGCAAATATATACCCAGTAAACCAGAGACAACCACGATCAAGGCACCGGTTCAAGTAGTAAATAGTAAGGTTCCGGATATTGCCGATCCGGAGGTCGTACGGTCCGAGGTTCCTCCTCAGCCGATCACTGGAAAACTTTCGGCGGACCGTACGACCAAAGACGAACCGAAGGCCGAAAAGGCAATCTTACTGCGTACCGAGCCTGTCAGCAGGCCGCGGCGCATTGCGGAACCGGACACGCGTTTTCTACCGGTTTCATACACCGGTGACCCGGACGAAATGTCCGGCGGCGGCCAGGTGGTCAGAGTTGAAATGAAACGTTCATCGCTTTTTGCACTCGGTGTCAACATTCCGCTCGAGAATGACGACACGGTCATAAAAGCCGATCTACTGATCGGCCGCGACGGCGTCACACGCGCCATCCGCATGATCGATTAGATCTGTTTGTATCATTAGGAGAGAAAAATGAAGATTTTTGTTAGTACACTAATTATCGTGTCGGCCGCCGGTGCAGCTATGGCTCAGGAACCGGCAGCAAAGGCTCCGGTCGAGGCCACGAAGGCATACGCTGAAGCAGCTCAGGTATATAACCTGCAGGCAAAGGTCGTCGCTGAACTCGCCTCGGCTCAGGGATTCGGCATACAGAAGAATTCACCGCTGCAAGCGGATGAAGTAAATGAAAGCGTGCAGACACTCGCCGATGGCAACCGCATAGTCCGCAGCTCGACCTCGAAGTTCTGGCGCAACAGCGAGGGCCGCATACGCCGGGAGGGCAAATCGGCTTTCGGCAACGTTTTTGGAACTACGTTCTCGTTCGGTGACGGAGTTTCGATCTCAAATCCTGTTCAGGGACAAAAATACGTCCTCGATTCGGATCTGAAAACGGCTCGCGTTATCGAAATGCCGGCTGGCCAGAAATCGATCACGATCGCCGGTTCCAAACTAGGCGAAGCCGAGATGGCCGAAGTCCGGAAGGCTAAAGTGCTCGCCACGACCGCCACCAAGCTTAATGGTGAGCTCAAAGTCGGTGTTCCGCTGAGCATTCAGACCGTTCCGGCGATCGCGGCTCAGGGGATCAGCGTCCAGGGTGAACCGCTCGTGCTTTCAAAGGCAGGTGGGCCAAAGTATGAAACCCGAACGGAAGAACTCGGCACCCGTGATTTCGAAGGCGTATCTGCCGAAGGAACACGCCGCACGACGACCATTCCCGCAGGTGCGATCGGCAACGAGCGTCCGATCGAGATCGTTTACGAGCGTTGGTACTCAAAGGAGATCGGAATGGTCGTTTACTCGAAAAATACCGATCCGCGTTCCGGCGAGCAGACCTATAAGCTGACGAACATCGTCCGCAGCGAACCCGATCCGTCTCTGTTTGCGGTTCCGACCGAATACAAGAAGGTTTCTGAGAATGGAACTGTCTATCGCGTAACAAGCCCTGCAGCAGCCGGGAAAGCCCCAACCGCTCCAAAAACCGTCATGGTCTCATCCCCGGCCAAAGCCGGCAAGCCATAGACTTTCCCTGCAGAGTCTAGCTCCTCAAGGCGGACCGCGTGTCCGCCTTTTTTTTCTCGCCTGTCGCCAAGACACGAGGCTTGAGTCAGTGCGTGAGTGGCTCCAAAAGGTTCCCACAAGTCGATCAACTCTTTCCGGGCGGACCGATGTCCGCCCGGCTTTTTTGTAACAGCACAAGAGCCCAGACTCATCCGCACTTGACAACGGCTGGAATTAGAATTATTCTAACTACAAGTGGTGATCATGGAATTTACATCAACACAAAATTTAGGTTTAACGCGGCAGCGGGAGGTAGTTTTGTCGGTCATTCGTGAGTCGCATTCGCATTTGACGGCGAATGAGGTTTTTGCGGAGGCCAAGGCGAAGCTGCCGAGCATTTCGTTTGCGACGGTTTACAACTCGCTAAGGTTTTTGAAAGAGGCCGGACATATTGCCGAGATACAGTTTGGCAATGGTGCAAGCCGATTCGACCGAATGACCGCCCGGCACGATCATGCGATCTGCACAGCGTGCGGCAAGCTGGTCGATATCGAAATGGATCATCCGGAGGAACTGGTGAACCGGGCCGCAGCGATGTCGAAATTTAAGCCCGAATTTTTAGAATTTACTTTAAGGGGCCTTTGCCCGGACTGCGTAAGAACTTAGCCGCAGAGAACACAGAGAGCAAGAGAGGCTCTTAATTATTAGCAATCGTTTTTTAATTCCTCATTCTCTCTGTGTTCTCGGTGGCAAATCATAAATAAGGAGATATATAAAACACATGTCAACAGCTACAGGAACTGCAACAGAAAACACGACCACCTTGGCGAAAGTCGGCAAACCGGCACCGGATTTTAACATGCCGTCGACCAAGAATATGCAGACGCTCGCCGAGAACGTCAAGCTTTCGGACTACAAGGGCAAATGGCTCATCCTTTTGTTCTACCCGCTCGATTTCACGTTCGTCTGCCCGACCGAGCTGACCGCTTTTTCGGATCGTTTGGACGAACTCAACGGCGTTGGAGCCGAAGTTCTCGGCATCTCGACCGATTCGGTCCACTCGCACCGCGCTTGGATCAACACGCCGCGGGACAAAAACGGCATCGAAGGGCTGAAATACCCGCTCGCATCTGACGTAGGCGGTAAACTTGCTCGTGCGTACAACATCCTGGTCGAGGAAGCCAATATTGCTCTTCGCGGCCTCTACATCATCAACCCTGACGGCGTTCTGCAATATGCAGTCGTCCACGATCTCAACATCGGACGCTCGGTCGACGAAACACTCCGCGTCCTGCAGGGCCTGCAGACCGGCGGTCTGTGCTCGGCTGACTGGAAACCAGGTCAGGAAAACTTGAAAGTATAAAGATCTTAGCCACAGAGAACGCAGAGATCCATAAAGAATTTCTCTGTGTTCTCTGTGGCAAGTTTTTCCAGGAGATTTACTATGCCAATGAGAATTGGAGATGAGATGCCGTCGCTCGAAGGAGCTACCACGTGGTTCAACGGATCTCTCGAAGACACATTAGAACACGCCAAAGGCCATCCTGTGCTGGTCCACTTTTGGGCCGTTTCGTGCGGAATCTGCAAAGAAAAAATGCCGCAGCTCAACGAGTTGAAGGCAAAGTACGGAGAGCTCGGGCTTAAGACGATCGCGGTCCACATGCCGCGTTACGAGGCCGATACCGATCTCGATACGGTAAACGAAGCTATCGAGGCAAACAAGATCACCGAACCCACGGCGGTCGACAGCCTTCATAAAGTTAAAGACGCATTTTTAAACGAACAAGGTTGGGTGCCCGTATATTATTTATTCGATGCAGAGGGCAAGCTCAAAACACGCGCCGCCGGCGAATTCGGCATCAGCGTGCTGCAGGGTGCTCTCGATAAGATGTTCCCGGCTCATGCCGCGACGGCTTAATACTTTTTCCTAACAACGCTAAGGGCGGTCAGAGTTTCCTCTGACCGCCCATTTTTTGTTTGTTCTTGCGTGTGCGCGAATTATATCGTCGCATTCGTTATCGCAATTGCTAGCCATGCAAGCACATATATGCTGGCGAGTATCGAGAAGATCAGTACGCAAATGAGCAACCCGATGAGCCCGAAAACAAAGACATAATCGCTCGTCGTCCCGGTGCCATGGCCCGCCGCCCGTGTTCGGATCAGATCCATGTTCTGCTTATTCGCCTTCCAAACAAAATCGAACGCATCGCCGATGAACGGTACCATTCCGACCACGTAATCAAGCCCGATATTGAATGCCATTCGCAAAAGCGTTATCTTCGGCACGCCGTAGCGAACGCCCGCAAATAAGATATAAAACGAAGCAAACGACGTCAGCGTATCGCCCACATTCGGGATCAACCCTATCAAAGCATCCAGCCCAAACCGCCAACCTACGCCGGGAACACGAAACAGCCCGTCAAGATAATACGAAAGCTCGTCAAGCCCTTTTTCGACCTGGATCTGCTTTTGCTGGAGATCGAGTTCGTCCATATGTTCTAGCCACAGAGGGCACAGAGAGATTTTTATCCCTTGAAGGAGCATCTTCGCCCCGAAACTGGTCAAAAGGCCGCGTTTTGATGCACTTCGATCGCCACAACACTATCCATTCTCTCTGTGCACTCTGTGGCTATCATCTTCCAATTATGGTCACACGCAGGATCTTGTCGCCACGAACAATACTATCTACGACCTTCATGCCGGTTTCGTTCACTTTACCAAAAACCGTGTAGCCGCCGTCGAGGTGCGGCTGTGGTGCGTGGTCGACGAACCATTGCGAACCGCCGGTGTCTTTGCCCGAAAGGGCCATGCCGACCGAGCCGCGTTCGAACTCCGCCATGTTGATCTCGCAGCGGATCGAAAGTCCCGGCCCGCCCGAGCCGGTCCCGGTCGGATCGCCATCCTGCATGACGAAATTCGCGACCACGCGGTGAACCTCGGCACCGTTGAAATATCCGCGTCGAGCTAGCTGGATAAAATTATCCACCGTTAGCGGGGCATCACCGCCGTTGAGTGAGATCGAGAAATTGCCTTTTGAGGTTTGAAATACAGCGGTCGCCGATCCATTCTTACGCGACAGAGCACGGCGATAATCAGCGTCTTTGTTCAAAACCTGTCCCAAAAACGATCCTGCCATCGGCGAATACGGCATGACTTTGTCCTTGCCATTCTTCCTGGCTTCTTCGAGAGAAACGGGAACGCCCGGAGATTCCTTCTGCAGCTCAGCATCTGAGAGTTGCTGGATCGCTCGCCGGCGGATCAGGTAATTCGGTGAGTTGAGGGCTGTCAGCAGGATACCGACGGATTCCTTTTTGTTCAGCCGATAGAGTGCTCCCATTATCCCGAGCAACGCATCATCTGATCGTCTATCGCGGATAAATGAAAAGCTGAAAGCGCTTTTCAACGCATCCGTGTTCTCTTTCGACTGAGGTTGCGAGGCGATCAGATCAGCCGCTGCAGCCCGGACATTGACGTCCTCATTCTTGAGCATGTTCCTCAGAATGTCGTTTAGATTATCGGGTTTAAATGCTGCATTCGTCCGCTGAAGCCCAGGGATCGCTTTCAACATTTCGCTCTGATATCGAGGTTTAACCCCTGTTGCCATGCCGGCAATGAACTTCGTAAGT
This sequence comes from Acidobacteriota bacterium, assembly GCA_016703965.1. NCBI lineage: Bacteria > Pseudomonadati > Acidobacteriota > Acidobacteriota bacterium. The sequence goes on from JADJBB010000021.1 coordinate 154,119, forward strand.
GCCTCGGCTCCTTTCAGTTTCAGCTTCGCATCGGTCGAAGCCGCGATCACCCCGAGGCCGTCGGCATAAGCATCGGCCACCCGCCAGTCGGAATAGCCGTTGTTATCGAGGTTGAATTCACCGACATAACCGCTCGGAGCAACCGTCGCAAGAGCCGTTTCTGTCTCGCCTGATCGAAAACGATCGAGTTTTCGAAGCGCCTGCAGGAAATCAACTGCCTTGTCATTGTAAGAATTCGGCACGAGCCGGCCGACAACGGCCGCTATCTCGAGCAACTCTGTCTTTTCGGACGGGTTTGCCGAACGCGTCTTTTTCGCCTGCTCTATTAGTTTGTTTCCGTGTTCTACAAGAGGTTCGAGAGCCTTATCCTCTTTCAGTGAACCGAGCGACCTGATCGCCGACACGCGCACACGCTGATCATCGCCATTTACAGCGGCATCGAGCAAAAGGTCGTAAGCTTCTTTGTCCTCGGCAGCACCGAGGGCCCTGGCGGCATTTGCGCGAGCGTTCACATCAGGGTCGCGGCGGAGCATCGAACGCAGTTCGGCGTTAGCATTTTTGGCACGCAGCCGCGAAAGTGTATTCCCGGCATCGCCGCGAATTCTGGCGTTAGTGCTTGTGAGAAATTTCGCAACCGCGGCATCTGCTCCGGCCGGCCTCGCCCTTAGCGCAGCAGTTATCGCCATCAGGACAACGTCGTGATCCTGCTTTTCTCCACGTACATCTTCAGTTCTTAGAGTGTTGACGATGGCATCGCCAAGGTCTTTCGTTTTCGCATCACGCGGATTGGCCGCGGCGATCTTGCCGGCGGCTTCGACGGCTCGTGCCCTGACCTGGTGTGGAGCGGCCGGATCATTTAGAACTTTCAGGATCGCATCGGCGCCTTTTGCAGACTCAACTTCGCCGATAGCAAACGCCGCCATCGCTCGCACTTCTACGACGCTGTCCGAAAGCAAAGCGGTCAGGCCCGGCAGAGCCTTATCATCACCGATCCGTCCGGCAGCGAGCGCCGCTCGGTAGCGTATCGCCGAATTTACGTTCGTCAGCATCGCGACGACCGGAGCCGGATCGCGCGAGTCTTCGGCTTTGACGATCTGGATATGCAGGTCGTCGGGTAGGACGTAAGAGTCGATCTTTGGCGAATGGAGCTTTTGAGCAGCCGCGGAAACTGCCAGCATCACTATTAAGTAGATCAATATGAAGAGTCTTTTCATTATGGTTCAGGAATCAGCATGCGGATCGGAAACGTAGATAGAGCGCACGATATGGTCTAGGTGAAAATACCCGGCACCGAATCGTACCACTCGCCGCCTTAAAGATAATCTTCCAAAAAACCGCATTTTATCGCTAATCAGGAAATTTTAGCACATTACTCTCGATGGCTCGGCGGAAGCAAAACAACCAATGGCACGAAATATGCTTCATAACAACGCGGAATAGTTCGCGCACATTCCGACTGGCGCTTTTGCGAGGTTAATGATGAAAAATTTGATGAACAGTTTGTCGTTTTCGGTGATGATCTTGTCGCTGGTTCTTGGGTTGACGGGGCTTGCCACGGCACAGAAGCGTGATGATCGCGATATTCGCGATGCGGTCCGCAGCCTTAATTCGAAGATCGAGGATTTTGAGACGAACCTTCGATATCAGATGCAGAGCACGTCGTCTAACGGCGATCAGCTTTCCGAGGTTTCGGCCGATATCAGGTCATTACGGAACAGTGTGCAGCAGTTTCAGGATCTTTACGACCGCAGGCGTGAGAATCGCGATGACATAAGTGCTATCGTCGCGGCCGCACGTCGGATCGATGAATTTATGCGATCCAACCGACAAAATCAGCGGGTCGAGGACGACTGGGCCGGCGTTCGCCGGCAGATCGACCGCCTGGGCACGAATTATGGCATTACAACGAACTGGAATAACCGCAGCAGCGCACAGGACGACAATTACCGCCCCGCACCGATCGTCGGTAAGACGCTAAGCGTTGGGCTTTCGGGCACTTATGACCTCGATGCCGCCCGCAGTGAGAATGTGGATGACGTAATTACCGACACCAAACTCGGTGCCGAGCAGGGTGCGGACCTCAAAGAAAAACTCACCGCTCCGGAGCAGATCGCTCTGGATATTCGCGGCAATCAGGTGACACTTGCGACCACGAATGCATCGCCGGTTCTTTTCACGGCCGACGGCCGTGAAAAGACCGAGCAATCGCCGAGCGGCAAGACGATCCGTATGAAAGCCACTCTCACGGGGGACAAACTCGTAGTCTCAAGTCTCGGCGGCGAAACGGATTATACGATCACATTTGTTTCCGAAAGCGATGGCAAAGTGCTGAAGGTGTCACGCCGTATCACTACCGACTATCTGAACCAGACCGTCTTTGCTGAAAGCGTCTACAACAAGACCGATTCGGTCGCACAGCTCGGGATCAAGAGCGGCTCGGCGACGGCATCTTCGGACCCGAACGGCGGCTATTCAGACAATGATAATTCGGGAACGATCTCGAACGGCGGCACGGGCGTAAACAACGGAAATAGCGGAGGCCGCGTTGGGGCGCCATCGGCCGTGACATCGCGTCCCGGTAATTACACCGTGCCGAACGGGGTCAGCATCACAGGCATTTTGGATAACGAGATCAACACGAAGGTCTCGCAGAACAATGATCGTTTTAAGATGACGGTGCAGTCGCCCGACGAATTCCGCGGTGCGACTGTCGAGGGTTACATTAGTAATCTGCAGCGTTCAGGGGCCATCAACGGCGAGCCAAAGGTCACTCTAAATTTTGAGAAGATCACGCTCCGAAACGGCCAAACCTACGATTTTGCTGGTAATCTACAGTCGGTGCAGGCACTGAACGGCAAGAACGCGACCGTCGATAACGAAGGCACGATAAAAGGCGAAAGCCAGACCAAACAAACCGCCAAACGCGGCGGTATCGGAGCCGGAATCGGTGCAGTGATCGGGGCCATCGCCGGAGGAGGAAAAGGTGCTGTCCTCGGAGCCATCATCGGCGGCGGCGGCGGAGCCGGAACTGTTGCTATCCAGGGCAAAGGTGACATTCAACTTCAGCAGGGCTCGACGATCACGGTCGTTTCCTCGTCACCACTGCAGCGTGATCGATAAAGATCCCCTCCAAAAACCAGATCAGTTACGGCCGGGCTAAATGGTACCCGGCCTTTTTTTAACTCTGTGTTCTCGGTGGCCTTGTGGTTAAATATTCTCGTGAGAGACCTTCCGGAAGAGATCGAACAATATCGCGACCGCAAATGGCATCGCGAGGAATCGCTCAAGGTCGACACCGCCGAGCAGGTCGAGGCGATGGTCGAGGATCTGGGGTTTTGCCTTGGGATGACAGACATCCGCAAAGAACTGCCGTCGGTTTACATCGCCGTCTGCGGACGCCGCGATGCTCACATGCCGCCCACCGTGCAAAAAGACTATGAAGCGAGCCGGGCGTGGGTGCTGAAGGACGAAGTCGTTGCGAGAGGCAAGGTCTACTACGGGAAATTGGTAAAAGGCAATTCCTGGTTCCTCGCCCCGCGAATGATCCCGGTCTTTAACTCGATCTGGGGCTGCACGCGAAAAGAAGAAAAGGAAACGCTCTCCGCAAACGCCCAAAAGGTTTTGAAAGTCCTTCGCAAGGAGTGGGAAATGGCTACTGCCGATCTGCGCTCCGAGTGCGGATTCGAAAACAAAGCCGACCTTACCAAAGCCATCGACGAGCTCCAAAAGCACATGAAGGTCGTCCCGCAAGAGGTTCTCTACGTCCCAAAATTCACCTACATCTGGACCCTCGCCGAAGCCCGTTTCCCCGACGAACTCGCCATAAAAATGCCCAGAGACGAAGCCGTCAGCGAACTAGCCCGCACGTTTTTGACAGTCAACGGAATGACCCTGCTCGGCGACCTCTCAAAAAAATTCGGCTTTTATCGCTGGGAATCTGGCCGGGCGAATCATCAACTCGTAGATGAGGGCTTTGCCGAAAGGTTGACTACTGGCATTTATAAGCTCGCAAGTTTATAGACGTTTACGATCTTACTTATAGGTTTCAATAAATTTTAGAGCTTCCTCGCGCGAGTCGAAGAGATACAAACCGAGATCATCGAATCGTGCTGCCGATCCGTTTGGCGGTACGCCTCTTCTCTCCGCCTGATTAAGCATGAATTGGATCGCTACGGTTCCTTTCGGAACCGGAAAAATACCGTACATCGTACCCCACTCGTCCGCTACTTTTGTATTAAGAAGCATTGCCTGGCCCTGTAGATAATCGGAGATCGTACCTCCTCGTTCGGACGAGGAACTTAACATGGATCCGTATAGGTAAGGCAAACCAGTGATCGCACCGTCCGGATTTATTCGTTCGCTAGAACCTTTGCCTATCAGCAATGCGAATTTGGCGGCGTCCTTCTCGCCAATCCCAACTTTTTGGCTGAAGTTCGCAAGACAATTATCACGAATTACGAAGACGCTATTGCCATTCTGATCCTCGATGGAAGTTTTCCCGCTCGAACGCCAGCTGATCGCACCCTCATCCGCTCTGGAATTAATTAGTAAGTTCGTTTGAGCACTTGCCCCAATTGGAAGAACCGAAAGCAATGCGATTAACAACATCAAATGGAAAAGTCCTTTCATGTTTAATACCTCACAGGCCTTTTCCGTAACGGTAAGGCATTTGGGATAAAAAAACAATTTTTATTTTAACTGCTGTCAATTTCTATTGTCGCCAGCGTTATTTTTCAGCCAATAGTCTCTTTACGAATACGTGCACAGCCCGCTCGCCGGGAACATATTTGTCGACCTTGTAGCCGAGTTCGCGAAGGTCGAGGCCGGTGAAGAGCGGTTCGCCGCGGCCCAGGATTATTGGACGGACGGCGATGTGGAGTTCGTCGATCAGGCGTGCCTGCATATATTGGCGGAGGGTTGCGGGGCCGCCGCCGATGCGGATGTCTTTGTCGCCCGCTGCGGCCTTAGCCTGTTCGAGAGCCGAATGAATGCCGTCCGTGACGAAGTGGAACGTTGTGCCGCCTTTCATCACGAGCGGATCACGAGGGTGATTCGTCAGCACAAAGGCAGGAACATGATAAGGCGGTTCGTCGCCCCACCAACCCTTCCACTCATCGTCGAGCCAAGGGCCGCGGATCGGCCCGAACATATTACGCCCAAGTATCCACGCACCTTTGCCAGCCATCGACTCTGCCGCAAAGCCGTCATCGATCCCCGTCTCGCCGCCGTCTCCACCGCCGTGCTGGCTGATGAATGTTTTCGTTGGAAAAAACCAATCCATGATCTCGGGCCCGGTCGTTCCGAGCGGTGCCTCCAGACTCTGATCCGGCCCGGCCGAAAAACCGTCGAGCGACATTCCAAATGCCTGAACCACTACTTTTGACATAATTTAGAATTTTCCTCCGATCTCTATGACCTCGAATTCCGACCAATAATCATCCCTTTGTCTACGGGAAACAAAGCCGTGACCTACTTTGCATCACGGCGCCGTATCAAAAAAACGCTGTCAGAAACAGCGTTGCGAACAGAAGCGATCTTGTTTGCATTTTTTTTGAGTGTAAGTCGTTCAGCCGCTGCGGTTTACAGCGGCTGAACGAGTAAAGGGACATACTAGAACGTAGGCTGCTTCAGCACATTAGCCAAGGCTTTGAGGCGGGCTGCGTCCGTTGCATTCTTGGCGGACTTGGCAGCTTTCTCCGCCGATGCTGCGGACGATTTTAGGTCTTTCGCATTCTTTGAGCCTTCGGCTTTCTTGATAGCATCTCTCATCGACGCGATCTCGCCTGCCGATAGGCCTTGCGAACGCTCAAGCTGGTCGAGGTACGCTTTCGCAACGACAAGTTGGTTGCCCCAACGGATCTTCTCCTGCATCTGCACGTTCAATGAAGGTACCTGGACCGTTTTTGCCGCATCGATCTCGTTCTGCGTCATAAACTTGGTCGGTGCCAGTTCAAAGATGTCGAGGCCACGTGCGATCTCAGACGAGTAGATACGGCCGTTGTACCAATATGCCGACCAGGAACCGGCGAGCACGATCATATTAGGATCGATCGGGCCGCGGTCAAAATATGCGATCTCCATCGGGTTTGCAGCGTCGGTGAAATCCATCAGCGAAATGCCGCCCTGATACCATGCCTGGATCTTCAGATCGCGGCCCGGAACAGGAACGAGCGAACCGTTATGCGCCACGCAATTCTCGCTGTCGGTCTGGGCAGCCGGCAGTTTGTAATAGTTAGCGAACGCAAGTTTGCCGCCGTTCAGGTTAAAGATCGCGTTGGCTCCCCATTTGTTAGGATCGGTCGCACGGCAGCGAGCACCCATTCCCCCACCCCATTCGTCGGTGTAGACGACCTTTTTGCCGTCGTTCGAGAATGATGCTGAGTGCCAGTAGGCATAATTGGGGTCGTTTACTGCCTCAATGCGCTTTGGATTTGCTGGATCTTTGATATCAAGTAAAATCCCGTTGCCCGAGCACGCTCCGGCAGCCAGGCCGATCTCAGGGTAAACTGTGATGTCGTGACACTGATCGGTCTCGACCGGACGGCCCTTATTCTCATGCGATCCGGCATCGGTCAGCGCGTTGATCTTGCCGGTCGCCTGATCGCCAAAGATCCTCGGACTCGAAACGATCTTCGCATCCTGCGGCGCGGCCAGCGGGACCTTGATAACGTCGATGCGGAAAAGTGCTGTATTCGGATTCTTATCCGGCGTACCGCCCGAGCACCCTCCTAATTCTTCATCCTGTCGAACAAATGATGTACCGGAAACATAAACGTAAATGTTCGAGCTGTCCTTAGGATCGGTCACCAGCGTATGCGTGTGCGAACCGCGGCATGTCTGAACAAAACCAACCTGCTTTGGGCTCCTGATGTCTGAAATATCAAAGATCCTGACACCGCGGAAACGGTCTTTCTGCGCGGCTGGCGGCCCTTGCTGCGGAGCCTGACCGGCTGCCGGCGGTGGTGGCGGAGCAAATCCCTGTTCACCACAATCGATACGGCCATTCGGCATCTCGACCGACATGAACATCAAATTCTTATAGACAGAAACATCGCCCTGCCCACCCGGACAGAGCATCGACGTCACGAGCTTTGCTTTTGCCGGATCCGAGATGTCATAGATATTCATCCCGTAGAAGTTCCCCAGGAAAAGGTGATTACCCTGAAAGGCGATGTCGGAATTAGCGAATGCGAGTCCGGCAAAGCTCATTTTCATCGCCGCGGGGATCTGAGCTCCCGGAGGAACGCCCAACGCGGTCAAGGCCTTATCGACCTTCGGGCTGTTTGGGTCGACGCCGAGCTGGAAAGCATCGGGCTTTCTGAGCAGCATCAGATGCTTGATTCCCATCGCGGCTTCGCCGGCGTCAAATAGACCGGGTGACAATTTTGAACGCGGATCGTCCGGGTTTGAACCGGTCATTCCAGCGGGCAGCGGCGGAGCTTTTTCGAGGCCCTGCGCAAAGACTCCGGCAGCAAGTGCCGAACATAAAAATAGCGAAGCAGCTAATAAACGAACTGTAACGGTACGGATCTGATTCATCGTTTCTCCTCTATGGCTTTTTATCAAGCATGGTCTGCATTATCTTGATCTCGGCACGCTGGCCGCTGTCGACATCGGTCGTGAAATTGAAAAGCTCAGCATCCTGACCGGCCCCGGCGGTGTCGTAAAGTTCCTTGACCATCGTAAGCGCTCCACCGTGATGCTGGATCATTCCGGTCAAAAATAGCATGTCGAACTCGGCTCCTTTCGCCTTTTTCAAGGCGTCCATCTGTCTCGGAGTGAGCATTCCCGGCATGAGCATGTTGTGTTTGCTGTGGTCCATACCGGGCATGTCCATTTCCATTCCGCCCATTCCCGCCATTTTCATTGACGTCGATTCTCCGCGAGCTATAAGCCAGCGTTTCATGAAATTCATTTCGTCGGATTGTGAATGGCTGATGCGGGCACCAAGCGTGCGAAGCTCTTTGTTCTGGGTCCGCTCCTCGATCAAAGCCCCCATTTCTACAGCCTGGGCGTGATGCATGATCATTCCCTGCATGAACTCGACGTCTTTTAGCGAACGCGGCGGTAGGTTTGGTTTTGTATCGGCAGGTAAAACCTTGGTCGGCTGGCCGGGAGCGCCGGGACGGACAATCACCGGCCGATCGTCGGACTGCTGAGCAAAACCGGGAAGCGAAAATGCACAGGCAAGTCCGAAACCGGCGGTTAAACGAAACAACTTAGACGTATTGCGATCGAGCATAATTCGAATTGGTACACGACTAGATACGCAGGCAAAAACGAAAAGTTGCGCCCGATTTTGTTAGTACTTCATTAATTCCTGCACCGCTATTTCGACATCTTCGCTCTGCGGAAGGATGAAATCCTCAAGCTGCGGAGCGTAGCCGACGAACGTGTCGGTCGCACCGACACGGCGGACCGGAGCGTCAAGGTATTCGAAAAGCTCGTCAGAGATCCGCGCGGCGAGTTCTGCACCGTAGCCGTACGAGATCGGATCCTCGTGAGCGACGATGACGCGGCTCGTTTTCTTAACGGATTCGGCGACGGCTTCCCAATCGTATGGGACGAGCGTCCGCAGGTCGATGAGATCGACGGTGATGCCTTGTTGTTCGAGGCGCTTGCAGGCCTGATTCGCACGCTCGACGAGAGCTCCGTAGGTGACGATCGTGACATCACTGCCCTCGCGCACCTTTTTAGCCTTGCCGAACGGGATCAGAAAATCCTTCGACGGATACTGCGACTTATTATAGACCTGGCGATAGAGATGTTTGTGTTCGAGAAACATCACCGGATCGTCGCAGCGGATCGCCGTTCTTAGGAGACCATTGGCATCGAGTGCTGTAGACGGATAAACGATCATGAGTCCCGGCGTGTGCGCAAAAAGCGTCGTGCCCGATTGCGAGTGATAGACCGCACCACCCTTCAGATAACCGCCAACCGGAACCCGAAGGACCATCGGTGCCTTCGACTCGCCATCCGAACGCCAGCGCATCGTCGCCAGTTCGTTACGGATCTGGTGCATCGCGGGGAAAATATAATCAAAAAACTGGATCTCGACAACAGGTTTAAGGTTACGAAGAGCCATTCCGATCCCGCGGCCGACGATATTTGCCTCGGCAAGCGGCGAATTGAAGACGCGTGCCGAGCCGAATTTGCGTTGCAAATTCGCAGTAACCTTGAACACTCCGCCTTTGCCTTTGACCTGATCGAGATATTCTTCGCGTGAACAATCAGCGACATCCTCGCCAAAGACCACTATACGTTCGTCACGAGCCATTTCCTCGTGCATGCAGCGGTTGATGAGATCGACCATCGTACCGGCATTTCCCGAGAGTTCTGCCCCGTCCTCGGTATCAAATATTCGACGGTCAGTAGGATCGACGTCAGGTGAGAATACATTTCGCAATGCAGTCTCTGGCGCAGGTTGCGGCGTATCGACCGCAATGTCCGAAGCCTTTGTAACCTCAGCGTCGACCTCTTTTCTTAGCGCTTCCAACTGCTCTGAAGATACAACGCCATCGGTCATCAGAAACTCGGCAAATTTCTGGATCGGATCAGTTGCCGCGTCAGCCTCGAGTTCCTCGGGGATGCGATATAGTTTTTCGTCGTCGGAAAGTGAATGTGAATAAGGACGAACGACCTTGGCATGAACGAACGCCGGGCCTTTCCGCTCGCGGCAATATTCGACCGCTTTCTTAAAAGTAGCGTAACTCTCGAGCACGTCCGTGCCGTCACATTTTTGTATGTAAAGGTTTGGAAAGCCAGATACGAGTTTCGAAATATCGCCGCCGGCAACTCCTACCTCAACCGGGGTGGAGATCGCATAACCGTTATCCTCGACTAGAAAAATGACCGGCAGTTTCAGATTACAAGCCGTATTGAGCGATTCCCACCATTCGCCCTCACTGGTCGTGCCGTCACCGACAGACATATAGACGACCTGGTCGGACTGATAACCAGTGATCTGCTCTTTCAGCCCTTCGACAAGGCCCGCTCGATATCCGGCTTCAGCAGCACCGACCGCGTGCAGGGCTTGCGACCCGGTACACGACGACTGCGAAGGGACATTCAGCCGCGTGCAGCCCCAGTGAGAAGGCATCTGACGGCCGTGCGAATTCGGATCCGGCTCAGCTCCGACCGACGACCACAGCATCTCCTGTGCTGTCATTCCAAGGCCGAGCATCAAAGCTCGATCGCGATAGTAAGGGAAGAACCAATCGTAGCCCGGCTTCATGCATAGGGCCGCCGCCGCGAGAATTCCCTCATGTCCGGCACCTGAGATCTGGAAAAATATCTTATTCTGGCCCTTGAGCTGGATCTCTTTGTCGTCTATACGCCTCGACATGTACATCGTGCGATAAAGCCGGACGAGCGTTTCGGCATCGAGGCCATGATGATTTGCGTTCTTGGTTGCAGCGGTCTTGGCAGGCTTTGCAGTCACCGCTTTGGCAGTTTTCTGCACTTTCTTATTCTCGACAAATCCGTCAGCCTCAGTCGTCTTTGCCTTCTCCGCCACGACCGCCTTGCCATTCCGCGCCGCTGCTTTCGTATCCACTTTCTTAGTTCCAGTCGCCATTCTATAAGTCCTTTTTATAACAATTATTAATAGACGGGTAACTAACTACGATAGCAAATCGCGGGATTTGGGGCAATTTGGACAGATGCGGTCAGCCTCTTAATACAGGCTGACCGTTATAAGACGAACCTAATTCTTAGGAGGTGCAACAGGATTTTCGGCCTTCAAAACCCACCCTTTTGGGTCGATAACTGGGATTGAACCAGTATATGAAACCGTCGCTTTTCCGTCCTTCATCTCGACTCGTTGGATCTTGCCATCGATCTCGATGTCGATCGGCATCGGGAAAGGGATGTTGTTTGGAGTTTCCCAACTTAGTCGAAGCGTGCCCGATGAGCCGGCACCAGTTCCGGAAACGCTGAGTCTTGGGAGCTTCGGCTGTCTCAAATACATCTCAAACAACCAACCCAGCTTCATCCCCGAATCCTGTTCGGCGATGGTCAGGAAATCGTCGGTGTTGACGAGGCGTGTTTGGCGGCCGTCGGTGTAGGTTTCCATTTCCTTGGTCGGGTAGGCCATGTGGCGGAGGGCTTTGAAGAAGGCTTCGTCGCCGATGAGGTAGCGGAGCGTATGTAGGAAATAAGCTCCTTTGCCGTAGATGTCGCCGTCGGAATTGAGGTAATCAGGCTCGGACATATAGACCTGATAGGCGATCTTGGCTTCGCGCGGAGCGACGGGCTGTTTGTTTTTGAAGCCTTTCGCACGGTTTTTCATGGCGGCGAAATAGGCATCCTTACCCTGAGTTTCCTCTACCCAGAGCGTGTCCATAAAGGACTGAAACCCTTCGTGGATCCAGAAATCACGCCAATCGCTGGCGGTCACGAGATTTGCCCACCATTCGTGGCCGAATTCGTGAAGTAGCAGCCAGTCTGCGCCGGTTTTGTCGTATTTGAAGCCGTTACCATAGGCGATCGCGGTCGAGTGTTCCATACCGAGATGCGGCGTTTCGACGATTCCGATCTTTTGCGAACGGAAAGGGTACGGCCCGAGAAATTTCTCGAAAAATGCGACGTATTTCTTCTGTTCAGCGATCAGGCTCGGGCCTTTTTCGAAATCTTCGGGAAGGATGTAGAACTTGATCGGCATGATCTCACCCGTAACGCTTTTAACTGTATCCTCGATCAGTTTGTATGGAGCGGCGTTGAAAACGAGCGAGTAATTCGAGATCGGATTCGTCATTCGCCAGTCAAAGGTGGATGTGCCGTTGCTGTTTTTACGAACAGCGACATATCGGCCCGGGCCGACCGCGATCAGCGGGTCGGGAACCGTGATGTGCATCGACGAAGTCGCAGGTTTGTCCGACGGATGATCCTTACACGGGAAAAGCAGATCGGCGCCGTCGTTTTGCAGGGCGACCGAGATCCAATCGGCACCATTTGGCGTTTTCTTCCACATAAAGCCGCCGACCCACGGAGGATTTGGAGCGATACGCGGTTTACCTGAATAAGTGATCGACGTTTTCAACGTCTCCCCGACCTGTTTGGTCATCGGGAACCAGATCCAGATCTTCCCTTCCTTGCGTTGAAAGTGTACGTCCTTACCGCCTTCCGTTGCCTTCTCGATCGTGAAAGGCGTGTCGAGATCGAGAACGATGACGTTCGTCGGTATCACTATCCGGGCCGTCATAACGGTCGTTCCTTTTATCGACTGGTCGGCAGGATCGGCGGCGACCGTGATGTCGTAATCGAGTACGTCATAGACCGATTGCTCAAAGGTTAACGGACCGCCGGTCTCGGTTGGTTTCACCCCGAGCTGACGCTGAGCGAACATGGGTAGGGCGAAAAGAACGATAGTTAGGAAAATTGAGATCTTTTTCATGGTGTGTGTTTAGTTATTCTCCGATGTTTTCACTTTACACGTGAACCGCTTTTACGGAAAATGTAGCGGTAATGTTTGGACGCCTTTTATTTACGTTAATGTTCGCTGTTTTGTTTTTTGTCCCGGCCGCAAAGGCTCAGGTCGTGGCTCTTCCGTCGCCGACTCCAGCAAAACCAGAACCACCCAAAACAAATGCCCGGCCCGAAGCAACGCCTGCCGTAGAGCCCTTCGACAAGGCCGACGTTAAGGCCATGGCGTCAAAATGCGTTAAGCTAGAGACGGAATCAGGCGACATCCAGGCCGAGATGTATCCCGAAAGCGCACCGGAATCTGTTCGTAATTTTCTAAATCTAGTCGCGATCGGAGCTTTGGACACGACGACTTTCAGCCGCGTGGTACCGAATTTTGTCATTCAGGGCGGCAATATCTGGACGCGAACCGGCGGCGTCACCCGCGATCTCGGCGCACGCGCACGCAAAACCATTCCCGACGAACCAAACAAGATCCTGCACGAACGCGGCATTCTCTCAATGGCCCGCAGTGAAGAGCCAAATACCGCGACTAGCAATTTCTTTATTTTGGTTAGCAACGGCTCGCATCTTGACGGCAAATTTGCCGCCTTCGGCCGTGTAACGACCGGAATGGAGGTGGTCGATGCGATCAACAAAGCTCCTGTGACCGAGGAAAAGCCGGAAAAACCAGTTAGGATCAAGAAAGCATCGATCCAACCCTGCGCACCTGTACCAACCGCTCAATAAAATGCAGCTAACCGCCAGCAAGCGCGCCGATGGCGACTATTATCAATCCGAGGAATACGTCGCACTACTCGACGAAGCGGGAAAACAGATCCGCCTTCAAAAATTCCTCGTCCGCTACGGGCCGAATGACGATTATTCGACTCTGATAGACGAAGCGACACCGTTCGCAGAGTTTCTTAAGGATGCTGACAAAATGCAGTTGGTTTTGGACTGGTTCGGTGAGTCCAGAGCCGCAGACTTACTAGAAAAGATCCGTTCGCTGGCTTAATCCGCAAAATCCAGATCCAACGTCATCCGATACTCATTGGCCATCGACGGATGGCCGTGTGACATCGCCACGTCGATGCCTTTTTTGTAGGTTTCGATCGCTTTTTCGCGCTTGCCTGAGCGATTATAGGCATTTGCGAGGACACCGTAGGCATTGCCTTCGTCATCGTATTTGGCGAGATAGGTTTCGAGCAGATCGATCACTTTCGCGTGCTGCTCAAGCTTTTCGTATTCCTTAGCGAGGCCGAACATCACCATTGTGTTCTCAGGATCGGCGGCCAACATTTGTTCAAAGACTTCGATGCGGTTTTGCATGAGGTCTAGCATAACGGAAATTTTGGCCGCAGATAAACGCGGATGACGCAGATAGAAGACAGGAGGATGTATTTATCCCGTGTTCCGACAGTTCATTTGCGGCCAAAGATCTATTTCTTGACATCTGTCAGCACGCACGGATCGAGCGTTACTTTATCCTTGCTAGCTTCTTTGATGACACCCTTTATTGTTGCCTGTACGGGGTTGTCCTTGGCACGCTTGGCGACCACATCTTTTACGGACATGTAGTCACTGAATGAGCCTTCGCACTCGACAAAGAAATACCAGCTGTAGCCGAGGTGCAGCGTCGACGGTTCGATCTCTTTTAGGTCAAGCTCAGTAACCGTCACCGAACGGCCAATGAAAGCTTTTGGGTCCGGCGACTCTTTGATCTCCGTGTAGAACCCAAACGCATCCTTGTTAATAGCAGGTTTTTCGCCTTCCGACGAAGCACTCTTAGTATCTGAATTTGTGTTCGTATTTGCACTGGATGAGGTATTCGAGTTCGATCTGCTTGAGTTCGAAGTGTTGTTTGTAACCCCGCCGCACGCACACATCGCCATGGCGGCAAAAGTGATTATTAACTTTGTTTTCATATTTTCTCCGATCGAACTAGTTCTGATCCGTGGTTTTCTTTTCCTTTAACATCACAAACGCCGCGATGGCCGTGATGACGAGCCCGATAAAGCCAAACAGCAGCGACGGAATGATGCCGACCATCGCCTCTTTCATATTCACGCGGTTATTCGTCATCGACGGCAGCATCAGAAATATGACGAGGGCGATGCCCGAGAGCAGCGTTAATCCGATCCCAATAAGTAATCCAGCTATTTTCATAATTTTCTCCTCACGGACAACTAACAAAGATCCCGCCTGCACCGAGGTCTTCGACTTTGGTCCCGCCAAACCCGCCTCCGGCACGGTCCTGCCTCAAGACAAATTCGCGTGCCTGACATTCCGGGCGGTTCGGCATTTTGACCAGGACATAACCCCGTTTGAATCGCTGAGCACCGGGATGAACGCGATAAAGGCTGACGTTCCCGGTCGTACTCATCCATGTCAGCTCATCGACCGACGCCCAGCCTGTGGCGACGAAGCCGACCTTTAGGACAGTCGCCTTTGATAGCGCGGAACTTTTTGCATATTGGCCGCGCATCAACGATTCGAGAGCCGCATCTTTGATCGTCGGCATCGTCCACGTTCGCGTCGCCATCTGTTCCTCTATACGCGTTTTCATTTTCGGACCGATCTCTGCGTACTTATCGAAAAAATCGGTGGGCAGTTGAGCTCCACGCTTGGCGTATTCGGCTTGTAGCTCCGCTGCCATCTTTTGCCGATATACATCTGGCTCAAATGCCAGCATCTGGTAGTCGTCGAGGACGCTCTCGAAATTGTTTCGCATCGCATTCTCCATATCGTAAATGCGATTCTGCGTCCGGTTTCTCAGCTCGTACTCGGCACCGACCTGAACGGCCTTTTTCCTCAGCTCAAGACGATTTGCGGCGATCTCGCACCAGGATTTTGGCAGGTAAGCAAGTTCGGGCTGGCGTCCCGGCGGATTCTTCATACTTGGATACTTCCTGCAAATAACATCCAGCTCCGCCAGATCGCCCATGACCTCGTTCCACTTTGCCGCCTCGGTCGGGGGATAGTAGGTTGATGACATTTTCGATTTTAGTTTCGGATCATAAACGACCGTAAACGCAAGGACAGAACTCTCGTACTTACGGGCCTCGCTAAGGAACCTATCGCGCTCCTGATATTCCGCAGCCTGGCCAAATGCGTTTAATGAAAACGCCAGCGATCCGAATATCGCCACTAGAAACGCAGTGATCTTTGTATATTTGTTCATGATTTCACCTCAGCTTTCTGTGCCTTCAAATCGGTACTTATTTGTCTTACCGGTGCCGAATGGAACTGCTTCGAACGAGAGCCGCAGTTCTTTGCCAGACGTGACACCTGTTCCTTTCAATATCTGATATTCCTGGCCGCCGGCCGTGCATCGCTTGGAACCATCCTCGGTCCAGTCCGAGCCGATCCTGATCATCTGGAGCGTACAGCTTTCCATTTCAGTCTTTATTTTGCTGTCGCCCGCGGTTTTGAAATTGACTGACATCTTGTCCTCGCCGTATTTGGTTACTGTGACGTCGACTTCGTCATTCCCGCTCCCGACATATTCGCCGTATGCGGAAGTTTCGATAGTGGTCGTGAGCGTACCTTTGTAAATATGGCGTTCGCCGCCACAGGCGGCCATGAAAAATGCGGCTACAGTGATGAATAAAGCTAGTTTTCCTAACATTGTGTATTTCCTCCTGAGGCTGGAAAATTTTGTACGTGTAATTTGTCGCTTTCTTGTTAAAATGTCCTCAAGGAACCGCTCATTTATTTATCAATCATTTATCAATGACCGATAAGTCTAATAACGCTAGCCATTTATACTGTTTTGGCGACTTTCAACTGGATACCGTTGAGCGGACGCTGCGCCGTGACGGCGAGATGATCGTCCTGCCGCCAAGGGTGTTCGATACGCTAACGCTGCTCGTCGAGCGACACGGAACAGTGATCTCAAAGCGCGAAATGATGGACGCGATATGGAAGGACGCGTTCGTCGAGGAAAGCAATCTCACGCAGAATATCTACCTGCTGCGAAAAACGCTTGGCAAAACTGAAGACTACAAAGATTGGATCGAGACGCTTCCGCGTAAAGGATATGTGTTCAGAGGCAGTGTCGAACACGGCGGCGGTTATCCAGCAGCTGCGAGCGAGCCGAGGACGACAAAGGCGAGGAAAGACCGCCGTCTGTTATTTGTTGCCGGCATTGTTGGTTTGCTGATTTTGGCTGGACTTGGGACCGGAGCTTATTTTGTTTCTAAGCGAGAATCGAGCGGCTCGGTTGAACGAAAGCCGGTCTTTCGCAAGCTAACCGCTGCAGGAACTGCAGAGTTTCCCGTGATCGCTCCCGATGGCCACTCTTTTGCCTTTGTCCGCGAAGGCTATCTCTATATCCAGCCGATCGATAAGGATGAGCCGAAACTCATCAAACTGCCGGAGAATACAAAGTGCGGATTTATTCAGTTCACACCTGACGGACGCTCAATAGCATTTCGGGCGGAAAGCCGTTTCGTTATGGGCGGCGACATTTATGCGATCGGGATAGACGGCGGCGAGCCAAAGGTGATCGCGAAGAATGTTTGGAGCGGCATTAGTTTTTCGCGGGACGGAAAGCAGGCGGCATTTATCCGCGATCAGCGCGAATCAAACAGGCATAGCGTTGTTATCGAGGATCTTGCCACCGGAGCCGAAAGGGAGCTGGCGAGTGTCAGCGAACCGACTAGCTACGTCTTGTTCGGAGCACCCGCCTGGTCGTCGGATGGCAGCAAGATCGTCGTGTCAACGATTAGCCGCGAAAGCCAAGCCCCACGTTCACAACTGGTCGTTTATGACGTTTTCAGCTCGGCAGTCCAGGAATTTGCCCCGCGACCGCTTCGTAGATTTGAACAGGCAGTATGGCTGCCAGATGGCAGCGCGATACTCACCATCGCTCGCGAGGGCCAAACGTATTTTCAGATATGGAAGATCTCATACCCGGACGGACGGCTCAGTCGCGTAACTAACGACAACAATATCTATCGCAGCATCTCGATCTCAGCCGATGGCAAGCGGGTCATATCCGGCGACTACACAACATTTTCGCACGTCTGGGCGGCCTCTGCGGCTAATTTCAATGCTCAAAAACAGATCACCTTTGGCAATCTCAGCCGGGACGGCATTCTGGGAATGCAGTGGACTCCGGACGGTAGCGTCATTTATTCCTCCAGAGTATTCGGCAATGTCGATCTTTGGAAGGCTGGTCCCGGCGAACTAGATCGCGTACAACTAACCAAAGAGTCTGGTGATGTTAACGCCAATCCCGCCCTTTCGCCGGACGGCAAGACGCTATATTTCACATCGACGCGAACCGGAACCTCGCAAATTTGGCGAATGGACGCAAGCGGCGGGACCCAGACACAGATCACTTTTGGCGACAAAGAGAACAACACTCAACCACAATTGTCTCCGGACGGCCAAACTATGTACTATATCCGCCGCTCCCGCGACGGATCGACGGTAATGAGGACCTCGCTTGCTAATGGAGAAACTCAGCCCGTTGAAAACACCGGCTCCATTTCTCCCGAACGCCTCGTTCTCTCACCGGACGGAAGCCTTTTGGCGGCGTGCGAAATAAAGGGCAGGTCAGACGAAAGTGATGAGGGCGGCCAGATCCAATACACGATAATACCCGTCCGCGGTGGTGAATCACGCTCGCTCAAGCTGCCGACAGAACAGTTCACCTGGTCGCCGGATAGTAAAAGCATCGATTACGCAGAGAGTGTAGGCGGCGAAGCTCGGATCATGCGGCAAGCTCTCGATGGCGGGACGCCGACCGTTCTGTATTCGGAGAGGGCCGCAACGATCAACATGCTCTCGTGGAATCGCGAAGGCTCGTCCCTCGCCATCTCTAAAGGCCGACGCCTGTATGACGTTATCCTGATTTCCGAATTCTAACGACTAGAAAAGCCGCAATTGCTGAGGAGCCGCTAAAACTGCCTCTTCCTCCACCGGTTTTTCTTGCTGCTTGAATCCGAGCCGCTTTGCGTGAAACTCAAACAGCTTTGTCGTCACTTCCCACTGTTCGGTTTTGCCCGTCATGCGGTCTTTGTAGGTAGCGTGCCTTAGCGAGCCGCCGCGTTCGCGTTTCATGGTGTTGATGATCTTGGTGACGCGTGTGGGCGGCAGGCGTTCGTGCATTTTTTCGACAAAATACGACTCGATCGAATCGGTATCGAGATGCAGCATCGACATAAATGCTCGGGTAGCTCCGGATTCCTTTGCACGTTCAAGCAAACCCGGAATGTCAGATTCGTTATAGCCGGGAATGACGGGCGCGATTCCGATCCCGACCGTAATTCCTGCATCCGCAAGCGTTCGCATCGCCCGAAACCGCGCCTCTGGAACCGGCGTGTACGGTTCGAACGGGTTTGACCTTTCTTTCGTCAGAAAAGGAAGCGAGAAAAAGACGGAGACCTTTTTCAATTTTTGCAAAAGGTCGATGTCGCGGGTCACCAGCGGCGCTTTCGTTATCACGCCAACCGGCACCTGAAAATCAACGCATACCTCCAAACACCTGCGCGTCAGCTCATAACTCGCCTCAAGCGGCAGATACGGATCCGTCGCGAAAGAAAAATCCAAATGCGGCATTTTGTCGCGCGTTTTTTTCAGCTCCTGTCGGAGCAATTGCGGAGCGTTCGGTTTTACGACGATCTTTGTCTCAAAATCCGTTCCGGCTCCATAGCCCAGATACTCGTGATACTGCCGCGCAAAACAGTAAGTGCAGCCGTGTATGCACCCGCGGTAGCAGTTGACCGTGTAACGCCAGCCGCCTTCCCAATCGGACGCGAACGCCTTCGTGATCATCTTCTTGGTCGCGGTCTCCTCAAAGATCTTAAGCTTGGTCGGCGGCGGTTCGCCGACGTATTCAGATGTATATTTGTTGTAGGGATTTGGAGGGTTAATTATCTGTCGCACACATGCGACAATAATGCACTTGTGACAGTAAGTCAAAGTACTAGCCACAGAGTTCACAGAGGCATTGAGCAAAAAAAGTCTCAGTCGTCTCGGTGTTCTCTGTGGCTATAGTTCCTTCTGCATCAACAGATCCGTCTGTGGATCCGACCCAAGCTGAAAAGTGTGTTTCCCAACCTCGCAAAAGCCGTTCTTTTCATAGAACCGCTGTGCCCGCGGGTTGTATTCCCAGACGCCGAGCCACATAACGTCATGGTTGTTGTGCTTTGCAAATTCAAAGCACGCATCCATCAGATTCTGTCCTACGCCTTTGCCTAGGAACTCTTGATGCGAATAGAGCCGTGACAGCTCGACCGGCCGGGTCGCCATAATGCCATCCTCGATACTGCCGATGATCAGCTTTGCGTAACCGGCGGATTTTCCTTCGATCTCGGCGATCAGGAAAATAGAATTCTCGTCAGCAAGTTCCTCGGCGATCTGCTCGACCGTGAATGCCTGCCGCATGTAGTGATTAAGGTCGTCGGGAGCGTTTTTTGGATGATGTGCAAAGGCGTCCCAGAAGGTGGTGTATGCAAGATCGGTCAGAGGTTTTGCATCTTCAACGGTGGCTTGGCGGATAGAAACTGGATTCATGTTTTAGGAAGCTTGGGTTTGAAAGGCTCCGATCGAAAAATTATAGACACCAGACGTCAAACGAACGCGCAGCACGCTTGCGACCTCTCCCACGATCGAGTCCTGAAGAGCGAATATATTCGCCGCATCGTCATCAAAAGTCTTCGCCCAAACAATACGCGCATCATCAATATCGACCATTTCGACCGTGATGCGAATACGGTTGTCGGCCCGCTGAACCGAACCTGTCACGACTGAGTCATCATTCAACTCGCGTCCGGCAGCCATTACATCACGGTCGGTACTTACCGTCGAACCAGGACGGACCGTTAGATCCGCTACACTGCCAAGTCGTGCACGCAGCGTCTCGCTGATACCCTGCCCGATAAATTCATCACCTCGATCGGCCTTGAATTGCAGCACGGCAAGACTCTGCGATCGATTCCCCGAAACGGCATTTCGAACCGCCGAAACCAAGAACGGCAAGCAAAACGCGATGATGTACAGGATCGCGATCGTAAATCCCGTCCATCTTCCGTTATCGAAATCAAAAGCACGAATTCGCGTCCTCGATGCTCGCGGTTTCTCGCAAACCTCAGCGAAATAAGCTCGACGAACCGGAACAACGAAGCTGTATCCTTTCCCCGGAACAGTTACGATAAATTTATTTTCGCCGAAAGCTTTTCTGAGCGCGGATATCTGCTGATTCAGGTTGTTGCCCTCGACAACGGTGTCGTCCCAAACTGCGTCTATAAGAGCTTCGCGGGTCAGGGCCTTACCCGAATTTCTGAGCAGGACGGTGAGCGTATCGAACGCCTTTGAACTTAGCGGAAGCACGTCTGCTCCGCAATACAACCGACGTCCGACGATATCAGCCCGGAAAGAGCCAAATTCGTAAATAATGTCCGCAGAGCTATCGTCCATAGAATGAGGCGATTATATCGGAGGCGATTCGCTCAAACAAGAAAATTCGTAAAACTACTTCGTTATCAATTTAGCGATCGTCTGAAGCTGCATGTTCGACGTGCCTTCGTATATCGCTCCGATCTTAGAGTCGCGCCAGAATTTTTCGACCGGGTAATCTTTCACGTAGCCATAGCCGCCGAAAAGCTCGATGGCTTTTGACGCGACCGCTTCAGCACAGCGCGACGAGTAGAGCTTTGCCATGGCGGCTTCTTTTAAGAACGGCTTGCCGGCGTCTTTTAGACGGGCTGCGTTATAGACGAGCAGGCGTGTCGCTTCGATTTCGACTGCCATTTCGGCGAGTTGGAATTGGACCGCCTGAAAATTGCCGATCGCCTGGCCAAATTGCTCGCGTTCTTTTGTATATTTAACGGCGGCTTCGAATGCTCCCTGAGCGATGCCGAGCATCTGGGCTCCAATGCCGACGCGGCCTTCGTTGAGGGTCTCGATCGAGATCTTGTAACCTTTGCCGACCTCGCCCAAAACGTTTTCCTTCGGCACTTTGCAGCCGTCGAGGATGAGTTCAGTGGTGGATGAAGCGCGGATTCCGAGCTTATCTTCCTTCTTACCGACCGCGAACCCTTCGAAGCTCTTTTCGACGATGAAAGCCGTGATGCCTTTATAGCCGGCGTCAGGGTCGATCGTCGCGAAGACGATAAATATCTCGGCTTCGTTGCCATTAGTGATCCAGAGTTTTTGGCCATTTAGTTCGTAATGATCACCTTTATCTACAGCACGGGTTTTTAACGCGAACGCATCGGATCCGGAGCTTGCTTCGGATAGAGCGAATGCTCCGACCTTCGATTCGGCCATTTGCGTCAGATACTTCTTTTTCAGGTCATCGTTTCCCCATCGCATGAAGGCGTTAGTCACGAGCGTGTTGTGCACATCGACAAAGACTGACAGCGAAGCGTCGACGCGGGCGATCTCTTCGATCGCGATGATCGCGTTAAAGATCGTTGAGCCCGCACCGCCGTATTCCTCGGGCGATTCGATCGCCATCAGGCCCAGCTCGAAACATTGTTTGATCAGGTCTGGATCGAGTTTCGAGGCGTGCTCCATCTGCTCGACACGCGGGCGAACCTCACCCTCGGCAAATTCTCGAACCGAAGCTCGAAACAATTCTTCTTCCTCAGACAAAACGGTCAATCCGACGTTTGATAATGCGGCTGCTGTGGCTGTATTCATATAATTTCCTAAACAGGTTTTGTTAAATAACTATCGATAAAATACCATTCTAATCAAGCCATCTGGCAAAGGCAAAGCACGTGAATTCCGCTATCGAAACCCCGCAACCCACACAAAAACGATTCACAAGACTTAAGCTCGCGGCCGCCATTATGACGCTTTGCGGAATTGGTGTTTTTGCGTTCCTGGTCTATTCGATAGGTTTTCACGAGATCCTTGAGGGCGTCGTGCGTTTTGGATTTGCGGGCTTCGCGGTGATCCTTTCGATCTATTTTGTCAGGATCTGTGTCCGCGCCTTGGCGTGGAAACTCTCGGTCCACGAGCCGTACTATCTGAGTATGCGCGACACGATCCCTGGGGTCGTTATTGGCGAAGCGATGAGCAGCACCCTGCCGCTTGGCATCCTCATCAGCGGAACCTCAAAGGCGGTCGCGGTACGCAAGCAAATACCGCTCGTCGCGGGCCTTTCGTCCGTCGCAAATGAGAACCTCTTTTACAGTCTGGTCACGGGTATTTATCTGATCTTTGGAGCAATAGTGATGCTCCGCGTTTCGGCTGTCGACGAAGGTGTGGTTTGGACCATCAATGCCATGATCGTCACGCTGATCGTCCTGATCCTTCTCGGGATCCTGATGGTCATCCGCCAATGGCACATGGCAAGCGAACTATGTGAAATGATCTATCGCCGGGGCTTCTTCAAAAGGATCCTCGAGAATGGACGGCTGCACGTCAGGCTCTTCGAAAATCTGATCTACGGATTCTATCGGCGTCATCCCGGCCGTTTTATTCCGATCTGCCTGCTTGAGGCCGTCTATCACGTACTCGGGATCGCCGAGGTTTTATACATCCTCAGCCGTCTGAGCGGTGAAACCGCCAGCGTCATGACTGCCTTTCTTCTCGAATCCATCAGCCGCCTCGTTACGATCGTCTTCAAGCTCATCCCGTTCAACATCGGCGTTGACGAAGCCGGAGCCCAATTCGTCGGCAACGCCATCGCCCTTGCAGCCGGCGTCGGCGTGACGCTTGCGATCATCCGCAAGGGCCGTATTCTGTTTTGGACGGCCATCGGCTGGCTCCTCATCACTAAACGCGGTCTTTCTTTTAGAGAATTGTCACAAGCAAATACTGAAAACGCTAAATAAAACTTAAGAACTGCCTTAATTCCCGATGAAGTCTAGATCAGTCACCGGATCGACGACCTGTACGATTCGCGGAGAAAAATTGTAGCGTTTAGACCCGACGCTCACGATATAACTGCCGCCCGCCTCAACGTCCTCGAACCGATAGATGCCAAACGAACTCGTCGTCACCACACGCCTCAAACCATCGGCCCCGACCAACGATACCGATGCATTGCGTATGCCGCGCCCATCAGGTGTCAGGACTCGCCCCGAAACCTCAACGCCGGCGGCAGTAATACCAAATGCTACAAATCCAGACTGGAAATATGACGAAATGGTACTGCCGCTGCTATTTCGGATCTCACTCGGCACGGGTGAATTACCAAATGTTATCGGGTAGATACCGGGTGGCGCACCTGGTGAAACAAAGAAGGCGATCGATAGCAACTGGCGAGTTCCCGCAGGGAAATCTGATGGTGAATCAACGGTTATACCAAGCCTGCCTGCCGCCGCCTGACTGATATCGGTTATTATTCCTGTTCCTACGGGAACTCCCGACCCCAGCGTAACGATCGGATCTGTCATCACCGCCGCATTATAATTAGTCGTGAATGATATACGCCTCTCACCACCAAAGGCCAAGAACTCAAAGACAACATTAACGGATTGGCCCGGAAGAGCAATGGTGGAAACTACGCGTACCGTGGGTGTATTAGGCGGAACAGGAGTTGGGGTTGGGGTTGGCACCACCGTTGGTGTTGGGGTCGGCATCACGGTCGGTGTTGGTGTCGGGGTTGGGGTCGGCGTCATGGTCGGTGTTGGTGTCGGCGAACCTCCAGGTGTCGGGGTTGGGGTCAAACCCGGCGTCGGAGTAGGAACGATGATCGGTCCTGTTTGAATAGCGATGCCGTCGATCACCTGGGTTTCGCTACCGCCGACCCTTCCAATAATTGACGCCGCTCCCGTGGCAAGATCGATGCTGACAAAAATTGGAACAGAATCGATGAATAGCGAAGCGTACGCATTTGTCGCTCCCGGCTTGATATCCATCGAGCCGAAATTCGTCGGATCAACACCGAGATTTCCGATAGTGGTCAACTGGCCACCGTTAGGTGACGGATTTCCATTTACGCCGCCAACGCGAACGAGTGTATTTGCCTGGATATCAACACCATATGTCGTAGTAACACCTGACGTTGTGGTACTAGCTATGTGCACGACCCTGGGAACAACGCCTGCATTAACATCACCGGCCGCATATCTCAGCGTCGTATCGTTTGCCGCGAGTTGACCGGTATTCGGATCGAGACGGCGGTTGGTTGCTTGGCTACCAACATTCCTAATTCGATCCTCGACAGGATCAAAATCAAAGCCGTAGAACGTATCGATGATCGAGGGCACGTTGTTCGTAGGATGGACACGAACCACTTCACCGGTAATCACATTGATCCTGACCAATTTCCCAGGTGTTGGGAAACCTCCCGTAGCAATGCCATAGAGCATCCCGTCAGCAGGACGAAAATCTAAACCAAATATTTCGTCGTCGCCTAACCCCGTCAGAGCAATGTCGGTAAGTAAAGTACCCGGTTCCGATGCGTCAAAGCTTATAAGATGCTTATTTAAATTCTCGTAGGCATAGACGATCGTCCCTGCCTCTGGAAAAGCTCTGGGAACCTTGGACAGATCCGTGCCGGGCCCAATCTCGCCTTCACGATCAGCGATCATCCGGGCCTGCAGTTCGGGAGAAATATCTTTGCGGTTTTCAGCTATCGGCTGACTTCCGCTTGAGATCAACCTTTGAGCATCGGCCCGCCAGGTTATAGCTGCAAAAAACGCAACGGCTAATACCGCAACCAGAGTAAAAATTCCGATAGGCTTTTTCATGGTAATGCTCGACGCTTCTGGCTCAGCCCCTTATTGTTCTGACAGTTGATGGATGTTTGTTTACGGCTTGGCGTCGGGAAACGGAGACACGCCGTGGTTTACGCTGATTGTAGTTGCTGCGGTGCCAACTTTCAATAAAGATTTTTGCACCATCACTCGGAAATCAAAAAAGGCTGTCCGAAGATCGCTCTCCGAACAGCCTGATCATTATCATTTCGGCCGCCTATTCCAAGCCTACAAAATCAACATCAGTCCGCGTATCGTCCGCTACAATAATGTTTGGTGCGAACCGGTAGCGTTTTGATGAGACGGTAATGGTATACGTAAAGCCGCGTGTGACATTCTGGAAAGAATAAACGCCAAAAGAACTTGTTGTAGCCGTCCGCCGCGTTCCGCCGGGGCCGATCATCGTGACCCTCGCGTTTCTTATGCCGATCCCCGCCTCCTCGTCGAAGGCGAGGACTGGTGAATCCTCGATACGAAAACGCTGCAGCGTGCCGTCCGGCATTGGGATCTCGACGATGACATTTTTCAATCTCGCTTCATTGGTAAATTCACGGGGCATATCGCTCATGTACTGAGCGAGCGCCGCCGCGTCGAGCTTAAATGAAACCGACTTCTCGGGCGAGAGTTGCCGGCGGCCGAGCGTGGGCACGCGGCTGGCATCGGTCTGCTGCCAAAGCTGAGATTTGCCAACAGCCATTATCTCGGTCAGTGAAGAAAATAAAAATACGATCGAAAGTAAAATCAATATGCGCCAAACGGGCGGCCGGGTTCCTACGGGTTGTCATCAATATGCTCCTAAATTGTCTAATCGAATAAGTTTGGAAACTGGCTTAGATTCGGGCGAGAATAACACTTGGCACTGCAAAAAGCAAAGTATTTTCTTTTCAGGCACTTAGCCTTGCCGGACGCTAAGCGGCGGCGGCCTTAAATTGGTTTTGCAAACCGTTTACTGCAGTTTTGCGCTAGAATCGTTTCTCGCGGAGCGTTTTGTTAATCTATGGGTCCTGCAAGTACCGTCGAAAACCAATCCGAACTCAAACCCAAACCAGTATGAAAAGACTTACCGGCATTATCAGTTTAATTTTTGTCTTCCAGCTTTTTGTCTACACCCAAACTCTCGATGAAAAGCTCAAGGAGATCGACGACTACGCGAACACGGTCACCCAAACCTGGGCCGGCAAATCGGGTGCAGGCATGGCGATCGCCGTGATCAAAGATGACAAGGTCGTTTCTGCAAAGGGCTACGGCATTCGCGAACTTGGCAAACCTGACAAAGTAGATGAGAACACGGTCTTTGCCATCGCTTCGAATTCGAAGGCTTTCACGGTCGCGAGCCTTGCCATTCTCGTCGATGAAAAAAAGCTTGACTGGAATGACAAGGTTTCGAAATATTTGCCCGACTTTCAACTATACGACCCTTGGGTAACGAGCGAATTGACGATCCGCGATCTCGTCACGCACCGAGTCGGGCTCGATACTTTCAGCGGCGACCTGCTGTGGTATGAAACGACATATTCGCCCGATGAGATCCTTCGTCGCGTCCGTTTTCTGAAACCTGTTTCGAGCTTTCGAACGCAATTCGGCTATCAAAACCTGATGTTCATCGCCGCCGGAAAGGTCGTTGAGAAAGTTTCGGGCAAATCGTGGTGCTCTTTCGTCACCGAGCGAATCCTTACACCGCTTGGCATGGTTCGAACCGTCTGCAGCATCAATAACCTGCCTGACAATGCCGCGTGGCCTCATAACGAATCCGCCGGGACGCTGCGCAAGCTCAACCGCGGCAACGTCGACGGAGCATACGCCGCCGCCGCGTTGAATTCGTCGGTCAACGATCTCTCAAAATGGGTACGCACACAGCTTGGACGCGGGAAATTTGAAGGCAAGCAGATCTTTAGCGAAGCTCAGGCCTGGGGAATGCACCAGCCATATCTGGCCCAGCAGATCGGGCCGCAGCCGACGAGCGGAATTCAGCCGCGTCATTTCTCAGGGGTTGCCAGCGGCTGGTTCGTTTACGATTACTACGGCAGAAAGATCATCAACCACAGCGGCGGACTGGACGGAATGCTGTCGTACACCGTTCTGATCCCCGAGGAAAATGCCGGTTTCGTCGTTCTCACCAACAGCGAATCGCCCACGTTCACGATCATGATGAACAAGATCCGCGACGTTCTGGTCGGAGCACCGAAACGCGATTGGAACGAGGAAGCAAAAGCTCAGGTCGCCGGAATGAAGAAATTTGCCGATGACGAAACGGCAAAGTCCGAGGCCGCCCGCGTCCAGAACACCAAACCAACTTTGGCCCTAGCCGGCTATGCCGGAAAATATTCCGATAAACTCTACGGCGACGTCACCATCGCTGAGGAAAGCGGCAAGCTTGTGATGCGATTTCTCCCCTCGCCGAACTTCGTCGCCGACCTCGAACACTGGCATTACGACACGTGGCGTATAAAATGGCGCCCCTCCGTTTCGTACAATTTTCCGCGAGGCTTTGTAACTTTCACGATCGATAAAGACGGCAAGACCGACCAGCTAAAGGTCGATCAACCGAACAACGATTTTTGGTTCTACGAGCTGGATCTGAGGCGGGCGAAATAGACGAAACTCAGGAAAAAGATTGACTCTTGTACGGCAGCGTGCCACACTAAGCCTGGAATGAGAGGATATTATGCAAGCTACTGAAACCACCACATCACGCCTTAGTATCAGGTTACCGCAACATATTAAGGATGAGATCGAAGAAGCTGCCCTAGTTTCGGGAGTATCAGTAACTGATTTTACTATCTCCAGCCTTGCTATATCTGCGGAACAGGTATTGGAACGTCATCGTCTTCGTCGTCTTACAAATCGTGACCGTGACATCTTCTTGGCGATGCTTGACTCTGACACCGAGCCAAATGAGAAATTGATCGACGCTTTCAAAGCAATGAAAGAACTGATTGCCGAATGAAAACGCTGTTCAGGATCGAACCGATTTCTAAATCAAACGATAGAGAGGCTTTCGATTGTGGCATCGAAAGCCTCAATCTATTTTTGCGCAAATTCGCGAGACAGAATAATGAACGGGGTTTAGGGCGAACCTACGTCGCGGTCAAAGAGAATGACGAGAAGATCTATGGTTACTACACCATTTCTAGCAGTGCTTTCGATTTTGAGTTGGCTCCTGAAAATCTGCCTAGATATCCCATTCCGGTTGTACATCTAGGCAGATTAGCGGTTGATCGTTCGGCGCAGGGCGAGCGACTCGGTCGTGCCCTTTTGTTCCATGCTTTTAAGAGATCTGTAGATCTAGCCGAACATCTTGGTATATACGCGGTCGAGGTTTATGCACTGAACGAGGAGGCTCGGCAGTTTTATCTGCGTTTCGGACTGACCGAGTTGAAGGACGATAAACTGCATTTATATATAACGATCAAGAAAATAAGAGCGATGTTGTCCTCTGATTCAGATCAGAACTCGACAAAATAAGGCTCGATGTGTAAGAATCTCTTTTCTATTACCAGTTTAATAGTTGCAGAGACCTAAGGAGACGATTAATTTTTGATGTCAGAAGAAGCAGTACAGACGGCCGAAGAGCCGGTGGTAGCAATCGAAGCGGCGGCCGAGCCGGAAGACGTTTCGTATCAGGCAGTTGAGAAAGAGGGAACGGTAACCGCGATCTGGGAAATGCAGGGGCACAAACACCTCCGCACCATCGATCCGCGTTCCAACGAGGGCAAACAGATCCTCGCACTCTTCGAAACCGCAGGGTAACTAAGAATCGGAACCACAAAAATACACCAAAGAGTCACGAAATATATTTTCGTGCTTTTTGGTGTATTTTCCTGTCTAATTATGCGGAAGCCCGCACGAAGTAAGGGCTCTCTCAAGGAATGAGGTCAGAGTGCACGCCCTCTCACATTTAATAAGGCAGCAAATGCAGTATCGGATGATCAACCTTCTCCAACCGTCGCCCCTCAAACTCCGCGACCTGCACGACCCCGATACCCGCCGAGGTTAAAAAGATCGCGTCCGCGTCCTTTAACGCCTCGATCCCAACCTCAACCTCACGGCAATCAATATTCTCAAACACAAAGTCCCGCGTCGTCCCTGCCAAACAGCCCATCGCCAAACCCGGCGTAAACAGCTCACCGCCCTTCACCCAAAACACATTCGCCATACACGCACTCGTCACAAATCCGCATTCATTCAAACGTATCGCCTCGTGAAAGCCACGGGCCTTTGCTTCATCGAGCGACATGATCGGTTCGAGATAATTGCAGGATTTGACGCCGACGAGCGGTGAGCGTGAGTTTACTGGAAACGAAGACGTCGTTATCTTGTGATCTGTTTCGCGAACAAGGCGATCGGTAGCCTCGATCAGCAATTTGGTTACTTCGCCCGGAGATTCGACGGATGGCCAAAGTCGGCTCGGATTACTGTCTAAAAACGAAATTCGAGCACGCCCGGTATCAATCCGCTCAGTAATTGTGATTTTGTGTAGCTTATCGAGAACAGATTGATAACTGTACTGAGAAATATCAATATCTAGTTTTTTGGCATTGGATAAAAGACGTTTCCAATGTTTATCCCAAAACAGCCCCGCACCTCCTGAAATGCAGACCGTTGTAAAAACACCTTTTCCGTAAAGAATGTAATTTTCAGCCACTAAGTGATTATTCGCGAGACGTCCAGTGGTTAGCTTGCATCCGGACCGTCAATGAAAATGCTCTTGAGAAAAACTAGAGTAAGGCCCACGAATGGAGCGATGTGTATGACCGAGAAAAAGATGAACCCAAATTGGTCACGATTCCACGACTTAATTAAATCCGCTGTTCCATCTTCACCAAGACCTCCGAGAATTAAATATGCGGTAAGAAAAACGCTGGCTATCAGCACACCACCGAAGATTATCTTCGCCCATTTCGGATGCAAATCAACTACAAGAAATCCCACAACAGGGAAAAACAGCCCTAAAAACTCGGCTATGGCGAACAGCATAAACCACAGAAAATTACCGTGCCCGCCGCCAGTAATTAGCATGGTCCAAAACCCGTACAACACGGCATAAATCAGTCCAACAACAGCCCCGATTACTCGTTTCCACATGCCATTCGCTCAAACTACAATTCCAACCGCACATCATCCCCTTCCCTTGACTCGATCTTGCCCTTACGATCGTGCGCAAACTCGCTCACAAGTTCCGTAAAGATCTCGCTCTTTTCCTCTTGCGGGACGTGGCCGCAGTCTTTTAGGATGACGAAGCGGGAATTTAGGATCTCCTGGTGGAGTTTGTAGCCGTTTTTGATCGGGATGACCGTGTCTTGGTCGCCCCAGATTATGAGAGTTTGCTGGTTTATGAGGTGCGCGTCTTGTTCGAGGCGGTCGGCATCCCAGGCACGCGAGGTGGCAAGGACCGCGTGGTGCCCGTCGGCGGCGTGGAGCGGACGGCGGATCGAGTCGATGCGTTCTTCGGTGATCATGTGGTGATTGGCTTTCGCGAGTGTGCCTTGCATGCGGAAACGGAGGAATGCCTTAGAATCGATGAGAAACGGTGTTATGGCTTCGCCCAATCCGCGAACCGAGGCCAGTTTTAAGATCGGGTGACTGGTTGGTTCGTCGTTACAGACAGCGTCAACAAGGACGAGTTTTTCGACATAATCAGGATTATCAAGCGTCAGATCGAGCGCCACTGCACCGCCATACGAACTCCCTACTATGACCGCACGCCCGATGCCCAGATTATTCATGAACCGCGATATCATCCTCGCCTGTCCCTGGATAGAGTAATCAAACCACGAAGGCTTTTCCGAATATCCAAATCCCAGCAAATCGACCGCGATCACGCGAAACCCAGCCTCAGCCAACATCGGAGCCGCAGTTTTCCATACATAAACCGATGCCGTGTAACCGTGGATCAATATCATTGGCGGCTTCGTCGCGTCGCCGAATTCCTGATAATGCACGCGGGCTCCGTCGACATTTACGAAATGCGACCGCTCAGAATGCACGACATGATCGGCGACCATATCCCATCTCACAGTGTCCGCCCGTGTCAGAAGCTTCACAGCCACCGCCGCGCCAACCGCTCCACCCACGGCACCGCCAACTGCTATCGCTAGATTTCGTTTTTTCATCTGATTGCGTTTACTTTGCGATCAATTTCCAGGAGATCGTCACATTTTTCTTAGAATTGAGTTCTTCAACCCGAAAAATGGCCTCATGATCGTCATTCGAATCGCACGAATGGACGAGATACATGTTGCTGACGATCGCCGGAACATCCTTTTCTCTGGTCGGATTGTCATAACACGGTAGAAAAGGCGTCACCGGAACGCTACTCCAGTCACCTTTGCCGAGATCAATTATCCGACTGCGGTCATCAACGATCATCGTGACCGAAAATGCATCGGCTATCGGGCTATTTCCGAACAGAACGTCCCAATTATTCCTCGTCAGCTTTCGCCCTTCCTCACCATTTACTCCAAACCTGAAACTAAAGGCGGCATTAATATAGTTATCAACACCATCTTTCGTCTGGCGTTTCTCAAGAGTCACGAATTTTGGTTCAACACCGATTCCTTGAGCAAGAATTAATGTTGAGAAACCCGACGCCGCTAACAACATGGCGACCATCAGAAACCGTTTAGAAAACCCGACGATCATATTGAGTTCCTCCACCGCAATTCTATACCAAAACCACCTTCGGTTGAACAACATTCTCCGCTGCATCATAAAATCCGATGGCGATCAGCGTTTTCGCCTCATCCAGCATCTGCACAGCCTCACCGTCCGTGTATGAAACGTCAAAAACTCGCGTAGAAAGTCCGTTCCTCGTTTTCTTCGCCCGGTCTTCGTTTAGCTCGATCTTTGCAAGGTGTTCGACGGCTTTTTCCATTGGGATCAGACGGCCCTCCGCATCTTCCATCTCGGCAAGCTCTTCTAAAGTAATTGATTGCGAGATCGAGAATTTTCCCGCGGCGGTGCGGCGAAGCTCGGTCAGGTGTGCACCGGTGCCCACGCGGCGGCCGATGTCTTCGGCGAGCGTACGAATGTATGTTCCGGCGGAGCAGGCGACATGAATGCGGAGTTCGGATTCCGGAATGCGGAATTCTTTGTCGTCTGCTACATCCAATCTATGGATATTGATACTTACTGGTTTTCGCTCAACTGCTTCGCCTTTGCGGGCCAGTTCATATAGTTTTTTTCCATCGATCTTCTTTGCCGAGTACATTGGCGGAATCTGCTCGATCTCGCCGCGAAATGCTGCGAAGATCTCTTCCCATTCCGTGCGCTCGAGTAGCGCGGGTATTTCTTCATTCCGCACTCCACACTCCGCACTCCGCACTCCCGTAACATCTCCCGTGTCAGTCTCAAACCCAAACCTCACGACCGCCTCATATTCCTTAACATCCTTATCCAAAAACTGCGCGAGCCGCGTCGCCTGACCAACAAGTATCACCATCACGCCAGTCGCAAAAGGATCGAGCGTCCCCGTATGGCCAACCCGTTTTGTTTTCAGTGCCCGCCGCACTTTGTACACGACATCGTGCGAAGTGATCCCGGCAGGCTTGTCTATGATCAATATTCCATTCACGAATTAAGTCTAACCTTTGCAGAAGCTCGCGCGTTAGCAAGGGCGATTCATTCAATATAGAGCACATTTGAATCCAACCGGAACTTCTCCATCCAAACGTCGCGATCAGCCCTTGCTTACGTGTGGGCTTTTGCACCAAACTTACGTCATGCGGCAGCGGCGACAGCCAATAAAAGACGAAGATCGCGTCATCAGCGAGCGTTCGCGCGAAAAGACCATGAAGCGTGCGGGCAATCTGCTCGCTGCGAAAGCTCGCTCCGTCCGCGAGCTCCGCGAACGCCTGCTCGAAAAGCCGTGGACAGACGCCGCGATCGTTGACGAAGTGATCGAAAAGCTAAAGGGCTACAAATATCTCGACGATGAGCAATACGCCCGCGAGGTCGCGCTCTCAAAGCTCCGCCAAAAGCCGCAAGGCAAACGCCGCCTCCAGCAATCTATGGCAAACAGAAAGCTGGACCGCGACGTGGTTGATAATGCGATAGCCGAGGCATTTGAAGAGATCCCCGAAGCCGACCAGATCGACAAAGCGATCGCCAAACGTCTGCGGCTAAAGGGCAAGCCCGAAACGCGCGAAGACTCGCAAAAATTCTACGCCTTCCTCGCCCGCCAGGGCTTCGGCTTTGATCTGATCCGCGAAAAGATGTCCTCAATTACCGAAGGCCGATTCCATGAGGACGGCGGTGACGAATGATCGCTTGCGATCAAGATCGACTTGCTTCTGGCCCACCACGCATTCTCCTCCACTCCGCAGAACTTCAGTTCCAAAAAAAAATTTGAATCTAAATTTTTCACCGTTGCGAATTGCTCACCAAAGGGAACTTAAACCTTTAATAAATATTCAGAAGAACAAGGGAGAATTACAGTTATGAAATCATTTTTAGGACTAGTTGTTTTAGCACTTAGCATTTTCGCAGGTTCGTCGGCTGTTTCAGCACAGGACAAGACGATCGTTGATATCGCAGTCGGTTCGCCGGATCACACCACATTGGTTGCAGCCGTTAAGGCTGCCGACCTCGTTGGAACGCTTCAGGGTGCAGGGCCTTTCACAGTGTTCGCTCCGGTCAACGCCGCTTTTGAAAAGCTGCCTGCAGGCACTGTCGCTACGCTTCTCAAGCCAGAGAACAAAGCAATGCTCGCAAATATCCTCACCTACCACGTAGTTGCAGGAAATCTCGATTCGAAAGCAGTTGTCGCAGCTATCAAGAAAGGTAACGGTAAGGTTGAATTGACCACCGTTTCTGGCGGAAAGCTCTGGGCAATGATGGATGGCAAGAACGTCGCCCTGAAGGACGAAAAAGGCGGCAAAGCGACCGTTACCGCAGTTGATCTGAAGGGTTCGAACGGCGTTATCCACGTTATCGATTCAGTTGTGTTGCCCAAATAATTGGTTCAGCAACACCGTTCAGTGGTCTAAGGCAAAATTTCAAGGGTTTGGCAGTCCGGCGTTTCTGGAGGGGTATGTCGGGCAGCCAAATAGGGAAAGTCCTTAGGCCACTGAGCGACATCTGATCGGTTGAAACCGGATCTATACAAACCGGCCAGACCATGAAAGATGAAATAGATCCTAGCCCCGTTCTGACGCAAACCGTCGAACGGGGCTATATTATTAGCAGGGTGTGTATATGAAAAAACTAGGACTTTCAGTTTTTATCCTTACGGCAATTTTTTCGGTTTTCGGGTATATCGTTGCCGGCTCCTTTTTAAGAGCGGCGGCGGCGTCCAACGGAATTTCCGCCGAGCCGTCACCGACACCCGCTAAAACGAAAAAGGCCGACGGTGAGCGTGAGTTAATTTTGATAGATAGTGAGTTTGACGGAAAGGAATTGGTCAAATCCGATGCCGAGTGGAAGCGTGAACTCTCAGCCTCCGAGTTCTACGTGCTTAGACAGGAAGGAACCGAACGCCCGTACTCAAGCCCGCTCAATAATGTAAAAAAGAACGGTACGTTCTACTGCAACGCGTGCGGGCTGGCACTATTCAGCTCAAAGGCAAAATTTGAATCGGGTACCGGCTGGCCCAGCTTTTTCGAGCCGATCTTCAAAAAGAACGTCAAAGAGAAGATCGACAGAAGCCTCGCCGAAGAGCGGATCGAGGTCGAATGTGCCCGCTGCCATTCGCATCTCGGCCACGTTTTTGACGACGGCCCACAACCGACCGGCCTTCGCTACTGTATGAACGGCGTGGCTTTGCGGTTCAAAGCCGCGAAATAGAGACCTCAGCCAAACCGAAACGTAAGCCGGATCCCGACATGTATCCGGCTTTTTTGGCGGCGATGCACCGAACAAATGCTTTGTGTTAAAGTTTTTATATGACCGGAAATGAGATCAGAGCCAAATTCCTGGAGTATTTTGAACGCCACGATCATAAGATCGTGCATTCTTCGCCGCTTTTGCCGGCGAACGACCCGACGCTGCTGTTTACGAACGCTGGGATGAACCAGTTTAAGGATGTATTCCTTGGCGACGAGAAGCGCGACTACAAACGGGCCGCGACCTCGCAAAAATGTATCCGCGCAGGCGGTAAGCACAATGACCTCGACGAGGTCGGCAAGACGGCTCGGCATCACACGTTCTTCGAGATGCTGGGCAATTTTTCGTTTGGCGACTACTTTAAGAAGGAAGCGATCACGTTTGCGTGGGATTTTCTGGTCAATGAGCTGAAGCTTGATGAATCGCGGCTGTGGTTCTCGGTTTTTGAGGGGGACGACGAGGTCGGGCCTGATGACGAAGCCCGTGCTTTGTGGGAGTCGGTCGGTGCCAAACCGGAACGCGTGCTTGGCTTTGGGCGCAAAGATAACTTCTGGCAGATGGGCGACACCGGGCCGTGCGGGCCGTGTTCGGAGATACATTATTATATGGGTGACGATCCCGACGACCCTGAGAAAAATCATCCCAAATGGGTCAACGGCGAGGGCGACACCACGATGGAGATCTGGAATCTGGTCTTCATGCAGTACAACCGCACACAGGAGGCGGACGGCTCCTTCAAACTCACGCCGCTGCCCGCTCCGTCGGTCGACACCGGAATGGGCCTCGAGCGTATCACTGCCGTCATGCAGCATGTTAAGACAAATTATGACACCGATCTGATCCGCCCGATCGTCGAATTTGCTGCTGGGTTAGCCGCGAAAAACTAAATGAAGATCGTCAGAAATACCGCCGCTGTGATAGTCGGCTACATGATCTTTGCTGTGTCGGCGGTGCTGCTTTTTAATATTAGCGGTATTGACCCGCATGCGGAAACTGGACTGATGACCAAATTTGGCGTTGTCATCTTTGGCTGCGTCTTCGCGTTTTTCGGTGGATATGTCGCTAAGTTGATTGCCGCCGCGGACTCTATGACGGTTAACATCGTGCTCGCAGTCATAATGGCTGCATTTGCCGCATTCTCGTTTTTCAACTCGACGGGCGAGCATTACACCCAGATCTCGGCGATCTTTCTGTTCGCCCCGGCGTCACTGATCGGCGGCATCGCCCGCAAATAGCCGGGAACGCAGGCGCCCTCGCCTGCAAGCGTCCTGCTCTGAGGACGCTGACGGATCTGGTAATTGTGCAACATCACGCCGGAGGAACCGGCGCCAGCAGGCGAGGGCTCCTGCGTTCCCGGTTATGATCAGAGTTCTCCTCATCGAAAACCAAACGCTCACTCGCCTCGGCATCAAGACCCTGCTTGCGGCGACAGACGATATTGAGCTGATCGGCGAAGCTGACAATGCTGCGGACGGATTGAAAAGCTTTGCCGAGCTGAAACCGGACGTCGCTATCCTAGGCCTGCGTTTCCCTGATTCCTGTACGATCGACGACCTTGATAATTACTTTGTAGCTACACCGTCAGCAAAGATCATCGTCCTCGCCGAACACGCCGGTGACGCCGAGATAACGCGGGCTTTGCGGAAAGGAGCGCTTGGCTATATATGCAAAGACGTCGAGCCCGACGAGCTTTTGAAAGCCATCCGCACCGTAAACGCGGGCCGCAAATACATTCCCGCCGACATCGCCAAGATCCTCAGCGAGCACGTCGGCGGCGAGGAATTGACCGCCACCGAATCCAACGTGCTCCGCATGATCGTCGGCGGAATGTCTAATAAAGAGATCGCCTTTGCCCTCGATATCTCTGAAAACACCGTAAAAACGCACGTTCAAAACATCTTCGGCAAGATCGGGGTGTCGGATCGCACATCGGCGACAACCACGGCGATAAAACGCGGACTTGTGAGAGTGGACCTCTAGTCAGAACCGCCTGCGTAAGCGGGCGGACCAGAGCCGGACCTAAATTTATGCAAGATTCATGGATCAACTACGCTGAACAATTCACCTCAAACGAAAGCTCCGTCCTCGCCGACCTTCGAGCACACTGTTACGCACATTACGAAGACTCGTCTATGCTCTCGGGCTTCGTGCAGGGGCGAATTCTTTCGATGTTCTCTCACATGATCCGGCCAAAGCTCGTGCTTGAGATCGGGACGTATCTCGGCTATTCCGCTCTCTGTTTTGCCGAAGGCCTGGCTGACGGCGGCAAAGTAATTACATTGGATATACAGGAAGACACCAACAAGGTCGCCCGCTCATACGTCGAAAAAACCGCATATCGCCGCCGTATCGAATTCATCCTCGGCAGCGGCACGGACATCATCCCGAATCTCTCGGAAACCTTCGACCTCGTCTTCATCGACGCCGACAAACCAAATTATTCAAAATACTACGATCTAGTCTTCGACAAAGTCCGCCCCGGCGGCTTCATCATCGCTGACAATGTCCTGTGGAGCGGCAAAGTTCTCGACGAAGTGAAAGACGAAAACACGCAGGCACTTCACGAATACAATCAAAAGATCCTCGCCGACAACCGCGTCGAGAACGTCCTCTTCCCGATCCGCGACGGCCTGATGATCGCCAGGAAGAAATAACAACTGATTTACGCGGATTGACGCAGATCGGAGCAGCCAACAGATATCTGTGTTAATCTGCGCTAATCCGTTGTTTCAAACTCGTCTCACCCGAAATAACTAGATCCCCCTCACCGCAATTGATGATTACAACCCGTTCGTCTCACTGTAATATCTAAATATCAAAGGAGTTTTACGATGATCAAGATAAGACGATCGAACGAACGCGGGGCAGCTAATCATGGTTGGCTCGATACCAAATTTACATTTTCATTTGCCGATTATTTCGACCCGCGGTACATGGGCTTTCGCTCGCTGCGGGTGATAAACGAAGACCGAATCCAGGCAGATCAGGGCTTTCCGAAGCACGGGCATCGCGATATGGAGATCCTGACCTACGTGATCTCGGGCGAACTCTCGCACCGCGATTCAATGGGAAACGGCGAAACCGTCCGCCCGAACGAGATCCAGCGAATGACCGCCGGAACCGGCGTGCTCCATAGCGAATACAGCAGCCCGACCGACGAAACGCACCTGCTCCAGATCTGGATCCTGCCCGAAAAAGCAGACCTGACCCCGAGCTACGAGCAGAAATATTTCGATCCGGAATTAAAACAAGGCAAGCTAAAACTCGTAGCCTCACGCGGCGGCGATGACGGCTCGGTCCACATCAACCAGGACGTAAAACTCTACGCCTCGGTGTTGAATGATGGCGAAAAGGTCTCGCTCGACCTTCCCGAAAAACGCTACGCCTGGATCCAGCTCATCAGCGGAACCCTCGACGTAAACGGCGAAACCCTAAACCCCGGCGACGGAGCCGCGATCAGCGACGAAACGGCCCTAAAACTAAAAGCCGGGAGCGACAATACCGAGTTTTTGCTGTTTGATATGCATTGAAGTGGCAGGCCGGGATCAATAAAGGGGAGTATGTCGGCATTTCCGACATACTGCCCTACCTCGATCGCGTAGCGATCCATGAATGTAGCCGTGGGTTTCAACCCACGGAAAGGCGTAAAGAAAAATCCCCCGCGTCGCGTCAGCGACGGGCGAAAGGTCTTCTGGCTTACACGAAAAGTTCCCGTGGCTCTGCCTCGGTACTGGAGCCGATAATATTAATCAGACATTTGTTCACAATGGAATATAACTTGTCGTCAAGTCGGTGGAATTCTCTAAACGACCAAAATGGGATTTCTATCGCGATGATAGTTATCTTTTCGTGACCTTCGAATCCGGAAAATATTTCAAATCTATCAGCTTCGTTTTGCGATTCCGAGATATTTGGATAGACCAGAATGAGGTCGGTGCATCCTCGCTTCAATGCGTAACTTACCATCTGATAAAGGTCACCCTGTGAAACACCTTTCTTTAGATCTTCTTTAAACTTTGTGTCGCGAACCTTGTATTTCGTATCCACAATTATCTTCCGATCAGGATTGCTTCTTGCGGTCAAAAATATGTCATGCTGCATCTGAAAAACACGAGGATTATCAACTAGATATGCATTGGATTTGTGGTATTCGACTTTCCAGTCGTGGCTGAAATTGCTCTTTAGAAATCCGGCAAAGAAATCCTCAAAAATGTATTCCATCGGGAACAAAAGGCACCATTGAGACAAGTCGCTCGGATTGCTCGAATACAGCTGCTGAGCGAGGATCATTCGGCATGATTCCATCACAAGAAAGTAATCTGTGAAGAAGGAATTGATCGAAACGCTTTCAACGTCGTGGACGGTACATACAGTGTCTTCTACCTCATCTAGAATAAAGATCACATCTTGAAGTACGCGCAGATTCTCCGCAAATTTCGTCTGATTCAATAACAGACGCGAACAATGCTTGATGATCCGATTTACCCGGTTATCAAACGAAAACGGTTCGTGGTCGCAATCGATAATGTGAAAATTTCCATGAGAAAGCCCGTGGTTTATGTATCTCTTGAAGTTTATCGAGCCTCTTGGGGTTTTTAGAGCTTCCTCGATCGGCTGGTATACCACGAGTGGTTGGTTCGAAACCGTTTCAAAGAATTGTTTCGCGATAAGGTTTATGATCAATTCTGGGAATTGATCTATTTCGGTCGTTTCGAGAGTGGCCCGAGTAAATGGAAATCGCCATTTTCTGCAATAGCTAAACCAGTAGAAAATATGATGGAGCATTAAGTCTTTCCGTTCGACTGCATCGGCCAAATCTCGAAAGACCTTAGGATAGATCTCAATTACTTCATCTTCATTTTGGATAAATCCAACATAGTTATTTGCACGTATCTGCTCTCCATCGAATTTTAAAAATGGCTGGTATCTTTTGTCCTGCTCATCTTCGGTCAGTTCTTCTTCCGAATTAACGAACAAGCGTTGGTCCCAGACTTCACGCAGGATTCCCTTCAGTTCGTTTGCGTGTGTAGTTCGAGTCCAGTTTCCATATTCAAATATTACGCTCATTCTAAGATTCCGAAATGTCCCAATCGAACGAATTAGTGTTGTAAGAAACCGTCCATTCTGTACCTGCGAAGATGTCACTGACGATATCTGTCTTTCCAGCAAAGTACTCGGTCAAAAGCGGAACAACTTTGTTTCTAAGAATGGACTCGATTGGAACGCCGCTCATAAAGTAGGCATGCCCAATCAAATAGTCCGCCGATTTCTTCTTTTCGAATATTTGAGCATTGATTGTCCGCAGCAGGTTAGCTGCGTCGTCCGAAAGTACTTCGTATTTCGGGTAATATCCAATGAAATCGAACCGCCTCCGAAGTGCAATATCTATCAAAGCGATTGATTTATCTGCCGTGTTCATTGTGCCGATTACGAAAAGATTTGGCGGCACTCCGAAATCCTTTTCACCGTTTGGTAGGGTCACTTTAAGTTCATTTTCCGCGCCCAGTCTTTTGTCTTCTTCTAGCAATGTAATCAACTCACCGAATACCCTTGAGATATTTGCGCGGTTAATCTCATCAATTATCAAGACAAAATTCTTGACAGGTTCTGCCGCTTCCGTTGTTTGGCGGCTTTTCTTGATCAGATTGACAAGGGGTTCGTAATAAGGGCCAAGTCCTGACGGGATGTCTCTAATATCGTCGACCAAATCTCGGAGCGTGTTGATACTGAGAGTGTGTTGAGTACCCCCCGATTGTTTTCGAAACGAGATAGACTTGTCTGATACCTCAGTTATCCAAAATGAGATGCCGGAAATCATCTTGATTTCGATTTCTTGAGACCGATCCAGAGGTTCAATTATCTGTTGAAAGACCTCGTCAAAGGATTTCCTTTTTCCAGTACCGGCAACAAAGGCCTCATAATTATCTCTGGCCTTCTTTACCATCTGATAAAAGATGCCCTTGTGGTTTTGGAACCTAAGCCTCTCGACTTCAACATCAGGCCGTAGGCCGACCACAAAGTCTTCATAAGCGTAGTTTTGGTGGAATGTTACAAATTCGATCTGACCTTGCTGACGAAGTTCATCAAATCGACTTTTGTTTACTGCGTGATCTGACGATGCGATGTTGTCAACGATTTCTACGGCCTTGTCTATGCTGTTATAAGTCTTGCCAGTTCCAGGGGGACCATAAAGAATAGTGTTGGTTGCCGGGAAATTTTGAATTCCAGTCATTGCTGTGTCCTCCCTTGGACTCTGTGGATGTTCAACAAGACCGCGGAGAATTTCATACTGCTGTTTTGTCGCCGAGAAGTTCGTGCCCTGCATTCCAGCTTTCAAATGTTTTAGGCCCGGAGTTGATTTAATTCTGTCTTGAAAGATCGGCGCGTCGATCAAATTGTGGGTAACTTTGATTCCCGCTTTGAAGGAGTTTTTATCTTCGACTTTCCAAAGGTAGTCATCAGCCGAAGCGTCAATTATTCGAGGTTCCTCGGTTACTTCAGCAAGTGCGTAACATCCGGCCCGTTTTCCGGTAGACCACAATATTAGCTTATCGCCAGCTTTGATCTTCTCCTTGTGAGCCGAAACGGTCCAAGTATCTACCAGCTCGCTTCTCAAGCCTTCTTCAAGGTCGTACATTTTCGGATTAGCCTGAAACACCCAATAATTGGTTTCAACCGACTTATCCAACATTTGGTACAAAATATCCTGGGCCAAGATTCGATGATTCGGGTCCTCAAAACAGTCGTCGGTGAGCAGACTATCAACTGACGTCAATAATTCCTCATCGTCTGCGATGTAATCCGTAATTATATCGTCAATTAGATCAAGGTAATGAACATACTTTTCACCGGTCTTCTTAGACTTTATGCCAAGCAGCTCGCAGTACCTCTTATAGTAGGAATCTTTGTAAAATGTGTATTTTTCCGGATCGTGATAAGTGAGCAACGTTGCCATCGTCCGTTCGTCGTGAAAATCACCATACCGCTCGACGGGCTCAACTTCACGGTAAATTCTCAGAACTTCCGTTCGGAACCGACTCATTCGGGTCGACAAAGGTATCTCTTCGTCGAAAAAAGCTCGAAACGCTTTTCGGTAGGCTTCGCTTGCATTCTGAGCGATATGTCGGATGACGGACCTTGCAGTTTGAAAAATCAAATTGGAGTAGTTAATGCCTTTGACATCTTCGACGAAATCGGTCGCGTCAAGATTTGGGCGACCATGAAACTGCTTGAGTAGCCTCCATTTATAGAGTTCGTCCACCAGTTGGGTTTCTTTGATGTGGTTTTTGTACCGCTCGATCACGTCCAATACTGGATCGACGCCTTGGGCTTTCTTCTTAACCTCAAATCCCATTCGCTCCAAAAATCGAAAGGTTGGCGGACCCCCGGAGTATTCCCATCGTTTCTCGCCGTCCAATTGCTCGTGCGCATAACGCATGATTTCTTTTGGCGGGTAGGGTTTACCGTCTATGAATACGTCATACCTAGTAGAAGGAATCAACGGTATGTTTTCAGATTCGATCTTAGCAACCGCGTGAAGAACGTGTTGTTTTGTGATTTCGTTAGGTCTAAATGGCATTGGCTTTCAAAGTAGTTGAATTCGACATCAAACGCAAGAAAGCGGAGGCGTAGCCTCGCTATAGCTGGTGGACTGCACGGAAAGGCGGAACCATTTCCGCAAATCATAGGGTCCTAAGCCCAAAGACTTTTCAACCGTCGCTGACGCGACGCGGGATAATTCAACACCAGCTAACCGTGGGTTAAAACCGCACGGCTACATTCGGCCGCCGCGATGCGGCGAGGACATTTTTATCTTTACGTCTCTGCGACCTTTGTTCCCGCGACCTTAGTTTTGCGGTTTTCGCGGTGGCGGGCGGCTCTCGGGGAGACGCGGGCGGTGCGGAGGTCGAGGATGAGGATGCCGTCGTGGTCGATCTCGGCGTCGAAGAACTGGAGAGTTTCGGGGATCGAGATGCTGCAGTCCTGGAGCAGGCGGTATGCGCGGATGACCTTGCCGCCGCATGGGCCCTGCGGCCCGGCTGGGTAGGCATTTTTACCGGCGAGGGCAGATGGTTTAAGGCCAATGCGGTTATTTACCGGGTCGAAAAGCAGTTGGTAGGCTTTCGGCGAGCCGAGTCGGTCGTGGGTGAGGCGGCTCAGGACGATCCAGCCTTTGGTGTTGATGGTCACATAAAGTGCGGCCCACTGGCCGCGGGTCGGGTCGCGGGATATTTCTTTCCACATGGTTTTCATAGTTGTTTTTCTCCTGTCGAAAAACATCGTACGGAAACCGGGCGCGAAATGAAATGCCATTATTCACAGATCGACATGTTATGCACAAAATGACATGTTTTTCTCAAATTGTATGGTTTTGCGTACTTTGCCTACTTTTGCAGGGTTGATAACAGGCCTAATAGCCGGTTTTATCGGCGGTGTGAAAGAAATTATGAGTTCGTGAGGCATGAGGCATAATCAGCAACATCACAATTCCCGACAGAGCAGTGAAAACTACTCTACCAATCTCGGGATTTACTCTACCAATCAGGCGGTTTGCTGTGCGACAGGCTGAATTTTGCTCTACCTAAGGTATCAAAAAAGACTATTTTGTCGGTCTTGACTTCGCTCGGTGAGGTTTACCCAGTCGGTTCTGGCCTGGCAAAACGCGGCCAGTGCTAAAGCTGTCGCTCCCGGTTCTGACCCGGCTGCTCGTTCTAACTATCCGACGATCGTTCCCGGCTCGACGAGCCCGGCGGAAGCCATCAGATTTGGGGTGAAGGCGGCTTCGGAGTGATCGAATATCTCGTCGAGTTCCTTTTCCACCGAGCCGTGGCCGGCGGGGATCGCCTTGATCATCGGCTCGAAGTTCTTGAAATCATAGAGTTTGTTGTCGAGCAGGTGCGAACCTGTGACGTTTGTGAGCGCCGTCATCATGGTTGGACGAATGTAGGGCGTTTCCTTTTCGAGCTCGCTGATCAAGCGTTTTACTCTTGCACGTTTTAGGTTCGGCTGGGCTCCGCAGAGGTTGCACGGGATGATCGGAAACTGCTGCTCCTCGGCGTATTTCGCGATCTCGGCTTCCTGGCAATACGCGAGCGGCCGGATCACGGTGTTGCGTCCGTCGTCGCTCTTAAGTATTGGCGGCATTGCCTTTAGCTGGCCGACGTAGAAGAGATTCATCAAAAAGGTCGCGATGATATCGTCCGCATGGTGGCCGAGCGCGATCTTTGTACAGCCTTCTTCGACCGCGACGTTATACAAAATGCCTCGTCTCAATCGCGAACACAGGGAACAATACGTTTTGCCTTCGGGAATGTG
This sequence comes from Acidobacteriota bacterium, assembly GCA_016703965.1. Classification (NCBI taxonomy): domain Bacteria; kingdom Pseudomonadati; phylum Acidobacteriota; species Acidobacteriota bacterium. The sequence goes on from JADJBB010000021.1 coordinate 198,326, forward strand.
GGCGGTGACGATCGAGTAGGTGTCTTCTTCGACTATGCGGTACGGAACGCCGCGTTCAGTCAGGTAATTAGGCAGCACTTCCTCGGGAAAATCCGGCTGTTTTTGGTCGAGATTGACTGCGAGAAGCGAGAAATTCACAGGTGCACGCCGCTGTACATCCAGCAGCAGGTCAAGCATCGCGTAGCTGTCCTTACCGCCCGAAAGGCAGACCATGACCTTGTCGCCCTCTTCGATCATCGAAAAATCGTTGATCGCCCGGCCGATCTTCTTCAGCAATTTGCCTCTTGTTCTGGTCTCTCCCTGCACCTTATTTACTTCTCCACTCGAAAACTCTAGATTTTGACACGCGCCGCCGCTTTTGACAACCACATAAAATGACTAGACACACGCCCAAAACCTAACTATTATCTATTTTAAGGGAATTTTCGATAGAACTGAGGTCGCGTGCCGGTGCCATCACTGCCTGATTTGAGAGGCGGATTTTCCGACTTTCCCGTCCAATACAATTTAAGAGAGGCTAAGTAAACATTATGATCAGAATGGGCAGAGGCAGCAGGGCCGACCTACCAGATACCGACCAACCAACTCCCGAACAAGCTTACAGATACGCCGAGCAGGCTGCAGTTTCGACCGGCTCACGGGCAATTTCGGAGAGCGACTCCATGGCCCGCGACATCAAAGAAGGCCGCCTGAGCGGATTTGTAGGCCACGGGACGACTTTGACGGGCGAAACCCAATTCCACGCGATGCTCCGTGTCGACGGCCATTTGATAGGAACGGTGTCGTCAGAATCAGGCACTTTGATCATTGGAACGAATGGTCAGGTCGACGCGAATATCCACGTCGCGGCGGCTATGATCAATGGGACGGTAAATGGGGACATAGTTGCCACGGAAAAGCTCCAACTCGGCCGAACCGCCCGCGTGCTTGGCAACATCCACAGCCCACGGCTGATCGTTGAAGAAGGTGCGATCCTTGAAGGAAGCTGCTCGATGCTCAAGGCCCGTGAAGTCCAGGAAGAGGAAGCCGTTACGGCTGCAATTCAATACGAGCAGCAGGCCGCTGCGGTCGCAGCACCTGTTGCGGTCGATAACGACGCATATATAGCAGACGATGAGGATGAGGAATCCGCCGAGGCGGCCTCGGTTTAACATCGAAAAGCTTTTGTTTTTGTAAGGCGGGCAAGACCCGCCTTTTTTTGTCCGATGACCACCAATTGAAAAGGAAAATATTATGTTAAATGAATTCAAGGCCTTTATAGCTCGCGGCAATGTGCTTGATCTCGCGATCGGCGTAATTTTGGGTGCGGCATTTGGAAAGATCGTTACGACTTTTACAGAAGGACTGGTTATGCCGGTCGTTGGTCTTATTACGGGAGGAATCGATTTTAAGACGAAATTCTACGACCTCAGCGGCAAACTCGGCCCGGGAGCGACTCCGGAACAGATCGATGCGGCCGTAAAAAGTGGTGCTCCGCTCCTGCGGTACGGCCAGTTCATATCCGATATCATCACATTTTTGATCGTCGGATTTGTAATGTTCCTGATCGCCAAAGCGGCAATGGAGTACTTCAAAAAGCTCGCCGCCGCGACTCCGCCGCCACCTCAGGAAGCACTGCTTACCGAGATCCGCGACCTGCTCAAAGCAAAACAAGCTTAAGTTTTCAAAGATCTATATTCAAGGATGCGTGTCATTTGACCGCATCCTTTTCCTTTGGCGGCCGATAAACTCTGTCTAGTGTTATGCACGCATTAAGACGAATATCGGCTTCATTTATGTCCTCAATTGAGCCAACCGGTGGAAAGAAGCTGACGCCGACTTTCAAGCAATCCGACCTGCATCGAGCGAGAAAGCGGTCGTACATACCTTTTCCATAACCAACCCGCTGTCCATATTCGTCAAAACAAAGGAGCGGAACAATTACCAGATCTATCAATTTCGGATCGATTAGTTCACCGTCTGTAGGCTCGCGGATTCCCCAATGGTTCTCGGTCCATGCGGTGCTTGCATCAAACTGCACGCTCTCGATCCGGCCATTTGAAAGGTCCGTTCGAGGAGCCGCTGTAGCAATTTCCGGAAAGTCGAGCCACAGCCTGGAATAGATCAAAGAAGTATCAACCTCATTGAATCTATGGATCGGAATGAAGGTATGCAAAGTTCTTACATCGGCCAGGTCTGTATTTTCAAAGAACTGCTGAGCGATCTGCTCGCTCATTGCCGCAACACCCTCTCGCGTTAAAGCGGCTCGCTTTTCAAGGTGTAGTTTTCGCAATTCAGACTTTTTCATCTGATCTTTACCCGCGTTTCTTGTCCGGACGTGGCTTGATGCCCGTGCTGGTTCTCGGCGTCACTGACGAAGCGACGACATCGGCACTTGATTGGGTTTCGCGTTCACTTTTGTTCGTCAGCAGTTTTGATTCGCTGACGATGCGTTTGGCGGCCTTGGCCGCTTTGCTTGGTCGTTTTTTTGCTGTTGGCATATTTCGGTCTCTCCTATGTTCTGATGATCCAGCCTCCGCCGACTACTTCTTCGCTGGTTTCTATATCGTAAAATATCGTTGCCTGTCCGGGCGTGATCGCACGTTGCGGCTCGTCGAAGACGATGCGTGCGTGCGCCTCGGGCAACGGGTAGATCGTCGCCGCAGCCGGCTCGTGACGATAGCGGATCTTTACATTTGCCCGCACGGGTTCTGTCGGCTCGTCGAAAGCTACCCAATTCACGCCCTTCGCGGTAAATTCGCATGCTTCAAGCTCTTCCGCCTCGCCGACAATGATTTGATTCTTTGCCCGCTCGATCTGCAGAACGTAGAGCGGTTTTTCGTGAGCTATGCCCAGGCCGCGGCGTTGGCCGATCGTATAGCGGTGAATGCCCGTGTGGGTTCCCACCGCTTCGCCGGCTGTGTTGACGATCTCGCCGCCCTCGGGCAGATCGCTTTCGCGGCCTTCATGATCGAGATAACGATCAATGAACTCTGAGTATTTCCCATCAGGCACGAAGCAGATCTCCTGCGATTCCTGCTTCTCCGCTGTGTAGAGATTGGCGCCGCGGGCAATGTCACGAACCTCAGTTTTCGCCATCTCGCCAAGTGGAAAATAGGCTCGCGATAGCTGTTCCTGGTTGAGTTCCCAGAGAAAATAGCTCTGATCCTTCCAATGATTTTTGCCGCGAAATAGCCGATAGCGGTTTGCGGCTTCGTCGTACTCGACACGGGCAAAATGTCCCGTCGCGACCTTATCACATCCCAGAGAAACCGCCATTTTATCGAGCGAAGCAAATTTCAAACGCGAGTTGCACGCCACACAAGGTATCGGCGTTTCGCCGTCGAGATAGCTCTGGACGAAAGGCTCTACCACATCGCGTTCGAAATCCTTCTCCAGATTCAACACGTAAAACGGAAACCCGAGTCCCTCGGCCACCCGCCGTGCATCGTAAACATCGTCGAGCGAACAGCAACGCGACGGTAGCGGATCGCCATTCTCATCCACACTGATGCCGCGCCGCTGATTCCACAACTGCATCGTGAAGCCAACGAGTTCGTGCCCCTGTTCCTTTAATAATGCAGCAGCAGCCGAACTATCGACACCACCGCTCATTGCTACCGCGATCTTCATAACACCAAATTCATTCTGACAGGCTAAACGCACTTGACGCAACACGCCTTCACCCCGACGACTTTGGAATCCGCTATCTTGACGTTGAGTTTAGTTTCGAACCAAGCCAAGGAAGATGTCCGTCAATACTGGCTTTCAGACGGACGGATCTGGTTTGCGAAGGTTTTGGCTGCTTGGTCAGCTTACTAGGAATGGCCGCAATTCCCGCGTAATTGCCTCGGCATATAGTTTGGCCCCGGCCTTATCTGGGTGACCAACCGCAGCATACGAACAGCGTTTCGGCGAGTATTTTACCCCGGTAGTTCGCTTTAATTCGTCGAGGGCAACCTTGCATTCGATCTTTCGCTGGGCGTAGAGCGGGTCTTCGACCGTTCCGTCTTTTCTCATCCGGAAGAGCATCGTTTTTGGCGACTCAACGACGTTCTCCTCGGTCAGCGGTGCTTTAATGAAGATCGCCTGCTCGCGGCCGACCTTTGCATTATGATCAGCAATTGCTGCCCGGAAGTTGCGGTCGGATTCGGAGATCCAGAGTCGGGAACGCTTGATCGCTCTCTTTAGCAGTTTGCTGAAAACGATCGGACGCATGACGGGATTATTTAATAATCCTTGAATGAATGAGGGTACATTTAAGGTCTCAAGCCAGGCGTTGAAGACCTTGCTGCTTGAAGAATTCTCTGAGAGTATCGGGTAATATCCAACCACCGCAATGAGAGCGTCGGGATTATTTTGGGCTATGTTTTCAAGGAGTGAACCGACTCGGCCTCGACATACCTCCGCGATAAACAACTCCAGCTTTTTAATATCGCCGAACGGATCCAGCACACCCTCAACAGCAATGTCGGTAATTCCTGCAGTCAGCATCACCAGATCAGCGCCGCGTGCCACGCCGCGTTTCTTATGATCATCGGCAGCCATCTCGACCTGTTTGAACATACTTGGCGTTGATACGTTGACCTCGCCCGGATAGTAAGAAGATTCGTCCTTTCCGCTCGCCCGGTACTTAGTCGCCTCTTTTGGATCGAAACGAATGGTCGCACCTGAGTGAGCCTTAACCGTCAATGCGACCTCGCGCGTTCCCCGGAAAACTTCCTTCCTTAGCCAGTCCTCGGTGAGTGTATAGAACTTGTCCGCCTCCGGCAGGCCCTGGCCCCAGATAAGCGAATCGCCGATCACCAGAAACTCAAACGGTTCGCTTGTGTTATTCCATGAGGACATTCCGCGACCGTTTACCGCGGCAAACAGCGATGCTGCACCCAGGGCTTTTAGGAAATCACGACGGTTGACGCGGATAACACGCTTTTCACGAAGACTCATATTTTGTGCGTAGGAAAAACGACCGATCTTAAAATTGAACTGGTTTTGATGGCACAGATTAATTGATTTTTATGAGCAATGTAAAGCACTCAGCCTGCCGGGCTAAACACGAGATGCCTTCTCTTGAGAGCAAGGAAGATCGCCCAGCAGCCAGCAGCAGCCAGCAAATGCTTCAACGTATGCCCGCTAATTATCCCTTGAGTGGCAGCGAAAACCACCTTATCACCAAGCTCGGTAAGCTTTGCCGATCCGTAAAGAAGAGCTCCGACAAAGATAAGCCATTGGTGAGAATACTTGGCAGGAAACAGCAGCATTACAAATGGAACGATCAAAAGCGGAACCATCTGAACCCAAATATAGAGCCGAAGATCATCAAACCAGCTCCAATAAAGAACGCTGAAAACCCCGAGGATAACTGCGGGAAGTAGCAGTGCGCGAAACCGATCGCTTATGTATTCGCCCAACAACGCAATAAAAAGGCCCATGAATCCTACGGTCAGCGTCATTCGATCCCAGACGAGCGTCCGGTCATTAGGCGTCAAATGGTAGTACGACGAAGCTATACCGACGAGAGCGATCCCGGCGAACATAACAAACCAGGCGTTTCTGAGACCGCCCAGATCCCTCCGAATGCATAGCCACAAACCTGCTACGCCAACGATCAGGAAAGCAAGATTCGACGCGACATCACCAAAATTAGGCACGCCCAAAAAGGGCCGGCCGTCGGCGAAAGCGTGATAATTCTGATTCTGGGCGATAGGCGCTTGAAGGAACATCACCGCTAGGGAGCCAAAAACTATCAGCCCGATCAACAGATATTTCCAGTTAGTTTTGATCCACGGATTGGTTTCTGTTTCGCTTCGCATATGTATTCTTAAACTACTAAGGCAATAGGACATTTGTCCTCAGAATTTCCTTGATAGCCTCTGCATAGGCTCGCGAGCCCGCGACATTGGGATGGGCGATCGAGGATAATTCGCACATTCTTGTCGATAGGCGGCCGTAGTGCTGGTACTTCATTTCCTTGAATACCTGAGCACACCCCGCCTTTCGCTCGACAAATGTCTCATCATTTGGTTCATGGTTCGGCCCCACCTCCCAAACCATCGGGTTGGTCGTTCCGTAACTTGACTCCGGCTTGATCGGAGTCTCGACGAAGAAAACACGCGGTTCCAAAAAGCCCAAATTTGTCTTAGCGATCGCCGCCCTGATCTCCTTATTAGATTCCGCGATCCAAACATCAGATCTCTGGGCAAACTTGTCTCGAAAAGGCTTGAGAAACTGCCTCATTACCGGGTTTGTAGCAAGGGACTGCAACTTTGGCGGAAAGCTGATGATCTTAAAAAAGTAGCGAGCTGTGGTCTTAATGTCGCTCTGCCGCGATGCGATCGGCGCATAACCGACGACTACTACGCGTGCGTTGGGAAACGCAGTCGTGACCTGGTCCAGCATACCCAGCATCGATCCTCCGCAGAATCTTTGTATCCGTTCGTGCAGCTTCTTCATTGGGTAGAACGGGCTGACGATATCCATTACCAGAACATCAGTGATGCAGCCAGACAAAACAACAAGGTCTACTTTTCCGGGGTCGGGATATTCACTTTTCGCAACCTCGATCTGCATCCTGATACTAGGAGCCGATAGATTTGCCTCGACGTAGCGTGGCAGATCGATATCGTCGCCCGATTTCTTCATCGCCTTGACTTCTTCCGGATGGAGATTGATCCGCGAGCCTGCGTGTGCCTTTACCTTTAGATTAACCTGGCGTGTTGCCCCAAATACGTCGGTCTGGATCCATTCTTTAACGATAAAATAGAATTTGTTCGGGTCCTTTAACCCCTGCCCGGAGATATGCGAATCACCGACAACCAGCATTTCGAATGGCCGCCGTTCCTGAGCGAGGGTGTCGGATAGATTCAGAACGAAAGCCGTCAGAATAACACCGATGGTCGCCCAAATTTTGTATTGCTGAGACTTGCTCACACTACCAATCTGGGCAATATATGTGCCAGAACTCAGCTTTTATTACTGATTCCACATCATCCTTCAAATGATTGACTCTATTTGGTTTATAAGAACACGGAGATCCGGGGACGAAGGCTTTCCCGAGCGGTTTCGAATAGCAGTAGAGAATTTTTCGCACTTTGGCTTCCATCTCGCCTATTCAATATGCTATAGTCGTCGAATCATGAAGCTTGCCATCCGCTAATTAATCCCCAACATTTGTGTTCGTTCTTCGCCTGCAGCGTGCGTGAAAACAGACGTTCGTGGTACGTTTTTGTGCCGTCTTAAACCCCATTTTTTATATATGTCTAGAAATGCTGAGGCTCCGTCATCGGACCCGTTAAATAATTCATTTGCGTCGATCATAAAAGAAACGTTCCTTGGTACCAGCCGAAACTTCACCGAAGGGCCGATACTTCCCGCGCTCATAATCCTCGCGATCCCAATGATCCTCGAAATGTCGATGGAATCGCTTTTTGCGATCGTCGATACCTTTTTTGTTGCAAAACTCGGTGCAGAATCAGTGGCTGTTGTTGGATTGACCGAATCAATTCTGGTTTTGACGTACGCCGTCGCTATCGGTTTATCGATCGGAGCGACCGCAACGGTTGCTCGCCGTGTCGGCGAACAGGACCTCGACGGTGCAGCTCGAACGGCAACGCACGTCGTCTATCTCGGCCTGATCGTCTCGCTCGCAATGGGCACGGCGGGCGTGATCTTTGCTCCGAAACTGTTTCACCTGCTCGGTGCCGAACCGCACGTCATCGAACTCGGCACGCCGTTCATGCGGATCATGCTCGGCACGAACATCGTGATCGTTTTCCTCTTCCTGCTCAACGGCATCTTTCGCGGAGCAGGTGACGCAGCGATCGCTTTGCGGGTGCTAATAATTGCTAATGGATTGAACATTTTGTTCTGTCCGCTGTTCATATTCGGCATCGGACCATTTCCGGAGCTTGGCGTTACGGGCGCGGCTGTGGCAACTGTCTGCGGGCGTGGTATCGGTGTGATCTTTGCCGTATGGGCATTGTTCATACGCGACAACGGCCGGCTGAATGTTAAGCGCGAGCATTGGACGTTTGACCCGAAACTTCTCTGGTCGCTTATAACCCTCTCGGCAACCGCCGTACTGCAGTTTCTGATCGCGACGCTCAGTTGGAGCGCTCTGGTAATGATTCTTGCCGGTTTCGGAACCGTTGCTTTGGCGGGCTACCAGATCGGGCTTCGCGTGATAATGTTCGTCCTGCTTCCGGCGGTTGGCTTAGCTAATGCGGCGGCAACACTTGTCGGTCAAAACCTCGGTGCCGGAAAACCCGAACGTGCCGAACGCTCGGTCTGGACAGCGGGAATTCTGAACGCCGCGCTTCTCGGTATCGCCGGTGCATTCTTTGTCTTCTTTTCGGGTGCAGTGGTCGGTATTTTCACACAGGAACCTGAGGTTTCTGCTTTCGCTCGCGACTGTCTGCGCATCGTTGGTTACGGCTACGCGTTCTACGGCCTCGGCATGGTGATGGAAAGCTCCTTCAACGGCGCCGGAGACACCTGGACGCCGACTTATCTCAATTTCATCGTCTTTTGGATGATCGAGATTCCGCTCGCGTACGTACTTTCGAAGCACTTCGGCTGGGGACCGCAGGGGGGCTTCTGGGCGATCACTATCTCATTCTCGATCCTAGCCGTTTCCACAGCTCTGCTTTTCAAACGAGGAAAGTGGAAGCTGAAAACGGTTTAGGTCTGATCAAACCACATAGGAAGATAGCAACATAGGGTTTCGCTCTATGTGTTCTATCTTCCTATGTGGTTAAAATCTATCTATGGCCGCTTTTCCCGATCCGCGAACCCACCGTTACCCCGAATGGGTCGCGATCGGCGATTATTTTTTCCGTTCGCACGATGTGATCTCATTCGGCGCACCGTTGACCGTCGAAAATGTTCGCGAGGCCTATCAAAAAGGCATTTTTCCATGGAATACCGAGGGTTTGCCGCTGCCATGGCATTGCCCGGAATGGCGGGCGGTACTCGATTTCAAAGACCTCACCATTCCGCGAAGCCTTGAGAAAGTGAGGCGAAAGTCCGATCTGACGTTCACGATCGACAAGGCCTTCCGAGAGGTGATCCGGGAATGCGCCATGGCCCATCGGCCCGGTCAGGGCGGTACATGGATCTCACCGGAATTCATCAGTGTTTACACAGAGCTCCATCTTCAAGGCACTGCCCACAGCATCGAAGCCTGGTACCCCGACCGCACACTCGCCGGCGGCCTCTACGGCATCGACGCAGGCGGCGTTTTCTGCGGTGAATCGATGTTCTACAAAACCCCAAACGCCTCAAAACTCGCGCTTCTCTTCCTGATCGATCACCTCCGAGAACAGGGCGCAACCTGGCTCGACGCCCAGGTAATGACGCCGCATCTTGAGGCTCTTGGAGCAGTAGAGATTGACCGCAACCATTTTTTGGATAAACTCAAAGCTACACAGGAGCGGCGGCTGACACTGTTTTAGCTTTATGAACGATGAATCAAGCCAGCGTGAACACCTGCTCGAACTGCTCGACAGTAGATCAGCCCACATTGATATCAAGACGGCGCTTAGCGGCTTCCCGCTCGAACATATAAACACGCGTATCGACCACTCGCCGCACACGCCATGGGAACTGCTCGACCACATCCGCCTCGCACAGTGGGATATCTTGGAATTCAGCCGCAATGCTAAACATGTTTCGCCTGATTTCCCCGACGGCTATTGGCCCAAAGATGTCGCAACCGCCGAGGACTGGCGGCGCTCGACCGAGCAGATACTCGCCGACCTGCAAACCATCCGTGATCTCGTTTCGGACGAAAAGACCGACCTTTTCGCACCATTCCCGCAAGGCACCGGCCAAACGCTGCTTCGCGAGGTTCTGCTCGTCGCTGACCATAATGCGTATCACCTCGGCCAGCTAATGCTCCTCCGCCGCATTCTCGAGAACACCTAAAATGCCGCACCGCATCCGAAACAACATCCGCTCCGGAATGAACGTCGCGATCGTCCTCAAACAAGACCAGCGCACCGGCAAACAAACGACCGGCGTGGTCAAGGATCTGCTCACAAATTCCCCAAACCACCCGCACGGCATAAAGGTGAGGCTGACCGACGGCCAAGTGGGCCGCGTGCAGAAAATCCTCGAATAACCTTTGCGTAACCGCCGGCTTTGCGTGAAAATTCAAACACCATGACAAACAAATTCCTGATCTACGGAGCGAATGGCTACACGGGCGAATTGATCACGCGGTTTGCGGCGGAGCGTGGTTTGAAGCCGATCCTTGCGGGTCGTAACGAAGCGAAAGTCAGCGAACTCGCCGCCAGATACGGTTTCGAATACCGCGTATTTTCGCTCGACAACACCGCAAAACTCGATGCTGCGATGCAGGAAGTTGATATGGTGCTGCATTGTGCGGGGCCGTTTTCTATCACTAGCGTGCCCATGGTCAAGGCCTGTCTCCGCAACCGAAAGCATTACACCGACATCACGGGCGAGATCAGCGTTTTCGAGACCTGCGCGGCGATGGGGAATAAGGCCGAGGACGCCGGGATAATGGTGATGCCTGGTGTCGGATTCGACGTAGTGCCGTCCGATTGTCTCGCGATGCATCTGAAGAACCGCCTGCCGTCCGCAACGCATCTGACGCTCGCGTGGTACGGCATGGGCCGGATGTCGCACGGCACGCAGGCGACGATGACCATGAACGTCGGCCGCGGCGGTGCTATTCGTAAAGACGGCAAGATCACACCCGTTCCGGCTGGCTGGAAGACCCGTGAGATCGACCTCGGCGAGGTGCGCCGCACGGGCGTTACGATCCCTTGGGGTGACGTGTCGACCGCGTTTCACTCGACCGGCATTCCAAATATCGAGGTCTACACCGTCGTTCCGCCGGCGGCGCTCAAGACGATGAAAATGACGCGCTACCTCGGCTGGCTGATGGCAACCGGCTTTGTGCAGAAGTACCTCCAGCGAAACATCCCGCCCGGCGGCCCGTCTGATGCGGAACGCGAAAAAGGCAAAACCCTCATGTGGGGCGAAGCCTCCGATGCCGACGGCAACCGCGTTGAATCACGCCAGCAAGGCCCCGAAGGCTACACGTTGACCGCCATCGCCGCCCTGAACATCGCCGAAAAGATCCTCGCCGGCAACTTCAAACCCGGCTTCCAAACGCCCGCCAAAGCCTACGGCGCTGATCTGATCCTCGAGATCGAAGGCACCGCCCGGCAGGATATCGGTTAGAGCGATTTAAAATTGGTGTACGGATCATGAGGGCTCGGTAGTGCTCGAAAGGCATGATCGCGACCGTGACATTTTGTGTAAAATCACTTTTCGCCAAACTTTACCAAAAATTACCGCCTAAAAAGTGTGAATCGATTCACACTTTTACAAAACGAAGGCTAAAAAGCCCATAAACACTGGCTTTCGGCGATCCACACCGAGCTGCCCCGGCTCCGAACTGCAACTCAATAGGTCGAACTAAAATGGCTCTTTCGGCAGATGTTCGCCGTAGATTGGTAGAGGTATTTCCGGGATTGGTCAAACGTTTGCGAACGTTGCCGCACCGCTGCCGCAGGCGCTGGTTTTCATCACGCTCCGTATCCCAACCGAAACCATTAAATATTGCCGTCACATTTCCGTTCCCTGCGGTGTATTTATGCGGAACGATACTTGTGCCGAGAAATTACCGCCTTTACTAACAGCATGATCAAAAAACTACATTTCGCATTGATGACTGTCCTCCTCCTAACGAGCTTTGGGATCGCGGATGCCCGTGCTTCATCCGCACCTCAGGTGATCAAATTGCAGCGGTTTCGGAAGGCGCTTTGGACGGTGCATTTGACGGTGAAGGGCAAGGAAGGTGATTTTCTGTTCGACACGGGCGGCGGTGTGACGCTGCTGACGGACAAATTCCTCGAGGGCATCGACTGCAAATTCTGGGGCCGGACGACGGGTTACAACATGTTCGGCGAGAAGGCGAGCGGGCCGCATTGTGATGATGTCGAGCTCAAGGCCGGCGGCGTTTCGCTGACAAAGGTGAGCGTCGGGAAATTCGATTTCGGCGACCGCTTTGCGGGTGACCGGACGCCGGACGGCATACTCTCGCTCGACGCCTTTGACGGCAAAGCCATCACCATCGACCAGACCGCCGCGACCATAACCATAGAAACGCCCAAAGGCCTCGCCAAACGCACAAAGTCGATGCGCGAAATGCCGCTCCGCGTCTCACGCGAATGCTCGGCACGGTGCCTGAGCGTTTTTGCCGGAGTTCCGACCTCGGCCGGGATGACCTGGCTCACGCTCGATTCCGGAGCCGGCGGCGTCTCCCTCATCTCCCGCGACCACGCCGCCCTCTTCGGCCTCGACCCGGCCGCCAAAGACCAACGCCTAAAACACCTCGCCGCCCCCGGCATCCCCATCGACAGCCCCGTCATGGTCACCGACATGATCATGGACGGCAACCTCGGCCAACCCTTCCTCACCCAATACGTCATGACCATTGACCTCGCAAACAGTCGCCTTTGGCTCGCTCCGAACGTTCGCTAACTCGCGATTTCCGAGCGCGTCCGTAGGTCCAGCGTGATCTGTCTCGGCAACCGCCAGATTTAAGCGGAATCGCGGCATTGGGATTGCCTTGTTCCATACTATTATTGGAACTGGGAAGCCGGCTGGATGAGCGATGACGAATATTAAAACGTATAAAGAGCAGGAAACGGTGCTCATTCTATTGAACATCGCGGTGCTCGCGGCGTTGTTTTTTGTACATATCAGCTTTATTTCACTGCTCGGCAGGCCTTCGCTGCTGCTGCTCGTTACGCTCGCAACCCGCTTCGTCATATTGGTTGTCGAGCTGCTGTGGCTGCAGCGGCTACCCCTGGACTCTCCTGCTTCTTATGTAAATATTCACGTATTTGTCTCAATTGCGCTCAATATTACGTTTGCCTTTGCTGCTTCGATATCGGGCGGGACGGCGGACAGCCATTATTCGGTGCTGATGATCATCCCGATCCTTTCGGCGGCGTACCGGTTTGACCTCGCTCGTACGCTGGCGGTCACGGCAGTGACCATCGTGTTGACCTTCTTCGAGGTGTGGCTTTTCTTTAGGGCTCATCCGCCGGTGGATGTGAGCGAGTATTTTGAGGCGGCGACGGTCTCGCTTATCTTCCTGGTCGTCGCCACGGTCGTGTGGCTCCTCGTCGGCAGCCTGCGCAGAGAGGAGGAAAAACTAGGGCGCAGTTTGGAAGACCTGCGGATCCTGCAGGAAAAGCTCGTTGCCGAGGAAAAACTCGCGGCGGTCGGGCAATTGTCGAGCGCGATAGCGCACGAGATCCGGAACCCGGTGTCGATGATCGCGAGTTCGCTAAAAATGGCTGAGAAGCATGAACCCGGCTCGGCGATTAGGCTGGAGATGTTCAACATTGCAACCGAAGAAGCGAAGCGGCTCGAAACGTTGACGACTGATTTTCTGGCCTTTGCGCGGACAAAAGAACCCGAGCTGAAATCGGTTTTAGTACATCAAACGCTCGATTACATCGCGGGTCTTGCGAAGGCACGTCTTGTCGAGAAAAGCCTGACGGTAGAGGTGCTATGCGACCAAGAGTTGTCTTTCATGATGGATGAGACGCAGATGCAGCAGGCTCTTCTCAATCTGCTTACTAACGCACTCAACGCCGCTGCACCAAACGGCAAGATCCACTTGGGAGCCTATAAAGATGGAGCGAGGTCGATCCTCTTTCTCGAAAATGAAGGCAGCGCCATTCCGGAAGATATCGCACCGAGGATATTCGAACCGTTCTTCACGAACGGCGTGAAAGGAACTGGCCTCGGGCTCTCGATCGTAAGAAATATTGCGAGAGCGCATGGCGGAGATGTGTTTCTTGCAGCCAATGAAAATGGTAAGGTGAGGTTTGAGATACGGTTTTAACTGGCGGCAATAAATGGCACGAATACTGATCATTGATGACGAGCAGAACATGCGCCGGATCCTGACGCTGATCTTGCAGGAAGCCGGCCATACGGTGTCAGAAGCGAGCGGCGTTACGTCTGCTCTCTCGAAGCTTGCGACCGAGGCGTTCGATCTGGTCATCTCGGATAAGAAGATGCCGGACGGCGACGGCTTTGACGTCCTCAGGTTTTGCCGTGAGAATGAGCCAAGTTTGCCGGTCGTGATCTTGACCGCACTCGCAACCGTCGAGCTAGCCGTCGAGGCGATGCAGGCGGGAGCGTTTGATTTCATCTCAAAACCCTTTGTCCCGGAGGTTGTCACCGCCGTAGCGAAACGTGCAACCGAGCGGACACAACTGCTTCGTGAGAACGAAGTTTTACGGGAGGAAGCGAAACGGTTTGCATTCGCTGACGAGATCCTGGGCGTAAGCCTCGCCATCACACACTTAAAGGAAACGATCGCAAAAGTCGCCCCGACAAATGCGACCGTGCTTATTACGGGTGAGACGGGCACCGGAAAAGAACTCGTTGCTCGAGCGATTCACAAAGGCAGTTCGCGTTCGCAGACAACGTTCCTCGCCGTCAACTGTGCCGCGGTATCTGAACATTTGCTTGAATCCGAGCTGTTTGGCCATGAAAAAGGTTCGTTCACGGGGGCCGATAAACCTCGCCAGGGACTATTCGAGGCGGCCAATCATGGAACGCTTTTCCTGGACGAGGCTGGTGAGATGTCGCTCGGACTACAGGCAAAACTGCTGCGTGTTTTGACCGATGGCCAGTTCCTCCGTGTCGGCGCCACTGTACCCAGAACGGTGGACGTTCGCGTGATCGTTGCGACACATAGAAACCTGCATGAGCGGGTAAAGGAAGGGCTTTTTCGCGAAGACCTATATTACCGCCTGGCTGTTGTGCCGATCGAGATCCCGCCGCTAAGAAACCGCAGAGACGATATCCCGGTGTTAGTCGATTTCCTCATCAAACAGGTATCTCGCGAACTTAAGGTCAGCCCGCGGATCGTAAGCCCGGAGGCAATAGCCAAGCTGATGTCATACTCGTTTCCCGGTAATGTCCGTGAACTCAGGAATCTCGTCGAGCGAGCCTGCATACTCGCTTCAGGCAACGTGATCTCGAGTGAGGATCTGGTTCTGGCTTCCAACGGAGGATCTAATGAACCCATCACACGGACGGCCGAAACGCTTCCGCCGAATACTGACCTCCCGACATTCCTTGACTCGATCGAATCGCGGTTAATTAAACATGCCCTGAGCGATTCGGGCGGAGTACAGGCTGAGGCGGCGCGGAGACTTGGCATTTCGCGGAGCGACATCGCATACAAGATAAAGAAGCACCACCTGCAATAGCGTGTCCTAAAATTCCGACATAACGTGTCGGCCCCGTATTAAAATTACGACGGACTAACCTGCATACCGGCTCTCACGCCGCATTAAACCTAACATTTACAGCTACTTAGAACACGTCATGATTTGGCGTCAACGTTGCAATAGTACCTGGTAGAAAGCCGAGAAAATATCCGGCAATTCATTTCTACTAAGGAGATCTATGAACAACCAAGCAGCCAAACGTTTCAACACATTTTCGATCAGTTTTTTTGCAGCCGCGGCGGCGTGCCTGCTCGCGGTCGTAATGCTCACCGATTGTGCCAGCCATAGCGGTGACATGATCGATACGGCAAAATCGGCGGTACCACAGGGTGAAAAGACTGCAACCAAAACGCTCGAAAACCTCCAAACTGCCTTCAACGGCGAGAGCAATGCCAATGCAAAGTATCTCGCTTTTGCGAAGAAGGCTGACGACGAAGGCTATACAAAGGTGGGCAGCCTTTTCAGAGCCGCCGCTCGTGCCGAGGAGATCCATAAGAACAATCACGCTGAAGTGATAAAGAAGATGGGCGGATCTCCAACGGCTGACATCAAGGCAGCCGAAGTCAAAACAACCGCCGAAAATCTAAAAGGTGCGATCGAGGGCGAGACCTACGAACGCGACAAAATGTACACCGAATTTATGACCGAGGCCCGCAGCAGCGGCAACAAGGAAGCCCTGAGAACTTTCAATTTTGCGAAGACTGCCGAGGGCGAGCACGCAAAGCTATACGCTGACGCCCTAGCAAACCTCGCCGACTGGAAGGGCGGAAAGGCGACATTCTTTGTCTGCTCGACCTGCGGCTACACGACCATGGACGCCGATCTGCAGAAGTGCCCGGTCGATTTCACGCCGAAAGAAAAGTTTGAATCGATCAACTAGCTCTTTTTGCCAATTTTTCAAGGGGGAAGCTGCGGGTGTCATACCTCATACCAAACAAACACCCGCAGCTGTTTCATTAAGGAGTAATAATATGTTTCCGCCAATTCCAAGCTGGGACGGTCTTCATCCAATAATCATACATTTTCCGATCGCCCTGTTGATCGTGGCCCCGATCATCATCCTGATGGGCCTTCTTATGCCAAAAAACGGGCGAACCTTTCTGATCGCCGCATTTGTCCTGATGCTGATCGGTACGATCGCAACTTTCGTTGCCGTCTCGACCGGCGAGGCCGCAGGCGAGCTCGCCGAACATATCAACAATGTCGAGTCCGCACTCGAGGAACACGAGGAGCTTGCCGAGACGACGAGGACTGTCTTCACGGCATTGACCGCAATATTTGGCGTGATCTTATTTGCACCAATGCTTTTCAAGAAAGAGCTTTCGCGGGCTATCTTGATCCCGCTTAATCTTGCCTTTCTGCTCTTCTACGGCTCCGGCGTTGTGCTGCTGATGAACACCGCACATCAGGGAGGCATACTAGTTCACCAGCTGGGCGTTCACGCGGTGATGGATCCGACAGCACAAAACAACGCAGTTCCTAAAAAGGAGAAAGACGATGGTGATGACGATTGAACCAATAGCAAAAAAAGGGAGAACTTTATGAATAAAGCAATTATTTTGACGGTGATCGCAGGAGCATTATCCTTATCGGTCGGGTGCGGCGGAGCAACTAAAGATAAGGAAACTCCGAAAACCCAGACGAATGCGGTAGTTTCGAACACAAACTCGGCAAGCTCGCCAACCTCAGCCACACGCAATGATGGCGATGCAGATGACGTTAGAGCGTCAAATAGCACAGTCTCAAATAGTTCGAACGCCACAAGAGCTACGAAACCACTGGATCGCGACGATTCAAGATCGGCAAACAAGCCGGCAGCGAACCGGCCGAACAATCGCGGTGACGCAGATGATCGTGGAAAAAAGGACTCGGACGGTGACAGCGACGACCGCTAAATAACATACTTCCGAAAAACCATTCAGGTTGGTGAGCTAACTCGCCAGCCTTCTTTTTCGGGAGCACGTTTTATTCTATGATGTCGCCCATACTCGCAGTTCCTTGGAGCCGCGGCGGGTTTTCGGGGCTGGTATCGCCGGCAGCTGATCGGGACGCGGGACTTTTATTCTTTGGTTTTGAACCAGCTTACGATAAACAAAAGCCCAAGAACGGTATCGATCATTCCGGCAGCGAACATTTGCGGATCGAGGCGGCCGGTGGCGAAGAGAGCGGCGGCAGCGATGCCGAAGCTGAATTTTTCGACGATCGACGGCAGGATGAACAGCCGGTAACGCT
Organism: Acidobacteriota bacterium; assembly: GCA_016703965.1. Lineage (NCBI taxonomy): Bacteria > Pseudomonadati > Acidobacteriota > Acidobacteriota bacterium. The sequence goes on from JADJBB010000021.1 coordinate 215,833, forward strand.
GCGGATCGCGGCTGATGATCAGAAACACGAGCTGAAACGCGATCGCCACGCCAATAAAGCCATAGAAAAACTCAGGATGCGTGATCGCCGGCGGCGTATCCGTCTCGATCTTTTGTTCGAGAAAATACTGCGGCAACAGCACCACGAGGCCGTAAATGCCGGCGATAAGAAATGTATATTTTGCGAATTTCATTCTGCCTCCACTCGCTAAGGCGAAAATTATTCGTCAATAGTATCCCGCCGCCAAGCTAATCGACGACCTCAAAATCCACCCACTGGCTCGAGACGGCGTTTTTGCTGCCGAGGGTGTCACGGACGATGAGCTGGAGGGCGTATTCGCCGGGCTCGGTTTGGGCGAGGCGTATGTAGCCGAAATCGTTGATCCGTGTGAGATCAGGTTGGTTTTCGGGTTTCCATGGTGCGGGTGCGCCCTCAGCGACGAGCTTGCCGTCTTTATAGAGATTGACCTGGACCGTGATCTTGGGCTGTTTGTCGGCACTGCCCAGCCGGGCGTTATAGATCGAGTATGAATACGCGACGACCGAGCCGCGTTTGAAACGGCGGATCGACGGTACGGAGGCGGACGCGGGCAGGCCGATGGCGGTTTCGGCAGTGGTCGGGCCTAGCCTCTCGAAATTGCCCTTGTCATCCACACCCGCGATCGACAGGCCTGAGAGGAAGATGTCCGAGCGTTTCAGATCAGGTATCTGCACGACCTGGCTCGACGAACCGATCTGTTTGCTGTTGCCATCGCGAACCGCAACGCGAAACGTATAGCTGCCCGGCGTTTTGATCGGCACATCGGTCGAATACGTCAGCCCGTCACGCGCTATGCGTTCCGCGGTCGCCGGGTCGAACTTCAGCGTGTGCGTCCTGTTAAAATCGTCGATGACCTCGTTTTTCTCATTCATCGTCACGGCAACGACATCAAGCACCGCCTTTTTCTGGCCATTCGGCTCATCGCTGAACAAAAGCGCACTGCCATCGATGTGCATCAGCGAGCGGACGTAATTTCCGGCCGTTGCCGAATTGCCGAAGAATGCCGACAAGTCGATGTTCAGCCCAGGCTTAGGCAGAGGCGACGCTATCGCGTCATATAGATCGCTTTCGGTACTCTTACTCTTGCGCTTCACGACCTCCGCGTCCGGAACACCCACAAAACCGGCACGGTATGCGACGTTAAGGTCAGGTATCTTAACGTTTACCTCGATCTTGTTGAATTTCTTATCTTTGAACGACCCCTCGGCGGGCTCGTAGGCGAGAAGGTAATATCCGGATTCCCGACGTAAGACCTCGCCCATCGGCACGTTCAAACGATCCGCGCCCTGATAAAAGTTACCGCCGGTCTCATAGGCGAGTTCGGCCAGACCTTCCTTGCCCTTTAGTGAATCGGCGATCCGGGCATTTGAGATAGGAGTTGAAGAACCGGTCTTCACATCAACGTCATCTCTCGCCTCGATCATCCCCGGAACTTCCGCCCCACGAAGCGAAAATGTATTGACGACCACGCCCGCCCTATTTGCGGCATCGGTAACGTCTCTCATAGCGTCTCGGGCGCCCAGCGTCTCATTTTGGCGGCTGCGAAACGCTAGTGCGTCAGAAAAAACAAACATCAGTTTGCGGCCCGGCGCTCGTTCAAGTCCGCGGATCGCATATCTGAGGACGCCGATCGTTCCGACAACCTGGTTATTTTTGATCGCATCTTCGCGGTATTCGCGGCTCTTCTTCTCGGCCTCAGATTCCTGACCCACTGTGTCGATGCCGGTGGCTCCGTCGGCCTTTGTACCGCGGGTTTCTTTAGCATTGAAGCTACCGTCGTCGGTGCCGCACCCTGGTGGGGGCGGATACCAACGGATCTTTTCCGCCGCGTTCAGCAAAACAGCCTTGTCCGATGTATATTGCTGATAAGTGCTGCTTCCCGCTCGGGTCCGATAGATCGCGACAAAGTCATCCGGCAGCATTTGCTCATTGATAAACCGCTTGATCCCGTCCTTTGCTGAGTTAATTCCCCATAGAGATGCAGCACACGAGCCGTCATCGACCATCACCGCGATCACACGCCCAGCCTGGCCACTAGCGCGTTTGGCGGGCGGCGGCGGAACTCCGTTCTTTGGCTTTTCGCCAGTTGTCGTAACGGTGTTCGTAACCTGAGCCGAATCGATCGGCACGTACGTCACACCAGTTATTTTCTGCGCCTTGCCGTCCTGCAGCAGTTCAAAGTCCGCCGCACCGAGGTCGCGGACTTGATTGCCTTTTTTGTCAGTAACGACAACATCGACCTGAACGAGCTTGGTCGTGATCTTAACCACGTCGTCCACATCGTTCTGCGGCGTGGGTGTTGCCGTCTGCGCCGAAGCAGCGACTGAGAAAGCAAAGGCTAATAAGAGAGAGCGGCTCACGAGCGTAATTCTTTTTTTCATAATGATGCCTTATTAGATGTAATAACGAGGTGAAAGAGTTTTATTCCGTTTGAGAAATGGCAACTTTAGCGAGGAGAGCTCTCAGTTTATTGGAGAGTAGTCGAGGTCGAACGTAAAAGCAAATATTCTCTTGTACGATAAAAATGCCCGTTTCCATACGAAAACGGGCATGGTGTAAATACATTTCCACGAGCGGAACTATACGTCCAGATTCTTAACGTCCAGCGCATTGTCCTCGATGAATTTACGCCGTGGTTCGACCTGGTCGCCCATTAGGACGGTGAAGATGCCGTCGGTTTCGATGGCGTCCTCGATACGCACCTGGAGCATGGTGCGTTTCTCGGGGTCCATGGTGGTTTCCCAGAGCTGTTCGGGGTTCATCTCGCCGAGGCCTTTATAACGCTGGATGGTGAGGTCTTTTTTGGCCATCGCCATGACCTTTTCGAGGAGTTCCTCGTGGGTCTGGATAGTTTCGCTCTTGCCGTCTTCGCCAAGGACGAACGGGCCCGGAAAATCGATCGCAAGTGATTTTTTAAGCTCGATCGCCTTTTGAAATTCGACATAGCTGGCAAGATTCCAGTCGATCTTGAGCCGCTGGCCGTTGGGATACGAGATGTCGATCTCCCAGAGGCTGTGCTCTTCGTCATTGGTCAGCTCGGTAGCGTATCCGGCGGCTGAGAGCTTGCCCTCGATCTCGGCCATTAATTCCTGTTCGCCAAAAACCTTGCGGATGCGCATCGGATTTTTCGTGATCACGCCGTCTTTGCCGGCAAAAGCTTCGAGCAAAAGCTCAGCCAGTTTCGGGTCACTGTAAACACGACGGGCTATGCGTTCGGCGTAAAGGCCTAGTTCTTTGGTCTGCTCCAGAGCCTTTGACAGCAGGCGGCCCTCGATTGCGTTGCCGTTCGAGGTGATGTTCGAATCGCCTGTCGCCATGCGCATCAGGTATCGGAAAAAGGCCTTTTCATCCTTGATGTACTCTTCCTTTTTGCCGCGTTTTACTTTATAAAGCGGCGGCTGGGCGATGTAAACGTAACCATTTTCAAGCAGTTCCGGCATCTGACGGTAGAAAAACGTCAGCAAGAGCGTGCGGATGTGGCTGCCGTCGACGTCAGCGTCGGTCATCAGGCAGATCTTGTGGTAGCGAAGTTTCGCGACGTCAAAATCGTCTTTGCCGATGCCGGTTCCAAGCGCCGTGATCAAAGCCTTGATCTCGCCGTGGCCGAGCATTTTGTCGAAACGAGCTTTTTCCACGTTCAGGATCTTACCCTTGAGCGGCAAAACAGCCTGATTCTTACGGTCGCGGCCCTGCTTGGCCGACCCGCCTGCGGAATCTCCCTCGACGATGTAGATCTCTGACAAAGCCGGGTCTTTTTCCTGACAGTCAGCCAATTTGCCGGGAAGTGTGGACGTGCCTAACGCGCTCTTTCTCACGATCTCTCGCGCTTTACGGGCGGCATCGCGGGCTCGTGCAGCATCGACCGCCTTACCAACGATCTTCTTCGCCACGGCCGGATTCTGCTCGAAAAATTCGCCTAGCTTTTCGTTCAGGAACGATTCGACCGGGCCTTTGACCGGTGAATTGAGCTTACCTTTCGTCTGCCCTTCGAACTGCGGCTGCGGGATCTTGACCGAGATCACGGCGACCAAACCTTCGCGAACATCGTCGCCGGTGAGCGTGACCTTCGCATTCTTGACCATGCCCGACGATTCAGCGTAGTTGTTGATAGTTCGCGTGATCGCACCGCGGAAACCGGAAAGGTGCGTGCCGCCATCGACGGTATTGATGTTGTTAGCGAATGAGAAGATCTTCTCGTCGTAGCTGTCGTTGTACTGCATCGACACCTCGATCGAAAGCTCATCGCTAATTTGTTCAAAATAAAGGGGTTCGTCGTGCAGCGGAGCCTTATTTCGGTTGAGATGTTTTACAAATTCTGCAATGCCGCCTTTGTAGTAAAATTCATGCGACTTTTCGGGTTCTTCACGTTCGTCCTTGATGAAGATACGGATACCTTTGTTCAAAAAGGCTTTTTCGCGAAGGCGCTCGGAGAGTTTTTCGAAGCTGTAAATGGTCGTTTCGAAGATGCTCGAGTCAGGGCGGAACGTGATCTTGGTACCGCGTTTAGTCGTCGTGCCGGTTTTGATGAGCGGTGCGACCGGGATGCCGGCCTCGAATTCCATCTCATGCGTCACGCCATCACGCCAGATCTCAAGCCGCAGATATTCGCTAAGAAAGTTTACGCAAGATACGCCGACGCCATGGAGGCCGCCGGAAACTTTGTACGAATTCGAGTCGAACTTACCACCCGCGTGGAGGATCGTCATGACGACCTCAGCTGCCGAACGGCCTTCCTGCTTATGCATGTCAGTCGGGATGCCGCGGCCGTTATCGACGACGGTGATCGAATTGTCCATGTGGATCACGACCTCGATCGTGTCGCAATAACCCGCGAGAGCCTCATCGACCGAGTTATCGACCACCTCGTAAACAAGGTGGTGCAAACCGATCTCGCTGGTTGAGCCGATATACATCGCCGGACGCTTACGGACCGCATCGCGCCCCTCAAGAACTGTAATGGAATCTGCCCCGTATTCTGGTTGTGCTGTAGCCAATTTTTAAAACCTCTTATCTAATTTATTACTCTGACGATCATCCTTTTGCCGATTGTTTCCAGTGCCTTGAGGGCACTCGGAATAAGAGGCAAAAGATTTGACAGATTGTTTGTTCGAGCAGACAGAACGAGTATTGAAATTTGGAGATTATCGGTATTCTGCTGATACTGAATATTCTTATCGACCGTTACTAGAACATCAAAATCTTTGTTTGCCGCAGCGAGCAATGCTCCGTTCTTTAGGCTTTTGTAGCCAGCCTGTTCAATGGTCGAGACGTCGTGTCCTGCGAAGTGTCTTCGCAGGGGCCGCGGAACGCATTCGTCAAGCAGCAATCGCATAGTCCTCGAACACCTTTTCTTTCAACAACTCAATGACCCCGACGGCTTGCCCGCGGTCAACCGTTGGGAAGTGATCGAGAAATGTCTCCAAACTATCCCCGGCTTCCAAGTAATCGAAAAGGTTCTGAATAGGTACTCGTGTTCCGCGAAACACGGGGGTTCCACTCATCTTTTCCGGATCGATCTCGATAATTTCACGCTGCTCATCGCTCATACCCGATTCCTCCACGAAAACCACGCGCCAGACATAAATCGAACGCTGAAAATAACATCCTATATTACCATTTTTTGAATGATTTTTACAGAGCGGTTAGCAACAAAACACTTAATTTTATTGCATTTCAGCCTTTCCAGCCGTGACTTGAAAAACCTGTGCCAGGGAGCCAAATCGCGCGACAAAACTTTCCTTCGACGTGGTTACGAACGTCTGCGTTTTGCCGTCCAAAAATTCGAGCAGTTTGCCGATGCGGCGGTAGTCTAGTTCGGCGTCGATGTCATCGATAAGAAAGAGCGGATATTCGCCGCGAGTTGCGTTGAAGACGGAAATGCTGGCGAGCTGCAGGAGAAGGAGAGTGCTTCGCTGTTGGCCGGCAGAACCGAATTTGCGGATGTCGTGGCCGTCAAATTTTAGCTCCATGTCGTCGCGGTGCGTGCCGATCAGAGCGTGGCCTGACACGACCTCGGCTTGGACACGCAACTTCAGGCGTTCGGTGATCAGGTTTTCGTAATCCGCGAGGTCGCCTTTGTCCTCAAGGGATGAGAGATAGCGGACGGAAAGCTCTTCGCGGGCGAAGAGTTTCTTTTCGAGAACCTCGTTGATACGTTCAATGAAACGGACGCGGGCCCGGTGGATCTTGGCGGCGAGTTTGGCGAGCTGCGAGTTCCAGGGCTCCAGCATTTCGGATACCTTTTCGAGCGGAAACTCGTTATCGCGTGCGGACTGGAGCAACGCATTCTTTTGCTTGATCACGCGGTTGTAATCGGTAAAGACCTGGATGAACGGCGGATGAAGCGAGACAATTCCCGCGTCCAAAAATCGCCGTCGCGAATCGGGCTGGCCGCGTATGATCTCTAGCTCATCCGAATTAAATACAACTGCATGGAGCTGCCCGAGATAGCGATTGACCGTTTCCTTTTTATCGTTGATAAGAAGCGTTTTAGTATTGCCGGCGATGATGATGCGGAGTTCGCGGACGATCTCAGGCGATTCGCGGACATCGCCGCGGACCATAGCTGTATCGCTGCCGAAGTTAACTGCGTCCAGCAGTCTCGCCGTCCGAAAAGAACGCGTCGAAGCCAGCACAGCGATCGCCTCCAGCCAATTCGTCTTGCCCTGTCCGTTCTCGCCGACGAGTACATTTAGGCCGTGCGAAAAGGCTATCGAGCCGTTCAGATTACGGAAATTTTGAGCTTCGACAGATTCGAGGAACATTCGGTAGATTTTATCAGAATGCAGAAGACCGCGCGTTAGGCAAGGGCGGATCGCTCAAGTAGGATGATGCGCCCTTGCTTACGCGCGGGCTTCTGCAGCCGGAAGTCTCCCGTAAGAAAAGAAATTCTAAAATACAGCGAAATATTGCTAATATGTTTAAAGAGAATGCAAAACATTCTTTAACCACACGTAATATGGACCGCATCATCTCGCTCATCGCCCTTACAGTTTTCTTTGCTGCCGCTGCGTTCGGGCAGCAGAGCATTAAGATCGGTTCGGCCGCACCTTCGTTTTCGGGTGCGATGATGGACGGGACACCGTTTGAACTCAGCGAACTTCGCGGCCGCGTGGTCGTGATGACATTCTGGTCAACACGCTGTGCGATCTGCCATCACGAAATACCTAAACTGAACACGATGACCTCTCGCTACGACCCGGCAAAGGTCGTATTTCTCGCCCTTTCCATGGAGAACGAGGAAAAGATCAACGGATATCTCAAAAACAATTCTTTCAAATTTCAGATCGTCCCGAACAGCTTCGGCACCGTGCTCCAATACGCCGACCGCGATCGCAGCGGCAATCTCGATATGGGCTTCCCATCGTTTTTTGTTATCGACCGATCCGGCGTGGTCCAGTTCCGGGCGAGCGGTTATGACAAGACCGGCTCGTTGGATTCGACGATCGCGAAGCTTGTCTCGAAATGACTGGAGCGCGAGCATCCTTGCTCGCCTTTAGGTTTTTTAACTAGGTTTCCGATCACGGGCGAGCAAGATGCTCCCCTCCAGTCGGGTATCAACTCGTCAGAAGTTTCTGCGGATCTGAGGGCGGTCGATGATTTTATATTTGTTTAGCGTGAAATTTTCGGTTATATTTTGAATTCGCCTCTCGTGCGGAGAGGTAGCCTAATTGGTAAGGCAGTAGTCTTGAAAACTACCGCGAGTGATCGCTTGCAGGTTCGAGTCCTGTCCTCTCCGCCATTTAGATTTTGGATCGCCGATTTGGGATTTTGGATTCGTCCGAACCAAATCGGTTTTTCATTTTAATACTAAAGCCCATCCACTCACGATTTTTCTTGCTTTCAATTTCGCATTTGTTATAGCCTAGAGGCATACTGAATGACGGTTCATTCATAACCGCCTTTTTATGCCGAAACCAGTCCGAAGTGGTTCGCCAGCCCGAGCTGTCGTTACCGATAAAAGAGAAGCTATCCTGCGAGCCGCAACCAAGGTTTTCGCGGGGCGGGGCTATTTTAATTCAAAGGTGTCGGATATCGCCGGCGAGGCTGGGATCGCTGACGGAACTGTTTATCTTTATTTCAAGAGCAAGGACGAGATACTGCATTCGATATTTGACCGTGCGATGGCTGAGTTTATTGCTGAGGGCAAAAGAGAGATCGCCTCCCTTGACGAGCCGACCGAAAAACTCAAACGTATCGCAGAACTGCACCTGAGCCGTCTGGGTGCCGACCGCGATATGGCGATCGTATTTCAGGTGGAGCTTCGCGGGTCGACGAAGTTCATGCAGGAATTTTCTGCTGCCGGATTTAGTGAATACCTCGATATTATCCGTACAACGATCGCTGACGGGCAAAAGGTGGGCGTATTTCGTGACGATATTAAGCCGATCGTCGCGGCGAAGATACTCTACGGCGCACTGGATGAGATGGTGACGAATTGGGTTTTGTCTGTTAAAGACTACCCGCTCGAGCCGATGGCGGGCGAAGTTTTGAAGATATTTCTGGGAGGTAGCCTGGCAAAATGATCGACGGAGCGCATGACAGCATCGAAAACGGCGTTTTATCGGACGCGGCTTACTTTGCCGAGTTTCCGCCGACGCTTGCAGATCTGTTTTTAGCATCTGCAACGAAATTCGATCTGCCCGATGCCCTCAATTATAAAAAGAATGGCGAATGGCTACCGATCTCATCATCTGAGATAATTCGCCGCTCCGAGAATATCTCTCTCGGCCTCCATTCGATCGGCCTTCGGAAAGGCGACCGTGCCGCGATCCTTGCTGCGAACTCGCCTGAATGGACGCTTACTGACGCCGGCTGCCAGTTCGGCGGTGTGATCGATGTTCCGATCTACACGACGTCAGCTAACAAGGCGATCCAGTACATCATCGACGATTCGGAAGCCCGCGTCTTCTTTCTGCAAGACCGGGCGACATACGAACGGATCCTGCCAGCGATCAAAGAATGCAGATCTCTGGAAAAAATAATCCTCTTCGATTCCGGCCCGATGGCGGATGGACCGATCATCTCGCTGTCGGTCTTGGAATCGATGGGGGCACGGCTTAGAGATGAGAAACCCGAGCTCTCATCCGAGCTTCGTCACCAGATCGCCTCGACCGATATCGCAACACTTATCTACACGAGCGGCACGACCGGCGAACCGAAGGGCGTGATGCTCAGCCATGCAAATCTTGTTTCGAATGTAGTCAACGCGAGTGAGAAATACGATTTCTCGCCCGACGACGTTTCGCTATCGGTGCTGCCTCTGTCACACGTCTTCGAACGCGGTGGAATGTACGTCTACATCAGAGCCGGAATGCGGGTTTTCTATGCCGAATCGATCGACAAAGCTCCGGACAATCTGAAAGAGGTTCGTCCCACGATCTTTGTCGGCGTGCCGCGGATATTTGAAAAGGTTTTTGAACGGGCTCGGATGAAAGCGGCTCTTTCAAGCCGCGTCAACGAGATGATCTTCGATTGGGCAATGGATGTCGCTAAAGAATACGCCACGCTCAACGAGGAGAAACAGCCGATCCCGATGGCTCTAATGGCGAAACACAGCATCGCGGATACGATCATCTATTCGAAGCTGCGCGACTTTTTCGGCGGACGGCTGCGTTTTTGTATAACGGGCGGTGCGGCACTTTCAGACGATATCTATTTGATATTTACTGGTGCGGGAATTTCGATCATGCAGGGTTACGGACTGACGGAAACTTCGCCGGTTATATCGTCGAACAACCCGACAACGTTTCGCGTCGGAACCGTCGGCCAGCCCATCCGAGATGTGAAAGTCCGTATTGCTGCGGACGGCGAGATCGAGGTAAAAGGGCCGAATGTTATGCTCGGCTATTATCACAAACCCGAGGCGACGAAGGAAGCATTTACAGATGACGGCTATTTCCGTACAGGTGACATCGGCGAGATCGATGCCGATGGGTTCCTGAAGATCACCGATCGTAAAAAGGAACTCTTCAAAACCTCAGGCGGCAAATATATCGCCCCAACACATATCGAGCAGATGCTGCGAGCATCGCGATTTGTAAATCAGGCGGTGCTCGTCGGGAACGAACGAAAATTCGCGGCGGCCCTGATCGTCCCAAATTTTGAGATGCTCGAGAGTTACGCAAAGCTAAAGGAGCTCGACCTTCACACGCCGGAGGACTACTGCTCTGATCCGCGGATCATTGATCTGATCGCCCGGCAGATCGATGCAATGACAACGACGCTTGCTCAGTATGAACGTGTCAAGGCATTCGCTCTGCTTGTAAACGAACTCTCCGTGGAGACCGGCGAGCTTACGCCGACCCTCAAAGTAAAACGCCGCGTAATAGACGAAAAATACCGCGACGTTATCGACAAAATGTACAGGGACGCCGATAACGCACGTCCCTGAACAGCCTTCGAATTTTAGAATTCACTAGTACATCACACGCATACCGCCGGTATTCGCAGCCGACGAGATGACCTGTTTTCCGGCTCCGATCGCAAACTCTGCAATAATGAGTGCCAACGGCTTTTTCGCCTTGTCAACGACAACCATATCGTAAGGCTCAAGATAAATATCCGGCTGCTCACCCTTTCTGATCTTCTCCAGGTTTGCAACTATCACGTCCTGCTCGATCGAGCCAGACCTTTTGCGATAGATCTTAACTTCCTTGCTCTTCGCTTCCGGGTTGACGCCATTTACCATGTTAACGGCCTGAAACAGCGTGGTTCCGCCGTCTTTTTTCAGCAGGATAGCGCCTGGCTGGCGAACCTCGCCGACAATATAGACCGGAGTTGCCTGTGGGACGTAGATAACATCGCCGGGCAAAATGACCGGGTTATCGGACTGGAGCCCCTGCGCCATCGCTGATAATTTGTAGATCCTGGACGGGATCTCATTGGGATCGCCACTCTCCGGAGTCCAATTCTGCGATTCGTCTCCCTCAGAACATTGTTTTCTCAACGGACGATAAACCTGAACAACCCTGCCGGCATCTTTTGTCGGGCCATTGGCGAAAGAGATGAGCTCTAATAACGTCGATCTTCGCGTCAGTTCTACCGGCGAGGGTGAATTTACCTCGCCAAAAACTCTGACAGGCGCCTTTACCCTTTTCTCAGTTCGCAGATTCCATTGAGGATTCTTAAGATATTTCGTCAGCAGCTTATTGATATCGGCCTTAAGCTCCTGCTCGGTCTTACATTGTGCGACGATCTGGACACCGTCCGAGAAGGGCAACTCGATCTTACCGTTCTCATCGACGGTGACCGTGAAATTATAATCTGCCTCGCCAATGAATTTTCCTGAGATCTCATCGCCCGGGCCGAAAACGTAGCCCTTCGGTGTATTCGCCCCTGACGGCGAAACGGTGGTTGATTGGACAAGTTTTGAAACCTCGGTCTGGCCGAAAATCGAGCCGGTGAGAAAGACCGAAATAATGCTTGAAAGAATAAATAAGTTCTTCATACGGAAAAATACCTCCGATATACGTTAGCGCTAGAGTTTATCGCACGTTGGCTGGTGAAACAACTCTTTTTGGCGCTCACGGGGCGAAGTAAGTTTGATGAGTGAAAGCGGCTTGGTAGTTCGCTTTTCATATCGTGATAAAATATTTGCAAGATAATGACACAACTAAGACCATCTAGATCACGCATTTCCAGAAAGGCAGGCAGCTTTACCGAATCGGTCATCCGCGAGATGTCGCGTGAAGCTGTGAAGTACGGAGCCGTTAATCTCGGCCAGGGATTTCCCGATTGGCCCGCTCCTGAGGACATCAAACAGAAGGCGGTCGAAGCGATCCTGGATGATCACAACCAGTATGCAGTAACGTGGGGCGTTAAGAGTTTTCGCGATGCGATCGCTAAAAAGACGATGTGGTTTCTCGGGCTCGACCTCGACCCCGAAACCGAGATCACCGTCACGTGCGGTTCGACCGAAGGGATGATCGCCGCAATGATGGCGACCGTCGACCCGACCGAGGAAGTTATAGTTTTCGAGCCGTTTTACGAGAATTACGCACCAGACGCGATCCTATCGGATGCGACGCCGCGGCATGTTCCGCTCTATCGAACCGAGAATGGTTTTGTCTTCGACCGCGAAGAGCTGCGTGCTGCCTTTAACGAGAAAACCAAGGCGATCATCATCTGCAATCCGAACAATCCGACGGGCAAAGTCTATACAAAAGACGAACTCGAGTTCATTGCCGATCTCTGCAAAGAGTTTGACGTACTCTGCTTTACTGACGAGATCTACGAACACATCATCTACTCCGGTCACGCCGATGACGATCCGCTAAGCCACACTTGCATGGCAAATATCGAAGGCATGCGCGAACGTACCGTCGTAGTAAATTCGCTGTCAAAAACATACTCGGTCACCGGCTGGCGCGTGGGCTATTGCATTGCACCGCCGGATATCACTTCGGCGATCCGTAAGGTCCACGATTTCCTCACCGTCGGAGCCGCCAATCCGCTGCAGCACGCCGGAACCTACGCAATGGGTTTGCCGCCGTCGTATTACGACGCTCTGCAGATCGAATATCAGCAGAAACGCGACTTTATAATTCCCGCTCTTCAAAACGCCGGTTTCAAATGCGATTCGCCTGACGGTGCGTACTACGTGATGTGCGACATCTCCGAATTCGGCTTCCCCAGCGACATCGAATTCACCAAACACCTCATTCGCGAGATCGGCGTAGCGGTCGTCCCGGGTTCGTCATTCTATCGCGGCTCCGGAGGTTCGCAGCTAGTCAGATTCTGTTTCTGTAAAAAGGACGAAACGCTGGAAGCAGCCGTTGAAAAACTTGGGAAATTGAAGCGCGGATAGCGTGGCACAAGCCCGCGCGTAAACAAGGGCGATTTGCGAACGTGAATTCAGCGGAAGCATTCTAACCACAGGCATACCGTTGCAAACAGAGTTGAATGATTCGCCCTTGCTAACGAGCGGGCTTTTGCACGGGGTCAGGCAACCACAACAATTCCTTGCGCAACAAAAAATGTAACCAATTCGGAGAAAGCTTCGTCTTTCATATTTGCGAAACCAATTTTTTTGGAGGCATTTTTTATGTTTAATCGATATTTGAGTTCGGTAATGATCATCACGTCGGCGTTCACGTTTGTGATCGGCCAGACGCCGGAGCCGAAGAAAGAAAAAACGCTCGCTCCGCAGGCATTTGCTTTTTCATTTGAAGACGATGGCGGTTATCTTGGCGTTCAGACGGTTGAGGTTACTAAAGAGAATTTTAGCAAATTCGGCCTTCGGGATGTTCGGGGCGTGGCGGTCGAGAAGGTCCTCGAGAATTCTCCCGCGGCCGCAGCAGGACTAAAGGATGGCGACGTTATCGTTCGGTTTAACGGCGACGAAGTAACCAGTACACGCAAGCTGACCAGGCTGATCGGTGAGGTCGAACCGGATCATCAAGTAAAACTAACGATCGCACGCGGAGGCAGCGAACAAGAGATCACAGCAACGATCGCAAAACGCCCGGGTATGAAATTTGGCGAAGGCAACTTTAAGCTCTCGGGTCCGGGCGGCCTTGAAAAACTTGATCTCGAAAAGCTCCGCGATCTTCCGCAGTTAAAGGACTTTCCGATGCTCAAGGATTTCCCGCAGCTGAAAGATCTGCCGGACAGCGAAGGCTTCCGCAGTTTCTCGCTCCCGGGCGGCGGCGAGGGCAAGGTTTTTGCATGGTCCTCAAGTAACAGCCGCCAGATCGGCGTCGGCGTCACGGATCTGACCAAGCAGCTCGCCCAGCATTTCGGCGTTGATGATGGTTTGCTGATCAGCGAAGTTCGTGACAACTCACCCGCGGCAAAGGCGGGGCTCAAAGCCGGTGACATCATCATCGATGCAAACAGCAAAGCCGTAATCAGCCAGCTCGATCTCATCCGCGAAGTCAACAGCAAGAAGGAAGGCGACGTCCAACTCACGATTGTTCGTAGCGGAAAACGCCAGACCATCTCGGTCACACCGGAAGCGTCAAAGGACAGCGGTTTCCTATTTGACACGAAAGACGGCGAAGGCCGCATCCTCACGCCGCCAGCACCACGTGCTCCGGCAAATCCAGCGGCACCGAAGCCAATGATCTTTCGTTCAGGACGGATAATTTAGCCGTTAAGTTGAAACGGCTAAGATGACCCAGATAGGGCTTTAGCCTTATCTGCTTTATTTGCGTTTATCTGCGGCGAAAATTATCAGAACAAGCGGAACTCAGGATGGCTTCCGCGTCGCCAGATGAATCCATCGAGAACATAATGCGTCATCTGCGGCAGTGCGAGGAGTGGGACGAGGTACATTTTTAGGTTTCCCCAGTTCCAGTCGCTGCCGAAAAGCCACTGTTTCTCGTGCCACACGCCGCGATGCCAGAATAGCTCCTCGACATAAGCGAGCGCCCAGAGTGTGGCGAGGAAGATCAGCCAGTTTGATGACAGCGTGCGGTAAACCGGCCCGGCGGTTTCGCGGCGGTATTTGGCGTAGATGTAGATCAGGGCGAAATACGGAACGCCGTGGATTATGACGTTTGTAACGGTGAACGCGTAGTCAGAGTTGAAATAGACGATGCCGATGTACCAGCAGATCGCGGTGGTGGCGACGATGATGTCTTTGCCGATGTTTAGAAACCCGGTCGTGAAATACTGGTAGATCGATTTCGCAAAATAAGCGGTGAGAGCGATGACGTAGAGCGGAAACAACACCGTCTCAACCACCGTCGGCAGCGAGACAAAATCGTTTTGCACGAACCATTCGAAATTTCGCGGCAGCCGTGTCATCCAAAACGCCAGCGGATATACGCTTGCGAGATAAACCGCCGAAGCATCGATCCACCAAGTCCAATTCGCCGTCTCGCCTAACCTCCGCCGATACAAATTGACCCAACCATACTGCTGCCGCACAAAATGAAAAACCGCGACCGCCGCCAGCACCTTCCAAAAGACGAGCTCGCCCTCAGAATACAGTGCAACGCCGATAGCATAACCGGCGATCGGAACGAGAAGGTACAACGGTGCTCTCCGCTTTAGTTCCTCTTTATCAAGGTAGACCCGAAACGACGTGGACCAAACGTGGGCGACATCGATCAGCAGAACGCCTGTGATCCACGTCCATTCGGGAGAATCACCGTTCAAAGCTCCTATCTGAGAACCAACCGCTAAAAGCAGAAGAGACAAAATAGCACTACCCAGAAAGACGGTAAGGTCAATGGATGAGGAAAACAGCCAGCGGTCAGTCACAGTTTTGACTTGAATGGCGGACTCGGATTGCATCATCCAACATTTGCCTCGATTCGACGTTGACCCCACAATCTCATAAAAAGCTCAAATCCCTTCAAATCGTCTTTATCAGCTATACGTTTTGGCCAAGCAGTCATGAAGAACTCGAATACATCATCGGAGAACTGACACACGGCTTTTCGCCAAACATCAGAATTTGTTTCGATACTTAGATCATCCCCAATTTCATGCACGACCTTGCCAGCTTCATGCTTGATTGTCCAGTCAATTCCTATATCGCAGCCGCCGAGATATAGACCGTCCGGCTCACTTTCTTCAACCCACATCGTATGTCCGCAGTGAGGAATCAATAGTCGTCCTTCGCTGATCTCATGGTCCTCCTGTATTGTTTTCAAGAGATTATATGCAGCCGTGCTTACCGTCCACTCCTTATCCCCTCCATCAGAAAGAAGCGTGTCTCCTATTTTCAAGTAGACGCCACCGTGGAGACAGCAATCCTCAAACGGATCGCTTCCGTCGAGCCAATGGAGATCGGTAGGCCGTAGTTCAATATTGCTCATGTAATTCGCACAATTTCTGAAGCCGCTCGCAATCCATGATAGAACGCTTCCTCGAAAAGTGCGATACCACTGAGGTCTGTGTGCGCGAAATGGATGTTGCGATACGGCTTCATTGCCTTTTCACGAACGCCGCTGTGGATGAAGTTTGGCCGCGGACTGATCATCGCATGGCCCCAGCGCATTATGTCGATGCGGGTTGTCAGCTCGTAAATATCCGAATGAGCTCGCGAGAGATCGGTCAGGCAGACATCGGCGAGCTGTTTCCAGTCGTAGTTGAAAAGCGTCGTCCGGCCGTTCGGCTCGTGGCACATCGGGTAATAATAGGTCAGGATCGTGGGCCCATAGTCGATTCCTTTTTGATGCGTGGCGGTCACGTATCCGAGCGACGGGCTTTCGTAGATGACGTTGTCCCAGGAGAGCGGAAAATCCTTGGCAAAGCGCGGTTTTGGTCGGTCTTTCAAAAAAAGGTTTGCGACAAACCAGGCGTTGTGTTGGAATTCTGCCGCCGCAAACGGAGCTTCCTCGCGAAATCCACGAATAACATACGGTGCCGTAAACATCGGCGAAGCGTAGATCGCCCTTTCGCAATGAAAACCGCGGATCTCACTACCGTCAAGACAGATCACATCGACGCCCTTGTCAGTCGGCACGACCGAAACCACGATGTGCGACCTCCGCACGTTTTCCTTCACTTTATCGAGGAAGTGATGGACAAACTGCCCGTTGCCCTCAGGACATGTGATAAAAGGCTGTGATTCGACGCCGCTCTTGCGAACCCTGGAACAAAAATAAAACAGCCCAACCCAAGCTGAGGCTTGATCTGCCTTTAGACCGTAATCGTCACGGGTGGCGTAATCGCAATACCAAAACAACCGCTCCGACGTAAAGCCCTTTTGCCGCAGCCAATCGCCGAGCGATATCTTATCCAGCGAAGTAACCTCAGCATCGGTCGAGCAATGTGCTAACGGCACCACAAACGCCCGCTTACCCGACGAATCACGCCAATTCACCCAGCCATCAATGATCTTTTGAAACTCAGCGAATTGCCGTTTATCATCCTCGCTCGCCCCAACCTGCAAATACAGCCCTTCGTACCAACGGCCCTTGTAATAAACGCGCTCCTCTGGCTCGCGGCAGAGAAACTGCTCTTTTGCAATAATTTCGCCTTCCGGCCCACGGCCTTCAAGCAACGACATTTCTTCGAGAAGTGAAACTAACTCAATATTCTCTTGAAATGGAACCGGCAAATAATGCGCCGCCCATGGATAACCAACCGGTTCACCTTTCCCACTCGCGGACGTTCCGCCAACCTCTTTCTCTAATTCCAACAAGACGAAATCATCAAAATTCTCTTTCTTCAGCTTCCAAGCCGCCGACAAACCCGCGATCCCGCCGCCAATTATTGCAACCTTTTTCGTTTCCCATTTATCCGCCGGAACCTCAAAACTGCGATTCTCACGCAGTATATGCCCGAGCGTTGCCGATTGACCAACGATCTCACCTTCTGGAAAAGTGCGTTCGCGTTCCGAAGAACATGCCGCGCACGCAAGAGGTGCTCCAAGAAACGCAGTCAATAATTCTCGTCGGGTGAGGTTCATTCGAAATAGCTGAAAGCTGATAGCGGTTTTAAGGGTTGCGATAAGCATCTTTTGTAATTCTTCGCAATCGTCCAAAAGTGAGTGAGCCAACCGTTCGGTGATAAAATTGCCATCGCGTAGTAAACGTAGAAGGAAGTTAGTTTTGAAGGCTTCCTTGTTTGCGACGGCGTACCGAGCTCGGAAATCCTAAGTATTTGTTCCCTGCTTTCCTTCTTCGATGAATAGCCCAATATTCGTTCCTGAATCGAGAACCTTTCTTGAAAGTACATATTCGTGTTTTTCTTTATGAAGATACTCACTGAGATTCACGATCCTGAGAGCGAACGCATATGATTTTTCTCTTAGTATTTCTTTCATATCAGCTAATAGCTATCAGTTTTCAGCTATTTTGAAAAATCACTGTTCAAATCGCCGCCACTCAGTCTCGTAATACCTAACAAGGGCCTGATTATCGAGCCGATTTACTTCCAGATCTTCGCTTGGCTTCGATGTATCGCTCGGGAATTCAAACATTGATGCGAATGTCTCGTTGTTTAGGAATCGCAGCTCGATGCCCGGCGGCGGTGTTTTTGGTGTTTCGAATGGTTGAAGTTTGGCAAGAGCGTAGCCCCAGATCCCGAAACTGGGAACGGCAGTTTGATATGGTTTGACCGTGTAACCGCTGGTTTCAAGCGTTTTCATAACGCACCAGAATGAGTTTCGGGCGATGAGCGGCGACGTGGTTTGAATGACAACGGACGATTCCGGTTTGAGCTTTTGTTTTAGGAGATTGTAAAAGCGGGTCGTATAGAGTTTGCCTAGAGCGAAGTTATTTGGGTCTGGAAAGTCGACGATCGCGATGTCAAAGGGCTCTATTTTTTCCTGATCCATCCAGACGTATGCGTCGGCATTTGTTACGTGCATTCGAGGGTCGTCGAACGAGTGATGATTCAGCTCGCCGAGAACCGGAACGGAATATGCGACCCGCGTCATTTCAGGATCGAGATCGACCATTTGGACAAACTCGACCGACTTGTATTTCAATATCTCGCGGGCCGCGAGACCGTCACCACCGCCTAGAATTAGCACGCGCTTTGGCTCGCCCGGAAACGCGGCGAATGCCGGATGGACAAGCGCTTCGTGGTAGCGATACTCGTCGAATGAATTGAACTGGAGATTACCGTTGAGAAAGAGCGAATAGCCAACCTTGCCCTTCGTAACTACAATACGTTGATACGACGAGCTTTTTGCGTAGATTATGTTATCGACAAATAACCCATCCTCAGCAAACGTGGTAAGCCGATCGGCTTTGATCATTCCGATCCCGAGCAGAACGATGATTATAAAACCTTTGACGCGGAGGATCGTGATCTTTCGTTTCGAAAGCAGCGGTTCGAGCAGCCACGTCGCCCAGATGCCAACGCCAGCGTTTAGCATTCCAAATATGAGCGAAGTTCGATTGAGGCCGAGCTTTGGAACAAGAAATATCGGAAACAAAAGCGAAGCTACCAGGGCTCCGACATAATCGAGGGCGAGAACGCGGGAAACTAGATCTTTGAAATCAAGCTTATCTTTTAGGATCCGCATCAGCAGCGGTATCTCAAGCCCGACGAGAGTTCCTATGATGAAGACTAGCGTGTAAAGAATGATGCCGAAATACGAAACGTACGCAAAGGTCAGAAAAAGCAACGGGGCCGAAAAGCCGCCGATGACCGCGACTGCGAGTTCGATATCGATGAACTTTTCAGCGACATTCTTTTCTACGTATTTGGAGAGGTAAGATCCGACGCCCATCGCAAAAAGATAGACGCCGATGATGAACGAAAATTGGGTTACGGAATCGCCAAGTACGTAGGATGATACGGTTGCAGCCAGCAGCTCATATATCAGGCCGCAGGTCGCGATGATTATAACGTTAAGAAAGAGTAGCGGAGTGCTTTTCATTTAAGGAATTCAAACAGGATGAACAGGACTGACAGGATCAAAAAGCAATATCCTGCTTATCCTGCCGATCCCATCTGAATCCCGAGAACTAGCCATTGATCGCCGATGCAATTATGATCGCGATGCCGATAATGAGAGCTCCGATAATGATCGCAAGAGCAGTATTCTGATCTTCTTCTATCTCTTTCTTAACCGAAAAGGGGGCAACAAGAACGACAATCAAAAATGCCAAGGCAAAGACGATAAGGCCGATCGCGACGAAGATCACGGTCGTCGCCATTACCGGCCAAAGCTCTTCCATCTTGACGACCATGCCCAGAGTCGGGGCGATTGCTGCAAGATTCAACATTATTTTCCTCCACGAAATCCTGAATAAAAGAACGGCACGCCTAAACGCGATTTACTGCCGGAATTGGCCAGTTCCCAGCCAAACCAGGAAGATAACGCGTAAAAGCTCAATACGCCGACACCAAATACCATGTACAGTTTTTTTAACATAACTTCTTTTCTTAGTTACGAAGTTGTGGAGCTTCGAAGTTCCAAGGTTTCAAGCTTCCTCGCAACTTAGTAACTTTTTAACTTCGGAACTAATCCGAATCATCCGATCCGCCGGATGACGCCGAGCTGAACATACTATCTTTCCATCTGCTGCCCTCGAACGATACCTTTCTGATCAACCCGATGACTGGCACGATAAGAAGGATCAGAAACGCACAGATGAAATTTACGCCCCGGTTAACGTTCTGCTCAACCTTAACGGTAACGGGCATTTGTGCCTGCCAATTTTGCCACGTGCCTTCGACACGAAGCGTATACTTGCCCGCCGGCAATGACGAGATCGTGGCGTCGCTCTTTTTATCACCCTCGGTCCACGCTCCGTCGCTGTCGCTGCCGCTGTAATATTCGACCGGAATATTAACGGATTCGATCTCCTCGGTCGTTCCGTCCTTGACGAGATCGATGTCGAGGTCGGCCCAGGAATTATCGACCTGTGCCCCTGCAGTTATACGTACATTTCGGTTCGCTTTAAGATCGAATGGC
Source organism: Acidobacteriota bacterium (assembly GCA_016703965.1). Classification (NCBI taxonomy): domain Bacteria; kingdom Pseudomonadati; phylum Acidobacteriota; species Acidobacteriota bacterium. The sequence continues at coordinate 236,204 of JADJBB010000021.1, forward strand.
TGACTAAAAACGGCCTGTGCAGTCGTGGCGTTTACGAGCGGCGGAAGGACGACTTCCTGATTTAATACCGTATTCGTGAGTCCGCTGAACGGTATCATAAAGATCGCAACCGCTAAGAGAGCAAGCAGCGGCAAGGCTCCCCATGTGTAATAGAACCTGCCGGTAAACGGCTGGTTCGGCGCAACACCCCACGGCCGCGGAAGTCCGGAGATCCCGAAGGCTTTCTCGACCTCGTCGTTGGTCATGTAAGTGCCCGCGGACCAGTTGATCTCGTTGGCCGATATCTCCTGCGACAGCATGACCGGTGCCGCAACGTAATCTATCGCTCGAACGGTTTCGCCCTGCTCGACTCGCCAATAGAATTCGCCTTTTACGTATTCCGTGACCGCCGGAGCGTCCTGAAATATCTTGAATTTGCGGCCGTTGTATTCGACGGTGCTTCCAGCGACAAAGACGTTATCCTGAGCAACATCAGCCGGATTGACCGGTTCTACAAAATTCCAATGATTGTCCGAATGGACGAGCCACCTAAAGCCGATCATAGGATTGTAGAGCAGATACTCGTGCCAATAGTACTTCTCTCCGTCGATCGTAACGCTGCGGACAACGGCTCCGATGATCTTGAATTTAACATCGCCGGGGAAGGTACCTTCAGCACCGATCGGAGCGACAAATTCCGGCACGTTAGTCTGATCGAGCGCTTTGAGGTATGAAATATTGCCTTGATTTACATCAAGCAGCGAATCGCAATTCGGGCAAGTTACCCGTTCGGCTTTGTCGGGAGCGATCAGATTCAGCGGGCCGCCGCAATTCGGACACGGCAGTCCGGCAGCCGAGACGCGCTTGCCTTCACGCTTTACCGATCTTGCATCGCCCAGCCCGATCTCATCGAGCGTTACCTGATTTCCGATAAATACCCACGGCGGCGACATACTGTAGTCGATCGTCGCGAACGCATTGTTCTTTCCGGCAAGGTCGGCAAACTGAAAATCCTCGTTCGGCGTCAGCTTATACGGAATTTCCCCTTCAGCAGCGATCGAGGTTCCACGCCCTTTCTCCTGCACCATGAGAGGCATCGGGCTTGGGATCTCGGTGACAACCTGGCCAAGCTGAAGGCCTTCGAATGACGGCAGCGAAACGCCGGCAGGCAGCGGCTGATAAAAGGTTAAATAAAAACGCCCTTGAGCCTCGGCAAGCCAGCCAACCCAGCCGTTCGAGAATGTTGCGTACCACTCGTCCCACGAACCTCCGAGCTCATGCTTGTTTTGAGCCCGGCCAGTAAGTTCAAATCTTGCCTCCTTGTATGTGCCTTTAAGCCCGAGCTTGAGCGGAGATTCTGAATCAACTATGTCAGCGACCTTGCCAAGGTCTTCCAAGGCACGATCGGTTCGCGATATCGCCGAGCGGCAGAACGGGCAAACGAGAACGATGGTCGATCCGGCCTTGAATTCTATGGGCCCGCCGCACGACGGACAATTCGCCTGAAGAACGCTCATTGCTCACCTCCGGCAATTTCAAATCTCATATCCGAACCCAAATTCCGGACACCGGCAATGTCTTCCCTGGTTCCGCGTTCGATCCTGGTCACTGTTACGTCAGCCGCGTCGAGGGCCGCTTTTAGCTCGCCTTCCCAGTTCCATTCGGGCCGCGTTCGGCAGCAATATAAGTTAAATGTGGCTGTTCCGTATTCAGGATACGTATGGCAGGCAAGGTGCGATTCGGTGAGTGCGATGAGGCCTGTAACACCGCCCTCACCGTCGAATTTATGCCAGACGGAGCCGATAGACCGCAGGCCGAGGTCGTCGATAACGCGCGACAAGATCGATCGGATCGCGTTCTCATCGCGCAGAGCGTCCGGCTCACAGCCTGTCGCCTCGATCAGCCATTCGGTTCCAACGATCATCACGCTTTACCTTACGAAAACTTTAGCAATAAGTTTTGAACTGGCACGATAACCTCTACGTTATAATGCATGTAGCGAAGTATGTCGAAAAGAATGATAGCTAAAATCTGTGGATTTGTCATTTCTGTTTTCACTGCTTCCTTTCTATCCGCCGGATGTGGGTTGGTTTCGACACGCAGCGAAACCAAACCCGCAGATTCAAGCTATGGATCGCCACAGATCAACGGACAGATCCATTCACCCGATATTACAGAAAGCAGCGGAATCGCTGCTTCAAAGTGCCAGGAGAATACTCTTTGGACACACAATGACTCAGGTGATGGCTCATTTCTTTATGCTATAAATGATTCCGGAGAGAGCCTGGGAACGTGGAAGGTACCGAACGGTGAGAATATCGACTGGGAAGATATTGCCGTATTCAAAGACGGCCGCGGCAGATGTTATATCTACATCGGCGAGATAGGTGACAACAAAACGAAGCGTCCGGACCATGCGGTCTTTCGTGTGATCGAACCGACCGTGAATTCCGCCGCTTCTGGTTCTTCGCGAAACGAACCGCTCATCACCGCAGATGCAGAATCGCTGCAGTTTTCGTATCCGGATTTCAACCAGGACGCGGAGACGCTGATGGTACATCCTCGATCGGGCGATATTTATGTCGTCACAAAACGTGTGAGCGGTCCCGCCGGTGTTTATCGGCTTAAGCCTGAATTCAACAGATCATCGATACAAAAGGCCGAAAAGATAGGAGAACTCTCGGTTCCGGCAATTCCAAATGGATTCCTGACGGGCGGCGATATCTCACCCGACGGACAGCGAGTGATCATCTGCGATTACACACAGGCGTATGAATACGCTCTGCCGGCCGGAGAAATGGAATTTGACATGATATGGAAGCAGACCGCGGCGCCGATCGATCTCGGAAACCGGAAAGGCGGCGAGTCGGTTTGCTACAGTGCCGACGGGACTTCGATCTTTGCAGGCAGCGAAGGGAAGAATTCGCCGTTGATAGAAATTAAACGCCGCGCAAAATAGAAGAAAGCTGCTGCATTCCTATGAATACAGCAGCTTAAACTGAATTTCAACGATCTTAGTTTGTGATCGTGAACTTGCCCTTGTTCTCAATGACCTGTCCGCCGACACGGTCTTTGATCAAGACCTTGAGCTCATAATCGCCAAGCGGCATAAGCGTAGTCGGTAGCAATCTGGCAAGAGTCAACCGTTGTCCGGAATCGCTCAAACCGCCCCAGTCCTCAGGCTGCTTTAATAATTCCTTGCCATCTTTGGAAAGAATGTAGGTAACATCCACCGCCGGACGAAGTGTGGTCTGGTCGATGCCTGCATTGTAAACCTGCATGTAGAGCCCGACTTCCTGGCCCTGCTTGTAAACTCCCGACAAATTCGGGATCACTTTTGCGTTACCGATCACGAATGACGAACCGATGTCGCGGTCAGTTGTCGCTCGCAGTTTGGAGGCCATTATCAGCGAAGATGTTGAGAGCTTCTTCTCATCGTACCGCGGTACAACAAAACCGAGATTTTGGATCCCCTTGTTTCCCGATTTAACATCACGGACCACAACGTCAACCTTGTATGTGCCTGGGGTAAGAGCGATCGCTTTCTGATAGACCGATTTTCGGTCTCTTGCGTCATTTAGCTCTTCAGCCGTTGCAGTTGCTGAAACAGAATCTTCAAAAATGCCCGAACGCTTGCCAGAGACGGCGGTAATGCGTCCAAAGATGTTCATCGTCGCCTGCTTCAATCCGCCGACTTCATCAAAGGTCAATTCCTTGTTGCCCGCCTGCACGGTAAATGCCGTGATCACGCGGTCGTCGGACTGACGGAAGAAATCGACGCGAAGGTCGAAATCGAGCGGATTGCTGTCAATAACGCCTGAGTCGCCGCCCGCGATACCCTGCAGGTCGCTGAACTTAACAGTCGGCGGACGCTGCAAATTTGCCTGGATCTCGAGCCGGCGAAACATCGTGTCCTGCTCACGTTGGTAATTCTGGTTGTAACCGTTATTACCGGTTATGCGATCAGCCTTATCCGAGAGTCCCAGCTGCTCCGATGTCGTGAGACCCGCGCCCGGAACCATCTTCAGAGCATCCTTTTCACTCGCATCACGGGCCATGCGGTACTCGCCCGTTCCGGTTGGGTCGACAAACTCGATCTCCAGCCCATCACCGACCCCATCGAGGTGACGGTAAAACCAGATCTCAAACGGGTATGTACTCGTCGATCCGCCGCCTTCCCAGCTTGGACGATCATAGGAACCGCCAGACGGATGCGACTCGACGGAATCAGGCTTGCCATGCGCTATGTAAACGCGGCCGCGATCTGTCTTCCATCCCGGGATACCCGACGCGAAGTGCTGATTGGCATACGCGATACGTTCGTAATACTCTTCACGGTATTCGTTTTCCTCGGTGTCCGGATTTGGATCCCGGCGGCGCCAGAAATTTTCAATGAAATTCTCGCGCTCTTCGTCTGTCGTTAGTGCCTTAAATGCCTTTTTTTCCTGATCCGTAATGATGTACGCGACGTCGTTATCCAGCCACTTCTTATAGACCTTGTTCGCCTCGGCCGTCACGTTGCGAGAGTTGCTCATCGGATCATTTGGATCTTTCTTCGCGGGCGGCTGAGCAATAACTGCAGTTATCCCCAAACCAGCGGCCACGAATGCCATCAAAACTTTCCTAAATCCAAGTACTTTTGACATAGCGGTAAAACTCCGGAAGAAATCAACCGTTTGAACAAGTATGATTCCTAATAACCTTTTATCTAAAAGATTCTAGACACTTCTGTCTAACTATTCAAGATGCAAAAAGGAAGGTAAATGGTTGCATCCTAAGCCTTCTCAGCCTCAGCATCGGTTCGCCTTTTTCTATTGAAAAACCAAGCGATAAATACCGACACAACATATAGTCCCATCATCGGTGCTGCAAACAACATCATGTTGACAACGTCGGCCGTTGGAGAAACTACTGCTGCTACGATCAAAATGATAATGAGCGATATTTTCCAGCTGCGGATCAGCATTCCGGCGGAAACGATCCCGATCCGAGCCAAAACATACGTGATGGCCGGCATCTGAAAGATCAATCCCATCGCAAGCATAATGATCGTGATGAAATCCAGATACTCCGTCGCACGAAGCTGCAGCTGAAACTCGCCGTCGCCGTAATTGAGCAGAAAAGCGACCGCCGGAGGGAATAGTATATAGTAGGCAAATGCCGCTCCGATAACGAACGAAACTGTTGAGAGCCCAACAAATGGCGTCACATATCGCCGTTCATGCTTATAAAGTGCGGGTGAGATAAATCCCCAAACCTGCCAGAGCAAAAGCGGCAGAGCGAGGGCAATTGCAGCATAAAGCGAAACCGTGACGATCAGAGTGAACTGCTCGGTCGTTGTCGTTACCGTCATTCTCTCATCTTGATTTGGCAAGACTTTATCGAGGGGAACCGGGAGCCTGACCCCCTCGGGCACGATCGCATTGTTGGTAATGATCTTCTCGGTCGTAAAGAGGCCCAACTTACCATCCGTATCTGTCACGGCTTTTGCATTAACCGATGTTCCGGCTCTAAGCAGTGCCCCGCCAAGCGTTGTATCCTTGTCCAGCGTAAATCTGCCGCTGTCTCCCTCTTTCATCTCGCTGATAGCGAGTATTTTCTCGTCGCCGGTCAGTCCGCCGATCGGCCATTGCCGCCTTTCGGCCTTGGACAAAGCCTGCCGCACTGGGATCGACAGAAAGTTATAGATCGTTTGACCGAAATAAAAACAAACAAGAAAAGAGACGATCAGGATAAGTACGGCTTTAACAAGGCGCTTACGAAGCTCGTCGAGATGTTCGAGAAACGACATCTGAGCGCCCGGTTCCAATTCCTGACCTGATTCGATTTGATCCATTGATGTCTAGAGCCAGTTCTTCTTATCGCTCGCAGGTGAGTTTTCGATGAGTACTTCGGCAGGTTTTGGAGTTTCGCTGGATTCGATCATGTGTTTGAAAGCTTCCGGATCAGCCGCCCGGATCGCCGGGGCGTCAGGAATGACAGTGGTCGTTTCCGGTGTCGCTCCGGACTCATCCCGAGCTACGGCCTCCGCATCCAGGCTGCCAAGGCTGAAAGCTTTAGCCTCTTCCTCAAAGTTAACTTCTTTTTCCCACGTCTGCTTGAATTCGTTTGCAGTACCGCGAAACTCAGCCATGATCTTCCCTGCTTTCTTTGCAAGTTCTGGTAATTTTCTCGGGCCGAGGAAGATAAGCGCAACGATACCTACAAGTATCAATTCGGAGGTACCAATAGATTCGAAGATGAACAAAAACACTTAACTTACCTCGATGCAATAATTACTGCCCGCCGCGACGCTGCCGATGATGACCGCACCATCGACATCTTGCAAGAACTTCGCGGCGTTCGATTCCGACAGGCTGATGAGCAGGCCGCCCGCCGTCTGCGGGTCAAACAGGGCGCTCTGCATTTCGCCCGAAACGCTTTCCTTTATTCTAACGGTTTCGCCAACATAAACGCGATTGTTCTTATCACCTCGCGTCAACATTCCCTGTGAAATAAGCTCTAAAACGTCAGGCAGCAGCGGAACTGCTTTAGAATCAATATTTAACGTCACGTTGCTGCCCTTTGCCATCTCAAACGCATGGCCGATCAATCCAAAGCCGGTGACATCCGTGCAGGCGTTCGCACCGACCAACTGCATTACTTTAGACGCGTGTGCAGCCGAAGTGGTCATTGCCGCGATCGCCGCGGCTTCTGTTTCAGGGCTCGCCTTTCCGCGTTTAACTGCTGTATTGATCGCGCCGGTTCCTATGGGTTTGGTCAGGATCAACACATCCCCCGGTTTTGCCCCCGCATTTGTAACGACCTTATCAGGATGTATGATCCCTGTGACGGCATACCCGAACTTCATTTCCTTGTCATCAACCGAATGCCCGCCGAGGATCACGACCCCAGCCTCGGTCATCGCGGCCTGCCCGCCTTTCAGTATCTCACCGAGGATATCCCAATCACCTTTTTGCGGATAACAGACGATCGAAAGAGCCGATATGGGAGTCCCGCCCATCGCGTAAACGTCGTTAAGCGAATTGACCGCCGCGACGCGCCCATAGATCTCAGGATCGTCCGCAACAGGAGTAAAGAAATCAAGGGTTTGAACAAGCGCGATCTCGTCCGAAAGGCGAAAAACTCCCGCGTCGTCGGAAGTATCGAAACCGACGATCACATTTTCGCTATTTTGTTTCGGAAGTTTGCTCAAAACTTGAGCAAGGTCGCCGGGGGCGAGTTTGGCCACTCAACCGGCGCAATCGACCATTTCCGTCAAACGCTTCTGCATTCCCGTAACTCCTTTTATTTCTTTAAGATAACCGAAAAAATACGATCAAGATCGTCGAGGCTGTAGTACTCGATCTCTATCTTTCCCCCGATACCCTTCCTGCCTTCGTGGATCTTCACATTCGTATTCAACGTACGCATGAGCTTCGTCTCAGCCGCCTTCACATTCGGGTCAACAACCCGTTCAGGTTTCGCCGAATTGTCGTCAGGCAGGTCGCCCTTCTTGATACGCCGCAGAGCCTTTTCTGTCTCACGAACCGACCAGTTGTGCTCAATCGCAGCCATCGCCGCGACCTTCTGTATCTTTGCGTCGTCCGTGCCGAGCAGTGCTCTCCCGTGGGCAGAAGTCAGCCCGCCTTCTTCGATCAGCCTCTGTATCTCTTCCGGAAGCCGTAGAAGCCGCATACTGGCAGCCACCGAGGACCTTTCTTTACCGATCCGGTCAGCTACCTGTTCCTGCGTAAGTCCAATGGTATCAATAAGTTTACGGTATGCACGAGCTTCTTCGAGCGGGTTTAGCTCATGTCTCTGAATATTCTCGATCAGAGCGATCTCGAGCAGCTTTTCGTCTGATACTTCCTTTACAATAGCCGGTATGCGCCGCAATTCGGCTCGCTGCGATGCCCTCCAACGCCGTTCACCCGCAACGATCTGATATCGAGTGCCAAATTTACGGACAACGATCGGCTGGATCACGCCATTCGCCCGGATCGATTTGGTCAGTTCCTCAAGGTTCGCCTCCGCAAAACGCGTACGCGGTTGCTCCGGATTAGGCTCGATCAGATCTATGTCGATCTCATATGACGGAGCCTCACCAGCAGGCGTCGGTTGTTCGTCTCCCAGCAGTGCACTCAAACCTCGTCCCAGTGTTTGTCTAGCCATTCTTTATTATCTCCTTGGCGAGTTGGACATAACTCTCAGCACCGCGCGAACGCGGATCATACAATAATATTGGTTTGCCAAAGCTCGGAGCCTCGGCAAGACGCACATTTCGCGGTATCACCGTTTCGAGCACTTGGCTGCCGTAGAAATCCCGCAGATCCTTGGCAACTGCGGACGAGAGATTGGTCCGCTCGTCAAACATCGTAAGCAGCAGGCCCTCGATCGCTAGCTTTGGATTCAATTCACGTCGTAGCCGGGCAAGTGTGTCAAAAAGCTCGGTCACACCCTCAAGTGCGTAATACTCGCATTGAATAGGAACCAATAACGAATCGGCAGCCGTCAGGCCATTCACGGTCAATATTCCTAGCGACGGCGGACAATCGATCAGTACGTAATGAAAATAATCACGAACCTGGGCCAGAGCCTCTCGCAGCGCGTAGTTTCTATTTGCCCGTTCTACGAGTTCTATCTCAGCCCCGGCAAGATTCTTATCTGCCGGGAGAACCCAAAGAGTGTCGATCTCGGTCGGAAGAACCATTTCGCGAGGCGAATCGCCAGAAACCAGTGCATTATATAAGGTTTTCCTGCCCGCAACGCGCGGGACACCAGCACCAGAGGTCGCGTTGGCTTGCGGATCAGCATCCACAAGCAACACTTTTTTGCCTTCAGCTGCCAACGCCGCTGACAGATTCACGGCAGTAGTTGTCTTGCCAACACCGCCTTTTTGATTTGCTATCGCTATTACTTTGCCCATTTTAAGACGAGATCTTCAATTGATTAAGTTAGCACACCGCGAACTCATTCCCTAAATCGAGAAAAGTGTGAATCGATTCACACTTTTTGAGTTTTTTTCCCGGAATGTGAATCGATTCACATATACAAGCCAATTTCTCGAACGGGAGGCGGACTCGATTTGAAAGTGTGAATCGATTCACACTTTCAGCAACAAGATTGGTAAAGGTATCATTGTCGCTTGCACGTTTGACCTATCTCGAATTCGCATTCGACCAATCAGGCGGTTTTATGGCGACAAAAGGCAGGAAACTTCGACCAATTAAGGTAAATAGCCCGTAAATACGCGATTTGGCCCAAAGTGTGAATCGATTCACACTTTTTATAGCGGCGAGTAAATATTACCGCAAAATTCTCCCCCAAAATTGAAGATGGTTAGGATGGACGAAAGAAGAAAGTGTGAATCGATTCACACTTTTAAGAGATATTAGTTTTGACTTGTCCGATTAGCCGTGTTCGCGGTCAGATGAACGAGAACAGATGAAACTGCTGCTGGCGTCAAACCAGCAATACTACGAACCTGGGCGAAGTTCTGGGGCCTGGCTCGTTCGAGCCGCTCCACCATTTCCGCCGAAAGCCCGCCGATCGTTGCAAACTGGAAGTGTTCAGGCACTTTGAGAGTGTCGTGGTGGTTTACTCTTTCGGTAGCGATCTTTTGCTTAGCTATGTAGCCGCTGTACAAAGAATCGGCCAAAGCGGTTTCCAGATCGGTCTCTTTTAGTTCTTCAGCAACATCCGGGGGAAGCAGGCGTTTGATAAGATCCGAATTTACTCCCTGCCGCATAGCTAACTGAGAGAGCGTGATCGAATCACCCAGATCAACACCAAGCATCTGAGAAACACTAGCGTATTCAACCGACGAACGCTTGAAACGCGTGTGATCGAGCAGACTTCGAAGATTTGCGATGCGGTCACGCTTTGAATTGAACCTTTCCCAGTCCATGTCACCCAAAAGCCCCGCTTCCCGGCCTTTCGGTGAGAGACGCTCATCGGCGTTGTCGTGCCGAAGTGTTAATCTCGCTTCCGCACGGGACGTAAAGAGCCTATAGGGCTCGTCAACCCCGTGGCGGATGAGATCGTCTGTTAGAACGCCAATATATGCTTCATCGCGCCCTAAAATAAACGGTTTGCGGCCCTGAGTCGAGAACGCGGCGTTAATTCCCGCCATCAAGCCTTGGCATGCGGCCTCTTCGTAACCAGTCGTTCCGTTGATCTGTCCAGCAAGAAACAAGCCGTCCATACGGGTCGATTCCATCGTCGGCCGCATTTCACGCGGGTCGACGAAATCATACTCGATGGCATAGCCTGGCCTGATTATTTGAACCTTTTCAAACCCCTCGACCATCCTCAGCAACTCAAGCTGCAAAGCCGACGGAAGCGATGTGGAGAAGCCATTGAGGTACACCTCATTTGTGTCTCTTCCCTCGGGCTCGAGGAATAGTTGATGGCGGTTCTTATCGGCAAACTTTACGACTTTGTCTTCAATAGACGGGCAATATCGGGGTCCAATGCCGGTGATCTTCCCTGAGTACAACGGCGATTGATGCAGATTATCGCGAATCGTCTGATGCAGTCGCTCACTTGTGTAACCGATGTAGCACTGTACCTGATCCTGCTCGATTCTCTCGGTGGCAAATGAAAATGCCACGGGCTTTTCGTCAGCCGGCTGCGGCTCGAAAGCATCCCAGTCGATGGTGCGTCCATCAAGCCGCGGCGGCGTTCCGGTTTTTAGGCGACCGACCGGAAAACCATGAGCTTTCAGGCTCTCGGCAAGCTCGATGGATGCAGGTTCACCCGCACGGCCAGCCGAAAAGGTTTTTCGCCCGGCATGGATCGTGCCGTTCAGAAATGTGCCGGTCGCGATGACAACTGATTTGGCCGAAAAACGGCGGGAATCTTGCAGCTCTACGCCGACAACTCTTTTGTTCTCAATATTTAGGTCAATCACTACGCCTTGACGAAGGTGCAGATTCGGCGTTGATTCGAGTACCCGGCGCATCTCAGTTCGGTACAGGCTGCGGTCTGCCTGAGCACGCGGCGATTGGACAGCGGGCCCCCGCGAACGGTTCAATAGTCGAAACTGAATTCCCGTCCGATCGATAACGCGGCCCATGATACCGCCCAGTGCATCGATCTCACGAACAACATGGCCTTTAGCAATACCGCCGACCGCAGGGTTACACGACATCTGTCCGATTAGATCTAGATTTATGGTGACCAGCGCCGTCTCGGCACCGAGACGCGCGGAGGCAGACGCCGCCTCGCAACCCGCGTGGCCAGCACCTATAACGATCACATCAAAACTTTCGTCAAACATACAAAATCAAGCCCCATTTGGGCAGCGAAACTCTTAACTATATTGAATTCGTCTGGTTTGCGCAACGAATAATTGCCAGGGTTGGTATCCTGCGGCTATCTACTTTCCGATGCAAAATGTTGAAAAGATACGAGTTAGCATGTCTTCGGTGGTAGTTTCGCCCGTGATCTGACCAAGATAGCGGAGGGCATTGTGAAGGCCGATAAGAACGATCTCTTCGCTTATCTTTTGGTTCATTAATTCCAGCGAGTTTTCGATCTCATCTTTCGCTCGGGTGAGCAGGTCATGATGTCTCGCATCGGTAACAAGAAATCCCGAGGTTGATACATCCTCGGCTCTAAACGGTCCGACAATGTTGTGTTTTAGATCGTCGAGGCCTTCGCCAGTTTTGGCAGAAAGGGGAATTAGCCTTTCACGAAGGTATGCAAGGCTCGAGTTTTCTGCGGCGACAATGCGATCAACATCTGTAGACGGAACTTTGTCGATCTTATTCAGCGCGACGATGTAATTCAAATCCTTTACGCTAGCAAGAATTTCCCGGTCTTCATCCGATGTCTGTACACTAGCGTCAAGCATTACGACAACAATATCGGCGTCCGCCATGGTTGCCCTCGAACGTTCAACGCCTATACTTTCGACCATGTCGGTCGTTTCGCGAAGCCCAGCCGTATCGATCAAGGAGATCGGAATATCGCCAATGGTAAATCTCTCGTGGACTTGATCCCGCGTCGTTCCGGCGATCTCAGTTACAATAGCACGGTCGCTGCCCAGTAAAGCATTGAAAAGACTAGACTTACCCACATTCGGACGCCCAACTAAAGCGACTCTTAGCCCCTCGCGTATTAGACGACCGGCTTTGAATGTCGACGCAAGTCTTTCAATCTCAGCTGCGATCGCTGCTATTTTGGTTTTCACTCCTTCCGCCTGAACTTCCGGGAGATCGTCCTCGACGAACTCAAGTGCGGATTCAAGAACAACTATCACATTTAGAAGATCATCCTTTATAGGCTGAAGCCGGTTAGAAAATTCCCCACGCATCTGCCGGATCGCCTGCCGCGCCGATGCGGTAGTTTGTGCATCGATCAGATCCCGTATTGCCTCCGCCTCAGCAAGGTTCATCCTCCCATTTGCGAGAGCACGAAGCGAGAATTCACCCGCATCGGCCATCCGTGCGTCCAAGCCAAGACAAACGTCGATTACCCGTCGCAGGACAACGGGCGACCCGTGACAGCTTATCTCGACAACGTCTTCGCCGGTGAAGGAATGCGGTGCCTTGAAATACGCGATTATCGCTTCGTCTATTACTTCGCCGGTATGTGGTTCGTGAAGTTGTTTGAGATGTGCGGCGCGGGGTGCGGGTGAAAAGCCGTCATCATTGACCAATTTCTTCGTTATCCCGAGCGATTCGCCACCGCTCAGGCGGACAATTCCGATGCCGCTGCGGCCCGTGGGTGTTGCAAGTGCGACAATGGTGTTCGGCATATCCTAAATGTTAGTGGCATTTCGAAACAAAAGCTTGCGACTAGCGTGATAATGTTCGGTTGTAGCTCAATCTAAGGAATTCCATGACAAAAAAAATCGCTTCTCGGGGTAGCCCTGCCTGTGCTTATATTCACCGTCGGTTGGACTGCCGCTAATTCGCTAACACCCTAAGCAGATTCAGAATCGGCTCAACCGAAAGTCTTAAAAGGTTTCACAGCCAAAGATGGCGAGGCCTTATATATCGAGCGTATTTGGTGAAATCGAGAGATCAGGAAGTAATTGTTCCCGATATCCTCGTTAAAAACAAACTATCAAGCTGGTGACACCGCCACCGTCATAGTAATGAGGCACAAATTCCCAAACGAAAAGCCAGGCCCTGACCTTCTTGGGTTTGCGATGGGACCGACTTCGCGGTAAATAAAGATCAGCTGCTTACTGCAGACGAACCTGTAGGCGCCGCTCACGACCGTCACCGACCGATTCTGTGAAAAGATCTTCTTCCTTCTGCAATGTCATGTGGATGATGCGGCGTTCGGTTGAGTTTAGGACTCCAAACGTAAACGGCCGTCCATTCTTACGCACCTGATCTGCCGCAAAGCGGGCCATCGCGTGAAGTTCTGCCTTACGTGTCTGCCTAAATCCCTCGGCATCGACGACGAAACGGTGTTCGCGATCAAGTTCACGGCCAAACGCCTGAAACAGGACGACTTCAAACGCGTCAAGCAGTTCGCCGTTTTCCGCCAAGGCATAATGTGAATCTTCACCGCTGAGGTTAAGTAAACAGCCTTCTTCGTTCCATTCTGAATCAACGGTAAGGTCGAAACGCATGTCAGCTACTAGTCCAGCAAGAAAATCCTTCGCGTTTTCACATGTTTGATTCATAAATTGGAGCAGGCTTCCAGCCTGACTGTACTTAATTAATTAGATCCACCTCAGACCTTGCGAGCGGCCAGCGTTCAAGTTAGGTTGTCGAAAGCTTCGGCTTCACCTTCTTCGCACCTTTCGGGACCGAATCAACTATCTCCATTCCAGGTGGTGTATTCGGCTTGTTCATTCGGTTGATCAGCATCTGCTGTCCGAAGCTGACGATGTTACCAAAAAACCAATATAGCAATAATCCCGACGGTGCGGCCCACATTACCCACAACATCATGGCCGGCATGAGGTAAGTCATCATCTTCTGCTGCATTGCCTGCTCAGGAGTCACAACAGCAGCCTGCGGAGTGAACTTCATCGATAGTATCATCGAGAACGCAAAGGCAAATTCCAGCAGGTGCCATGGGTCGGCTGCTGATAGGTCAGGAAGCCAGATGAATGTTGACTGACGCACGTCTACCGCGATCGTGATGGCTGTGTAGAACGCTATGAGCAGCGGGAACTGCAGTAGCATCGGCAGGCAGCCGCCGATGGGGAGGGCGTCCTTGGTCATCTTCAGTTGGTCCATCTGAAGCTGACGCATGCGGGGATCGTCGTTGGGAACCCCCTTCTTTTGGAGCTCCTTGATCTGGTCCTGGATGGCCTTCATCTTCGGCGCGTTGCCGGAGGCTTTCTTGAATGAACGCGATTGCGACCATCTCAACGGGAAGAGCAGCGAGTAGAACAGGAACGTAAAGACGATGATCGCGACCCCGTAGTTATTCGTGAGACCGTTAAAAAAGTTGAGCGAATATACGATCGGGATCGACAGCGGTTTGGTGAGCCAACGGAGCCACCAGTAGTTGCTGAAGTTGATAAGGTTCGTTATTTCGACCTCACGTCCAAGCTGCGAGGCGGAATTCTTACTGAGCTCAGCGAGCAGGAAATAGTCTTTGGTGCCTGTAAAGACCTTGGTAACGGAGCCATCCGCCGGTATCGGAAGATAAACGGTAACGAGGTGCCTCGTCTCGGACGTCTTGGCATTACGCAGTATCCACTGGAAAATGCTTTCAAAGAACGGCTTCGTTTGAACGTCATATTTCGAAGCCTTATATTCCACGCCCTGAGCCGGAGCTGCCGGGATCGCGGTCATCGCGAAGTACGCATCACCAACGCCCGCCCAGTCGACCGTACCTGCGTCAGATAGCGAGGCCTGGCCGTTCGCATCGTACGTGAAGGTGTAATTTCCCTGATGCCGCTTAATATCGCCGTTTACGGCGGCGACGGTCTCAGATTCGATGTGGTAAAAATTGTGGTTATTTATCGCGTGGTCGCCGATGCTTGCCCCGATGACGAGTTTGGTGTTTGGGATCGTCTGGCCTCCGCGTTTGACCGTCACGGCAACGTCCGCGACATAGCTGTTTGCTCTGAAAAGGAACGATTTCTTAACCTCAACGCCGCTCGAGTCGGTCAGCGTAAAATCGATCTGCTTTTCCGCACCGTCAGCCAGAGTAATGGTCTCCTCCGGTACCGAAACCGCATAATTGCGGTCATTCAGAAGCGTCGTCAGGCCCTGATCGTCAGTCGCAAGGCGAAACGGTATCTCACGCGGGCTGCGTTTCAGGGCTTCATCCGAAATAAGCTGCAAAGGCTTTTGCTCGCCCTCGTGCGAGCCGTCGGCGTAGACAGGAAAATCAGCCCGGGGCGATTTGTTCTTTACGATGATCCAGCTCGTTGCCAAAGCTCCTTTGGAATCGAGCTTAACCTCGTATAGAGGTGATTTGATCGTGATCGAACGGTTCGGCGTGGTGTCCGGCGTAGTTGCGGCTGCGGTTTCCGGCAGCGGAGCAGGAGCAGGAGTAGGAACCGGAGATGCTGTATTAGCGTTCGCAGCGGTGTTCGCGGCCGTGTTGGAATTCGCGTTATCGACCGGGGGCGGTTTGGGGGCAAAGAAATATTGCCATCCAAAAAGTATCGCCATCGACAGGACCGCGGCTATCAGAAAACGAGATTGATTACTGCTGTTACCTTGATTTTCCATCTTTACATTTTGGATTTTAGATCTGGGATTTTGGATTGGATAAAACCAAAACCAATCCAAAATCTAAAATCGACAATCCAAAATCACTTCACCGGATCGTGCCCGCCTTTGCACAGCGGCTGACACCTTAAAATACGTGTTAAGCCCATCCATGTTCCACGTATCGCGCCGTATTTCTCAACGGCCTCTCTCGCGTATTCCGAACAGGTCGGTTCAAACCGGCACGCGGGCGGCAAAAATGGCGACAGGAACGCCTTATAAATGCCCAGAATATCGAGAACCAAAAACTTCATCTCAAAAAAGAGTTTGCCACAGAGTACATAGAGAAAACAGAGAGTAAACCAAAAACGGCAGAAAGCCTTTTATTCCTCTGTATCGCTCTGTGTACTCTGTGGCAATATATCTTTTGCCTCGATCCGCCCAACCTTGGCAGCGATCGACTTAAATTCCGCTAACGGATGCTCAAGCTTTCCCCGCAAAATGCTTCTTCGAGCGTTAATGACCCAATCGTATTTCGTGTCGATCGCGTCCAGTTCAACCCGGCTGAGCCTAAAGCTTTCCCGCAATAACCGCTTAGCGCGGTTTCGGTCGTGGGCCTTGCCGATAGCCTTTTTTGTAGCGGTTATGCCTACGCGGTGACGTCCCACACTTGCGGGCAAAATGAAAACCGTCATAAAACGGCCTTCAAAACGGACACCTTGTTCATAGACCCGCAGAAAATCGGCGCGTTTCGCTATCCGATCTTCTTTCGGCAGGCCAAAACTTAATAATGGTGAACTGTTAATCGCTTGCGTCCTTTCGCACGGCGGCGTTTGATCACAGCGCGGCCATTCTTGGTCGCCATGCGTGCACGGAATCCGTGCTTCTTCGCACGACGTCGATTGTTCGGTTGATATGTTCTCTTCGGCATAGTCGCTCTCCATTAGATCTCACTCGAAAGTGAAAACCTAGAGTTTACGCGCTGGATGTGATACTTGTCAAAACCGAAACCTCAATAAAAACGGGCTCTTTGTGAACATCGTCCAACGAATCCGCTATCTTGGATACGTATTCGGATTACCCGCTTTCTAAGTACAATATATTGTGCCTATGCACCCGAAGCCCTCAAAGATCTAACATAAATGACCTGCATAGGTCACACGTCACTTGCGATGATACATTTAAGGCGAAAAATAGATCTCAAACGATCTAACATTTTAGGAGGGCAATGTTCTCATGACAATGATATCGATAGTCGAACCAAGGAAATGGGAAACATTCCTGAGTGACTTTACCAAACGCAATAAAGGACGCCGGGCTAGATTTGAGATCTACGGCCCGAACGGAAGCTTCAAAGAAGAGCAGCAGGAAGGCAGTTTTGAATCGATCTCGATCTCCGCAAATACGGTTACGGTCGTGCGCAGCTACGACAAACACGGAACCCTGGCGTCGATGACCGACGAACTAAAGAACGTCCGCGGCATCTCAGCTCAATATGATAGCGACAAAAGCATCAACATGCTCGAATTTGCCGACGACAAGGGTGGCATGACGACCCTGCATTTCGAATCGAAAATTGACGGCGATTCCTAAATTACGAACGAACGGTAAAAACGACGTCATATTTGTCCATAACTGGTTGTTAGGTCAAAGGTATTTTTCGACTGTCGTTAGTTAATACCCTGATTGGTAAAGGTGTTTTTGCCGTTTGTCGGACTTCGGGCACACCGGCCATCACACCTTTAGCTCTCCTTCATCATCAATTTGATCACCCACAGCATCAACGGCCCCGTTGGGGTGTTTCCTCCTCTTCTTTACGTTACTTTGCGTTTATTCTTTGCGACTTTGCAGGAAACCCCGATCTCACGGATCCGATCTCCCGCAAAGACGCAAAGCCGCAAACGAGCCGCGAACTAAGAAATTAGACGAGCATCACACCATTAGGCCACGCCCAGCCGTGAGTTATTTGTTTTATTCTTGCAACATTTATGCATCTATGCTAGATTACCAAAAATTAAATGGTGGAGAGAAACATATGAAACGAGAATGGAAGGAAATAAAAAACGACAGCACTCGGGCGCAGTGGGCGGGGTTGTATGTGACGATAAACAGCCGGGGAACCATCGTCTTGAACCGTGCCGCATACGAACAGGCCGGCGCGCCGACGGCTTTCAAACTGCTGTATGACCCTGCCAACAACACGATCGGCCTGAAACCGACCGTCGAAAAGATGCTGAACGCCTATAAGGCGAACAGATCAGGCAGACACGGCGGGAAAAAAATATCCGCCTTTCGCCTGCTTTCGGAATGCAGCCTGGTTATCAAAGAAACACTGGAATTCACCGATGCCGAGATCGATCTGGACGGGATCCTGATCCTAAACCTCAGAACCGCCAAGATCTCGAACCGGGCGCTCCATCACCCGACGCGCAATAGAGAGGGAACAGTGAATAGATGATTCTCTTGTGTTCACTGTTCATTAATTAACTTTCCCTTTACCCACGTCTTTGCCTAAGGTTTGCTCAAACCATGCCACGGTCAGGTCACGCGAACGTTTTGCGTCGTCGTTTTGGAAGCCATGGTCCGCACCTGGGATCGTGACGAAGCTCGATTTGACTTTGTTTTTCTGAAACGCTTCGTAAATAGTCTGGCTGTTGCTGATCGGGACCAATGAGTCCTTATCGCCATGAATAAGCAGCGTGGGCGGATCATCCGGGGTCACAAAAACAATTGGCGAATAATCTGCAGCCTTCTCCTTTTCGAAATTCAGCGCTGGAAAGCGTGAACCGACGCTGCCGTCATTTGGGGCATTGAGGCCACGGGCAATCGGACGCATATCTACGGGCGGGAAAAAGGCCACGACCGCAGCGACGCGATCGCTCTCCTTCATAAATTCCTCTTTCGCCTTGGGATCGCCATTGTCTGAAGCGGTGCCGATCATTAGCGAGAGATGCCCGCCTGCACTGGCACCAAACGCGCCGAGACGATTCGGATCGACGCCCCATTGTTTGGCGTTATACCGGACGAATCGAACTCCCCGGCGAACATCGCCGACGATGTCGGGGACCAGGTATTTCGGGCTGCCGCCGTGTCGTAATGCAATTAGGGTGAACCCCTTGTCAAGAAGATCTCTAAAAATAGGCACTTGAGCTAGGTCTTGCGGAGGAAGATAGTTTGAGACATAACCACCGCTGACCACATATATGACCGCCGCACCGTTAGCATTTGTCTTTGGTTTTATGACGTCCATGGTCAGAGCCATGCCGTCCTTATGGCCATAAACGACATCCGGCATGATATCGAGTTTTGTTTGCGCATGAACTGCTCCTGCCCCGGCAAAGCAGGCGGTCATAAGTAGCAAAGCCAATATTGAGCGTGTGATCGGTTGCATATTTTTCTCCTAGCGAAGTTAATTGTGCCGATACAATAACATGAACTTATTTACATCGCACGCGAAGGCGAACAATCTCCCTGACGGCGGCAATATATAGATGATGCTCGTGTTCGAGGATGCGGGTCGATAGTGTCTCGACCGAGTCGCTATCCAAAACCTCGACCTCTTTCTGCAAGATCACCTCGCCGTGGTCTAGGAGTTCGTCGACGTAGTGGACTGTGCAGCCGGTGACCGGAACGCCGGCGTCGAAAGCCTGTTTCTGGGCATCGAGTCCGGGAAATGCGGGCAGCAGGCTCGGGTGGATGTTAATAATGCGGTTCGGGAATGCCTGGACGAATGACGGCGATAGAAGGCGCATGTAACCCGCGAGGCAAACTAGTTCGACTCCGCGTTTTTGCAGCTCGGCGATTATCTCAGCGTCATGCTCCGCCCGTTTCCGGCCATTTCTTTCAACGACAACCGTTTCAACTCCACGCTCGCGAGCTTTTTCCAAACCGCCCGCATCGGGCTTGTCGCTAATGACCACGACAACTTCAGACGCCGGTATTTCGCCGCTCTTAACAGCATCGACCAACGCCACCATATTAGACCCACGGCCTGAGATGAGAATTCCAATTTTCATTGACTATTTTCCGAATCTACGTACAATAACATTGTACAACTCGCGGAGGCATTATGTCATTAGAAGTCAGCTATAGTGAAGCACGAAGCAATCTCGCATCATTAATGGATCAGGTAACAGATGATTGCGAAATCGTGGTGATCAAACGTCGCGGCCGCTCGTCGGTGTCCATGATCGATTCAGATGAACTGGCGAGCCTGATGGAGACAGAGTATTTGTTTCGATCGCCAAAGAATGCTGAACGTCTAAACAAGGCGATCGAGCAAACTTTGGCGGGTGAAGGAGAAAAGATCTCGATCGAGGAGCTACGAAAGGAATTTGGTGCAGAGAAACGAAAAGGCAAATAAGAAACGTGATGCGGTCTTCCAGCCCCAGTTTCTCGACGACCTTCGCTATTGGGCGCAGCAAGATCGAAGACTGACGGTCAAGCTGCTAGATATTGTCGAAGCCACCATTCGCGAACCATTCGAAGGCATCGGAAAACCAGAGCCGCTCCGACACAAGCAAGCCGGAACATGGTCGCGCCGATTAAACAAAGAACATCGAGTCGTCTACATGGTTCTGGATGACCGAATCTCGTTTTTGCAGGCGAGGTATCACTACTAAAATATGACTACTATTAATGAACTTGCGTATATTGACGAGTTTGGTGTGTCACTCAAAAAGTTACGTCAGGCAGCCGGATTAGATAGGGAGGAATTGGCAACGAAAATGGGCACAACGAAATCTGTCGTATCGCGAATAGAAGAAAGTACTGGAAGTATGTCGGTCAAATTCGTGCGGAAATACGCCAAGGCTCTTGGCAAGAAAGTGAACCTTGAGCTAGTCTGAATGCCAGCGAATCGGTCTGCCAATTATGGAAACGTAGCCCACGATTTAACTATGACAGTTTGAGTTATGAGAAACTTACTCTTAGTTTTTTCATTGCTGACAACGGCTTCCTGCTCAACGGCGTTGCAGATGCAAAGCCGAAACCTTAATCCTACGCCTTCGGACTCTCCACTTGTAAATTCCCAGAGGACTTCAGATCCTTCAAATCAAGGTTTGATAGATGCGTTAGTTGGGGCGCCGGAACTTGTAACTTATGGCGAAGATGGAGCTCACGACGCAACGGTTTTAGCCCTGTATCAGGACAATGATGGCGAAGTTATCCCGCCGAAAAAGGAGGTTCGGGATATTGTTGCTTTGAAGGATAAAGCAGTTCCGCTTTTAATTGAATGTTTAGACGACACGCGCCCGACTTCAGCAATATTTATCGGCGGTTACGTTACGGGGAAACCATACCCTAAAGTTCCTGTAGGTCACGTATGTCTTGATATTTTGATCCATATTGCGAAAAACCTAGATGATAATGAAAAAGATTGTCCAAGAGGCGAAAGTGAATTAGGGGCTTGTATTAAAGACGGTTTTTACTTTCGCCCAGATGATTACAATAACATAGGTGGAAAAAGGGCGATTGTAAGAATTGTCAAAGCTAATTGGTTAAATGCGTATCGAAATGGAAAAGTAAAATATAACTACATTGTGACGTGGAAATAACGCCTATCGCGCTATTCATAAGGACGTGTGACCGAAAAAACAATTCTGGGGGGTCAACCGCTAGGTTCCCGACGTAGTGTATACCGCTTTCCCACACCCTATACTATTAACTGGAGACTTCCACGCTTCTATCTCCCGTCGTAACGCTCCCGATTTGGTAGCAATTCGCTATTCGTTCCGTGACCGCCGTCAGATCAGATTCGGAACAAACCACGATCATCCCGATCCCCATATTAAAAGTCCGGAACATCTCTTTTTCATCAACATTGCCGAGTTGCTGCATCATGCCGAATATTGGGAGTTCGGGCCAGGAGCCTCGGTTTATTTCTACGGAGACACACGCAGGGAGGATGCGGGGGATGTTTTCGAGAAAGCCGCCGCCGGTGATGTGGACGAGGCCTTTTATAATGCCTGAATCTAACAAAGGGCCGATCTGTGGGAGGAAGCTGGCGTGAGTTTCGAGCAAAGCTTCGCCCACCGTCTTTCCCAGTTCGTCGATGTAGGAATCGGGTGTGTAGCCGCCGACCTCGAAAAAGAGTTTGCGGGCGAGGGAATAACCGTTGGTTTGAAGACCGGTCGATGGAATGCCGAGGACGACATCGCCCGGTGTGATCGATTTGCCGTCGATGACCTTTGGTTTATCGACGACGCCGACGATGAAACCGGCTAAATCGTATTCGCCATCGGCATACATTGAAGGCATTTCTGCGGTTTCGCCGCCGAGCAGGACGCAGCCGTTTTCGCGGCAGGCCCGGGCCATGCCTTCGACTACTGAGGCTGTGACTTCGGGTTCGAGTTTGCCGGTGGCAAAATAATCGAGAAAGAAGAGCGGCCGCGCACCTTGGACGAGGATGTCGTTGACGCAGTGATTTACGAGATCCGCTCCGACGGTGTTGTGAATGCCGGTGTCGAACGCCAGTTTCAGCTTCGTCCCTACGCCGTCCGCTGACGCAACCAATATCGGCTCCGCCATATTCGGAAACGCCCCGGCAAACATCCCGCCAAAACTGCCGATCTCGGTCAGCGTGCGTTCATTGAACGTCGAGCGTGCATATTCGCGGATCTTCGCCACGGCAAGATTTGCATTGTCGATCGAAACGCCGGCGTCGGCGTAGGAAATTGATTGGGTCATATTATTTTCAATAAACGGTCACACCGGCGTTACTTTCCACACGATGCCTTTGACGCTTGCGCAGGTTGGGCCGCCGTCGCGGCCGACGCCTTCGAATTCGGTTTCGAGAACGGTTTCGGCTTTTGAGATCACTTGTTGAATTTGCTTGCTGGTGATGTCCATTAACGAAACCTTTGCCCGGCGACCCCAGATCGAGTGCTGGTCGGCGTAGGTGCCGGAATTGACGTAGATAAATCTGGCGTTTTTCGGTCCCTGGGAATATTCACCCAGAAAATTCGGCCTACTTTCGGTCGTATCGACGGTAATGTCGAATTCGTACACAAACCGTTCGTCCGATCTCGAGACCGGCGGGAGAAACTCGAATTTTCCCCGCTGGATCATCATTGCAACGCCGGGCAACGGCCTTTTGACGACGATCCTGATCGGTACCTGATGCTTCATTTTGGTAAAAATGAAATTATATCGCTTTCACCCGCTAAACTCATTGACCAAACACTCGTTTGCCGTTTAGCATTTTTATAGGAAACAAATATGAGCTTCACATTAACGGATCTAGGCAGCGAGAACTTTGAATTCACCGCAAGCGTATGGAATTGGAAAGCCGCTCTCGAGGTTATCCGGAGCCTCGATATAGTCGGCGAGGGGCAGCTGCGTCAGATGAACTATAACGCGACCGGCGTGAAGATCTCGGTCGAGGAGGCACACGAGATCGGCACGAGGATCCAGAACGAATGGCTCCCAAAACTTGCGCCGAATAAACGTGTCTTCGGCGATCTGAGTATTACCGACGCACCCGACGATATGACGCTTCACCGCGACGGCGACGAGCAATGGAAAAACTACAGTGCCAGCCATGACTGGATGCAGGAATTTGCGGAGTTTTGTTTGCGGTCGAAAGGGTTTCAGATATTTTAATGCCACTTATACTTATACCAATTGGGGTTGGCCTCATACTTATTCTTTTTCTTGTGATGAGCACTTTTAGAAGGAAGGGAAAGTTTGGAATCAATTTTGAAAAAGTAACCTGCTTTAGCTGCGGAACAGTCGCACCCGCGGTTCGGCGGCCTAGGAACTTACGACAGGCACTGTGGGGAGGATGGACTTGCGATTGCGGCATCGAACTCGATAAATGGGGTAGTAAGGTGTGAGCGATATACTTGTCACTCCTTCATTCGATCGTGCTTTCCGCTATTTCAATGGATTTCCTAAACGACATCATCAATTCCCTCGCTCCGATCTTCAAAAATATCTGGGTTCAGATCACGCTCTTGATCATTTTTGCAACCGGTCACGGTTATGCAGGTGCGTGGCTGGCGGTGAGAATGCTATTTCGGCCGCGGCTTCCAGTTAGGCTTTTTGGCTTCACCGTATTTCCCCAGGGCATGATCCCGCGCCACCGCGACCGCCTAGCGAATGCCATCGGCAAAGCGGTGGGCGACGAGCTTGTTTCAAAAGACACGATCATCGAACAGCTCACTGGGAATGATTTTCTCCGCCGTAAGATACAGAATGTTGTCGATTCCTATACCAACGAGATCTTGTCGGAAGATTATCCGTCGCTGATCGAGGCTTTGCCTAAGAATGTGCGCGAACCGATTTTGGATGCGATATCGGCTTTGCAGTTAAAGCTGGCTGAGCATATCCGATCGGTGCTGAAGAGCGAGGAATCGCTTGAGACGATCCGCGGGTTTGTGACGCGGCGGGTCGATGATGTGCTCGGCAAACGTGTCTCGGAGGTGGTCGATGACGAGGCATTTGCCAAGATCACGGGCTTTCTCGACGAACGCATTCGGACCGCAGTGAAATCGACGGCTCTCGAGACTAATGTTCGCGAATTTCTAAGCCGCCGCATCGACGATCTGCTTAACGCCGAAACGCCGCTTGGCAAGATGTTCACGGACGACGCGATAGAGCTATTAAAAGAGAAGGCGAACGAGCAGATCGAGCCCGCTATGCGTCAGATCGCCGAAATTGCCGCAACCGAGAAAACCCGAAATCAGATCAGTTCGCTGATCAAGCACGAGGTTCACGACTATTACGAAAACCTGTCTTTCTTTAAAAAGATCTTCGTTTCACGCGAAACGCTTCTGGGCGAGGTCGATGATCTCGTCAACGAAAGCCTGCCAAAACGTATCGAAGAAGCATTGAATGGCACGTTTTTTGTCGAGGAAGCTCGTACATTTATCGCCACAAGCATCGATAACGCTCTCGCGAAACCGCTTCCGATCGTGATCGGGGCCGTCGCTCCGGAGCAGCTTGTGCGGTTCAAGGAACAAGTGACGAAAGTCGCACTCGGACAGCTGCAGAGTGAAGAGACCATCTTAGGAATCTCGAAATACCTAAGCGAAACACTCAACAAACTCCGCCCGCACAGCATCGACGCGATTCTGCAGATCATTCATCCTGAGTCGGAAGAAAAACTGAAACGCATGCTCGCCGCAGGCCTCGTCGACATCATTTCCCGCGAGGAAACGTCGAATATCATAAACGACATTCTCGCCGGCCAGATCGATAAGCTGCTTTCAAAACCGATCGGCAAACTCGGTGATCATATTCCGGAAGCAAAGCTGCGGGAGGCAAGCACGTCGTTGACGGATGCGATCATCTCGGCAGTTCACACCAAATTGCCGGATGCCGTTGCCGAATTTGACGTCGCCGGAATGGTCCGCGAAAAGATCCGCAATTATCCGCCCGAGAAACTCGAATCGCTTGTCATGTCCGTCGCAAAAGAGCATCTGCGTACGATCGAGCTGTTTGGAGCCTTGTTTGGATTTTTTATCGGTGTGCTTCAGGCGGTACAGTTTTATTTTTACGCAAAATAAGTATTCTAAAGAACTTAATAGCTGGTTTTGCCGTTAGAGTGAGCTAGATGACCGTAAACAAGCACAACGACGCGATCGAGCAGATCGCAAAAAAAGAATTCGGGGCCGCACCGAAGAGTGTTACGCGAATAACGACAGGGATTTGCAACGAGGTCTATTCCGTTGCGATCGGCGAACGCGAGTACATCTTTCGTCTCAACGCCGAGCCGCGTTTCATGCTCGGTTCGCACAAGCACATACCGTTGTTCAGATCGAAGGGGATCAAGGTTCCTGAGATACTTGCCGAGGATTATTCCAAAACGTGGCTGCCCGTTGCTTTTCAAATACAGAACAAGCTGCTGGGAACCGATATCAACGATGTCATCGAGACGCTGAATGACGACGAGCTGCGATCCATCGGGGCGGAGGTTGCAAACATATTCCGCCAATTGAGCACGGTGCCGAACAATGGAAAATTCGGCGTTCTCTTTGGCGATGACAAAGATCTGGTTGACTCCTGGTCAGCTGAGGTCGCTCGTGTTACCAAAGTTGTGACGGATTGGGGAAAGCAGACCGGCGTCCTCGACGAAAAACTCGAAAAGGTTCTCGCCTACGTCAATTCTCAATATAAAAGATATTTCGACCGCATTCGGCCATATACATATTTTGGTGATATCGCTGGAAAGAATGTAATGGTTCACGAAGGTAAATTCTCGGGTCTCGTCGATCTCGACAGCCTTGCTCAGGGCGATCCGCTCGAGGCGATAGGGCGAATAAAGGCAAGTTGGTACGGCACGCATCACGGTACGATTTACAGCAATGCGGTTATGGATGCTCTCGGCTTGCCGGAGCCGCAGCGAGAGATCGTGACGATGTACGCACTGCTCAACCGGGCATTTTGGACTCTCGAAAACGGTGTCCGATTTAACAATGACTTGAACCGGACAGTAGATCGCGAACGCGAAGCTCGCGATAAACACGCGGTCGATGGCCTGCTCGCCGAACTGCAAGGCCAAGCACCTGCACCGAAGGCCCCGAGAAAGCGCGTTGAGAAGGTAAAAGAAGACGTAAGGGCACCAATTATCGATCCAGGATCGCCGACGGAACAACTCCCGGTTATTACAGTTTCAGAACCTTCGCCGGCCGCTGAAGAAGCAGAACCGATCAAACCCGTGCGCAAGAAACGCACAGCGGCAGCCGAGCCCGTACCTTTGCCGATGATCCCGATGCCGGCGGGTGCACCAGAAATTGAACCGCCAGCGTACGCCCCTGAACCGACGCTTGATCAACTGCTGGTTGAAATGCCGCGTGAAAATGCCGCTCCCGTGGCCGAGGCAACACAGATCATAGGCAGGCCGATGCTCGAGGCGAGTGGGCTTTCAAAAACCTACGTTAGCGACGGTGTCGGTTTTAATGCCCTAAATAACGTGGACCTTAAGATCGCAAGGGGCGACTGCATCGCGATCGTCGGTAAATCCGGCAGCGGCAAATCGACCTTGATGCATTTGCTCGCGTGTCTCGATGGCCCGACCGAGGGCTATGTTTACGTCGATGGCGACGATACATCGACGATGTCGGAACCTGAAAAGAACCGGCTGCGGAATGAAAAATTCGGATTCGTTTTTCAACAGTTTTTCCTCAACGGGCGTGAGACGGTCTTTGAGAACGTTGTTCTGCCGCTGCGGATCCGCGGGGTGTCGGAATTTGAGATGATCACCGAAGCCGACCTTGCTCTCGCCGCCGTTGGCTTGGCCGACAAAACTGATAATAAGGCGAAAGATCTCTCCGGCGGTGAGAAACAGCGAGTCTGCATCGCGCGCGCGCTTGTCGGAAAGCCGAGTGTCATCTTTGCTGACGAGCCGACCGGAAATCTTGATTCAAACACCGGCGAGGCGGTCGAAAGAATGCTGTTTGACCTTAATCGCGAGCAAGGCATTACGCTCGTGATCGTGACTCATGATCCGGATCTGGCAAAGAAATGCGGACGCATAATCGAGATGAAAGATGGAAAGATCATAGCTGAATACAAAGGGGAGGCGGCACGATGAAATTCTGGGACCTGATCAAGATCGCTAACCGCAACCTTTTTCGCAACAAGCTCCGCACGCTGCTCACGGTGGCGGCGATATTTGTTGGTTCGTTCACGCTCACGATGACAAACGGCATCGGCGACGGGCTTCGCAGCTATGTCGAGAGTCAGGTCAAGAATATCGAGGGCGACGGGGTCGTTTTCGTCCGCCGCAAGATGGAGAAAAAAGACGACACGCCTCGAGATGCTCCGCGGGAATATAAAGAGGAGACTCAAACGCCTTCAAATCCTGACGAGATCGACCCGACCGCTCAACTCGCCACGCTCGAACAGATGCAGAATCTGGTCGCCGGCTGGCCTGAGGTCAAAACCGTAACTCCGCGCTATGGCATAGACGCCGAATACATAACGCTCGACGGCGTCAAGAAATACAACATAGACCTCGGGATGATATCGCAGGGCCTGAAGCAAAAGACCGAGGCAGGAAAGACCATTAGCGGCGAGAGCCAGCTCGTACTTCCGCTCGGCCTCGCTAAAGGCCTGAGTAATGACAACATCGAATCGCTGATCGGCAAATATGCGACGATCGCCTACAAAGATCACAATAAGACGCTGAAAACAACAAATCTCCAGATCGTAGGCGTGGCGACAAAGGGTTTTATGACCCTGATGACGTCCTTTGTCGATACCAGAACCGCCGCTATGATCCATGCCGATCAGCGTGCTCCGGGCGATGCCGGTAAGTTCTTTGATTTTACATTCCAGCTTGCGTCGAGCGACACGGCTACGGTCGAGGCGCTGAAAAAGAAGCTCGATGAAAAGAACTTCACCGCCGAGACCATCGCTGATCGTGACAAGCGGACCTACGATGCTATCGGTATCTTCAAGATAGGAATGAGCCTCGTCGCCTTCATTGCCCTGCTTGCCGCTTCATTCGGCATCATCAATACGCTCGTTATCGCCGTTCTCGAACGCACAAAAGAGATCGGCCTGCAAAAAGCTCTCGGCATGGGCCGCGGCAAGATATTCGCGATCTTTTCGCTCGAATCGGTTTTGATCGGATTCTGGGGAGCAATGCTCGGAACGGTGGTCGGGATCATCGTCGGGATGATCGCAAATCAGGTGCTTATCAAAGTGTATTCCGCCTCGTTCGAGGGTTACACGCTCTTTGTTTTCACGATTCCCTCGATACTGATGGTGCTGTTTCTCGTCTGCACGATCGCCTTCATCGCCGGCGTGCTGCCAGCTATACGGGCGAGCCGTCTGAATCCGATCGAGTCGCTTAGATACGAATAAGAATTTTTGGCCGCAGATAAACGCAGATGACGCAGATCAGGAACATTTCTATCCACGTCATCTACGCCTATCTACGGCTAAAAAAGCAATGGCTTTCACTCAATATTTTGTTCGAGTGGAAGTTTGGGTTAACGTATTCATAAATCTGAGGCCCAAATATGAAACGACTCATCACGATCTTTGCTCTGTTTTTGTTTACCAGTGTCCCTCTTTATGCTCAGGCAGCTCCTGACGCCGCTGAACTCACAAGACTGCTTAACGAATTTCTCGCTGGTGCAGGACGAAATGATGCCGCGGTTCATGACAGGTTTTGGGCTGAGGACCTGATCTACACACGGTCAGCCGGTACGCGTACGAACAAGGCTGACCTGATGAAAGGTGTTCGCTCGGCCCCGCCGCTCAAGCCCGGAGATCCTGTTACTGTTTACACGGCAGAGGATATTAAGATCCAGCAGTACGGCAATGCTGCGGTCGTTGCATTCAAGCTGGTCGGCAATACGACCAAAGCCGACGGCACAAAGTCCGTTTCTAATCATCTCAACACCGGCACGTTCATCAAACGCTCAGGCAAATGGCAAGTCGTTGCGTGGCAGGCGACGACAGTTCCCAATCCGGACGCCGAAGCGAAAGCCGAAGCTGAACGAAAGGCCGGGCCAGCCACGCCGCCAAACGCACCCAAACCGGCCGCAGTAGTTTCTACCGGATCTGCATCAGCAAAAACCGTCGACGGCCGAACCTATCTGAAAGGCTCACGCGGAGGTTGTTATTACCTGAATTCCAGCGGGAATAAAGTTTACGTTGATAAGGGTTTGTGTAACTGACTTGCGGCCATCAGTTTTTTTGGTCCGATCCTCGTGATCCAGCTCTATAGCAGCTTTGTGTCATCTACAGGTTCGCTGGGGAGTATCTCTTAATCCTCGCTCAAAACGATTATCATATCGTCATCGTTAAAGCTCACCCGTTTCGATTTGTTCGGATTAAGGTTAACGCCGTATAGGTTCTCTGCGTCATGGCACTGACTTGTGATCCGATAGCCGATGGCAGATTCGTTGAGTTCGGCGGCGGCGGCGGTCACTGTGTAGAAATCCATTTCGGTCCCTGTTTTTACGTAACGCGAAACTGGTTTCAGATATATCTCCGAACCTTCGGCCTGAAATAGGATGTCATAAACTTTTTTCAGCTCGCGGTTTTCGCTAAGCTGGCTGAGCATCAGGCTGATCAGATTGTCGCTGACTACGAAATCATCAGCCTTTGCCACGACACCCAATTCCCGGTTTCGCATGTCGAGCATTTCGGTGACGATACTGTAATCAACGCCCAGACTCTCAGAAATACCTCGCAGATGCAGCAGCGAGATCAACGTTTTTGCATCACTTTCCTGAATGTCTATATCACGGTTACTTAGCACGATGATGTGGTCAAAGCTCTGCGTATTGATGTCGAGCAGCGTCTTCTTTTCGGCCGTGTCGCCCTCGCAGAATGCGATCTTTTGATTCACGAGATCGGCTTCGACCCTGGAAACTTCGGATTCGACCGTCGGGTCACTTGCGACGACCAGCACGTGCGAGCCTTCCTTTACATAATTATCAAGCTCCGCGATGATGCGTCCGCCTTTGTCGTTCCAGCCGAGTAC
This sequence comes from Acidobacteriota bacterium, assembly GCA_016703965.1. NCBI lineage: Bacteria > Pseudomonadati > Acidobacteriota > Acidobacteriota bacterium. The sequence continues at coordinate 266,249 of JADJBB010000021.1, forward strand.
AAGTGTGTTTTCTTCCCGCAAGCCGTTTTCCTCGCTATGGTTGAATAGCGAAGTATCGAGTTTTACCTCGGTCCGGCCATTCGCCACCACCGTATCATCGTCCTCAGAAATGGCGATCACGCTGTCACCCGCCTTGTACACTCGGTCCATCGGCGGGTTGATCAAAACATCGTTTTCGTCAGTAAACACGCCAATGATCGCTGAATCTTCATAGGCAAAAAGCGAATCGCGGTAGGTTTTCCCGACCAGCGAGGACGGAACCGACTCAAAATATATCTCGTCGCCCTCGAACTGAAGCAGATCGCTATACACAACGCTTAGACCCGATTGGCGGCACGTCTGCGCAATGATGCGCGCGATGAGATCTTCTGAGAGAACATAGACGGTCTCGCCGTTTCCGACGAGCTCAGCGGCCTCCATATTTCGCTCGTCCTTTATCTCGGCGACTATGTGGTAAGGCTCGGATTTTCGGTGACGGCCATTTGTTATGCCGAGAACCGTTTTGATCACATGGGTGTCGGGATTTTCGACTTCGGGAGCAAGAACGATGATCGATCGAGCCTCGTTGATGTTAACCATCTCGGCCGCCGAAGACTCGAGCGTAGATCCGCTGCGAACGACTATCTTTGTATTGCCGAAGTCGGGGATTCGGCTCTTTATCTCTTCTTCAGCCTCGACCTTGTCCATTTCGGACAAAATAACAATACATGGCTTCTTCTGGTTCGAATTCGCCTCGATCAACTCCGTAATGATCGTAAAGATCTTTGGCGACCAGCCAAGTATAAGCGTGTGGTTACCGTTGAGAACTCGCGAGCGGCCGCGTTTCAATTCCTCGATCTTTTGGTCAATGCCCGAAGCGATCGAACCGATCAGTATCGAGATAACGAAAATGCCGATAAGCGTCGCGATAAACCTCACGATACGAAAATCCCAACCTTCGTCGCCGCCCATCGTTCCTGGATCGAGCGTCGCCATGAGGCTTTTCCAGGTGCCTTCGACGAAACCGAGCGGTTCCGCGTCGGGCTCGGTTGAGCCTGTAATGCCGAGGATCACAATTATCGCACCCAGCACTACGACCGAAACGATCGAAACGATCGCCAGCCACCGGATAACTGCGATCGGCCCACCCGACATTGTGTTCTCGAAGTGATACCGGAATTTCTCGCGAAGAGTATATTTAGCCATTATTTTTATCGGAAATTTTGCCGTTGATTATAGACCGAATTTGACTCGAAAATACAGGGTAACCAACGCGTTTACAAGCAGATGCGGTTTTAGATCATTTAGAGTACGGCTGGCTTATCGATTTCTTGCGAACTTTTACACGCACAGCATCGTTTGTCTTGTCAGCTCACAAGCATCATCTGGAGGCATTTATATGAAAAGAATCGGAATTTTTGTTTTTATCGCCGCTCTTATAATCGGCATCACGGTTGGAAGTGTTTTCTCATTTGGTAAATCGTCGCGACCGTTCTTTAACTTCTCGTTCAATTTTAAGGGCGTGAAAGGTTCGGGAAATACGGCGACGGATGCCCGAAACGCTACGGGTTTCAAAGGCGTGGATGTAGGCGGTGTGTTTCAGGTCGAGATCAATGCTCAGAAGGAATTCAGCGTCGAGGTCGAGGCTGACGACAATCTCCTGCAATATATCAAGACCGACGTTCGTAATGGCGTACTTTATATCGAAACCTCGAAAAAGATCTCACCAACCGGCCCGATCCGTGTGCGTGTTAACGCTCCCGAGATCGAAAATCTTGATGTTTCCGGTGTCGCAAATGTGACGGCCAATGACATCAAAACAAGTGAATTTGGAATAGATTCGTCAGGTGCCTCGAAGGTGAAAGTTTCTGGCGAAGCTGGTAAGTTAACAGTTGACGTCAGCGGAGCTACGAAGATAGATGCGGAGAGCCTGCAGGTCGGCGACGCCAATGTCGACGCCAGCGGTGCAAGTAACGTAATGTTAAGAGTCTCGGGTGAGTTGAGAGCTGAAGCCTCGGGTGCGAGTAAGGTGATCTATACCGGAACGCCGTTCGGCGTGATCAAATCGACGAGCGGCGGCAGTCGTGTTTCTCCTAGGTAATTTAAGTCTCGACAGCGTTCGTCTTAATTCCGACGAGACGTCCCTCGCTGTCTAATCCAACGGCGTATATCCTGATCCGGATATCACCGATCCTAAAAACCTTTCTGTTGCTCAGATTTTCCTCGATCAGCTTTTGCAGGTCGAGGAATTTTTTGGCCCTCGTCTTCTCTTGTTCTCCGTGCCAATCCTTGACCGCTGTCAGCCTTTCAAAAAACTTTGTAAAATCTGCTTCCTCGATCGTCTCGTCGGTCTTTCCAGCGATCTGTTGTACAATATCGCCACCGACAAACGAATCTGTCTTTGACGCAAAAGCCTCTACAGGAGCGTCTATTTCGCTTATATAAAAGAGGCCTTTGCAAGCGTCTTCTAGTCGAGAAAAGAAGGCCGGTAGATTTTCTTCTGTATCACGATTTTTTTTTTTATTTTTTTCGTCGTTTTTGGACATTTTTTGATCAAAAGACCGGTCGATTTCTTAGTCTAACACATTCGAAATTTGAGCCGAATTGTTGTCATAAAAGGAAGTTAAATTCGTGTTAAACGTCCGAAAAAAAGCTGTGGATTTCGGTTTGCTTCGACCTATTATTCGTGTTAGTCTGTTACCCGTTTCCAATATAAGGAAACGCCGTAAATGATTGAAAATAAAGGCTTTAATGCAATACCTTAGGGTTTATGCGCTTATTCCTTTTTATTGTGGATTTCCTGTGAATAACTTACGGCGGATCTAGCTTCAACGGGAACGGAAACTACCAAAACAAAACGACTTTTAGTCACACGGTGTGTGAGGAAAAAAACACCGAATCGGCCCGTGAGCCGACACTGAGATATTGCATAAGAGGATGACGCGCGTTAAGCGCCTCCTGAACGATGATCTTGAAAGAAACTGCCCCAAAAATTACTCTCTGGAACGAGGTTTTGAGCACCCTTAAAACTCGTCTAAACTCCGACATCTATAACACTTGGTTTCGTCCTATCACGATCGAAGGACTCGACGAAAAAGGTCTTGTCATAAACCTGCGTGCCGGCCAGATGGCGAAAGACTGGGTATGCATGTACTACACGGACCTGCTTAAGCAGGTGCTCGAGGAAGTGAACATGCCCGGGTTTACCATCGAGTGGACGATTGATCCCGATCAACCGGTTCCGACGCCTTTCGAGGAGGAAGCGGATTTCTTTTTCTCGCCAAAGAACTCAGGCGTAAAGATAACCCATGAGGCAGCCCGTGTTTCAAACCTAATAGAGATAGATCCGGCGGATGATGGCCTGAATCCTAGATACACGTTTGAAAAGTTCGTCGTCGGTTCCTGTAACCAGTTTGCCCACGCCGCGGCCAAGGCTACGGCCGAATCACCGGGCACGACCTACAACCCGCTCTTTATATACGGCGGCGTCGGCCTCGGGAAAACCCACCTGATGCACGCGATCGGAAACACGATAAAGGCCCGCAGCCCGCATATGCGTGTGGCGTATATAACGTCAGAGCGTTTTATGAACGAGCTGATCAATGCTATCCGCTTTAACAAGACACCGGCGTTTCGCGATAAGTACCGTTCGATCGACGTGCTTTTGATGGACGACGTACAGTTCATGGCGGGCAAGGAACGTACTCAGGAAGAGTTTTTCCATACATTTAACACGCTTCATAACGGCCAGAAACAGATCGTCGTGTCATCAGATTGCCCGCCGCAGGAGATACCGACGCTTGAGGAGAGGCTGCATTCTCGTTTCCAATGGGGATTGATCGCTGATCTTGAGCCTCCCGATCTCGAAACAAAGGTCGCCATTCTCAAACGTAAAGCTGATATAGACGGCATTCGGCTAGATGATGACATCGCCATCTACGTCGCCGGCAAGGTCAAGAGCAACGTCCGCGAGCTCGAGGGCTCGCTCGTCCGCCTGGTAGCCATCTCGTCGATGAAAGGAGTACCGATCACCAAGCAGCTCGCTCAGGAATCGATGAAGAACATCCTCGACGCTGAGCGTCCGGCAGGCCTGACGATGGATCACATCGCCCGTACCGTTGCCTCGCATTACGGCATGACGGTCGAAGAACTGAAGTCAAAGAGCAACACGCGGGCTATAGCGGTACCGCGGCAGATGGCGATGTATCTTTGTAAACGTCTGACCCGGCACAGCTTCCCCGAGATCGGCAGAGAGTTCGGCGGGAAGCATCACACGACCGTGATGCACTCGGTCAGCAAGATGGAATCGCTCGATAAGGACGACCGGAATTTCCACAGGGAGATAAAAGACCTTATCGATAATCTTTGCAGTTAATTAAAGGTTTTTTAACGTTAAATCCGTGTAAACCTTTTCCACATGATGCAAAGCGTTATGTTCGGCGTAAGTCGTTTATTTACAGATATTTGAACATCAGTTTTCCACTTATCCGCAATTGCCGCAAAAAAGCGGTTGTGGACATCGGTGGAAAAGCGGGAGACATCAAAGCTATTCACAGACAGTGATAGTTTTCCACAGGTTTTCCACATGCACTTGTGGACGGAAAAGAGGTTGTTTTATAAGGGCTTAGCCCGCTTTTACACATTTACACAGGGCCTATTTCTTACTACTAAGATCTAACTCTTATTGGAATCTTAAATAGGTTTAGGAAAAGACAGTCAGTACCACCTGCGGTAGCGGGTGGGGAATTACATCAGTCAGGAGTTATTTAAAGTTATGGAATTCAAGATCAAACAGAGCGTATTGAAAGAAGAGTTGGGATATATCCAGGGCGTCGTCGAGCGTAAGACGACGATCCCTGTCTTGTCGAACATCCTGATCGAGTCACTAGGCGAGGGTGAGATCCGCATCGTCGGGACCGACCTCGACTGCACGATCCGCTGCGATGCCGAGGCTGAGATCATCAAATCCGGTGCGATCTGCATCCAGGCCCGCAAGCTGTTTGATATCGTCCGGGCTCTGGACAGCGGCGATGTTCATTTCAAAAAAGAGGACAACGAATGGGTCACAATGAAATCGAGCCGAGCGAGCTATCGCCTGGCGGGTGTGAGCCGCGACCAGTTCCCTGAGATACCGCAGTTCAAATCGACGCCGCTTCGTCTGCCAGCCGAGACGTTTGCGTATTTTATCCGTAACACGGCCTTTGCGATCACTAACGAGCAGTCACGCTTTACGCTCTCGGGTGCGAAATTTGTTATCGGCGACGGCTCGGCCAAGATGGTCACGACCGACGGCCATCGCCTCGCCTATGTCGAACGTGCGATCGACGACAAAGAAGCTGTGATGGACACGCTCATCCCGAAAAAGGCTCTGCTCGAGCTGATCAAGCTTTCCCGCGGCGTCGGCGAGGTCTCGTTCGGTGAGGACCCGAACCACATCTACTTCGAAACCGAAGGCCGTCTGCTGATCACCCGCAAACTCTCGGGCCAGTTCCCAAATTACGAAATGGTCATGCCCAAGGACAACGACAAATCCGTCGTCTTCGACCTCGAAGAAATGAGAAACGCCGTCCGCCGCATGTCCCTCATCGCCGACGACCGCAACCGTTCCATCCGCCTGAATGTAAGAGAAGGCGAAATCGAAGTAACCGCCCAATCGGCCGAAGAAGGCGAAGGCACCGAGGTCGTCCAGGCCGACTACCACGGCGAAGCCGTCCAGCTAGGCTTCAACTGGCAGTACCTCCTGGAATTCCTAACCAACGCCGCAACCGGTGATGTATTCCTCGCCGGCAGCGAATCAGCCGCCTCAGACTCTTCTGACGGTGCGGCTGCGACTGCCGCTGCCCCTGCTAAAGAGGGCAGATCCCCGCTGCGGATCACCTTCGACTTCAAAGACTCCAACGCCCAAACCCAAATGTCCATCGCCGGCGAGACGACTTACGACTACAAATATATTGTTATGCCGTTGAGGATATGAGAGATTTGAAAACTCCCCTCCTTACAAAGGAGGGGAGTTTTTATTCAGGCGATCTGCTTTTCCAGCCAAAACTCGCTCGAATCCGTTCAACAACGCAAACCGGTTCTTCAAAAACCATCTCGTTCTCAAACCTGATAACCTTTATCCCAAAATACCTTAAGAATCGCTTTCGCTCGTTGTCGTGGATCTCTTGCAGCACGCCGTAATGGCCTTCGCCGTCGAGATCGACGGCTAGTCTTTCGGACGGGCAGTAGAAATCGAGAATATACTTCCCAACCGAGTGTTGCCGCCGAAACTTTAGTCCGTCGAGATTTGAACTCTTCACAATATTCCAAAACGCCGCTTCCGAGGGTATCAGGCGTTTTCTCAGTTCAGTGCGAAACGTCTGGAACTCCTGTAAATTGTTGACGTTTATCTTCTCCACCCATTTATGATCTCGCCGCTCTGATGATATCTGCGAATACACCGGCTGCGGTAACATCCGCTCCAGCTCCTGCACCTTTGATGACGAGCGGCTGTTCGGAATATCGTTTGGTGTAAAAGAGCACAGCGTTGTCCTTGCCCGAGAGGTTCGCAAAGTTGTGGTTAGGGCCGATCGATTGCAGACCGACCGAGGCACGGCCATCGACAAATGATGCGATGTATTTAAGCGTCAGGCCCTGCACAGCCGCTTTCTCGAGCAGGCCGCGGAAATGATCGTCGTGCTTCTCAAGCTCCTTGTAAAAATCATCGACGCTACCCGCGAGGCATGAATCGGGCAGGAAGCCGGAATTCGTGATGTCGTCCATCTCCATCTTATAACCAGATTCGCGGGCGAGGATCAGTATTTTGCGGGCGACGTCCGTACCGCTCAGGTCAAGCCGCGGGTCAGGCTCGGTGTAGCCTTCGTCCTGAGCCTGGCATACTACCTCGGCAAATTTTCGCGAGCCGTCGTAATTGTTAAAGACAAAATTGAGCGTTCCCGACAGAACGGCTTCAATACGGTTCACCTTGTCTCCGCTGCGAACAAGATCGCCGAGCGTGTGTATGATCGGCAACCCGGCGCCGACGTTGGTCTCGAAGAAAAAGTTGGTGCCGTATTCGCGGGCGAGTTCCTTCAAATGAGAGTAATTTTCATAATCGGATGAAGCCGCGATCTTGTTACAGGCGATGACCGAGATGCTCTTTGCCAACAGCTTTTCGTACGTTCCGACAACTACCGGGCTCGCCGTCACATCGACGAAGATCGAATTTCTAAGGTTTTCTTCGATGATCGCGTCCGTAAATGCCGCAACGTCCATATCGCCGGATGCGGGCAGGGTTTCCTTATAATTTTCCAGATCAACACCCTCGGTTCCGAGCAGGGCACGTTTGCTGTTCGCAACGCCGACAACGCGCAGATTCAGCCGCAGGTCACTCGAAAGGTGATCATGCTGAGAGCGAAGCTGATCTATCAACCGGCTGCCGACCGTACCGACGCCGGCGATGTAGACGTTGACCTGCTTGTTGCCGTCTGAGAAAAAGGCTTCGTGCAGCGTATTTACGGCCTTTCGCACATCCTTAGAGGCGATGATCGCGGATATGTTTCGCTCGCTTGAGCCCTGGGCGATCGCGTGGATGTTGATGCCGTTATTGCCGAGCGTCGTGAACATCTTGCCGCTGACGCCGGTGTGTTCCTTCATTTTGTCGCCGACGAGGGCGAGGATCGAGAAACCGTTTTCAACCTTGAGCGGATCAATGCGGCCGAGGTTGATCTCGTATTCAAATTCGCGATCGACGACGCGTTTCGCACGGTTGGCAAACTTATCCTCGATCGCGACACAGATCGAGTGCTCGGACGAACTTTGCGTAATGAGAATTACATTTATCTCGGCCCGGGACAGCGCGTCGAACAGGCGTTTCGAAAAGCCGGGAATGCCGACCATGCCGCTGCCCTCGAGGCTGACGACCGTGATCTTATCGATGCTGGTGATGCCGCGGATGATATCAGATTCGGCTTGCGATTCTGCCTCGATCAGCGTGCCGACGTCCTTCGGAGCAAAGGTGTTTTTGACAAGAACCGGAATTCCCTTCGCCATAACCGGTTGGATCGTCGGCGGATAGATTACCTTTGCACCAAAATGCGACAACTCCATCGCCTCGCGATAAGTGATACGCGGGATTTGCCGGACATTACGGACAAATCGAGGATCCGCCGTCATCATTCCAGAAACGTCGGTCCATATCTCCAGAATTTCGGCATCGACGGCCGCGGCAATTATCGCCGCCGTATAATCCGAGCCTCCGCGACCGAGCGTAGTGGTAAATCCGCCGGGGTCGGAAGCGATGAAACCCGGAAAAATATGCAATTGGGTATTCTCGTTAGCAACTGCGTCTTGCAATAACTTATTGGTCTCGGTAAAATCCACCGCAGCGTTCCCGTGGTTAGAATTTGTTTTAATGAGCTGACGGCTGTCCATCCACGTATTCTTTACGCCCAAAGCAGACAACTTGGCAGAAACAATTCGAGTCGAGACGATCTCGCCGAAGCTCAAGATACGATCCAGAGTCTTAGGTGAAAGCTCTCGTACCAGGCGGACTCCTTCACACAGATCGCTTAGCTCACGGATCGTCGAAGCAAGAAAATCTGAGATAGCACCGTGTTCTTCGTCGCCGAAAAGCTCGGTGACGGCGGCTTTGTGTTTTTCGCGAATATTGCTGAGCATCTCGATGTAGCCATCATCACCACGTTCCGCCGACCGTCCGGCCTCGATCAGTGCGTCCGTGGTTCCCTGCATTGCCGACAGTACGACGGCACAAGGACCTGATTCAAGAGACTCTCGAACGATCTCAATAACTTTTTCCATTGTCGCGGCACTGCCCACCGACGAGCCGCCAAACTTTAATACCTTCATAAAACATTGGACCGCAGACATCTTGTCCGCGAGTCAGATCTTACTAACCAAAATCTCTTTTAATCGACCGTAGTCGTTACCCATTTCGATACTCACTTTCTCTTTTGAAAGCAGTTCCTTCACGCTCGGCGGAACATTACCTTGCGTGCCGAGTATCTCAGTTACAGAATCGAACTTAACCGGATGAGCCGTCTCAAGCACTATTCCATTCATTCCGTCGTAAGCATTTAAATAGTCATCGAGAGCACGAAAACCAACTGCGCCGTGCGGATCTAAAATGTAATTACTTTGTGCGTATATCTCACGCATCGTCGAAGCAGTGGTCTCGTCAGAGATGCTGACGGATACGAGTTTTTCTTTGAGGTCGACGAATTTATTGTCGAAGATCTCCAGAATTCGTACGAAATTGCTGGGGCTTCCGACGTCCATCGCATTTGAAAGCGTGGCGATGGACTCGCGTGGTTCGTAATCTTCTGTATCCAGAAATCGCGTGACAACATCATTTGCATTACATGCCGCGATAAATTTCGCGACCGGCAAGCCTGAGATGTGTGCGAGAATGCCCGACGCGAGGTTACCGAAATTACCGCTTGGAACCGAGATCACCGGCGGTTTGCCCTGCCATTGTTTCAGGGCGTAGAAATAGTAGAATTGCTGTGGCAGCCAGCGGGCGACGTTTATGGAGTTAGCGGATGTGAGGGTAACTTTTGACTGCAGATCGCTGTCTGCGAGAGCCTGTTTCGCAAGAGCCTGGCAATCGTCAAAATTACCATGTAATTCCAATGTAGTTACATTACCGCCGAGCGTGGTTAACTGCAGTTCCTGCACCTTGCTGACCTTTCCTTTCGGATATAGAATCACAACCTCGATGTCTTCGACGCCGTGAAAGCCCGCCGCGACCGCTCCGCCCGTGTCGCCCGAGGTTGCGACGATGACGATCGTTTTTTCCTTTTTACCCCGCGAAAAATAGCCGAGGCAGCGGCTCATGAATCTCGCTCCGACGTCTTTAAATGCAAGCGTCGGCCCGTGAAAGAGTTCGAGTGTCGAGATGCGGTCCGTTATAGGAACAAGCGGGAAATCAAAATTTACCGTCTCCTCGCAGATCTTGAAAAGCTCTTCGTCAGGTATCTCGCCGCCGATGTATGGACGGATCACGTCAAATGCGATTTGAGCGTCTGAGTTGGAGCGAAACCCATTGAGAAATTCAGCCGAAAGTTTCGGAATCTCAGACGGAAAGTAGAGCCCTTTGTCGTCGGGTTGGCCGTTAAGAACAGCCTTGCCGAATGAGACATGAGGCGAGGTGCGGTTTGTGCTAAAGTAGTGCATCTATCGAATCGTTTTCACGCCGCTGACAGCAATAAAACCAAAACAGTTATATTCCTGCGGCAAATATAATCAAACTTAATGATACCCGAAACGGTCGTTTTCTAAAATATGGTTGAAATTAGTGTGCTAGCTCCTGCGACCGTGGCAAACGTTGTATGCGGATTCGATTGCCTCGGTTTTGCTCTGTCCGAGCCTTGCGATGAGATGACGTTGCGAAAGATAGACGAACCCGGGGTTCGGATCATCAACTTAGACAATTACGGCTTACCTACCGAACCTCAGAAGAATGTCGCCGGCGTTGCCCTGCTCGCCTTACTCGCGGCGGCCAATGTCGATTTTGGCTTCGAAGTAGAAATAAAGAAAAATATCATGCCCGGCAGCGGTATTGGATCAAGTGCGGCGAGTGCGTGCGGTGCCGTTGTCGCGGCAAACCGTTTACTCGATGACCGCTTCACAAAGCTCGAACTTGTCGACCTCGCCATGGCCGGCGAAGCTCTCGCCTCGGGCTCCCGTCACGCCGATAATCTAGCACCGTGCATCTACGGCGGATTTACGCTCGTTCGCTCTACCGATCCGCTCGATATCGTCGAAATAGATTTCCCGCCTCTGTTCGCGACAGTTATTCATCCGCAGATCGAGATAAAAACCAGCGAAGCCCGTGCTATCCTTCCCAAGGAAGTTCCCCTAAAAAGTGCCATCCGCAATTGGAGTAACCTAGGTTCACTCGTCGCCGCCCTAGCCAAGGGCGACTACGCCCTTATCGCCCGCTCGCTCGAAGACACGATCGTCGAACCGGTCCGAAAATCACTGATCCCTAAATTTGACCAGATAAAAGCGGCAAGCCTGGACGCCGGAGCATTGGGCGGTGGCATTTCAGGCTCAGGGCCGTCGATATTTATGCTGAGCGCAACCCGCGCGTTAGCGAATGAAGTTAGCTACCGTATGAACGGCATCTATGATGAAACGGATATCGATTTCAATACGCATGTTTGCGAGATATGTCCTGATGGCGTAAGAATTCTCTAGCAAATAGACGTAACTATTTTCATTCGCATCAAAACTGTTAAGATTAAAATAAGGAAACGATGCTGACGAGAGAATTAGAAGAAACATTAAGCTACGCGGTCGATGAAGCGGTCAGGCATAAGAATGAGTATGTGACGCTTGAGCATCTGCTATTCGCATTGCTTGAGGACGTATCCGCACGAGATATATTATTCAATTGCGGGGCCGATCTCGAGGAGCTTGGCAGAGCTTTGCAGCAGTATTTCGAGGAGCAGCTCGAAAAAATACCGCCAACGGCGAAACACATGCCCGAGCTTACTCCGACGTTTCAGTCGACCATTTCCTACGCAGTTTTACAGGCCGAGGGTAGTGGTCAGGGTGCGGTGGACGGCGGGAATATTTTGGCCTCAATGTATCAGGCGGAGCAATCCTATGCCGTCTATCTTCTGCTCCAGCAGGGTGTCACGCGGCTCGATATTTTGAATTATATTTCCCACGGCATCTCAAAGATCGACCACGGCGATATGCTGCCTGACGGTATCGATGACGAAGACGATTTCGATGGTGTTGGTTTACCGCAGCGAAAGAATCCGCTCGAAAGCTTTACCGTCGAGTTGGTCGCAAAGGCCGCCGCGGGCCAGATCGACCCGATCGTAGGCCGTGCGGCAGAGATCGAACGCACCATTCAGGTCCTATGCAGACGAAAGAAGAATAATCCGCTCTATGTAGGTGAACCAGGCGTCGGCAAAACCGCCTTAGCCGAGGGCCTTGCTCTCAAGATTAGCGAAGGCGATGTTCCCGAGGTTTTGCAGGGAGCCAAGGTCTTCGCTCTCGATATGGGAGCCGTTATCGCCGGAACGCGTTATCGCGGTGATTTTGAACAGCGGTTCAAAGCGATAATCAACGAGATCAAACAGGAAGAGAATGCGATACTTTTCATCGACGAGATCCACACGATCGTCGGAGCAGGGGCCGTCTCGGGCGGTTCGATGGATGCTTCAAATATCTTGAAGCCCGCACTCGCGGCCGGCGACCTTCGCTGTATCGGTTCGACGACGCATGCGGAATACAAAGCGGCATTCGACCGCGACCGAGCTCTCGCTCGCCGTTTTCAGCGGATCGATATCAACGAGCCGACGGTCGATGAAACATTCCAGATCCTGAAAGGCCTAAAGAAGTTTTATGAGGCTCACCACGGCGTAAAATATTCTAACGAATCGCTCAAAACCGCCGCCGAGCTTGCCGGCAAATACATCGGCGACCGGTTTTTGCCGGACAAGGCAATTGACGTTATCGACGAGGTCGGTGCGTCGGTTAAGCTGCTGCCGGCCAGTAAGCGGCCCAAGAAGGTTTCAGTTCAGATGGTCGAGAACACCATTGCCCGAATGGCGAAGATTCCACCTAAAACCGTTGTTGCGGACGAAAAGGTGCGGCTCAAAACGCTGCGCGAAGATATTAAGAAGACGATATTCGGCCAGGACGAGGCGATCGACAAGATCGTCGATGCGATCCAGATCTCGCGTGCCGGGCTCGGGGCGCAGACAAAACCGGTCGGTTCATTCCTGTTTTCAGGACCGACCGGTGTCGGTAAAACGGAAGTTTCGAAGCAACTCGCGGAAACGCTTGGGGTCGAATTCCTTCGCTACGACATGAGCGAATACGCCGAACCGCACACGGTCTCGCGGCTCATCGGCGCGCCGCCGGGCTACGTCGGGTTCGATCAGGGCGGATTGCTGACCGAGGCGATCATGCGGACGCCGCATGCGGTTCTTGTTCTCGACGAGATCGAAAAGGCTCACCCGAATCTATTCAATCTGCTGCTGCAGGTGATGGACAGTGCGACATTGACGGATAACAACGGTAAGAAAGCAGATTTTCGCAACGTGATCCTCATCATGACGACGAATGCGGGTGCCCGCGAACTGTCCTCGGGTGGGATGGGTTTCCGCAACGGCTCCGAGACCAAAGGCAACGCCAAAGGAGCCATTGAGCGGACCTTCACACCCGAATTCCGTAACCGCCTCGATGCATGGGTGCCGTTCAAGGCCCTTGACCTCGACGTGATCAAGCTGATCGTCGATAAGTTCATCAAAGAACTAAACGGCCAGCTCGCCGAAAAACGCGTCCTCGTCAAACTTACAGAGGAAGCCAGAGAATGGCTTGCCAAAAACGGCTTCGACGCTCGCTATGGCGCCCGCCCGATGTCGCGTCTCATCCACGACCGTGTCAAACAACCGCTTGCAAGTGAGATCCTGTTTGGCAAGCTGACCTACGGCGGTAGCGTTCTGGTCGACGTGGCACACGATACGCTGGTGCTGAATTTTTAGGCTCTTCGGAAAAGTGAGATGGCAAAGAATTCAGGTATCTATCATCATTCCGGCACTGATCTGCGGAACGAAGCTACCGCTGAGCAATATGAGCGACAAAACCACCGCGTACCTGCCAATGGTTGAGGCATTCAAGCGACTCGAAAAACAGCTCGCATGTAGATAACGATCGGCGGAACCTTCACTTCCCGTAAAAATAAAGAAAGACTGCCCTTTCAGACAGTCTCCTCTCAGACCTAGACTCGGAGAATCTTAATGAGTTCGGTCGTACTGGATACCGGCGTTTACCGAGTTGATGGCATTGTTTGTCATTGCCATCGCCTGTTCGCGAAAGCCGCCTTTGTCTGCCGAGGCCTTGCGTAGATTTGCGAGAGCATTCTTAAGAGATTCCCGTGCCTTTTCCATGTTCGGCTGGTCCGGTAAAACCGGTATAACTTCTAGGTCAGTGCTATTTCGCTTGCCTGGCCCTGGCGTTATGTGCGTGCGGTCGTAGTCGATGCCTTTGTTTACAGCGTTGATCGCTCCGGCAGTGAAATCCATCGCCCGCTGACGATGTCCTCCCTTGTCTGCCGTCGCGTTCTTCAGATGATTCTGAGCTGCCTTCAAATCGTTTAAGGCCGCTTGCATAAACGGCTGATCGAACGGTGTTGCAGTGATCGTGGCTACGAAGACCGTGATGATCGCCAGGATCGTCATTTTTCTATACAATTTCATTGGTTTCCTCCTCAAAACTTTTTATTTCTTTGCAATCTTTGCCGTAAAGTTCCCCTTTACGGAATTGTCGCCCTGCGAAACATCGATCGAACCACTTACAGCGTCGGTAGTTACGGACGTGACCTTTATCTCGCCTTTCGCATCAGCCGCTCTGAGGTCGAAGTACGTTTCTTTGTCCTTGCCATCGGCAAAGGTTGTGACTGTCACAGTGCTGACACTCATGAATCGGCCCTCTTTATCCACCTTGTAAGTCCCCGGTTTGATCTCATCGTTTAGCCCGGTGCCCGCTTCGCCGTAGATAGAGAAAGAAACTCGGGCCTGATCGGCCGATGTCATCTTCTTTTTCATCGTTGCGAAGTTGGTCGTCTCCATTTCGTAGTTTCCCAACATCGCGGAGAACGACGTTGCCGTTACAGGCGGCTGGCCGACTCCGGGCGTGTAGGTAAAAACGCTCTTGTCCGAACCGCTCGATTTGACACTCATTGGAACGTCTTTGCCGCCAGCCTTTATGCTGAGGCTCGAACTTCCGCCGCCACCGCATGCAGACATCAGAAGTGCACACATCGTAATTACTAATAGTTTTTTCATTTCGTCACCTCACCAAAATCAAGATCTTTCTCCTCGTCAGGACGGACACGCTTTACCTTTACTTTTCCTGCTTTCGGGTCGATCGCAACCACGGTCGCAGGGTCGAACGAAGACATAAATGAAGCTTTTACTTCATCACCTACCTTGAAATTCGGTTTATATGATATCGGCGTGAGATCGGCCTTTGACCTAACTCTCAGCTTTCGGGCAAACCCGGAAATCAGAACTTTGTCACCGTTTACGCGAAGCACGTAGGCGAACTCAGTTCCGTTTGCGTCTTTAGAAACAAGTGCAGCACCGGGCGCCCATTCGTTATTGACTACGATAAACGAATCCGGCTTCAGCTTGTCGCTCTTGTCCTCACGCGGCGACATCCCGAGATAGCGAACGGTCGGCTCGGCCGGGTTGGCAGCGTCCGTCACGTAGCCACGCATCATGCCACCGCCGGATTGCCACCAGGTCAGGACGACATCTCCAACTTTCGCTTTCTGGCCCTTTGGAATCGCGATGATGTAGGCGTTGGCGACCTTGTATTTCTTTTTGAAGCTGTCCTCTACCTCTGATTCGAGTTCGCCCGGTGTGACCATTACGCGGTTATTGAAGATCGCAGTTGGGTCTTTGGCACCGCCTGCGATCTCGGCGATCTTTGCCTCGTCGATCGTTAGAACGATGTCGCCGGCCTTTGCGGTTGTCGCGACATTCGACATTCCGTCAAATGGAACTTCACCGGGCTTAAGCGTTACCGCTGGTTTCTCTTCCTTCTTTTCTGGTGCTTTCGCGACAGCCGCATTGTTGGCTGAAGAATTAGTGGTATTGGTCGCAGCGCCGCCGCATGCCGAGATCAACGCGGCCGAGGCAAAAACTGCTAATAGTAGGGACGGTTTCATTCGATTCTCCTATTTTGTTGTTTAAGTTTAGTTTTTATTGATAGCTGCCAATGTAGCTGCGATATCGCTTTACCGACCACAGAGCGAGGCCAAGAAAGACGGTGCCGATCAGGAACAGGCCGACGATCATGATCCAGTAATTAAGTGGCGTTTGAGCCGAGATGTTTACAAAGCGTGCGAGCTTGCTGTACGGAAAGAGGCCGGCGATCAGGCCGAGTATCAGCAGCAAATACGAAACTCCGCTGATCAGGAAATTCAGAATGACGGCCTTTAAGCGGCGTTTATCTTGAAGTCTCGATGCCATCGTTTTTTACCTCACTTCAAATCTCACAGAACACTTTCCAGGTTCGCCTGCCGGTGAGATCACAAAAAGATAGTCGCCCGTCTGCGGCAGCTTTTCGCTGCCCCACGTGTCGATGGCAGTTCCTTCCTCGTAGGGCGTTTTATTAGGGTAGAAGAACGATATACCGCAACCTGGAGCCAAAACGGAAACCTTCTGACCTGAGCGAAGGCCGAGTTTGTAACTCTTTTTTTCACCTTTGTTTGTAAAACTAACGGCCGCGGCCCACGAGTTTGTTCCCTTAGCGAATGTTATTCGCTTCGCTCTCTTAGCGGCCTCGTCGTACGGATCTTTGCACGATGTGTAGTCGACTGTGTAGTTGCTCCACTTGTTTGTGTTGTAGTTCTTGCCGTAGAGCATCACGCGGAGCTTTTCTCCGCTGGCGGAACGCACGATCGTCCATCGCTTATTTGCCGGTGTCGTCGGCAGAGCATCGGGCGTTTGATCGGAAAACCGAACTGTTAACACTGTGCCGCTAACAGTTCCGGTAAAGTCGTACCGTTTGATACGGTCGGTGTCGTAATCAGGAGCGATGCCAAAGCTACCGGTGACAGACTTCCCGCTGATAGACATTTCGATCGAATGTCCGTCCTTTAGTCCATTGTTTTCAAAACACTTGCTCTGCCCAAAGGCTAAGCTCGAACTGAGCAGAACGAATGCCGCAACCAAAAACTGTTTCATGCTAAAACTCCTTTCCGACGATCTTTGCCGTAAAGTTTCCTTTGAGTGTGATCTTGTCGGTTATCTTGAGGTCAGCTTCGCCGGTGACGGTCTCGCCGCTGACCGAATTGAATTTAACCGACCCGTCCTTGTCCTTATTGTCAGCGGAAAAGTCGGCGGGAGTTTTTCGGATCAGCTTGCCATCCTCAAAATAGGATATGAAGACGCTGCCAAAGCTCGCCTCGGCAAAGTTGTTGCTCTTTGCCGGAAACGTCGTTGGTGTGGGCACGCTGTCGCGCGTTGTGCCCTTCTTGTCGTAAACCTCGATCGAGATCACAGCCTGGCCGTTCTCCGTCAGCGGCTTGGAAACATCGCTGGTCTCCGTCAGCTCGAACGTAGCAAGGTGGATCTGATACTGAGCTTTAGCGTTATCGCCGCTACCTTGCTGCAGCTTCATCATCTTGGCGTCCTTGATGGCGTAGCTGTTGGTTTTGCCGCCGATCGTGACATCCATTTTGGGCGAGGACGAGAGACCACCGCATCCGACCAGTGCCAAGGCTATCGCGACGATTGATAGTGTTAAAAGTGGTTTCATTTGATCTCCTATAGGACGATAATGACCTCGTCGTCGTTCGGGTTATCTGACTGCCCAATACTCTTCCACGGCATTGTCTTGCCGTCGCGATAGAGTCTTGCTCGGTAGGGCTTGGCAATGCGACGCGTTGTTGTGTAATTGACCTGTTCTGTGAATGTGGCGTAGACAGTGAAGGAGACAGAATTAAGATTGTGCCATTCAAACCTAGGCTTGTCCGCAAGTCTTATGCCTTCGATTTTGACTGCAGAATAGAATTCGCCCATCATGATCGGCTGCGGCCCAAATTTTTGCAGCAATGCCGCAACCTCAGTCTCGGTCGGATTTGGGATACCTTCGAAAAGATTCGAGCCGACAAAAGATTTCCAGTAAACGTAGCGGCCACCGGCGATGTCGTACGATGCCGTTGCCTCAACGAGAATGTTCACGCCGGGCTCTTCGCTTTTAACCTTTGCCGAGTAGGGAACATCCCATACATACTTCGAATAGCCCTTGCTCCAAACTCGCGTTCCGGCTCCGTGGACCGTGACGGAGATCGTCTTTGGTCCAGAAACGTCTTTTTTGACCTGCGCAGCCGATGGCTGCGACTGGACTGACACCGCGCCAAATCCGACCAATGCCAAAACTGTGATCACAAAAATTGAAAATGACTTGATTCTCATCACTATCTCCTTTTATTACTTGTTCTTGAAACCTATGGACAAACTACGAAGTAGCCCGCTCCGCCTATATTCTCCGCGACTGATGCTCCGTAGCTGCCGCCTTTGTATGCCTGCTTAACGACCCATTCCTGGGCCTGACAATAAGGGCGGCCTGGAATCTTGATCAGAATCTCACCGCGAACATACCGGTTTGTCGGAATACCAAGTGAATTCTTAAAAACATTCCAGTCGTTATAGTTTGAACCGATCTTGTAGATCGTCAGTCCGGGATATTTGGCTGTATACTTCGCTTTGACCAACGCCTGCTCCGTTGGCCGTTGAAAAGGACGTTCTTTCCAGACGCGTGTCTTAGCTTCACTTTCGACAGCGGCCTTGAGCTCGTCATAATTTGTACGCACACGGTCCATCCAGTTCGGCGGAAAGCTTGACGGCGAACAGTTCATGACCTTGGCAAGCTCGGCCTTCCAAATGTCGGGCGTAAAAAGCAGTTTCTGCATATCGTCACTTACTATGTGCCATGTGTTCGCGAGTGAGCTGGCCAGCGCGTTGTTTGCATAGCCCATGTTCACATCGAGTGCGTTACACGCACCCTGAGCTTTTCCGATTACCGAAAAGCCAAGCACCAACAAGATCGTCAATAAATGTCGTTTCATCATTTTCTCCTTGCGTAGGTCGTTAATCATTAAAGCGGCAGCGTATCTATGCGCTCGATCCGCAATATGCATGGGTTAGAATCTTTTT
The DNA here is from genome assembly GCA_016703965.1 of Acidobacteriota bacterium. Lineage (NCBI taxonomy): Bacteria > Pseudomonadati > Acidobacteriota > Acidobacteriota bacterium. The sequence goes on from JADJBB010000021.1 coordinate 284,917, forward strand.
GGACGCGACCCGTAACTGCCACACGCTCTCTAGCCGAAACAGTTCTTCCCGAATCGGTGTTGATACGCACATCATCGTAGGTATAGCTGGCTGGTAAAGCGTCGATGTGGTTTCTTTCGTGTGACCCAGTGGCTGAAACAGTCGCGGTAACGAATGAGCCGCCGCCGTCAAGCTTTTCGACTAGCAACAGGCGGTACTGGCCTGAACCGTAGTCGTCACCAATCCAATCTGAAACTTGAGGTAGCCGAAAGTAGCCCTCAACCTTGACCGCATTATCACTGGGTTCGCGACAAACATCACTGAGAGCGACCGTTCGCATCCTGGTACCGCATGAGAATACGACGAGGGTTGCGATCAAAAGGATAGTGATTTCGTAAATGCGTAACATCAAAATACTTTGTGGCGTCTGTAATATGTCGTAGAATAACTTGCCTTTGACAGTGAGCAGTTTGGGGGCTCGGTGGGATAAAAATCCTAAGAAACATATCAATTTTTTCTCAATTGGCTACATTTGATGGACACCGCGGATAAGAATTGGTTCCAATTTGGTGAATTTCGCCTCGAGATCGAGGAAAAGGTCTTACGTCGCGATGGTGAGATCGTACCGCTGCAGGCTCGCGTGTTCGAGGTTCTACGCATGCTTGTCGAGCGTCGAGGCGGTGTCGTGTCGAAAGACGAGCTGATGGAAACGATCTGGGCCGATTCCTTCGTCGAAGAAAGCAATATCACCCAAAGTATCTACTCCCTCCGAAAAGTTCTTGACCGAAATGGCGCGAAATCTATGATCGAGACCGTACCTAAGCGCGGGTACCGTATGGCGGTTCCGGTCGAAGGCGTTCTCGACAGGCGTTTACCGGTTGAGCCCGCAACCGATGATCGACCTTCCGGTCGAAGCTATCGGCCATTAGCGATAGCCTTGGGGTTGGTCTTGCTCGCAGTTTTTGCAGCGTCGGGCTTTATCGCATCGCGATATTTCAGCCCGGGGCGTTCCGCACCAGTCGAATCGGTAAAATTTGAGAAACTTACTTTCTCAGGCGATATCACTTTCCCGATAATCGCGCCGGATGGCAAAGCATTTGCGTTTGTGCGGGAAAACGCCATCTATCTTCAGGATGTTGCCAATGGGAGCAGCGTAAAACTTTCGATCGCTGATCACCAAAAATTTGGTAATCTCCAGTTCTCCTATGATGGCGAGTCCATCTATTTTCGCGACGAGGACAGTTTCGATGCCAGCGGCAATCTTTATCAGGTATCAAGGTTTGGCGGCCAGGCAAAACTCGTTGCTGAACGCGTTTGGAGCACCGTAGGTTTTTCTCCGGACGGAGAGCGAATGGCGTTTGTACGGTTTTTTCCGACGCAAGGCGAGTGGGCTCTGATCGTGAGGGCGACGGCTGGCGGCGAGGAGCAAAAGCTTTTCACCCGAAATCTTCCGTTCAGCATCTTCCGAACCGGCTTTCCCTCGTGGTCGCAGGACGGAAAACGAATCGCGATCATAGAGCAATCGCCAAATCAACGGAATACATCGAGCCTTGTCCTCGTTGATGCATCGAGCGGAAGTGCCGAAACGGTTCCGACACCCGATCTTGTTCAGATCGAGCAGGTTGCATGGCTTCCCAGTGATTCCTCAATGCTGATTACCGGGCGCGAGAATAATCGTTTCTTTCAACTGTGGAAGCTGAGTTTGTCTGACCGGGCACTTCAGCGGATCACCAACGATCTCAATAATTACCGGACTCTATCGGTCTCCCTTGATGGGCAAAAAATGATCGCCCGCCAGTTCTCCGTTTACTCTCACATCTGGACACTGCAAGGCACAAACCTGGACGAGCAGAAACAGATCACATTCGGCAATCTCAACCGTGACGGCACCTCCGGGATGAATTGGGCACCGGACGGCCGCATTATCTACGCTACGCGGATCACCGGCAATATCGATCTCTGGTCGCTCCGGCCCGAGGATGGTGTGCGAAAGGCGTTGACCGAGAATGTGGGCCCCAGCAATGAAAATCCATTCGTGACGGCTGATGGAAAGTACGTATTCTTCGAGTCGTCACGCACCGGTAAGCGCCGAATTTGGCGGATCGACAGCGATGGCTCGAACCCGGCGCAGGTATCGCCGGATGACGACAACGCAGACTTCCTACCAGTCGTCTCGCACGATGGCATCGTCGTCTACTACATTCAGCGAAATCCCAAAGGAAATGTTCTGTGGCGACAGTCACTCGCCGACGGCAGGCGGGAGATGTTGACCGAGCAGGGAAAACTCGCACCGGGTAGTTTTCTTTCGCTGTCGCCGGATGGGCGTTATCTGGCCTTCAAGAGTCAGAAGGAAGAGAATGATACTGATACCGCGGACATCGCCCTTCTCGATCTAGCAAGGTCCGCAGAGCCACGAATTATAAACATCAAAACTCAAAATCCAACCATCGAATTCTCGGATGGTGGCCTCAGTTTTGACTATGTTGATAATCAACCTGACGCTGCGCGGCTGTGGCGTCAGTCGTTCGCCACAGGCGAACGCCGCCTACTCCTAGAATTGCCAAAGGAGCGGATCTTTTCATTCGCATGGAACCGTGACGGCAAAACGCTCGCCCTCGGCCGAGGCCGCCAGCAAAATGACGGCATGCTGTTGACCGGCTTCTAGACCATCTTTAAAGATCATTCTTCGTCGTCAAGGTTCATCTCGGAGATCTTGAGATCTGCATCAAACGCAAGACGCCAAAGGAATAGCCGCCGTCCGGCGGCCGCACGATAAAGATAATAATCTTTCCCATCGGTTCTCTCTATACCGACAAGTTCCACGCTCCTCGTCGCGCCGAAAGACGCGATTCGGTTGTTGGCTTCTTTAGCCCGTTGGGTCGAAAGGTTTTGAATAAGCTGTTTGGTCATCAAGGGGCCGTCAGGCTTGTTCGAAAGCCTTGCGACCAAAGCATCCAAAACTTTCCTCGCCCGCACCGTGTCAGGGTTAGCAACTAGTTTCATGGCCCGGATCGATATTGACGGCATATAGAGTTTTGCAACGCCCGCGGCAATCGCACCGCCGACTCCGTTTTCGCCGATGTTTGTGAGGGCGATCACGATCGTGTCGGCATCGGGATACCGAAAATGCGCCGATCCGAATCCGGCGGTTTGACCGGTATGGCCAATAAGACGATGCGAGCGTATCTCAGAGATACGCCAGCCAAAACCGTACGGCGATTCCTTGCCGCTGTTAAAAACGAACTTCTTCCACCATTCGGTGCGGCTCGACTGCTTTAGGAAAGATTCACTGCCAACAGCCTTGCTCCATTTGACCATGTCGCCGATCGTAGAGACGATCGAGCCGGCTCCGGTGAGATCTGTGAGGCTTGCGTCGCGGCCGGCGAGGTGGTCCCGTTCCCATTCGTAGCCGTTCGCACGGTATTTCACAATGAACTGCGGGTCTCGGTCGGTAGTTTTCGTCATTCCCAGCGGCCCGAAGATGCGTTTTCGCATGAACTCGATGTACTTCATCCCTGACCTTGCCTCGACGATAAAGGCGAGCAGATTGAAACCACTGTTGCTGTATATGTTGCGTTCGCCGGGCGTGAATTCAAGCGGGTGTGTGGCAAGCTTGGCGATGAACTGATCGGCGGTCAGCCTTCGCGAAAGCTCAAATCCGTCGAGGCTTGTGTAGCTTTTTATACCGGATGAATGCGTGAGCAAATTTCTTACCGTCACGTCTTTCCATGCATACGGCGTGTTTGGCAGACATGCCGAGATTCGCTCATCGAGCTTAACCTTTCCATCCTCGACCAAGAGCAAAATCGCAGCCGCGGTCATCTGTTTTGAGACAGAACCGATCTCAAAAACGGTATCGACGGTGACCGGAGCGTCAAACTCTACGCTTGCCATGCCGTAGCCTTTCATTTTAATTACCCTACCTTTTATAATGACGGCAAACGCGGCACCGGGAACGTGCCGTTCCGTCATTTGAGCTCGAACATAGTCATCGACCTTGTCGGCTAGTGCCGCGACAGGACACAGGATAAAAATCAGCAAGCAGCCAAATAGAAATCTATGTGTAGTTCGTTTGGGTGTTTTTACTCGTATTTTCATAGCATCAAAAAAATCCCTTGAAATTCGCCAAAAAGCTATTAAAATGCCCTCATGGATACCGACATTCTCATCATCGGAGCCGGGCCGACGGGCTTGGCGCTTGCTTGCCAGTTGATCCGGTATGGCGTCGATTTCGTCATAATTGATACCAAAGATACGACTACGCCGTTTTCGCGGGCCATCGGTGTTCAGGCACGGACGCTTGAGATCTATGAGCAGATCGGCCTTGCCGATAAACTGATCGCACTTGGCAAGCCGGCGGAAAAGGTTCGAATGATCGCCGGCGGCGAGGTTCGCGGCGAAGCGGTGCTCAAAGATATCGGAGCCGGGATGAGCGCCTACCCATTTATGCTTGTCGTCGAGCAGGGCCAACATGAAAAGCTTCTTTACGATCATATCGTTGCCGAGGGCCGCAAGGTGCACTGGAACCAGCATCTCACGTCGTTTACGCAGGATGATTCCCGAGTAGCTGCCATAATTGCCAATGCGGATGGCACCGAGCAAATTATCAAAGCCAAATACCTCGTGGGCTGCGACGGAGCGAAAAGCCTGGTCCGTCACCAGCTTGGCCTGACGTTTGAAGGCGAAACGGTCGACCGCTTGTTCTACGTCGCGGATGTCCAGATAGACTGGGAATATCCGCATGATGCCCTCCAGGTCTGCCTTGCAACGCATACGCTCACCGCCTTTTTCCCGATGGTCGGCGACAACCGCTACCGCATCGTCGGCACTTTTCCGGAAGGGCACGATATAGACGCAGGCGAAATTCTATTCGAAGAGATCGAACGCCAGATCGAGGCGGACACGGAGCTGAGATTGGATATCAGCCATGTGAATTGGTTTTCCGTTTACAAGGTACATTCCCGAGCAGTAAATGCTTTCTCGAAAGGCCGATGCTTTGTCGCGGGCGATGCCGCACACATTCACACTCCGGCCGGCGGTCAGGGAATGAACACTGGGATACAAGACGGTTACAACCTTGCCTGGAAACTTGCCCTGGCCTGTAAATCTAGAGCTGGCGAGAAGCTGCTTGATACCTACAACGAAGAACGTCTGCCAAATGCTCAGCGTTTGTTGCGGACGACTGACAGAATGTTCGAACTCGGTTCGAGCGACGAGTGGTTCACGTCGTTTGTGCGGACGCACATTTTTCCGCATGTTCTGGGGCTCGCCCTTAGTTTCGACGCGGTCAAGAAGATGATCTTTCCGCTGGTTTCGCAGATCGGGATCAGCTATCGCCAAAGCTCGCTGAGCTCAGATCATGCAGACTTCCAGGTAAAGGCGGGCGATCGAATGCCGTGGTTCGAGATAGATGGATGCAGCATCTATGACCGTTTGCGGGATCCAAAGTTCCATCTTCTACTCTTTCTTGATGGCGAAACGGAAGTCCCGCCGCTGCCGAAGGAAATGATGGAATCATGGAGCGGTCTCGCCGATACGTCGATCATTCCGCTCGATGACAAGGTCAAAGAGGCGTTCGGAACCGACGAACCGTTTTTCGTCCTGCTCAGGCCGGACAATTACATCGGGCTTATCTCTGCCGAGTTTTCACCGGATCTAATTGTCAAATATCTAAATAACCTTAGCTAGCCGATCGGATCTCCCGGCGGTGTTGCGAGCGGCGTTGTCTGTTTACGCGGTGCGTCGGGCCTCGTCAGGAAGCGGTCGATGTCGTCTGCCATTGCACGGTTATGTGCGGCTGCATCGCCTATCGCTGGTGTCCGCTTTAGCGTCGCGAGCAGGCCGCGAAGAGCTTCGACGGCGACAGAGCGAACCTGCGGCTGGGCATTTCCGTTTGCCGCGAGATCCATTAAACGCGAGACCGTCAGGCTCTGGATCGCACGAGCAATGGCTGTCTGCCGACTGTCGGGTTGCGGCTTCCATGCCATTTTAATTATTGCGTCGACCACTTCGCGGAAGTGCGGATTAGCCTTATCTCTTGAATTAAAATCGACCATTCTCGCCGCCCGGTTCGGTTCCAGCAAGCCGCTGATAGCGACATCCGCAGCTATCTCTGCGGCTCCGATCGGGTCAAAGGTCGGGTTAGTCCGCTTGGCAAACAACTCCGAGCGGCCCGAGCGATAGCCGTATGCGGTCGGCGGGATGAGTTTGAGAATGTTATCCGGAATGACGAGTCCCGCCGGGTCGATCGTGTTTAGAACTACGTTCAGGGCTTCGCGTTGCCGATCGGCGGGGACGATGTCGTTGTATTTTGCCGGGATCGGGCCGTTGCCGGTTCGCATCGCGAACGAGTAATAAACTCCACCGAGCGTTTTGATCGCCGCCGTTAGTTGATAACGATGGTGCAGATAGAGCGGCAGGAATTTGTTCTCAAGCTCGGATAGGGGCGTGCCGGTCGGGATATTCTGAATCCCGAATTGATTAATACCGATACGGCGGACCTGCATTTCGTGTTTAAGCATCGCGACCGGATCCGGGCCGTTGTCCCAGAGGTTTGCCAGCGGATTCGCTCCGCCCGCAGGCCGGGCGTCCTGGTCGCCGAGGAAGAGCATGCCGTTCGCCACGCCTTCGTTCACTATCTTATCGAGCTCGGCGTCCTCATTGGCTCCGGGAGCAAACTGGGAGTATGCATAACGCACCTGAAACTTATCGAACGCTCCAATGCCGACTGCGTAGGCATTGGAGAAATCCAGCTTGCCGTTCTTGATCTCGACCATCGGTGCCGGATAGTCCATCACCGAAGCACGGCTGTATGTACTCGCGGCGAAATTGTGGGTAAACCCGAGCGTATGCCCGACCTCATGAGCAGAGAGCTGCCGAATTCGTGCATATGACATTGCTGTTACCTCAGCTGCCGAACCATCAGCGGAGAGATAATCGACATCCGGCATTAATCCGAACTCGCAGGCCATACTTGACTTATATTGCGGCGACATTCCGGCACCGAGCAGGAAATCCTGCCGTGCCCGCTGCGAGTCGAGCGTCACGTCGCCCTTCAAGACCTCGCCTGTTCGCGGATCGACCACGCTGTCGCCGATCGACCAGCCGCGGGTCGATCGGTGGACCCAGTTGATCACGTTGTAGCGAATGTCCATCGGATCGGCGTCCGGCGGCAGGACCTTGACCTGAAACGCATTGCGAAAACCCGCCGCCTCGTAAGCCTGATTCCACCACGAAGCTCCCTCTATCAGCGCGTCCTGAATTGCCTTCGGCGCGCCGTTATCGACGTAATAGATGATCGGTTTTACAGGATCGCTGACGGCTGCGTTCGGATCTTTTTTCTCGAGGCGGTGACGCTGGATCCAGCGTTTTTCTAGGTCCTCGTTAATGTCCGTACCGTAATCGTAAAAGCTGATCGAGATGCCGCCGGTCCGCGGGTCGAATTTGCGTGGGCGGTATTTCTCGTCGGGCAGCTCAACGAACGAGTGGCGTTCGCGGACAGTCACATGCTTGGCGGTCGGCGTGACCTGGCCGACGAGGTTGCTGGTGTCGCCGCCGGCGGTCAATGTGATCGTCGCCTCGACTTCGGTATTTTTCGGAAAGCCCTTGGTATTCGGCAGATAGAGAGCACTGCGGCTTTCGTCAAAATTGTAGTTACCCTGGCGAGACTGATTGATGCGTTCGCCGACGCCGTGGGCATCGCGGATGAGGAAGTTGGTTGCATCGACCAGGATCTTGTCACCTTCGGATGCCTCGACTCGAAAGCCCCAGATCACGGACTTTGCAAACGATTCCTCGACTGATTTTCGCTGTGCGGGGTCGCCACCGAGGGCGCGGAACTCGTAGTTTGGCTGCACCAGCAAAACCTTGTTCCCGGCCCGCTCGAATGTCACGACCTTCGTCGTCCCTAACTGCCCGCGGTCGAGCCCGAGCGGGTTCGAACCTACGCCGGTCGGCAGGCTGACGAGATAGAGAAACTCCTTGTTAAACCGCGAGATCTCAATATATATCTTGCCCGCGTCCGCGTCGATATAGAGCGGCATAAAGCCGTCGATCTTTTGCAGCTTTTCGATTACGGACGAGATGGTTTTTCGGGCCGGAGCCTGCGCAGAGACGAGCTGAGCGATAGAGACGAGGAGGCAAAACGCGATCAGGAATCGTTTCATAAAATTGGTTTTTTGCTTAAGAACTTATGCGTGAATCTAGCACTATTACGGCGCGAATATCAAGATTGTTTACGCGAGTCGGGCTTAAATAATGAAGCTCCCGTGTTTACTGGGTTTGGTAGAGTAATTTGCATGGTGTGGTCGAATTGGTTTGTGAGATTGGTAGAGGTATTTACGAGATTGGTCAAACGTTTTTCAGCCAGATATCGCGGTTTCTCTCAGCAGATCCGCGTTTTGCCCGCGTGAGGCGAAATCAGGTCACTTTTTTCTGAGTGTCACGACGAGCGCATCGCTTACTTTTCGTTCGCCTTCTTTGTCGGACGGATGATTGACAACTTTGCCGTCGACGAACATCGTGGTCGAGCCGCCGCCGTCGAGATTCATCGCGTCGGTCGCCCCGAGGCTCAGCAGATATTCCGCCAGATCCTGCAGCCCGATGCCACCACTCGACTCGCTCCGGCCATCGACGGTGATCATAAGGAATTTCCCGTCTTTGAGTTTTGCGACTGCGGTTCGCGGATGGCGGGTTTCGACGAAGGATTTAGAGGATTTTTCTTCTTGCCAGGTGATGTCGATCTTGCCGTTGTTGATGAGCTGGGGAGCTCCCGCAATAACATCTTCAATCCTGTTACGGGGAGGAAAGATAAAACGCGTATTTCCCGATTTATCTACTGTTGTCACATTGGCGAAAAGGGAGCCACGTGTAGTGCATTTTGAGAACGCGGCCAATTCCGCTACTCGATTAGTTTCGGCTGAGATCACAAAACCGTCCGATGGGATCTGGCTGCTGCCCTGTCCTTGTCGCACTACTGAGCATCTGCCGGGACGCACGATAACTTCTGTACCGTCATTGTTCGTCAAGGTTGTTCTGTTAAACTCCGGAGTAAATACGATGATTTCCCCTTTTTTTCGCTCCCGGTTTATGCCCGAGGCACTGATGTCGAACCGCAACACGCCCCGAACCGTGCTCGATACGCGAATATCGTAATTTTGTCGCACCCGCTCCATCAACACGGGAGCAAACGGACTGTCATTACTTATCATTAGGGCAATCCTGTCGTTCGTTGATTCACTCAACAATTTTCGGTCGATCTGCAGCGCTCCTACATCATCACCCGCCCAAATACTGTTATCTAATCTAAAAAATCCCGCATTGATCGCCGCAAAAGCTCCATGCCGAGTGGCGATCGAGGAGGTTTTCTCGGTTCCAATGGCGGCGTCCATGGCGTGGTGGACGTCGATGCGGACTTTTTTGAGGTCGAGGCGGAGCAGGTTCATATTGACCTTGAGCCCGCTGATCTCTTTGGTGACCTCGGCGTACTCGACGCCGGGTTTTAGGGTTTTGAATTCCTGAGCTTTTGATTGGCCACAGAGGACACAGAGAAGGATAAGGCAAGAAACCAAAAGCGGTATAGAAGCGAATGCATCCCTTGTAACAATATTTCTCTTATTCATAAACTCATCTTCCTCTGTGTTCTCTGTGGCTATATCTTTCTTATAATACACTCGATGCGAATCAACGAAAGAGTTCTCCAGCTCAACGACAAGCCCGTTAACGAAAAGTCGCGGTACGTGCTGTATTGGATGCAGATGTATAAGCGTGTGGACAATAATCATTCGCTGATCTACGCGATCCGCCGGGCGAATGAGCTGAAGCTGTCGCTGGTTGTTTATGAGGGGCTGAAATATTACTACCCGTGGGCCTCAGATCGCATTCATACCTTTATTTTGGAAGGCGTGGAGGAAAAACAGGCGGCTTTTGAAAAGCTCGGGATCCGCTATGTCTTTTATCTGCAGAAAGATAAGGCTTCGCCAAAGCAGACTGTCGCGAAGCTTGCCAAAGATGCGGCTTTGATCGTCACCGACGATTTCCCATGCTTCATCATCCCGGAACACAACCGCCGGATCGCCGAGAGAGCCGAAATTCCCGTATTCGCGGTCGATTCGAATGGCGTGGTTCCGATGTCAAAATTCGATAAGGAAGAATACGCCGCCTACACCATCAGGCCGAAGATAAAGAAGCTGCTCGACCGCTATCTAAAACCGCTGCCGTTCGAGGACATTGACGTCAAAAGCAATGACCTTGAGGTCGATTGCCCCGAGACGGTCGTCACTGCCGACAACATCGCCAAACTCGTTGCCGAATGCGACATCGATCACACCGTTCCAGCGTCCGATCAGTACCACGGCGGCACGATCGAAGGAAGAAAGCGGCTTAAGAAATTCGTTGACGAGATATTGCCTGATTATGACAAGGCGCGGAGCAAGCCGGATCGAGACGGTTCGTCGCGGCTGTCTTCGTATCTGCACTTTGGATATTTGTCCGCGCTTGAGATCGCACTTGAGGTACAAAAGGCTGACGCGCCTCAGGAATCGATCGATGCATATCTCGAGGAACTGATCGTCCGCCGCGAGCTGTCGTATAACATGACGTTGTTCAACGATAAATACGAATCGCTCGACGCCTTGCCGGCCTGGGTTCACAAAACGATGCGGGAACACGCGACCGATGAACGCTCGCATCTCTATTCGATGGAACAATTAGAACGCGGTGAGACGCACGACGAGCTGTGGAACGCCGCCCAACGCGAGATGGTCGTGACCGGTGAGATGCACAATTATGTGCGGATGCTGTGGGGCAAAAACGTGATCGCCTGGACGCCTTCGTACGAGGTGGCGTTCGAAACCCTGGTGCATCTCAACAACAAATACTGCCTCGACGGCCGCAACCCGAATTCTTACTGCGGAATCCTATGGTGCTTCGGCAAACACGACCGCCCATGGATGGAACGCGAGGTCTTCGGCCAGATAAGATACATGACGAGCGGCAGTACGGGGAAGAAGTTTGATTCGAAAAAGTATATTGCTTGGACGAAGGGATTGTGACTGGAGCGCAAGCGTCCCGCTTGCCAAGCGTTCGTGAGAACGCTGACGGTGCTGAGGTTTGCTCACGTCGAAGTATATTAAGCGTCCTCACGCCGGAGGAACCGGCGTTGGCAAGCGGGACGCTCGCGCTCCAGTCACGCTTCGCTTTGGTTTGAAACTCTTGTGCCGTTTTTTCGTATCTGGTTTAAGTAATTTGCCAGTAAACATTTTCAAGGAGTTTTAGAAAAACATGGGTTCTATTACCAAATATTTTACCGCCCTTATCGTACTCTTTTCGGTTTCGATGGTGACGTTGGGTCAGAGCAAGGGCTTTGACACGAGCCGGATGGATACGTCGGTTGAGGCGTGTAACGATTTTTACCAGTATGCCAACGGCACCTGGCTCAAAACTACCAAGATCCCGGCCGAATATCCGAGCTGGGGCAGCTTTACGATCGTTTATGAGAACAACCAGAACGTTCTCAAAAAGGTCGTCGAAACGGCCGCTAAAACAACCAACGCCGCCAAGGGCAGCGATACGCAGCTAGTCGGCGACTATTACGCTTCGTGCATGAATGAAGAGGCACTGGAAAAGGCTGGCATAGAGCCGATCAAACCTTTCCTCGCTGAGGCGGCTAAAGTTTCGAGTGTCAAAGACCTCCAGAAACAGATCGCGATGAACCACAATCGTGGTTTGGGCGGATTTTTCCGTTTTGGTATCGGGACCGATGACAAGAACAGCAATGTCAACCTCGCGTCGGCTTCGCAGGGCGGTGTCGGGCTGCCGAACCGCGATTACTGGTTCAAGGACGACCCTAAATCGGTCGAGACCCGCCAGAAATATGCGGAATACATGACCAACATGTTCAAGCTCGCGGGCGACTCACCAGAGGCTGCGGCCGCCGAAGCTAAGACGGTGATGGCGATCCAGAAGCGTTTTGCATCGGCTGCAAGACCGCCGGTCGAGCTTCGCGATTCTGAAGCGAACTACAACAAAAAGACTCTCGCCGAGCTCGCACAGCTCACACCAAATTTCTCGTGGACCGATTACCTGAAAGAACGCGGCGTCGCGAGCGTCAAGGAAGTAAATGTCGGCCAGCCGAAGTTTTTTGAGGAACTGAGCAAAATGCTGACCGAGGTTCCTATCTCGGATTGGAAGGCATATCTTCGCTGGATCGTCATCGCCGATTCGGCAGGCAATCTGACGAAGGCGTTTCGTGACGAGTCTTTTAATTTCAATGCAAAATACCTCTTCGGAGTTCAGGAACAGCAGGCCCGTTGGAAGGTTTGCACGGCTGAGGTCGATGGCGTGATCGGCGAATCCCTGGGGCAGGAGTTTGTAAAGACCGCATTCTCGCCAGCCGCCAAAAAGCGGATGAACGAGCTGATCGACAACCTGTTTGCTGCCTACAAAGAACGCATCCAAAAGCTCGACTGGATGAGTGATGCAACAAAGACAAAAGCACTCGAAAAGCTTGCTGCATACACGCGAAAGATCGGCTATCCCGACAAACTTGAAGGCTACAAGGGCCTCGAGCTGGAACGCGGATCATATTTTCAGAACAATCTGAAAGCGAGCGAATTTCTGATCAAGCGAAACATGGCAAAGGCCACGAAGCCGGTCGACCGTGCCGAATGGGGAATGACGCCGCCGACGGTGAATGCGTACAACAATCCGCAGTTCAACGAGATCGTTTTTCCGGCCGGGAATTCTGCAGCCGCCATTCTTTGATTCGGCAGCGGATGATGCCATCAACTACGGCGGCATCGGTGCCGTGATCGGGCACGAGATCACGCACGGTTTTGACGACGAGGGCAGCAAATACGACGCCCAGGGTAACCTGAAAACGTGGTGGACCGACGCTGACCGCAAGACGTTCGAAGAGCGTGGAGCGTGTGTCGTCGATCAGTTCAGCAAGTACAAGGTCGGCGGCGATGTGTTTATGAACGGCAAGCTCACGCTCGGCGAGAACACAGCCGATCTCGGCGGCCTGACGATGGCATTTGCCGCGTTCGAAAAATCGATGGAGGGCAAACCCAAGCCAGCAAACATCGACAACCTGACACCCGAACAGCGTTTCTTCCTCGGCTGGGCACAGGCCTGGGCCGAAGTCTCAACGCCCCAGGGCGAGGCTTTCCAAGCCCAAAACGACCCCCACGCCATCGCCCGCTTCCGCGTAAACGGCCCGATGTCGAACATGCCTGAGTTTGCAAAGGCATTTCAGTGCAAGGCGAATGATCCGATGGTAAGAAAAGACTATTGCCGGATCTGGTAAGTCAGAACCGCCTTTAACCGACGGAAGATGTTAGCCGCAGATCAACGCAAATGACGCAGATCAGAAAACTCTGATCTGCGTCATTTTATTTTGCGGGTAAGCCATGACTGGAGCGCAAGCGTCCCGCTTGCCAAGCGTTCGCAAGAACGCTGACGGCGCCGGGGATTGATAAGCTTCGGAAGGTCGAACGTCGTCACGCCGGAGGAACCGGTGTTGGCAAGCGGGACGCTTGCGCTCCAGTCCAATTTCCATTCCAGTCGAATATTTCTAAAGCTCCGAAGCGTTTTTTGTAGTCGTAGAAGGATTCGCCCTCGTAGGCGTAGCCGTGATAGTAGAGCGGTTTGGCGTGTTCGCGGGCGAATTCTATTTCTTTGAGCATCGTGAAAATACCGAGGCTTTGCGAGCGCATCTCGGGATCGAAGATACCGTAGATACTTGAGACCGATTCGGTGCCGACGTCGAAGAAGCTTGCGGCGACGAGTTTTCCGTTTTCGTGAACCATCACGGAACGGCATTCGGTCGGTGCGTTCGGCTCGCGGGAGACGAAATCGTAAATGGAATCGGGCACTCCGCTTTTGAACCTCGCCTTATGCCGGTGAAACAGGTCGTGCAGCTCAGGCGTGATCTGGAGAGAAACGATCTCGGTCTGCAGATCATCGTTTCGGTTTAGAACGCGGCGTTGGCTTTTGGAAAAACGGAGATCGTTTACGCGTATCCGCAGCGGCAGAACGCGGCGGATCTCGTTTTCATAGATGCCGTAATTGTAACGAAAAAAATGTGTGCCAAAATGCCGCCAGCCCTCGGCGAGCAATAGGTCGAGCATCGCCGGCTCCACCTCGGCAGCGTGAAATTCCTCGTTTATGATCTCCAGCCGGTCGAGTATCATCGTATTGTGGAACCGAAAAAGCGTTTTACTAAATCTACACTTCCCGAGAAGGTCTGCATCCGCTGCAACCGGCCATTCTCGTGGCGCAAACGCTGGGAAAAGGTGTGGGATGAGGTCAAATACTGCTCCGAACGATGTCGCAATACCAAACCCGCAAGCAAGGGGGGGTTTTCCACGGTCTTAATTTCCCCCCCCTCCCCCCGGGGGTTTTTCCCGGGGGTCTAATGCCCTGAGTACCAATCATAACCATATTCCGCCCAGAAATCCTTCGGCCGTTCGCTCGTAAATTCGATCCGCCCGAGGCGTTTGATCTGTTTAATGCCGTACTTGGTCGGCGAAGCGATCCGCAGAGGCGCACCGTTCTCGGGTCGCAGCGGTTCGCCGTTCATTTCGTAGGCGAGCAGCGTCTGCGGGTGCATGATGCTCGGCATATCCCAGCCGACGTAGTATTTTTCATCCGGTGTGGACATGGCGACATATGGCAAAAGATCTTCGGGCTTTCCAGCGACGTCCGGCGGAGCACCGCTTGTGGTCTTTGGTTTATAAACCGCAGCGAAATCTGAGAATTTCACGCCTGCCCAATGCACGATCGTGCTCCAGCCCTCGATGCATTTGAATTCCGTGATCATCTCGGTCCGCGGCAGCTTTTTGATGTCGGCCATGGTGATGACAAGATCGTCGACACGTCCGGCGAGCCCGGCGACGGTTAGCGTCCACGCGGCAACGTCGATCTCTTGTTCGAGGCCTTCGAAACCGTTGGTTCTGATCGGCGTCACTTGTTCCGGCGGAAATTCAGGAGCTAGTTTAGTCGGACGAAAGAAGAACTGACTTACACTTTCATTAAACTCGAATGTTTTTAGAAGTAGTCGATCTTTTGACTTAAATAGAAGATCTTTCGTCTCGTCAGACAACGACCGCCATCCAATGATCCCAAGCAACGTAGTCGCACCTATGGAGAGAAAGTAGCGGCGTGACCGTGCGGACATTTCTTTTTTCGCGTCCTCCACCGACATCGGCTCGCTGAGATAGCGGTGCTCGCCTAGGATCGAGGCTGTGTTTTGCGGGTCGTCGGGAAACGAATCGACGGTGTGGCCCGTTCGTCTTTCGAATTCACGCACTTTTTCGACCAGTATTTCTTTATCGATATCTTTGCTCATACCGTCGCCTCCTCGCCAGCTTTGATAGGCTCCGCATTAGGCTCGACCGCATCGACAATGTCATAGCCCGTTATCATCGAGCGAAAATTGCGCCAGCCCGCCATGATGACCTGAAAAACGTGCACTAAAAAAAACAGAACAAAGCTGATCGTCAGCCAAAAATGTATCCACCGGGCCCATTCGTAGCCGCCAAATAGTGCTGTCAAAAACGACAGCTGAAGCGGTTTGTAGATCGAAAGGCCGGTAAGTACCGAGCCCATGCCCATCACGATCACGCTCGTATATGCAATGCGTTGGGCGTCGTTGTATTTTCCCTGCGGCGGTTTTTCTTTGACGATGTGAGCGTCGTGCAGGGCGACGAGCGGTGCACGCTTGAGCGAGCTGGGGACTGGCAAGATCGAACGCCATTCGCCGGAGACGATCGTATAAATAACGTAGATGAGACCATTTATGGCAAAAAGCCACATGAAAAAGAAATGGAGCTGCATGCCCTCGGCGAGACGCTGCGGGATGTTTGTCCATTCATAAGCCCACGGCGGCAGATAGTCCGGTATTTTGTAACCCCAAAAATCAACCTTCGAGATCTCAAAGAACCAGGGCGGGAAAAACTTGAACAGTTCGTAGCCGAACAGCCTGATTCCGTACACCTGATTTGCCCAATAGATCAGAATCCCGCTCCAGATCATCATTGTCAGGAGCGGAAAATTGATCCAGTGCATCCAGCGGATGGCGAGCGGATGTTTCTTTTCAAGCAGCTTTTGCATCTTTATCCTCGTATTCGTCCATTTTACATTGTCGGTTTCTCGACATGAGAGCGGATCGCTGGTGCGATCGCATTTGCGAGCACTACATTGTCAGACTCCGCTAGCTGCGACACGATGAAAACCGCGTGATGCCCCGCCAGAAAGCCTGCGGCTCCGACCGCGCCGTCGTAGAGCGCCGTTTGGATGCCATAACTATCGCCCGGCAGGTCGGTATCGGTCATCAGAATAGAGACCATTTTTCCTTTGTGTTTGACGACAACGTGAGCAAATCTGCGGCCCTCGTAAACGCAAGAGTGAGACTCAATAAACTCTACGTCACCCGAAACCTCCGCGTTTGCAGTGCCCTTGAACCCCGCCATCATTACGTTGTCGAGATCTTTATTATACGCCCCAAATTTTGTTGCGGCCTCGTCGAGGGTGATCGGGTCTTCTTTTAGATTGTATTTGACGGCACAATTCTCGTGATCGCCGACCGCGAGCGAGGTCAGCTCGGCCCACGAAGCACGGACGGCTTTAACGATATCAGTGTTGTTATTGAGCGTTACGAAAACATTCGTGCGATTCATCCAAACCATCGTCCCGGTCACCGCCAGAAGCAGACAGGCAAAACCGACCGCAACCATGCGTGCGGGAACATGAAAACCGCCCGTCAGCTTTTCAATCCAGCCTGGATTCATCGCTGTTTCCTTAAGTTCTGCCGCCATTCTCGAATAGTAAACCGGGTCGATCTGCACCTCAGCGGAGTTCTTAACGGCGTGACGAAGCTGAGCCTTTAACGCACGGCGCGATGACATTTCGTATCGGCAATCGGCGCAACTTTCGAGGTGTCTGAGCACTTCGTGATTGGTCTCGACCAGCAGTTCATCGCTGATGTACGAGTCGATCATTGCTTTTAGTTCTCTGCAATCCATAACATCCTATCCTTCGGCGGCGATCCTGCCTTGTGCGTTAAAGCCTGTCAATTCCTGTCTGAGCAAGCGTCGTCCGCGGTGGAGCCGCGACATTATCGTTCCGATCGGCACCTGAAGCAGCTCGGCGGCTTCCTTGTACGAAAATTCCTCGACATCCGTCAGCAGAACGACCTGGGCAAATTTTGCGGGAACGCGGCGAATAGCTTCAATGATCTCTTCGTCCCTCAGATTCTGCGGGATCGGCGGTTCGAAGGCGACGGTTTGGGCGATCTGCTCCTCGGTGTCCTCGACGAGCTTGAGCTGGCCGAGCTTCATACGGCGTTTGCCGTTGACGCGATAGAGGATCGTGACGAGCCAGGCACGGCAGTTGGTGTCGGGCGAATAGCGGTGGAAAGATCTCAGCGCCTGAACAAACGTTTCCTGCGTCAGATCCTCGGCAGTTTCCTTGTCGCGGACGAGCCAGTACGCGACGCGATACACGTCCGGCATCAACGGCAAAGCCTCAGCCTCGAACGCCGCCCATTCTTTTTCCCGCTCCCGTCCCAAACCAAACATATTTGCCCGCCAGCTCAATAATGCCTGAGAGTGCATGGATTATTCCCGCTCGTTGCAAAAGCCCGCGCGTCAGCAAGGGCGAATCATTCAACTCGAGTATAACGCCCTTGCTTACGCGCGGGCTTTTGCATTCCACATTTCCGAATCCGGAATAAACCGCTCACCGAACTGAATAGTAACAACGTTAGCAACGTGCGCTACATTTATACATATTATGAGAAACATTCATACATTCACCGCAATTTTGATACTTGCAGCGATAACGGCAGTTATCGGTTTCGCATGTGCGAGCAAAGCCGCGACTGAAACCGCAAAGGTCGCTGAGCCGATAGCTGAGACCGCACCGACACCGGCGAAAAATGGGGCAAAGCCCGGAGCGGACGATGTTTTTGACGGGCAAAAGGTCGTCAAGACCGACGAAGCGTGGAGAAAGGAGCTTTCGGCCGAGGCATATCATGTTCTTCGCGAAGAAGGAACCGAACGCGCCTTCACGGGTGAATACGCTGACAATCACGAGGACGGCGATTATTACTGTGCCGCGTGTCATCTCAAGCTTTTCAGCTCGAAAACAAAGTTCGAGTCAGGCACCGGCTGGCCGAGCTTTTACGAGCCGATCAACAAAAAGAACGTAGTCGAAAAAACCGACAAACTGCTCGGCTACGAACGCACCGAGGTCGAATGCGCCCGCTGCGGCGGACATCTCGGCCACGTCTTCGACGATGGGCCGCAGCCGACGGGATTGAGATATTGTATGAATTCGGTTTCTCTGAAGTTTGAGAAGGCTGCGAAGTAAAGGCTATTTCTTTTTAAAGCGGAAGATGGCGTAGGCGATCAGGAACAACCCGATCACGATCTCTGAGATCCTGCCAAATCCATGGCCACTTGGCAAAAGGCCGTTCGTGGTCGCGGCACTTGCGAGAAACCATATGCCGGCGAGGAGTAGAATTAGCCAGAGATATTTCATCGCTTAACACGCCGGCTTGAAGCCGGCGTTCCATTTACCAATTGACCTTTCCTTCCTGCGAAGTGTCGATCTGGGCCAGCTCGACGCCTTCGTTGTAGAAGAAGATCTTCATGTTATCGAAGAGGAACTGATGCGAATCGGGATTTGAAACGTCCAAGCCGAAGTGGTTGATGAGCTGGTTCTGCTTTTGCAGCCACTCTTTCCAGCAGCCCTGACACATCTCTTCACCGATCTTTTGACCCAGTTCCGTAGGTATCGGCGCGTAACCGATCGGCTCGGTCTTCTGATCGCAGCGTCCACATTTAAATTTATCACCAAATAAAGCCATAGAGAGATTTTATCACAGACTGGAGCGCAAGCATCTTGCTTGCCAAGCAGGTTCCTCCGGCGTGATGGCGTAGGGATTGTTTCACTGACGATCCACTCAAAAACGGGCGAGCAGGATGCTCACCCTCCAGTCACATTCCTTTTGCCAACAGAATAGCTGCCAAAACATCATCGTCCGAAGGCTTAAAAAGGCTCACAGCCTGCACCTTGTGATATGCGACCTTGCCGTTGCCGTCGATGACGACCACACCGCGGGCCGAACGGCCGGGGAGCCAGGATTTCATGTCGTACAGCTCCGAAACCTTGCGGTCCGCGTCCGACAAAAGCCGCAGCGGCAACTGATTCTTATCAGCAAACCCCTTATGCGACTCGACCGTGTCGGTCGATATCCCGACAACCTCAGCCCCCGTCGCCTGATACTCCGACCAGTGATCCCGAACCGAACAAAGCTGCGCCGTACAAACCGGTGTATTATCGCCCGGATAAAAGAGCAGAACCACCGGTTTGCCTTGGTGTTCGTTGAGCGTCCAGCTGTTGCCGTCGCCATCTAATAGGGTGAAATTCGGTGCGATATTTCCAGTGGTCATTTTGTTATTTTATGTCAGAAAACTTATCACCCATACTGCGTAGAACCAGATAAATCCCATATACGAAATAAAATGTACTTTCCTGATCGTGACCCAGTCGTAGACAAAGAGGGAGATAAAAAACGCATTCCATACCAGAGGGATACTGATTAAAAGATTTACATCTACAAACATGTCTAAAGAGCGACTCAGTATCGGCTCTAACATGTAAAAGATAGCTACCAGAATCAGTCGCTTGTGTTTCTCGGGTATTTTTCGATATTTGTAGGCCGCAAAGATCAGGACTGCAAAGCTCACCATGAAAAACCGATTGGGCCTTGCATAGAATGCAAGATTGCCCCAGCCCTTGTAGGTGGCAATAAAGATGTAAAAGGTGCTTATCACCACACCGGCCGCGACTATCATGCCGGCAATGCCTAATTTTTTGTGAGCCTCCAAATTATCTTTACGAATAAAGGTGGTCTGAATAACAAAAATGACCATCCACAAAAGCAAAATGATCCCGTGAATGACGAACTTAGGGTCGTGATTGCTCTCTTGTCCGACGTCGGTGATCAGGTTGTCCGAGAATGCGAGCAGCGACAACAAAAGCACCACGATACTGATAACTGAAAAGTAGTATTTCCTCACGACTCCTCCCGGAAAGGTCTATTGAAAATCCCTAATATCCTTAAACGGCTTCTCCGCGTCGTTAAAATCAGGCCGGTAGTAATGTGATGCCGATTCGTATTCCTGCATGAAGCCTTCTTCCATGCCGATATCTTCCAGTAAAGATACGGCTTCGAACCATTCGCCTTCGGAGATGCGACGAGACAATAGAATATAGCGGTCGTCGGTCGCGGCTTTGTTGGTGGCGTAGTATTGGGCCATGAGCGAGATGGCGGTTTTGGGTGATAATTCGTCACGGATCCAGCGTAGGTTTGATTCGATGTCGGCGATGCCGTTTGGCAGGACCAGCAGGCGGATCATGAGGCCGCGTTTCAGCAAACCGTCTTCGCCAAACTGCAGCGTGTCGCCCATTTGGCGGTGCATTTCCTTGATCGCGGCACGGGCGTGTTCCTTGTAATCGCGAACCTTGGAATACTGAAAACCGGCGTCCGAATCGGCGTATTTCAGATCAGGCAGATAGATATCAACGATGCCATCGAGCAGCCGCAGGACCTCGACCGAATCGTAGGCGTTCGTGTTGTAAACGATCGGCAGCGTCAGCCCTTGTTGGGCCGCAAGCAAGATCCCGCGGGCCATCTGCGGGGCAAAATGTGTGGGCGAGACAAAGCCGATGTTGTGCACGCCTTTTGCCTGCAGCTCAAGCATCATCTCGGCGAGGCGTTCATGGGTTATCTCGTTCTTTTTCTGCGTTTTCCAGGTTTGCGAGATCTGATAATTCTGGCAGTAAACGCAGCGGAGATTGCAGTTGCCGAAGAATATGTTTCCCGCACCATTGGTGCCCGATAGACACGGCTCTTCGCCAAAATGGGCGGTGTATGACGAGACGATCGGTAGACGGCCCGAATAGCACGCCGCGATCTCGTCATTGAGCCGGTTGTTGCCGCAGTCTTTCGGGCAGATAGTGCAGGAGGCGAGGAGAACTTCGAGCCGCTTGACCCGAGACTCCAACTCACCCGAATCTAAAAGCCCAATATAATTAGGTTGTGTATCAGCCATCCCAGTCACTTAACTCTTAATAACCACGCGGCAATGATAACAACTTTGGTGTTTATCATCTTTTTTATGCCAACGATGAGTTTGTCCTTCTGCTTCACAGTCATCTGGCATATCAGGATAAAAATGATTCAAATACTCAGTCGAATTTAGATCACTAGTCTGCATTGAGGAAAATATTTCTGTTTTATTGCTGACCTTTTTATCGAACAAATGAAATACATCTACGAAGCCCGTAAACTCAGAGCCCAAGGAATCATCACAATACTGATTTGCTTCTTTCTCGGCCTTCTTAATAGCGGAATCCCAGTCTTTAGCCTCGATCAAAATTATCCTTTCTTCATAAATTTGGCGACGGGAATCAGTCGCCGGAAGACGAAATATACACTTTGCGGAATACCAAGATTTTTTCATTAGGTCTATTCTCCGCCAAGAGTGTTAGATACTTTGCGTTCACGTTTTTCCTTTAGTTTGGCGGTGTTCAAGCCGTTGTGTCTGCCGTGTTTTGCGTATTTACTGGTAATGTCGTCAGGAGCAACGTTGCGGGCGAGTTCCCACGTAAAATCCATCTCTGCATTCACCGTCGCGGTCGCCATTCTGGTCTCTTTGATCATCAGCAGGCTGCCCCAAAACAGGCACATGATGCCCCCGATCCCAAATGCGATCGGGAAGAGCTGGAGCATCCTGTATTTTGTAAGAAATGCCGCCGTTGCGATGAGGACGCTTGTCAGAACGAATGCACCGATGCCGTAGTAGAATGTGCCGAGAGCACGCTGCAATATGCGCGAACGGCTGGTGACTTTGTCGAGCAGATCGACCACGACCTCAACACGTTTATCGTAAAGCGGCACCTCATCGCGGTCCTCGACATAGATCAGCTCGCCGAGACGTATCTCGAGCTGACGAACGCGATCGACCACGCGACCCAGACGCGTCGAGGTCGAGAGCACGAGCGAACCGGTTGCCGAGATAAGCAGGGCAGGTGTGACCATCGCGGTCAGGAATTCGATAGTCGTGTTCAGGGCGTTGGAATCAATGTTGATCAACTCGTCAGCGAACATATTCTCGAATTCTACGCTATAATTTCGGAAAAATGAACAGATTCACCGATCAACCACGCGGCACGGTCACAAATGTACGGCACGAGAGCACAGTATTAAAGGGTAATCCGCTGGGCGACCCGCATGAGCGCGATCTTTTTGTCTATCTGCCGCCGGGTTATGAGGAAAGCGACGAAAGATATCCGACGGTCTATTGCTTGACCGGTTTCACCGGCCGCGGGCAGATGCTGATGAACGATTCGGCATTCACGCCCAACATCGCCGAGCGAATGGACCGCCTGATCGCCGCTGGAACGATAAGCCCAATGATCGTCGTCATGCCGGATTGCTTTACATATTTCGGCGGTTCGCAGTATATAAATTCAACCGCGACCGGCAGATACGAGGACTATCTGACTCGGGAGATCGTGCCGCTCATTGATGAAAGATTTCGAACGATTTCGTCACGAGATTCGCGAGCCGCGATGGGAAAATCGTCGGGCGGTTACGGTTCGCTGATCATGGGAATGCGGCACGCGGATCAGTTTGGGATGATCTGCTCGATCGCGGGCGATTGCTATTTCGAATACTGCCTGCCGCAGGATTTTGCCAAGGCCTTCCGCCTGATCAAGGGCGACCCGAAAGCTTTAATGGAAAAGATCTGGTCAACCGAAAAGCACGGCCGCGACGCCCATGCCGCGATCAACACGATCGGAATGAGCGCGTGCTATTCGCCAAACGGGACTGATTTCGACCTGCCGTTTGATCTCGAAACCGGAGAAATGCGGCAGGATGTATGGGAGCGTTGGCTCGGACACGATCCGGTTCGTCTCGTTGCAAAGCACGCAAAAGATCTAAAGTCGTTAAAATTGCTTTTTCTCGACGCCGGAAAAAGTGACGAATTCAATCTCGATGTCGGAGCTAGGATCTTATCAAAACGGCTGAAAGATCACGGCATCGAACACATCCACGAGGAATTCGACGGCGGACATTTTGGGGTTTCTTATCGTTTTGATCGATCACTTGAGCTGATCTCGGGAGCTATTTGAACCACAGGAAGTTAGGGAACATAGTTTGGTCGGAAGGAACAACATTTATGTGTCTATGTTTCTATGTGGTTAAACTTCCGACATAACGCGCTCGACCTCGGCATTCATCCGGCCCGTCATCATGAACCACATCATTTTGTAATCCGAAATGAACGACCACAGCGGATATTTGAATGAGGCCGGTTTATTCTTTTCTACCGAAAAATGGGCGAACCACGCGAATCCATATCCGCTCAGAAAACAAAGCGGAAAGTAATACCAAGTACCGCGTCCGATGAACCAAACAAGAAGAAGAATGCCGAGTGATGTGCCGACAAAATGTAGGGTACGCGTGAGCGGCTTAGAATGCTCCTGCACGTAAAAATCCCAAAATTCTGTGTAGTTTTGGATCATCGCTTTTCGAATAGCCGGGCTATTGGCTTGCCGGCGTTCGGATTATTCTCACTATAATCAAAACCCATCAAACGGCAAAGCGACGCGGCTATCTGATTTTGATAGATCGGTTCGGTATTTCTCCATTCACCACGAAGGTCGACACCCGGAATGACGAATGCCATCCAAATATTCTGCGCCTCGGGAACGTCTTCGCCATGATCGGACCAGTCTTTCGGCGAGTTACCGCGACCATGGTCGACAGTGATCATGATCGCTGTTATACCTTTGTATCGCGGGTCTTTCTCGACAAAATTCCACAGCTCTTTCAGCCAGTTGTCTGTTTTGTGCAGAGTATCCAAAATCCTTTCGTAGTTCTTGTCATGAGCGTAATCGTCGGTCTCGTCAAACCCTATGTGGATCGCCCGCGTCTGAAACTCCTTCATGTGAGCCATCGCGAGCTTGAACGTGAAATAGTCGTGACGCACGCTCGGCCATGGAGCGAGAACCTCGGACTGCAGGCGGAAAAGCTCATTGATCTCAGGGTTTTTGGTCGGATAGGTTTCGTAGGCGGCGTTAACGACAAACGAACCCGGCTTGTTCGTGGCGATCCGCATAAATGCGTCCCAGGACGAAAATTCGGCGACGGCGTTCGGACCTTTTCCAAGCTTGCGGGTCAGAAAATCGAGAAATGAAGGATAAGGATTCTGCGGATGGCCGTTGCTCTTAATGACATCGTCGTGAGCTTCGCCAGTCAGGATCTCTGAGTAGCCGGGATAGGAAAAGAAGAGCTTGTTTGTCGTCTTTGCCTCGCTTTTAAGCTCACGGTTGCCGGCGATCGAGCCGTGTTCTGTCATCAGCGTCTTCCAGAAGAATGGCATGAGCAGCTCACGGCGTTCTTTAGGGGTCGCGGCGTTGTAATTCTTAAATGCGGCTGTCTTTTCGAAATTCTTATTTACGCTGCGAAAAATATCGGCGTCCAAGCCACCGAATATTTCCTGCGTACGCGCTCCATCGAGCGTGACGAGGACGACGTTCTCGATCTTGTTTTGCGCCGATATCGCCGAAGCAAAAAAGCACAAAAAGAGAACGATCAAACGCGGGGAACATGACATTCTACTGATATTCATATCCCCCGAATGTTAGTCGTTTACGCGGCTTGTTTCAATTCGATCTGCGGCTTTTCGGTGTTAAATAAACGTATATTTTTTGCCCAGCCGAGTTTTTCGAAAAGGCGAATGGTTATCCAGTTCTGATCGAACTGATACCACTCCGTTCCGTGTCTCGCCGAGGTCGGCCACATGTGGTGGTTATTGTGCCAGCCCTCGCCAAAGGTGAGGATCGCGACGAACCAGTTGTTGGTCGACATATCGCCCGTCTCGTGCGGCCTGCCGCCATACATGTGCGAGAGCGAATTGACGAACCACGTCGTGTGCCAGCCGTAAACGACGCGTGCAAAAACTCCCCAAATGACCATCGACCAACCGCCAATCGCAAAGAAAACGCCTATGGACAGAATGATCGGAACCAAATAAAAGTTTGAGATCAGCACGTGGCCGCGGTCTTTCATCAGATCGGGAACGTACTTTTGAAGCGTCGCGTTATCGTGATCCTGAGCCTTGCCCCAAACGACCCAACCGATCTGCGCCCACCAGAAACCGGGGCGGATCGAGTGCGGATCTTTGTCGGTATCAGTAAATGCGTGGTGCATCCGATGCGTAGCGATCCACTTATCCGGCGGATCCTGCATTGACATACAGGCGAGCGACGAGAGCAGATACTCGAGCCACTTTGGTGCCTTAAAACTCCGGTGCGTCAGCAGACGGTGCCAACCGAGCCCGACGCCGAGGCTCCCGACGATCCAGTTTCCGATAACTAGTGCGGCAAAATTCTGCCAGCTAAATGTGAAGAAAACCCCGATGGCGACGATATGAAACACCGTTACCATGATGGCGTTTCGCCAGTTGATCGTCTGGCTGACCCGCTTGAACGTTAAAACATTTTGCATTAAGAGAATATGATGACGAAGCTAAAGTAAGGACAGTATTAGACTAACAGGTTCACTGCGATGAGTTTGTAATAGATTCGTAATTAGAGGATGCAAAGAAAACTGAAACAGCCAGCATATCTCTTTACAATATTAATTGCCCGAACTATAATCTCGCCAGTTACTTGACTGAAATTGCAAGAGACTTGTATTAATGTTTGTCGCTGTTCTTGTTCCAGATCGGCCTGCATCAGTGAGCTAATATCCGCTAGTATCCAAGGAGAATTTATGAAGTCTTTCCTCCGCGTTAGGATGAGTACGCTTGCTCTGGCTGCATTTTGTGGTCTGATATTTGTTGCTTCTGCTTTTCCCCAAACCGATGGTAAACCAAGCATCGCGGTGATCCCATTCGCTGAATCCGGCAAAGCGGTTTATGGCGGAAGTGAATTAACCGACCTGCTGATCGGCGAACTGCTCAGCAGCACCAAATTTGATGTCGCCGATAAAGCAAAGTCGTCTACTATCGAGCCTGAAATGCTGAAAGCTATAAACGGCGAAACGGTCAATGCAACGACCGTTACGGCTATCGGTGAAAAGACCGGAGCAAAAATTCTGGTCATAGGAAACGTCAGCGAATACAGTGCAAAGCAAAAGTCGTCGCTCTACGGCGTAAAAAGCTATGAAACGGTGGTCAAATTTAATCTGCGGGCCGTCGATGCCAAAACTTGCCAAGTGATCTTTTCACAGACATTCGAAAAACGCGGCGTAAACCTCGATGCGACGAAAGCAATGTCAGAGGCAAGTACAAAATCGACAAAGGATGCCGCGGCCGTTCTGATCAAGCGCCTAGCCGTTTCATCGCCAACCTCGAATTGATCTACGCGGGAACGGTGGTCATTATGTGGAGATATTCTCGGCTTCGGCGATCTGCTTCAGCCGAGCATTCCTCCTGCTGACTAGATTCCGAAGGTGACGCTTGATAAGAAATTTGTCGACTATCCTACCCAACATTCCGTAAGGCGAAGTCCAGGTCAATGTATCGAGCATGAGGGTTACCGCTTCGTGCCGAGTAAACTCGTGGATGTGCCGGAACGAACTAAAAGTTCCGTCGGTCATTTCATCGACAAACAACACCGGCCTTTCGAACTTCACGACCTTCATTGTCAACTGCTGCCGGAAGCCAAAATGCGTTCCCTCGAATGTGACAGTTTGTCCCAATCCGATCTTGGTATTCGTCCCACCGTCAAAAGCACTTTCTTTCGTTTTCGCGGTTGTCTCAATATGAATGCGATCATCGCGTATCAGGTCGAAACACGTTTCGGGGGAAGCATTGATAAATGTTTCGAGGACGATCTGAGGCATTGGTCAATAGTTTACGCGGACGAATTCAGCAACTCCGACACCGATCAATGCGCTGGCGAAGATCAGCCCGACACCGACGATCGAGGAGACTGGAATTGCGATCAACAAACCTTTTGCCACGCTGAACTGTCTCGTTTGCAGCCTGGAGACCAGGATTATCGAACCGATCCCAGCAAATACCGAGGCCAGGAACGCGAACACCACAAAGGTACCAAGCCCCCACATCGCGTCGCTCTCGCTGTAACCATTCATCGCCAGGATGAGCACCGACAATAAAATGACCGCCGCAGTAATGCAGGCGGTCACTGTTAATAGAAATGCAGCGATCTTTGCCCCCATAATTTATCCGACGGCGACCCAGGCTCCAGTGACTGGGTTGATGCGATAGATCCCGCCGTTTTCCATCGAATACAAGGAGCCATTCGCACTGAACAAGAACCGCGTCTTTCCAAACTCGGTTTTACCAACCTGCCGCCACGTATCGTTTGACGGATTGGTTTCGTACAACGCTCCGCTTGCCTCGGTGGTGTAGATCTTGCCGTTCAGGGTTGTGCGGGCGGTCGTATTCTTCCAGTCGCCCGCCTTGCCGATCCGCTTCCATGAGCCGTCGGCAGGGCTGATCCAATACAGGCTGCCGTCCTTTTCGATCGAATACAGCGAATCGTCCGTTGCAAAAAGCCGCAGCGAATTCCCAAATTCCGACTTTCCGACCTGAGCCCAAACGCCGGTTCCGGGATTCGTCGCATACATCGCACCGCTTGACTCCACTGTGTAAAGCCGACCATTCACAAAAGCTCCAGCCAGCGTCCCTTTCCAATCACCAGCCTTTCCGACTTGAGCCCACGAACCATTCGACGGATCGATCCGATAGAGACTGCCGTCGTTCTCGATCGTCAGCAGATTGCGGTTCCCGGCAAACAAGAGCCGTGTATTCGCAAACTCAGATTTCCCGATCTGCGCCCATTTTCCGCTGCCAAGATCGACGCCATAAAGAGCCCCGCTTTTCTCGATCGTATAAAGCCGGTCGTTCAAAACAACCGCGGCGATCGTGTTGGACCAGTCAGACGCTAGCAATTGATGAAAGCCGCCGATGGCGAGAACTAAGATCAGGATCTGAAAATATCTCCGGACAGTTGAATTGAAAAGGGTCATCGTCATTTACTCCAAGTTGTTTCGAGGTATGTATTCGAACAAAAGAATAGCACTGATGGTGCGGGTTTTTTGGGAAACATTTCAGCCAAGGACTATTTCCACAGCAATTTCAGGCCATCCGTCTTAAATTTCTTAAATTCGGGATCGCTGCTGACTAGAACCAAGTCCCGCTGAATGGCTTGCCAGATCAGCATGCGGTCGAAGGGGTCGAAATGGGTATTTTCTTTAAGCTTATCCTGAGAAACTGCTTCATCGGAGGCAAGGCCGATCGTCAAGAAGCCCATCGCCGTTGCGGAAGGGATCAGATCTGAGGTAGTAAGGTCGATCAGATCGATCTTACCTAGCCTTGATTTTATCGATATCTCCCAAAAACTAACGGCGCTTACGAAAACCTCGTTTCCAGGATCTTGAATCGCCTTGATCACTGAGTTCGGTAGACGTTTCAGCTCAAGTATCGTCCATAGGAAGACATGTGTGTCTAGCAGAAGCCTCATCTAAGATTAATGAACTCTTCTTCAGTCATCTTAAAATCGTCAGCAAACACCACTCTTGCTTTTCCCTCAAGAATGCCCAGTTTTCGTTTACCTTTTTTCTTCTGCTTTCGTGGTGGATTGATTTCTGCGATAAGAGTTTTGTTTTTACCAAACAAAATGCCAAAACTCTCACCTTGCTGAACCTTTTCAAGTACGTCCGAAAGCTGAGCTTTAAATTCTCCGACGTTTAGGCTTTTCATAATTTGATTCTAGGATTTTCTTGACAAGTTGACAAGAAAAATTAGCTCATCTTTGGCACCATCCGATAGTGTAGGCGTAAAAAAGTAAACCCAAAAATCTTCAAAATGTGGTTGGCCCGCACAACCGAGTTCGCATCGGGGTATACATGAATGCTTTCTCGCATTGTTCTTACATATCTCGCAGTAACGTCTCCATCACTCTTGTGCACAACAAAATAGAAGCCGGGATCGCCAAACTTGTTTCCCGAAGAAGTGACAGTCAAGGATCCATCATTGCCAATTGAGGGTTTCATTAATACGATCGCATTTCCATTCGGCAGCGGAAAGACAACCTTTACGCAAACTCCGTCAAATCCAGGTACCTTACAGGCAGAGTAACAGCCAGCATAAAGGACGTGTCCTGTTCCAACTAGATGTCTAAGCCAGGCGACGTATTTGATGGCTCCTGAATCGGGTTCAGCTAACTGAATAACCTCACTGGTCATGCCATGACTGGTTTCGAGCGAAGACAAAGGTACGTTTAGCTGCTGAAGACGGCGACTGAAGAAAAAAGCGAGTAATCTGCCAAATGGCCTGAAAACACTCGACCATTCAGCCCAAACGTCCAGATCATAATTTGACGTATGCTCGTAGAAGTTTCGTACTTGTGGATCGAGTTGATTCAGATCAAAACTGTCGCTTTCAAGTGTCGTAAGTTCCTGAATGAGGACAACTTCTGGCACATTCCGCCGCAGTTCGAGGCCATCCTTCTCCGATAGGCGGTTGAAATAATCTCCCCCGATTCCTGAGGGTTCGCCTATGGGACCATCAAGCCATCTGTGCGAATCTAGATCAACAGTCAGCCCCGTCATTTGAACCCACTTCTGAGTTATCCAGTCGAATAGATATCCGCGAGTCGGACCAAGCCAGGGAGATGGTATCGAATTCTTCATCAATTCAGTTGAATAACCGATTAATCCGCAAACGCGACGCTCAATTGCTTCAACTTCATCGAGTCGCTTCTATCTAGTGAATCGACGTTTTCACGATCTATATACTTGTAGAGAATATCTCGCTGCTGTGGAACGAAGCCAGCCTCCCGGATCTGGTATCTCAGATCTCTCTCGTTGGCTTCGTTATGGGCACCTGCGGCGGAGACTACGTTTTCTTCGATCATGATGGAGCCCATATCGTCGGCGCCAAAACGCAGACTCGTTTGACCTAGTTTTATGCCTTGAGTTAGCCATGAGGCCTGGATGTGTTGGATATTGTCGAGGAAGAGGCGCGAGACGGCAAGCATTTTTAGGTAATCGATGCCGGTCGGTTCTTCGGTGATCTTGCGGCCGAGAGCGGTATTTTCGCGTTGGAATGTCCAGGGGATGAAGGCGGTGAATTCGCCGTAGTTTGGATCGACGGCTCTCGCCGCGAGAGCTTCATCCTGAACCTCGCGGATGCGGTCAAGATGCCGCACACGATGTTCGATCTTGTCACCTATGCCGAACATCATCGTGCCCGTCGAGATCAGGCCGACCTTGTGAACGGCACGCATCACGTCGAGCCATTGCTGGGTGTTGCATTTGGTTGACACTCTCGCACGAACCTCGTCATCGAGTATCTCTCCACCGCCGCCGGGCATTGAATTGAGGCCTGCGGCTTTCAGACGACGCAGGATCGTCTCGTAATCTAGTTTTGAGATCAGCGAGATGTTGTGTATCTCGGGCGGTGAGAAGCAGTGGAGCTGGAATTTTGGGTATTTTGCGTGGAGCGTCGAGAGCAGATCCTCATACCACTCGATATTAAAATCAGGATGCAGGCCGCCCTGCATCAATACGCCGGTGCCGCCGAGGGCGATGGTTTCGTCGATACGGCTGCAAATTTCCTCGATCGAATGTACGTACGTGTCGGGCTTTCCCGGACGCCGATAGAACGCGCAGAACGTGCAGACGACGTTGCAAACGTTGGTGTAGTTGATGTTGCGGTCGATGATATAAGTAACGACATCGCCGGGATTTTTACGTTGCCGGATCTCGTCAGCCGCGAGGCCGATGCGGACAAAATCGTTCGATTCGAGAAGAGTAGTACAATCGTCGGTCGTTAGGCGTTCGCCGCCCAAGGCCTTATCCAAAATAGGCTGAATATCGCTTTTCATTGCCTTTATTTTAACAAAATACAAAACTAAACTGTAAGACACGCAATGGATACAGTGCCGCACGCAAAATTCGAATCGCACGTCGAGATCACCGACAGCGATCCGCCATGGCATATCTTGCGGGTAGAGAAGGCTTTGGTCGCCGATTTTGGGTTCAATGGAAATCTGCGGCGTGTGATGTGTTCGCTGAATGGCGGCGAGCCATTTAACTGCTCGCTTTTTCCGAGTAAAGGCGACTATTTTTTAACGCTCAGCAAGCAGCTTAGAAAAACTCTTGGAGTCGATATTGGCGACACGGTAACGGTCGAACTAAGCAAGGACACGAGCAAATACGGGATGCCGATGCCGGAGGAATTTGCCGAGGTTCTGCGGCAGGATGCGGAGGGCGAAAGGCTGTTCAACGCCCTTTCACCAGGCGATCAGCGGTTGATGCTCAAGCTCGTGGTCTTTGTAAAAGATCCCGACCGCCGCATCGCCCGCAGCCTGGCTGGGATCGAGCTTCTGAAACGGTCTGACGGGAAATTTGTTTACAGCGAACAGCATCTGGCGATGCGATCGGCGATATAAAATGGCAAAAGAGGTAAAGGATGTAAAATTCAAAACCGAGCTGACTATCTCGTCAACAGGTTCGGGCTGGCATTTTTTGATCGTTGAGAAGGAGATCGTCGCGAATTTCGCGTTCGAAGACAAATTCAAGCGTGTCGTTTGCTCGATTAACGGCGGCGAACCATTTCAGTGTGCTCTGCTGCCGTGGGGCGAGGTGTTCTACATCATTGTCAATAAGAAAAAACGTGACGAGGTCGGCATCGT
This sequence comes from Acidobacteriota bacterium, assembly GCA_016703965.1. Lineage (NCBI taxonomy): Bacteria > Pseudomonadati > Acidobacteriota > Acidobacteriota bacterium. Next base: position 316,648 of record JADJBB010000021.1, read on the forward strand.
TGCGGGCGACATGGTTGATGTGGTGCTCGTCAAAGACGAAAGCAAATACGGCCTGCCGATGCCCGAGGAATTTGAAGAAGTTTTAAATCAGGACCCGGAAGGCGACCGGCTTTTCCACGCTCTCGGCAAGGGAAAACAGCGTTCGCTCCTATATTTGCTCTCAAGGTCGAAGGATATCGACACCCGTATTCACCACGCGCTCATTGTCGTCGAACATCTGAAGGAAAACGACGGCAAGATCATAGACAAAGTGCTCTATAACGAGCTAAAACGACCGATAATTGAATTCTGACCGTAAGTCGCAGCGTGCAGATCCCTTGCAAACAAGCAACTACTTAACGAACTGCAGGCCATTTGCTTTGGAGATCAATCCGTGTTTTTCAGCGAGTTTGAAATAAAGCTCCATCCCGCTTCTCATCGGATCGTCTATTGAATACGAAATGTTCTCCGACAAATACTTCCGCATCTCGTCGCGGCCGAGATGGATGTCGGTTTCGTAGTTGGCGATGATCTCGTCGATGTGGGCGATGCCTTCGTTTCGCGCCGAGGCAAAATCGATCTCGACGCTGTCGCGGCGGGTCATCCACATCGCGAAGACGAATCCGAAGCCGGTGTGATGCTTCCAGAGTTCGGCGAGATCGTAATATTTGAGTCCGGAGTTCGGAGTCTGGAGTCTGGAGTCGGCGGAAAGTCGTAGGGCTGGATCGCCGATCAACAGAGCCGCGTCAGAATCGGCGAGCATTTCTTCGATATCGGGGCGTGCTACCTTCCAGACAGGCTCAAAGCCTAGGAATTCACGAAAGATGATTTTTGTAAGAGCGACCGAGGTCCGCGACGAAGTGTCGAGAGACACGCTGCGGACATCTGCTAAATCAGAGCCCTTAGTGACGAGACAGACGCTGCGGACACGTTCTCGCGCACCCACACACACATCAGGAACAAGCCGGACTCCCTCGATCATTTGGTAGGCGATCACAGGGACAAGGGCCGCATCCACGCGATCCTGCATGAGCAGTTCCGCCGAACGCGCGGGAGCTGTGTCCATGATCAACTCGGCCTTGCCGTGGTTTTTGCCGTAGAGGAACGACCAGACGAGCGGTGCGGTATTTGAATAGCTCGAGGCTGAAATACGCGGCTGATGCATCTACTGCTCCTCAAAAACGTCTGCGTACTCTGCATTTCCATGCAGCTTTTTCAGCGCGAACGAACACGTCGCGTGGATCTTCAAATTTTTCTTGCGAGCATGTTCCACGGCAGCAGCGAGCAACTTGTCACCGACCTTTTGACCGCGGAGGCTCTCGTCTATCTCGGTGTGATCGATAGTGAACGCCGTGTCGCCTTCGGTTTTGTATGCCATCTCCGCGAGTCGCTTGCCGTCTCCGCGAACGATAAAGGCTCCGCGGCCGCCTTTTTCAATGTGTTCGATATCCATAGAAACAAGCGTAAGTTCAATGCCCTGCAGAAAGCAAATCTTGTGCGCCGTACGGCATTTGAACTATGCTCTAAACATTATGAAAACGAGAGTGTTGGCGTTCGCTTTTGCGGTGTTGGCGGGTTGTACATTATCCGTATTTTCTCAGGGCACGGTCGTCGTTCACGACCCGACAAAAGAAGCTGTGGAGGTGAAATTATCTGCTGCTGATCAGGCTCTTTTTGATTCGGCTCTGCCGGCGGTAAAAAGATCGATCTCGTCCGAGACCTGCAATGCCGATTCGATCGAAGTTGCGGGCTTTGCGGATGGAGCGTTTTCTAAAGCAGGGGCGAAACAGCGGCTTATTTTCTACCAGTATTGCCAGACCGGAAATGGCTTTGGATGGGTCGGGCTCGTTTTGATCGAAGGCGGCAATGTCGTGGGGAATTACATCTCGGAGGCAGGTTGGACCGTTGGGGTTAACGCGGTTCCCGACATTAACCAAAATGGGCTCGATGAATTTGCGCTCGCCTATTCAGGCGGAATGCATCAGGGGCAGGGCGGCGTTGGCGTTGATCTGATGGAATTTGCCGGCGGGATTCCAAAAGGTATCGGCTGGTATAAAGCGGAAGAATTTGCCGACACAGAAGCAGTTGCCGCGTGGAAACTTACCGCGAAGCCCGGCGCGGTTCCCGTGTTCTACAAACAAAAATACTTCTCAGGCGAGAACAGCAAATATCGCAAGGTCGGTGCAAACGCGGTCACGAAACTCACCAAGGTCAACGGAAAATTCACGGCGGTAAAATGAAGAAAATACACGACATAACGGTTGCCATTAGCGCCGAAACTCCAATCTATAAGGGCGATCCGGGCGTCGAGATCAATTCGTTCAAGGCGATCGCAAAAGGGTCGTCGGCCAACGTTTCACAGATATCACTCGGCGTTCACACGGCAACGCACGTCGATGCACCGAACCATTTTATCGACGGTGCAAAACGCGTTCACGAACTCGACCCAAACAAGCTCGTCGGCCCGTGCCGCGTCATTGAGGTTCCAACCGATGTCGTCGCGATCGAGCCTGAGCACGTCGGCGATCTCGCCGGAGTCAGCCGCGTGCTTTTCAAAACGCAGAATTCATCATTCTGGGCGACGCCGGAGCTTGGATTTAGAACGGATTTTTCTTATCTGACACCGGCAACTGCAAAATTGCTCGTCGACAGCGGCATCGTTCTCGTCGGTATCGACTATCTCTCGATCGAAAAAAGCGGCTCGCCCGGGCATCCGGTGCATATCACTTTGCTTGAGAAAGAGGTTGTTATTTTGGAAGGCGTCGACCTTCGCTCGGTTCCGGCGGGCGATTACGAACTGATCTGCTCGCCCTTAAAATATGACGGAGCTACCGGAGATGGCTCGCCCGCGAGAACGTTTTTGCGTGAGTAGAAATCTTATTATTTTAACATCGTCAACGATCCTACTTTACCGCTCAGAAGCATGAGCCGTTTACGCCTATCACTCCGCCGAACTTTCTCCAGGTCAAGGCGGCAAATGCTGAAATGAAGGCCACGGCCACCTCGCAAAACTCGTCCAAGGAGTCAAAGCCAAAGGATCACACGGCGTCGAACAACCGTCGGCTACGAACTCCGCGAGAACTTGCGGCGGACGAAGGCCTTAAAGGCCCGATGATCGCAGCCTGGTGATCGAAGTTCGGCGTATCACGGTAAATGCTCAACCGGCCCTGCTTTCACGATAAGATAGTCATCCCTGCGGACCCCCTGGGGAAAGGAGCCCCAAGAATCTGGCCCAGCAGGATCGCGACCGGCGAAGAAACATGCTCGGAAGGTGACCGGGTTGAAAGTTAAACGCCAAAAGCTGGAAAATGCGATCTGGGAAAGTTTATGGTTTTCCGGAGGGTTTCCGGGAATGAGGATGACGATCAGATCAGTCTTTTGGGGGGGGTGCTGACGAAGAGTTCCCGGGGAGGGGTCATCAATTCCAAGGCAAATGCTCGACCGGCGCCTCAATCCCGATGAATCTCCAGCAGGAACTCCTCGCGAAGGCGTTGCATTTAAGACGGCTGGAAAGAGTCTGGCAAGTTTCAGTGGTTTCAGAGGGTTTCCGAAGGGTAACGACCAGATCAGTTGATTTGATCAATACGACTTTGAACCACAGCTTCGAGACTTGTGTTTTATGTTTTAATATCTCACTACCTTCCCCACTTCAGTTTATCCCTCAAAACATCAAAATAGTTTCGATTGGCGGGCTGCACCAGGTTGAATGTGGTTTCGCTCTTGCGGATGATGATGCGGTCTTTGGCGCGCATTGGGTAGCCGGTTTGGCCGTCGAGGCTGAGGACGACCCCTTCGTTTTCGTGGTGGAGAGTTAGTTCGATGGCGGCGCTGTCAGGGACGACGATCGGGCGATTTGTTAGCGTGAATGGGCATATCGGCGTCAGCACGACGGCGTTCATTGACGGGTAAACGATCGGGCCGCCGGCTGAGAGGTTGTATGCGGTCGAGCCCGTAGGCGTCGAAACTATCAGACCGTCGGCGCGAAATGTATTAACGAAAAGATCGTTTAGCTTGACGTCGATCTCGATTATCCGCGCGAGGGCTGCTTTGTTGACGACGACGTCGTTGAGGATCCGTCCGGTCGCGAGTCTCTCTTCACCACGCCAATGTTCTGCTTCGAGCATTACGCGGCGGTCTATCTCGTAATTCCCCGCGATTATCGCCTCGACCGCGGGAAACATCTCTTCGATACGAAAATCCGTAAGATAACCGAGACTTCCGTAGTTGATGCCGAGAACTAGTGTCTCTGGGTCTTTGACGAGACGTGCAGCCGAGATCATTGTGCCGTCGCCGCCAAGAACAACGATCAGATCGGCCTTCATCCTCGGCGTCCGGCCGCCCGAAATATCACCGGCGGAAACCATTTCGCATGATTCGCCTAAGCGGTGTTTTCTGAGCCACACTGAAAGCTCTGCCGCCGTCGCCTTTGCCTCTTCATGGCCCGGCTTTACGACGATGCCGACAGAATTGATCTTCTTGCTAATCATAAACGGCCGCCTAACTCTCTAATAATCAGTGAAATGATACTAAACCGCAAGGAGAAATAAATTGAGGAAGTAGGAGTGCTGGGCATATAATCGCCCGCTATTCGGCGCGCGAGCCTTGTTTAATTGGCTTTCAGCGGTGTTTTTGTTAGAATTGCGGATTGTCTCTTTTTGACTAAAAGTCAGTATTTCAAAGGTGTAGGTGTATCTCGATGTTAAAGTTCTTTACCCGTCTTGAGAAGACGCGAAATTTCGTTCTGTTTTTGTTCGCCATTTTGATGGTGGGCAGCCTTGTATTTTTCTACACGCCGGCTCGTAACAACGCGGTCTCCGCGAACCTTGCTCAAAGCGATGAGACGGTTGCCTCGGTTTCGGGACAGAAGATCTCGATCGGCGAGCTAGTCAGGCAGAAAGAAAATTACGCCCAGTTCAGCCGCGGCCAATCATTCCCAACGAGAATGATGCTTGACGGCCTGATCAGCAGCCGCATCACGCGCGTTGAGGCAGAACGCCTCGGCCTTACGGCGAGCGATGCTGAGGTAGCCGCTAAACTAAGAGAGCAGAACAAGCCGACGGACGGAAAACCGTTTGATCAGGCCCAATATGAGCAGAATGTAAAGGAGCAGTTTGGCAGCATCGCGACCTACGAACAGAGCGTTCGTGATGATCTCAGTGCTCAGAAACTCAACGCTTTTCTCACATCGGGCGTCACTGTCTCCGAGGAAGAAGTCCTTAATGACTTTCAGCGTAAGAACACTAAATTCGACGTCAACTACGTTGCGGTGAACAGCACGGAACTTGCCAAGACCATCGTGCCGACCGACGCCGAACTAAGAGATTATTTTGAAAAGAACAAGACGAGCTACTACATCAGCGTTCCGCAGAAGAAGATCAAGTACGTTTTTGTTAACACCGCAAAGCTTGGCGAAAAGCTGCAGATCTCTGATGCCGACCTTAAGACCGAATATGATGCTCTGCCGGCTGACAAAAAGCTCGCCGGTGTGAACGGCCAGGAGATCGTTCTTCGCGTTCCCAAACCAGAACTCGATGGCCAGGTCGCTGCCAAGGCCGCCGAACTCGTTCAGCAGGCTAAAAAAGATGGGCCGAGTGTTACGGAAGAAGCATTTGCCATTTTGGCTAAAGGCCATTCAGAAAATCCGGGAACTGCCCAGAACGGCGGTAAACTCTCGGGACCGGTTCGCGAGAACCCCAACAAAGCTGACGATCCATATCAACGTCTGCTCAAAATGAAGCCAGGCGATGTCACCGAGCCGATCAGCTATCAAGGCCGCTACTTCATTCTCCGCCGCGGGGAAGACGTGCCTAAATCCTACGACCAGGCCAAGAAAGAGATCGAGGTCAGTTTGCGAAATCGCAAGGCCTACGCGGTCGCTGCGGAACTCGCACAGAAGATCGTTACGTCGCTTAAAGAAACCAAAGATCCGGTTAAAACAGCTCAGGCATTCGCGGCAGAAGCGAATATGTCGGCTGCCGATATGGTCAAGGAAACTGCGTTCGTTAAGCCGGGTGATGACGTGCCTAACATTGGTATCTCGCCGCAGTTCGAAGAAGGCATCGGCCCGCTCGCCAATGTCGGCGATGTCGGCGAAAAGACCCCGATCCAGAATGGTTTCGCGATCCCGATGCTGGCTGATAAGAAAGAGCCGCGTGACGCTGAATTTGACGAGGTCAAGGCTCAGATCGTTGACGTCGTGAAGCTCGAGAAAGCTCGCTCGCAAGTCGAAGAGATCGCGAAGCAGATCGCTTCAGGTGCAGCATCCGCAAGTGCTCTCGGTGCCTCGGCAACTGCAAAAGGCATGACTGCCAAAGATCAGAAGAACCTCATTCTCGGTTCCCCGCTTGGCGAAGGCCCGACCGCCGGAACTAGCGAAGCTCTGGAAGACGCCCTTTTTGCGATGAAAGTGGGCGATGTGACCAAGACGCCGATCAAGGTTGGAGATAACTGGTACGTCGTTGGCGTAAACAAGCGTGAGGATGCTAATACCGCCGATTTTGCCAAACAGCGAAGCGGCCTGATCGAAACCATGCTCTCGAAAAAGAGATCAGCGGTTTTTTCCGATTATCTCGCAGCGGCCAAGCAAAAAATGGAGACTGGCGGTTACATCAAGGTCTACAAGGACGCACTTGATAAGATCGACGCTCCGACAGCTGGCTTGACACCCACTGACGCGAACTAATATTCCTAATTTGCGATGTTTCTTACGGCTGTCTGAAAAGGCAGCCGTTTTTTTGTCCCTAAGCCGGCTCCAAGCAGCTCTTGCCAGCCAATGCCAGCAGATGTCCAGAGGACTACTTTCCGTAACAATGCGATCCGATCTAACGCGCGATAACTACCTTTTTGAAGCATAGCCAAGCCTGATATCGATCTGCGGGGAGCAGGGCTTTAACGCGTTACATTGCACGTTTAGATCACGATCAATAAAGCTGGAGAGAACAATTTCCAGAATGAATCCGCAGCTTAACGACTGAACGTTAGACCGAGTATGGCCGCGATAATTGGTGGCAAACATTAACTAAGGCGGGTCCGCTTCGCTTGTTATGCCCTCAGGCGGCGGAATGACTGCGGTGAAAAGCTGAATGCCGAGTCAACAAGGTATTAAGTAATGCCCATGCGCAAATTAAAACCGCCGCAGAGATCACTTAAAAGCAGTGATCTCTGCGGCGGGCATACCCTTGCGGGTTTAGTTTACTTGCCGGTGTGAAGCTCGGCGTAATGAATGAAGAACCAGTAGGTAATGCCAAGCCATATTGCCAGATTGAGTCCGGTTGCAGCCAGGCCAATGTTTCTGGTTTGAGCACTTCGTACTGCTGCGATCGCCCTTTCCGTACATCAGCACTATGACAAGCACTCCGGTCACGCCCCAGGCGAATAAGCGAACAGCCATTTCGATCCACACTAGATGCGACACCTGCCAAACCGTCAAGGCCATTGCCAGAACGATCGCGATCGCCGCAGCTATCGGCGGCTTATAGTTCGATTCGACCTCATCGCCCTCGCGACTAGGATCGAGGCCGATCTTGCTGTGCGTATAGCTGTATGCGAAATAGATAACCAGTCCGATCGACATCCACACGATCAGACGGATCCATGTGTCAAGCGGCAGACTGTTCATCAAATAAGCAGCGGACAAAACCGTTGCGATCGGAATGAAAGGCGAGAGAGGCACCTTGAACGGCCGATTCAATGCCGGATTTGATGACCTCAGAATGATGATGCCTACACCAACGATCACAAATGCGAACAGCGTTCCGATACTGACCAGTTCACCCAAAAGACTGATCGGCACAAAACCGGCGAGGATCGCTACGATAACGCCTGTTATAGCCGTCGTAATATGTGGTGTCTGGAATTTCGGGTGGATCTTCGCTGCCCATGCGGGAAGCAGGCCATCCTTCGACATCGAATAGAAGACGCGTGGCTGGCCCATCGTCATAACGACCATTGTCGAGCTCAGGCCGAGCACGGCACCGACCTTAATGATCGTTGGGAAAGCGTAGAGAATGGTTCCCATGGTCGTGCCCTGAGCCTTTTGCAAAGCGGCATCAATAGCAACCGCGATCGGGGCGGCGGCATTGGTAAGGAGCTTGTAATCGACCAAGCCGACCATAATGCCTGCGACCAGGATATAGAGAACAGTACAGATCGCCAGCGATCCCATGATACCGATCGGCATATCGCGTTGCGGGTTCTTCGCTTCTTGTGCAGCTGTAGAAACAGCGTCAAAACCGATGTATGCGAAGAAGATCACGGCCGCACCGGTAACAACGCCGCTAAAGCCATAAGGCATAAACTGCGCACAGCCCGGAGCCCCAACGGTACAACCGATGCCGATATTGTTCGTATTGACGTAGCCGATGCCCGCGATGATAAAGAGAACCACCACGAGGACCTTGACCAACACGATGACCGAGTTAAAGCTTGCAGACTCTTTGATACCGCGGATAAGAAGCAGCGTGACGGCAACAGCGATCAGCGCCGCGGGCAGGTTAAAAATTCCGTGTCCGATCACCGCACCGGCAGCGTCTTTCAGTTCGGTTCCGGGTGGAGCGCTGAGAGCTAACGGGAAGTTGATCCCAAGCGTATCGCGGAAGAGACTGACCACATATCCCGACCATCCGACCGCAACTGTCGCGGCGCCGAAAGCATATTCGAGAATAAGATCCCAGCCGATGATCCAGGCGATAAATTCGCCAAGTGTTCCGTAGCCGTAAGCGTAAGCCGAACCGGAGATCGGTACGCTGGCTGCAAACTCGGAATAACAGAGCGCTGCGAAAGCGCTCACGATACCGGCAATTATCATTGAGATGATAACGGCGGGCCCCGCGTGTTTACCGGCAGCTTGGCCTGTCAGAACAAAAATGCCCGTTCCAATGATCGCACCTACGCCGAGCATTGTCAGATCAAGGGCGCTCAACGTTTTCTTTAGAGTGTGTTCGCCGGTCTCCTGAGATTCGGCGATGATCCGGGAAATTGGTTTAGTCGCGAAAAGTGACATGAAAACCTCCTAAGGTTGATTTAACGATAATCTTTTTTGTGATGGCCGAATCCGTCTGCTCCTACTAGGCCTGTTATTGGCGAGCAGTATTAGCGGCCATTGCCTTCCAAATGAAGTAAACCGGAACGCCGGTAAGAACGATAACAAGTCCAGGCCAGGTCGCTGTTGTCTGATAGACGAACAGAACGACCAGGATGATCGAGGCTCCGATTATATACAGGGCCGGGATTATCGGATATCCAAATGCTTTATACGGGCGTTCGGCGTCAGGTTGTTTCACTCTGAGCACAAAAACTGCCGCGATCGCCAGAATGTAAAAGATCAAGGCGGCTGAGATCACGTAGGTGAGTAGATCGCCGTATAGATTGCCGTAAGTGACTTTGCCGTCCGCAGCCTGATTTACCGTGCGCGGCAGAACGTATAGTACCGACAAAATGCCCTGGATAACGATCGCCCAGGCCGGCACGTGAAATTTATTTAGTTCACCGGCCGCTTTGAAGAAGAGTCCATCCTTTGCCATTGCGTAATAGGCGCGGGCTCCAGAGATGATAAGGCCGTTATTGCAGCCAAAGGTCGAGATCATGATCGCGATCGCCATTATCACGGCCCCTGCTCCAGGGAAGATGACATCGGCAGTTGCCGAACCGACTCGATCACTCGGTATCTTCTGCATGTCCTCAAACCGAAGCGTAACCAAATAGGCTATATTGGCGAGCAAATAAAGAGCGATCACTCCACCCGTTCCAAGCAGGAGCGAGAGCGGCAGATTGCGTTTCGGATTTACGACCTCGCCCGCCGTGAACGTCACGTTGTGCCAGGCGTCTGCGGAAAAGAGCGAGTTTGTTTGAGCGACGCAGATCGCGATCAGCATCCCCAACGCAGTCAACAGCGAGGTCAAAGTCGCGGCCGAGTCGTTTGCCGGAGTCGCACCGACGTTTTGCACACTGCCGCGCACTGTCCAAAGATCGCCGAAATTGGCAGCCGCGATCTCGGGATACCAGACGAGCCCTACAATTATCCCCAGAATTATAAGTGCGATGAGCGAGCCGGTCTTGGCGAAAGTAAAGGTATTCTGAACAAGCTTACCGAGCTTTAGCCCGCGCGTATTCATAAACGTTAGCGCCACGATCATGACGATCCCTAGCAGCTGGGCGGTAGACAACGAAAGAGCGTAGCTGGACGAACCGATGCGAATAGGTTCGATAAGATAATTGCTTTCGGATATTTTCGGAAAAAGAATGCCTGTAAACCGGCTAAACGCGACCGAAACCGCCGCTATCGTCGCCGTTCCAATGACAAGAAAATGCGTCCAGCCGTACAAAAAGCCCCACAGCGGAGAGAAGGCTTCCTTTAAATAGACGTACATTCCGCCGGCACGCGGCATCATCGCGGCGAGTTCGCCATAGGAAAGAGCCGCGCCGACCGTCAGAAATCCTGTTACCAGCCACACAACAAGCAGCCATCCGGGAGAGCCGACCTGGCGGGCGATATCTGCCGAGACGATAAAAATGCCCGAACCGATCATCGACCCGGCGACGATCATTGTTGAATCGAGCAGGCCGAGACCGCGTATAAAACCTTCGCGTGTTTCCTTTTCAGCTTCCGGATCTGATGCCATATTCATTCCGAGTCATCGCAAACGAAACGCCGCCAGAGGCCACACGTTCCAATCTTGTTTTTGAGGTCTTGCGTATCTATGTCGCGTCCGATCTGAAACGGGCGTAGCGACTGTATCACTCAGTTGGAGAGTTTCGTAGGGATATTATACGTGTATTACCAAAAGTGTCGAGTGAATTTTTGTGGTTTTTTATGAATTCGCCGCTGGAGAATCAATAACTTGCACCATGTGTGGAGCCTGTGGGAATTTTATAGCATACGGCCGGATGCGATATGATATCGACAACACATGAACAATAAAGCAAGTGAAACCGGCGATATGCCGACGGATGAATTTCGAAAGTACGGCTATCAGGTCGTTGATTGGCTGGCAAACTACTTCGACGAGATGGAGAATATGCCGGTCCTTTCGCAGGTCGAGCCTGATTGGCTGAAAAACAGCCTGCCGAAGTCCGCTCCGGAGAAAGGTGGGGATTTTGGGGATGTTCTGGCGGATATGGATAAGCTGATCCTGCCGGCGGTCACGCATTGGAATCACCCGAATTTCCACGGCCTCTTCTCGACATCGACGTCGTCAGTCGGCGTCTTTGGCGAGATGTTCACGGCGGCTTTTGACATGAAGGCGATGCTATGGCGAACTGCTCCCGCCTCGACCGAGCTCGAAGATGTCGTGCTCGACTGGCTGCGGCAGATGATGGATCTCCCCGACCAATTCGAAGGGATCATTTACGACACGGCCTCGGTCTCGACAATGCACGCGATCGCGGCAGCTCGCGAAAAGGCAGGTTTGAGCATTCGCGAAGCCGGAATGAGCGGGCGTGATGACGTGCCGCTGCTGAGGGTTTACTGCTCAGAACATGTTCATTCTTCGATCGACAAGGGAGTGATCACACTCGGTTTGGGACTTAAGTCCCTGCGAAAGATCGAATGCAATGAGCGGTTCGAGATGATCCCCGAGAAGCTGGCTGAAGCTATCGAGCAAGACATCGCCGCCGGTTACAAACCTATCTGTGTGATCCCTACGATCGGTACGACATCGACCTCAAGCGTCGATCCCGTCGATCAGATCGCGGATATTTGCGAGAAATACGGCATTTGGCTGCACGTCGACACGGCTTATGCGGGCTCGACGGCCATCGTGCCGGAGTTTCGCGAGCATTTTAAGGGCTGGGAACGCGCGGATTCGATCGTTGTGAATCCGCATAAATGGCTGTTCACTCCGTTCGATCTGTCTGTCTTGTATTGCAAAGATCTGAGCGTACTAAAAGACGCGTTTTCGCTCGTGGCGGAATATCTGAAGACCAGCGACGAGCAAACCGTCAAGAACGGAATGGATTACGGCGTGCAGCTTGGTCGCCGATTTCGTTCTCTCAAATTCTGGTTCGTCATCCGCTACTTCGGCCGTGAAGGTTTGATCGCACGCCTCCGCGAACACTGCCGTCTTGCCCGGTTATTTGCCTCTTGGGTCGAGGAATCGCCAGATTTTGAAATGATGGCCCCGGTTCCGTTCGCGCTCGTTTGCTTTCGCCTGCATCCGAAAGGCATTGCTTCCGACAAACTCAACGATCTTAATGAGCGTATCATGAACGACATCAATGCCTCGGGCGAAGCGTATCTATCGCATACAAAACTCAACGGAAATTTTACGCTGCGGTTGTCGGTAGGCAGTGTTCGGGTCGAGGAGCGGCATCTAACAAAGGTCTGGAAGATCCTAAATCGAAGATTGGCCGCCGAATCCTTATGAAAACTCTCTCACTTTCCCTGATCGCAGTTCTTCTGTTTTCGGTATCTGCCTTGAGTCAAGATCCAGGCCCAAAAAAGCCCGCAAAAAAGGCTGTCGCGGTCATTCCGCGCGAAAAATTTGATCCGAAGCGTGATCCGAATGCTGATCTCGCATCTGCGGTCGAGTCAGCTTCGAAGAATGGAAAGCGAATAATCCTCGATGTCGGAGGCGAATGGTGCGGCTGGTGTGTTTTGTTGGACAAGTACCTGTATCAGACTAGCTCGCTCAGGAAGCTCCGCGACACTAATTTTATCTGGGTAAAGATAAATATGAGCGAAGAGAACGAAAATGAAGCCTTTTTGGCGTCCTATCCCGAAATACAAGGCTATCCGCACCTCTTCGTCTTGGACGAAACGGGCAAGCTGCTTCATTCTCAGGACACATCAGTACTGGAAAAGGGTAATGGCTATGACCTGCCGAAATTCACAGCTTTCTTGAAAAAATGGGCTCCCAAGGGCGAGAAAACATTGAAATAAATCTCTATTTACTCCCAACCTCCGCCCAGATCTTGTGCCCATGGGTTTCCTTTAGAAATATCGTGCCGATGATCACGGTGATCGCCGCGATCGTCATCGGATAATAGAGGCCCGCATAAATATTTCCGGTTTGAGCGATAACGGTCACGCCGATCAGCGGCAGCAACCCGCCAAAAACCCCGTTCCCGATGTGATACGGCAAAGAGAGAGCTGTATATCGTATTTTTGCGGGGAACGCCTCGACCAGATAAGCGGCGATCGGGCCATAGACCATCGTTACCCAAATAACTTGTAAAAAGACGAGGAGAATTAACTTCCACGCGGTCGAATTTGAAATGAAATTACCGAAAGACGAATAGACGAGCACCTTTGGGGCGGGAGCTAAGACGCCCTCGGCATTGCGGGCCATCGGCGTCAATGTAGTTTCTCCGGTGGCGGGATTCTTTTGCGAACTGGCTGTTTCGACGTTTGAGCCCGATGCCGCCTGCATTCCGTGATAGATCGGCAGATATGTCATCAATGCCAAAAGGCAGCCGGCCATGATGATCCACTTGCGGCCCACCCGGTCGCTTAGAGCTCCAAATACAACGAACAACGGCATTCCCATCAGCAGAGCGACGGCGATGATATAGTTTGCGGAGGTCACATCGACGTTGAGGATCTTTTGCAGATAAAAGAGTGCATAGAACTGTCCCGTATACCAAACAACGCCTTGACCGGCCGTCGCGCCGAGCAGTGAGATCAAGACGATCTTAAGGTTTTTCCACTTGGTAAAAGCTTCGATCAACGGATTTGCCGAGGTCATGCCGGAGCTTTTTACCTGTTCAAAGATCGGCGATTCCTTCATCCGCAGTCGAATGTAGAGAGAAACACCAACCAGCAAGATAGAGATCAAAAACGGAATACGCCAACCGCTGATCGTTCCCGCCTTTCCGGCAAACTGATCCGGGCTCATCAGATTTTGAACTGTGAGAATAACGGCGAGCGATAGAAACAGCCCCAAAGTAGCGGTGATCTGTATGAATGAGGTGTAAAAACCGCGCCGATTATCAGGCACGTGTTCGGCGACATAGACTGCAGCCCCGCCATATTCACCGCCAAGTGCGAGCCCCTGCAGAACGCGGATGAGCAGCAGGATTATCGGCGCTGCAATGCCGATCTGCGCGTAGGTAGGCAGAAAACCAATGACGGCGGTTGCTCCGCCCATTATCAGCAGTGTGACCAGAAAAGCATATTTCCGGCCGACAACATCGCCGATCCTGCCAAAAAACAGGGCTCCGAACGGCCGTACGATAAATCCAACCGCAAAGGTCGCAAGGTACGCGATATACGCAAACGTATCATTGCCCGGCGGATAAAAAAGCGGTGCGATGATACCGGCGAGGCTGCCGAAGATGTAGAAATCGTACCACTCGATCATCGTACCGACCGCCGATGCGCCGATCACCTGCCAGATCTTCGATTTCGAAACCTGATCGTTATATACCGCTCCCAGATCCTGTGCGTTTTCCGCCATTTATCTTTTGACTCCGTTTACCTTGTTTGTGCGAATCCTAATTTAATTGGTTTGAGGTATTAAAGCAGTTCTCGAGCCTAGTTTCAAAGGTCAGACCAATGTGTTAGCTTCGAATCGGATCAACAGATATGGAATTTATCAAGGAAAGCGTTATCAAAGCCTCGCCGGAGCGGGTTTTTGCATTTCACCAATTACCCGACGCATTCGCGAGACTCGTACCGCCGTGGGAAGATGCGACCGTGATCCAGATGGCCGATATCTCGGTCATCGGGTCTCGGGCGATCATCGATAACAAACTATTTGGATTGTTTACTGTCCGATGGGTGGCCGAGCACACAGCGTACGATCCGCCCCATTTATTTGAGGATATCCAGATCTCAGGGCCATTTAAAAGCTGGCGTCACCGGCACATCATAAAACCGCATGCCGAAGGAGCGATCCTTAGAGACGAGATAGAATACGAGCCGCCATTTTCGATCTTTGGAGCAATAGCGGCGCCGTTCGCGGTGGTGCCAAAGCTGGAAAAGATGTTTGAATACCGGCATGAAGTAACCAAAAAATGGTGCGAGGAAGATGCAAAAGCCCGCGCGTAAGCAAGGGCGAAACATCCAACTTGAGTGATACGCCCTTGCTTACGCGCCGGCTTGTGCACCGCGCGGATTTTCGCATTCTAAAACGGCAGACTACCTTTCACCTGATCGAACACTTTGCCGAAAAGAAAATCAGTAATTCCGATCTTTTCGTGCGAGCGGTCATATCCGACGAGTTCGACATAGGCCCGTCCGCCGACGTTTTGCTGACCTTTAGTACCTGAAACCTCACACGCTCCTTCCCAGTAAACGATCATCGTCGAACCGCGAGTGTCGAGTTCCTGATCCTTGATGAGCGGACGGATATTGATGTCGATATCTAAGGCGGCGACCCGAACCCGCCAGCTGCTCGGGTATTCGGCTCCGGTTTTGGGGCTGGTCCAAGTGTCGGTCGCCTCGATAACGAAATCGGAACGCGTGAGATATTTGCAGGTACCGTCTGCATTAACAAAAGTCCCGGTAGAATCGCTCTTCACGTGGCCTTCTGCATCGTCAAACTGATAGATCATCAGCTCAGTATCGTCGTCGAACTGGATGCTGAACCAATCCCATTCGCCCTGTTCCCAGATACCGTATTCGCGGTCCATCCAGGCGTTGCCGGTGAAGCGGTCTAGTTCGCCGTCTCTCGTCATCTGGCCGTCGACCTTCATTCGGGTGTAAGAAAAATGGTTCGATGCTCCAGATTTTTTAAGCGTGATGCCGCTCCCATTTTCGCCATTGAGAACGATCGGTTTGTCAGATTCGAGGACGGCATCAAAAACAGTTCCGTCACTGAGCGTAGCGTGGAGGATGTGTTTGCCCGCCACCTCACGCAAAGACCAATCTCCCAACCGCACGTCGCAGGCTGTTTCGCTCATCGAGACGGGCGTATCTAGCGGCTTATTGAAACTGCGAACGTGGTCGTATCGGAAAATGCCGGCTGTGACGTCAGAGATCGCAAAATGGGCGAAATACATTGGATTCGCGAGGGCGGACATCGGGAAGACGCCGATCTTGTCGAGGTCAGTGCGGCGTTTGAAGAATACGAGCTCGAAGCCGAATTCGCGGCCCGTCTCGGTCTTGCAGTGACCGGTGTAGTACCACCATTCGGTCTGCACGTCAGCTTGCGCGTACAGAGCCTGCGGCAGCGTCACCGTTCCGTCGGAAGGAGCATCGCGAAGCTTCCCGCCGCTATTTCCGAGCAGGTCAGCGATCCCGTCCATCGCTGTCGAAGCATAATACTCAAGGGGTTCAAAAAAGCTTTTGTTCATACACCTTACGTTTCGCTGAAAATTATAGATCGGATCCAAATCTACGGCGAAAATCTCAAAAAATATTTCAATAACGCAAGAGTATACGGTTTCGCATTCTTCGCATGAGAAATCAGCCGATCCGTGCGAAAATGTTCTCATGCTGATCCATATTGTTTGCTGGAAATACAGGCCGGATGTTGACGAGAGTGCTCGGATCGAGCATCGCGAACGTCTCGCGGCCCTTGCCTCACTTATACCAAATATCAACAGCCTCGATGTAGGCAGTGACATTTTGCATCTCGACCGTTCGTTCGATACAGGCCTCGTAGCGCATTTTCCCGACCGTGAGGCGCTTGACCATTACACCGATCATCCCGAGCATCAGGCGGTTGTGGCTATCGGGCGGGCGATCGCAGAAAAGGTCGTGTCTGTCGATTTCATGCGGCCGTTCTAGCCGCTGCCTTGTACTTATTCACGAAAAGCAAACGATTTCGTTACTACGAACATCATAAGGAAGCTATATTTAGACGGATTTTTGCGGGTTACTGAATGATGACTAAGTTTATTACAAGCGGATTTAAGATCGCCCTTTTTTCAACGCTGCTCTCGCTGCCGATCCTTGCACAGCAGGTTAAGCGAACTCCTTTTGACGTTACGAATTATGTAATGGACGTTGCCCTCATACCGACTGAGCGGAAGCTGAACGCGACGGTTGACGTCACCTTCACACCGCTCGAAGACACGCGGACGGTTTCATTCGAGCTTAATGGTTCGCTCAAGGTCGACACGATCACGCGACAGGACAAAGTGCTTGTGATGACACCCGCCGCTCCGGTCTCGCCCACCGCTCCAAAAGCGACGCCGAAACCGGCCGTTCAGCCGGCCGTGAACCCAGTTACATTTGTTCAGGACCAGTCAAATAGCAGTGATCTCGGCCCGCACGTTCGTATCGATCTGGGCGACAATGTGACAAAAGGCACATCGGTCACGCTTCGTTTCAAATACAGCGGCGTTCTCGACACTCCGGCCGGCGGCCCACTGCTGTCAAAACGTCTTGCTTCGGTTGGTGACACTAGCGGCTATCTGATGTATGCGGCTCGCTGGTTCCCTTTTCACGATTATGCGGCCGATCCGTCAATGGCGGACATAAGTATCTCACTTCCCGCCGGATTTCAGCTCGTCGGTTACAGCGATGCTCCGGTGACGAATGTTGGCGGCAAGAGCCGTTTTGTGCAGTCAACGCCGGCTCTGATCGGTAATTTTGCTTACGGAAAATACGCGCAGAAAACTCTTCGGATCAGCGATCAGGAACTACAGTTCAATACCCGGCCCGGCAGCGAGGCTCAGGTTGCGGCGTACGGTGAAACGCTCGGTAAAGCTTTGGTTGATTACACCAAACGCTTTGGCCCGGCAGATTACGGCAAAAAGCTGATCGTCGTTCAGATCGATGACGAAAGCCTCGATTTTTACTCGTCGAAGGGCATGCTCTTTATCGCCTCTCGTCCATTTGAAGAAGCTCGCGACATCACCTACTCGAGACTTCAACGCGAAGCGGCGTTTCAATGGTGGGGCTTGACCGTTGGATTGAAATCTTTTGACGAAGCATGGCTTTCGCAGGGGTTGGCCGAATATTGTGCATTCAGCCTGCGCGAGAGTGAGACCGACGGAGCAAAGCTCGACGGGCTTCGCCGCGAACTCCTTGAGAAATCACTTACGTTCGAACAGACGGCTTCGCTACTGCGTGCCCCGGCAAATCTCGATGATCAGAGCAGTGCTTATCAGTACATCATGTACGCGAAAGGGGCATTCGTTTTCAAGCTTCTTCGCGAGACGCTGGGTGACCAGAAATTTGACCAGCTGCTTCGCACCTATCTGCAGCAATATCGCGGCAAGAGTGCCTCGATCGACGATTTTGAAAAGCTGACGACGCAGGTCGCTGGCCAGCCGATGCGTTACTTTTTTGCCCGTTGGGTCGAGGGAACGGGCGTGCCTGAATTTTCGAGCGATTATCTGATCATCAGGACGAAGGGTGGTAAATTCGTCACGCGCGGCACCGTTAAGCAGAATTACGACAACCTTCGTCTGCCGGTCGAGGTTCAACTCCGTTCGGAAGGCGATCAGGGTATCACGACCGTCAAGCTCGATATGGAAGAGGCAAGCGCCGATTTTAATATCGAATCGACCGGAAAGCCCATAAATGTCGTCATCGACCCGGGCTACAAACTGCTGCGCATCTCGCCCGACCTTCGTGTCTCATCTATTGCCCGCCGCGGCATCGAGCAGTTCAAGGAAGGTAACTACGTTGAGGCTCAGGCACAGTTCGAAGCGGCGTTAAAGCTCGACCGTTCAAATTCCTGGATCTATTACCACCTCGGCCTGCTTTTCCTCGAACAGCGAAACTTTGACCTCGCGATCGATAATTTCAAAGCCGCTCTCGCCGGAAACCTGAATCCGGCGTGGCTATCGGTCTGGTCCAATATCAAAATGGGCAACGCCTACGACGGCAAAGGCGACCGCACGCGAGCCGTAGCTGCCTACAAACGCGCCGAGGCTCTCGGCGATAACTACGACAATGCTCAGGAATCGGTTAAGAAATATCTTGCCAATCCTTTCGACCCGAAAGAAAAGCAGACGACGGCGGCGAAATAGTTGTCGCTTTTCAAACCAAAAAACGTCAGCGGCCTCGGCGATCTGCAGAGCCCGCTGATTTTTCATCATGCAAGCGCCGCCAAGATCTACGGAAACGAATGGTAGAGTAGTTTTCGTCGAAATACCTTTGACCAAACAGGCAAATAACTCTACCAATCAAAGCATTTTCGAAGGACAGACAGGCAGCTTCCTACGACCAATCGTACCTTTTCGCGTTTGGAAATGGGTTAAATAGGGGTTTTTCTTTAAAGTGTGAATCGATTCACACTTTTATAGCGGGAATCTGAATGGCTCATCGAAATGTACATTTTTATCACCCCAAAAAATTGAAAAGAGGCTGCCTTTTCCGGCAGCCTCAATTCGTTCCCCTTGTTAATGCCGTCAGCTAGAAGTTAAGCCTGAAAGCAAACTGGACCTGTCTGTTCGAGCCCAGTCCAACAGTTCGTCCAACGGTCGAACGAAGCAGGCCGAATGTCGCACCGGCCGCACCCTGCGTGAATGCCTGGCCCGGCTGCACGACGTTTGATGTCGATGCCGAATAAACACTCGTGGTCGCGTTGAATGCCAGATTCGGCAGAGCATTGCTAAGGGTCGTTGACGGGTTAGCAAAGTTCGTCTGGTTAAAGATGTTGAAGAACTCCGTTCTGAACTCAAAGTTCACCGATTCCGTAAATCTGAACCGTTTCGCGAGAATCATGTCGAACTGACGGAATGTCGGCCCTGACAATTCATTTCTCTTGAAATCGCCCCACTGGCCCGGTGCTGGTGTTGCAAACGCAGCCGGATTGATGAAGTTACGGTCGTTGTTGAGATACGGATCGACTCCGGCGACCAGATTAGGACGACGGATGTTTCGCGAGTTGCCGCCGCCGGGCGTGTTGACGACAGCGACAAAGCCGGTCGGCAGCGACGGGAAGCTCGTTCCGAAGGTCGGAAGGTTGGCAACGAAACCATTGGCAAATGTACCGCCGGATCCATTCGGACAGCCGGCCGCAAGCGTGCATTGAACCACCACGTCCGGACGAACCACCAGGACCTCAACAGGCACTCCGCTGCGGGCGTTGACGATGCCGCCGACTTCCCAACCGCCGAGCAGTGCGTTTCCAGCACGGCCGAGATCGTAGGTTCTGCCCTTTCCGATCGGCAGTTCGTAGAGTGCACTCAGGTTGAACGTGTGGCGTACGTCGAAGTTGTTACGGCCGCGGTCAGCCTCGAAATTATCGAGCTGAGCGGACGTACGAGCCTCGTTCGAACCAGCCGTGTTGCCTTCGCTCTTGCCGAAGGTGTACTGCAGGTTCATTGTCAAACCAGTACGGAAGCTACGCTGAAGTGACATCTGCAGAGCATTGTACCTGTCGTCACCGCCCGAAGTTTTGTAGTCGACCTCTGCATATGGGTTAGAAACCGTCGTACCGCTGACGATGCTGAATTGGCGGATCGTGTTTACACCTATCACCTGTCCAGTAGCGTTGGTGCGGTTGACCACGCCGACGCCGGTCGGAATATTGGATCCGTTGAGGATCGTCGTCGATCCAGGAAGGATCTGGTTGGCGACGCTTCTCAAAAACAAGTTGCGGCCCTGGCTGCCAACGTAGGCGACCGTCGAGGTTAGGTTGTATGGCAACTGCTGCTGCCAGGAGAAGCTGTACTGAACGATCCGCTCGGGGATCTTGTAGTTGTTCGAGTACGCACGCGGCTGATAGCTGCGGTTAGTCGGGTTACTTGCAAAGTTTGAGATGATTCCCGAAATGTTTGCAGGGAATGCGAGCAGCGTTCCGCTCGTGATGGTTGAGCTGATACGGTCGCTCTCGATCGGCTGGATCTGATCTTCCGTCTGGCCCGGGCCATAATAGAGGCCGATGCCGCCGCGGAATACGGTCTTGCCGCCGGAGAAGAAGCCCGTGCCATCCTGATCCGGCGACCAGGTCAATGCTACACGCGGGCCAAAATTCGATTTCGAAGATTGGAAAGCGGCTTCGGTCGGCGGTTTCAAAGTTCCGGTCGTAATGTCGAGAAGCACCTGCAAGTTGCGGTCTTCGCGAAGCGGAGAGTAATATTCGTATCGCATGCCGTAGCTGAGTGTTAGACCCGGTTTGATCTTCCACTCGTCTTGACCATAGCCGATATAGTATTCCTGCTTCGCCAAACGCTGACCGGTTGCACCGTTATTGAACGGGCTCGCCGCACTTACGTCGCCGAGGTATTGAACCGAGGTCGGTGTGTTTGCGAGGAAACTCGCCAGATTTGAAAATGTGTAGGTCGTCCCGCCGAGGCGGTCCGTGTACATTCGGATCATGCGATATTCACCGCCAAATTTGACGTTGTGATTGCCGCGGATCCAGCTCAGGCTGTCGATAAAGCCGAGCGAATACGGTGTATATGGTTGTCCGCGGCCGTTAGTCGCCGAGTTGGCTCGAACGAGACCGCCGGGGATCGAGATACCCGAAGAAGTTCCCTGTCCGGCAATTCCCGTATTTGCCACGCTGCCCGAAATATTCAACGTGATGGCCGAAAAATCGAGTCCGTTCACCGTTGGGGCCTGACCGTTCACACGGGTTCGGGCACCATTGAAACCGACCTTGAATTCATTGATGAGCGTGCCGTCGTTCTTCAGGAGCGATTGCAGGCCGGCAACGCCGTTCTGGGGTGTTGCCTGGATCGAAACGACCCGGCCTGAAACACCCTCCGGCGAGATGTCCTTTCCTTCGTCGCGGAAGTAGCGGAGGTAAACCTTGTGATTCGGGTTCACCTGATAGTCGAAACGCGCCGCAAATGCTTTTTCGTCCGTCTTCTCAAGATCCTGAAGCTGCAGGATCTCAAAACCAGACACTGCCGATCCGCCGGGAACGACCGTCGCGGCCGATGAGCGGAATGCCGCGATAAAAGGCTGGATCAGTGGATTTACAGGAGTAGATGTTCCCGGGATCAAAGCTCCAGGTGCTGCAAGCGACAGGGCCGGAGCGGCCTCAACAAAGTTCAGGCCAAATCGCCCGCGGTATTGTTCGTAGCTGCCGAAAAAGAAGAGTTTGTTCTTGATGATCGGGCCGCCGATCGAACCGCCAAACTGATCGAGTTTGAGAGGGCTCTTATCGATCCCGGGCGATGAGTTTTCAAAGAAGTTGCGTGCGTCCAGCTTGTCTCGGCGCAGATACTCAAACACTGAGCCGTGAAATTCGTTGCCGCCTGATTTTGTGACCACGCTGATCTGGCCGCCGGTTCCGGTTCCATACTCGGCTGGAAAGTTATTCGAATCTACGCGAAATTCCTGTACATTCTCGAGGCTCGACTGCAGACGGAAAGGCGACGGTATCTCACCGTTCAAGTTACCCGGGCTGGCATCAATGATGGCAGTTCCTTCTACCCCGTCGTACCGAATTACGTTCTGGTTATTTGCACGACCCGAGAAGCGGATGTCTGAGAAGGTTCCGGTTCCGCTGTTGACACCGCCCGGAGCCTGCAGATAGAGCTGCGAAAGCTGACGGCCGTTGACCGGAAGTCCTTCGACCTCGCGGGCGTTAACATTCGCACTCATGCTGGCAGACGAGGTGTTGGCGATCGTATCCTCGCCAGACACGATATCAACCTGCACAGAAACGCCTTTTGCCTGAAGTACCAGGTCAAAGTTCAATTGCTGACCAACAAGAAGATCCACGGACTTTTTCGTCGTCGTTTCGAAGTTCGTCCCGCTGGCTGTTAGGGTGTACTTCGTAGCCTTAAGAGCCACGACGAGGAACGAGCCGTCAGAGCCTGCTGTAACCGACCGCGTTTCGCCGGTCAATTCATTGGTAACGGTTACGGTCGCTCCTGGAATGACGCCTCCGTTGGCATCTGTGACCGTACCTGCAATGCGCCCGTCGGCCTGGGCAAAAGTGCCCACCACAAAAGTGATCATTACGATCAGTAAAATAGAGATTCTGGTAGAGAAATCTTTAAGTCTCATAATACTCCTTAGAAAAGGTTTAAATTTAATTGCGACGCAAACGCGCCCGGCAGATGCCGGGCGTCCCCTTGCTTAAAGTCCTGGAAATCGGGTTATCAATCGAAAGGGTAGGCGAAAGAGGTTACGCGGGGGTGACAATCAGGTTAAATGAACGTTAAATCTGCGGTGGAGGTGATCAGAATGTTAAAAAGATGGAGGATCCAAGATTTTCGTTATCGGTTCCAAAGATAAGGCCGCCGTTGAGGCCGGGAACGAAATCAAAGGCTTCGACTTTTTGATAGGCAAAGCGAAAGATGGGCGTGAAAAAAGAGGATTGGGCAAAGGTCGTCCGTTTTTGCTCGTCCGTTCGCAAAACTCCGGCGAAATAGAAAGCCGACGAAAATGGCCCGTCGTTGCCCGGATCTGAGGCCGACGTAACGAAAATGGCCCCGGACGTGTCGGCCTTCAGATCGGAGATATGCCGGACGTCATTTGCCGGGAACGGCACACGAAACGTGGCTGATCCGACATCTGAAAACTTATGTTCATCGAGGTCAAATTTGCTCCAAAAGATGGTCGCTGGCTTCGTGGGGCTGCCCCGTTCGGCCCAGACAGCTGTAAGCGTCCCGTTGATCTTCTGAAGATCGAACGCCTCGAAATCAGCGTCTTTCGGGATGGAAGGCACGTCAAACGACTTGATCACGTCAACCGTCGCAGACTTAATGTCGATCTTTATGTGATAGGCACGGCCAGCGGCAGTAAAAGCGATAAACTGGCCGCTAACGCCCGGAACCGATGTGACCGCTTCAATATCCAGAGCGACGTCATTTGTCCACTTTAGCGGCGTATAGAGCGGTGAATCGCTGCCCGTTATACTGATCAGCGTCGCGTGCATCTGTTCCGCTTTCTTGTTGTCATGGACAACCAGCAGTGTCGTTGTCTGCTTCGCCTGACCGATCACAGCCATTCCACTAATATTCGATTGCCGGCTGCCGCCCACGGGACGCCATTCTTGAGCGATGGCGGAGGAAACGAAGCAGGATACGAGGAATAAGGCGGTAGCAAAGGATCTTAGAAGCATGTATTTTAATATCTCGATAATGAGATCCGGCGAGCAGTTTATAGCAACTGCTCGCCGGATCCGTCTTTTTAAGTAAGCATCAATTGAACCGATCTAGAACGTAAACCTGGCTCCAAGCTGCACCTGACGAGGGCCGCCGAAACGTGCGGTTGACGGAGCACTCGTCGGTTCGCCGGCTCTGATGAACGGGAAGAACCCGGTCGGGCAGGTAATGTTCAGCGGGTTCGCGGTGTTGGCCAATGCAGCGCTGCTCGTGCAGTAGTTGTTGATCGCGTCCACGCCAAAGCCTTTATTCGTATTTCTTGTTACGTTATAGACCTCGGCTGAAAGTTCGAGCTTCTTTGTCTCGGTAAACCGGAAAGCCTTCAGCAGACGAATATCCATGTTAAAGAAGTGTGGCTGGCGGAATGCAAAACGATCGGAGATCTTTCCGCCGATCACGACGCGTTCATTGGCGTCGTTAGCGTCTCCATTCGTATCGCTTCCATCCTCGACGACGGCCGTATAGGGAAATCCGCTTCTTGTCACAATGATGCTGCTAATGGTAAATCCTTTGCCGAGATCGTAGAGGCCGCTGATATTCAGGTTATGACGAACGTCCTGTTTCGACGGCCCGGCTTCGAGTTTGAGATTCAACGGATTCAAGGTCGTCTCGCGTGAGAAGCTGCGTTCATTCGAATCGTCGTCGCGGTTATTGGCAAAAGTATAATTCGCCTCGAACTGGAAACGGTTCGCGAACCGGCGTCGCAGTGAGAGTGTCAATGCGTCGTAGGTCGAGTGAGCCGACGATTCGTTGATCTCAAGCTGAGCGATGGTCGTATTCGGACGCGTCGTCGACCAGCTGAGATAACCATTCGCAAGGACGGTGGGCGGGAAAAGGTTGCGGTCGATGCGGCGCTGAAGGTTCCATGTCGAGTTGCGGATATATCCGGCGGTCAGCACAAGTCCTTTGGAGATCTTTTGTTCTACCGTTGCCGAGAACTGCGCCGATCTTGGATTCTTGAAATTCGGGTCAAAGCCGAAAACACGCTGTTTCAGAACATACGGAGCAAGAGCCGGCGTAAGCGTTGAAAATCTGTTTGGGTACGTGATCAGAGCATTAGGCCCGCGAAGCAGACAGTTAGGCAACGCCACAACGGCCGAATTACGGCAAGCGGTGACCTCGGCGATCTCGATCTCCTGCACGGTCAGGCCGTTATCGGTCGAGACACGCTGAAATAGGTTTGCCGGCGTCCGGGCGGCAAAAATACCTGCCGAAAGCCTGACAACCGTTTCGCCTTTGCCTCGTACGTCATAGGCTAACCCGAGCCGCGGCTGCCATTGCTTGAGATCGTTAGGGATCAGGGCAGTGACCGGGAACAGCGGATTCGGCTTTTTGGGCTGCGGATTTATCTGCGCTTCCCAACGAAGGCCAAAGTTGAGCGACAGTTCGCTCGAAACCTTATATTTATCCTGAACAAATAGAGCAAATTCCTTCTGCGTCCCCGTGTAAACAAGGTCGTTCGGATCAGCCGAGGGAAGCGACTGGCGGAAACGACGCGGCCGTCCGGCGGCATAGTTGTCGATCGATGTCGCGCCTTGCTGCGTGCGGCTTTCAAAATCGAATCGCGGCTGCGTGTTTGACTCACGCTGCTGCGTGACATCATTTATGTTCGCGTCAAAGCCAAACCGGACTTTATGGCTTCCTGCCTCGTAACTGACGTTATCGGTGATCTGGTATCGTACGGTTTCAAAACGACGCGGACGAGCACGGTCGCCGCCGAGCGTACCGAAATTTGCGATCACGGCCTGGCCTGAGGTCGTATTCGGTTCCTCGATCCGCTTGTCGGTTCCGATCTGAGCCCTTACTTCATTAATAAATCTCGGGCTGAGAACGGATACCAGCGATCCTTTCAAGCCGTGGCTCTTGGTTCCGCGAGCGTAATTCCCCTCAACCGCAATGTCCTGCCGCGGATTCTCGAAGCTGAAGTTTTCGCCACGGAATCGGGTGTAGCTGTATTGAATATTCAGCGTATTGGCCTGGTTAAGAATGAAATCGGTACGGGCAAATAGCGCGGTCGGGTTATTTGTACCGCGCTGTTCCCCCTCAAGCGCCGAAACGCTTGCCGGGACGGTTGCACCGGGGATCGTCTGAAATTTCACCACGAAGGGAACGCGCAGGTAATTTTGCTCAAGGCCAACAAAAAAGAACGCCTTGTCCCGCTTGATCGGCCCGCCGATCGAACCACCGAACTGATTCTGGGCGTTGTCAAGATCCTGGCCGAACGCATCAGGCGAGGTCAACTGCTTGTTCCGGTTAAAGTAAAAGACTTCGCCGCGAACCTCGTTGGTTCCCGATTTTGTAACAGCGTTGACAAAGCCGCCGCCAGTACGGCCGACCTCCGCAGTCGCACCGGAACGAACGACCTGAAATTCACGGATCGCAGTTTGCGGAAAGAAGAATACCTGCTCGTTGCCGCCGCGCTGGTTTCCCTGCAGAGCGTCGTTAAAATCGGCACCGTCGACGGCTACGTTCGAATTAATAGAACGCTGGCCGGAAATAACGAGGCCGTTGCGATCACCTTCTTGAATAACCGCCGGTGTTAGCTGGGCAAACTCGGTAAAATTACGTCCACGAACCGGCAGGTCGCTGACGAGCCGCGGAGAGATCGTCGTTCCTGTCGATTCCGTTTCTGTACCGATCGTATCGGAATCACCGGTGACGTCGATCGAAACGCTGGCCCCTTGCGGTGCTAACGTGATCTCGATCGGCGTGGTTTCGCCGACCCTGAGTACAAACGTCATCGGTTTTTCAGCGAAGCCCTGCGACCTCGCTGTCAGACTGTACGTCCCGACCGGCAGGACACTTGCCGAAAACGAGCCATTGGCTCCTGAAACGACTGTGCGCTCGAGGCCGGTATCTTTGTTTTTGATAACGACCGTAGCTCCCTGAATTACGGCACCATTTTGATCTTTAACAGTTCCTTCGACGGCAGCACTGCCGGAATCGGACTGAGCGATCAATGAAAAAGTTGATATTAAAATTATGAGGACAAAGATAGAGATCGATCTTATGCTAACCGAAACTTTCATGTTAACTCCTGTTCTGTGGCTGCCGCTTAAATAGCAGCTTGCAATATTCGTCTTGAAGGATTTGGATTCAACTAACGAGAGTATTGCGGCAGTTTTAACAGGATGTGAACACGACGTTAATTTGGTGTTAATTCTTATTTTTTGATCGAGGCCCTGAGCGGTCCTGCATACAGGTCTCTTTTTTATCAGAATTCAGTCTGCTGATTTTCATTCAGAAAATTAATGAAATATTCAACGATTTGCTTCGTAACGCCGGTCAGTAGATATAGTGAAGTCTTGGTGAAGTCAACTAGTTCATCAACTGAATGGGTCGGCTCATCACCGGAACCAAAGGTTACGCCTACTGTATTGTCTGTGACGATCAGTCTATTGCGGCGTTCATATTCGATGCCAAGCCCTTTAATGATCGGAGGTTTACCATGCACCCACTCATCGCGGTAGTCTCTGGTTTTTTTCCAATCCTTCGAGTCTCTTAAAGTGAGAATTGATTTCGTGATTTCGTGCTTTGGTAGGTTCTTAGCGAGGTATTTGCCAACTATTGCTTGCTGACTTGAAACGCCTAGTTTTGTTGATTTCTTAAAATCCGTTATTTTGCTTTCAATATCGAGAATACTAACTATTGCATTAGCGAGATGTTCGGCTGAGGCATAAAGGCGAAGGGCTACATCGTCCGCGTAAAACTTACCGAAGAACAAAGCAAGATGGTCGTTGGGCGGATCACTCTTTTCTCGATACCAAACCAAATGTGCAAGGCCTTCAAACAGAGCATATCTTGCCTCTTGCAGAACCGATGTTGCGTCTTGCAGACAAACTGCCGCTATGGGGTTTGTACTACCAACTGGAAACCCCATCGAGATCATGCCCGGATCCAATTGGAGAGAGGAACACCTGACTCCGTCAACGTCCGGTAGCTCATCATT
The DNA here is from genome assembly GCA_016703965.1 of Acidobacteriota bacterium. Lineage (NCBI taxonomy): Bacteria > Pseudomonadati > Acidobacteriota > Acidobacteriota bacterium. Next base: position 344,483 of record JADJBB010000021.1, read on the forward strand.
AACTTTCGAGGCGGTTTCGCTATCAAGTTTTCCTCTGCTCATCCGTTTTCATATATCAAATTATCGTTGTCACGATCTCACGAATGCTGCGCTGCAGCTCACGGTCGTCGGTGATCGGAGAGCAGATCGCAACCTCGGCGGCGTCGATGGGTGGGATGCCCTGGGCGATCATTTGGGCGGCGTAGATGAGGAGGCGGGTTGAGACGCCTTCTTCGAGGCCGTGGCCGCGGAGGTTTCTCACCTTTTGGCCGATGGTGACAAGGTCGGCGGCGGTTGCGGTGTCGATGCCGCCTTCTTTGGCGACGATCTCGGTTTCGGACTCGGCGTTCGGATAGTCGAATTCCATCGCGACGAAGCGCTGACGGGTCGATTGTTTGAGGTCTTTCAGGATCGACTGATAGCCCGGATTGTACGAGACGACCAGCATGAATTCCGGCGGGGCCTCGATCACCGTTCCGCGTTTCTCGATGGGCAGACGGCGGCGGTCGTCGGTCAGCGGATGGATGATAACAACGGTATCTTTGCGTGCCTCGACAACCTCGTCGAGATAGCAGATCGCACCGGCTCGGACAGCAGCGGTCAACGGGCCGTCGTGCCAGACGGTTTCTTCGCCCTCGAGTAGGAAGCGGCCGACAAGATCGGTGGACGAGAGGTCTTCGTGACAGGCGACAGTGATCAGCGGGCGATTGAGCCGATGCGCCATGTATTCGACAAAACGCGTCTTGCCGCAGCCCGTCGGGCCCTTGAGCATCGCGGGAAGCTTGGCCGCGTAGGCGGCTTCAAAAAGCTCGACCTCACGCCCGACCGGCAAATAATAGGGTTCGTTTGCGACCTTGTACTGTTCGACTGCTAGTTCCATAAAGATTTGATTCTAGCTGAAAGGTTTTTCAGTGCCAACTTGCATCAGCTAAACGCCGCGCGTAAAACTGCAATAGTTATGATCGAGATCATTCAGGTACAAACCGAAGACGAGATCGAAGCCGCGCGGCTGATCTTTCGCGAATACGAAAAATGGCTCGGGCTCGATCTCTGTTTTCAGGGATTTGAGGCTGAACTCGCCTCATTGCCCGGCAGATATGCACCGCCCGACGGCAGGCTTTATCTTGCGTACTCGGGCGGAAGACTCGCGGGATGCATCGCCTTGCGCGATCTCGGCGAAGGTATCTGCGAGATGAAGCGGCTTTTCGTTCGAGACGAGTTTCGCGGGCAAAAGATCGGTATTGCGTTGATCGAAACGATCATCGAGGATGCTTGTGCGACCGGCTATCAAGCTATAAGACTCGACACATACCCGCCAAAAATGGGAAAAGCCGTGAGTCTCTATGAAACCCACGGCTTTCGACCGATCGAACCGTACTACGATAATCCAAACGACGGCGTGCTATATATGGAACTCTCGTTTTAAAAATTACATTCCGCTGCCAAAGCTCGAACCGTACGCGTTAGGGGGCGGCGGAGCCATGTTAAATTGCTGCCCTGCCCATGGGAAGACCTGCCGGAATGCGAACACGTTGGCTATAAGAATCAACGGAAATGAGATGAGAAAAGCTCCGACGCAGATCATCAGTACGCCGACGAGCATGACCAGGATCTCAAATATCATTAGAACGAACAGGCCGCCGATGTTGCTCATTGCGGCTCGGGCGCTGAGTTTTATCGCGTCGATCGGGCCGATTTCGTTTTCCATAGCGAGCGGTATCGCAAAAAACATGATCATCCACCAGACGATCGCAATTACCATGAAAACCAGGCCGACGACAACGCCGATCAGAGCGAGTCCACCCGCCAGAACGCTGTTATCACCAGATTGAAAGAACTGGTAATCGCCATTTTTCCCGCCGAGGCCGATTTGGCCGATATCGATCGTAAATCGCAGGATCTGAGCGATCACCCCCGGTATCGACTGGATCAATCCGATGACCATCAAAGGAACGAATTTCTCGAAACCTTTGAACATCATGCCGAAATCCACCGGTTCGCCGCGCATATCTCTGAGAGCGACGAAAAAAACGCCACCCATTATCGGGCCCATGATAAAGATATTGAGACAGGGGATGCAGCCGGTCAGCAGCATTGCAACGATCGCAATGCCGAGATACATGCCGTAATTTTTCTTCAGCATGTCCCACGCGTTACTTACACAGCCGCCGGCGTCGATCGCACCAGGTACAAATTGAATGGCATTCATATGTTTTGTTTGAGGTTCTACTTGTTGATCGATGTTACCCCAAACGCACACAATTTCAAACAAAAATCCGTTCGAAGCAGCGACTGTCTAGCTGCTTCGAACGGACTAATGAGCAAAAATCCCGATCGGGTTTTTATTGAATTGGCTTTCTCGGCATTTTCTCGTCCATCATTGCGGTCTGATAGACAAAGGTCGCGAGAATGATCGACATCTGCTTCATGTCATCAGCCTGAATACGGTCGAAAACGTCCATGTTCGAGTGATGTGTTCTGGTGTCATACTCGACAGCATCCTGAATGAACTGGAAGCCCGGTAAACCGATACCGTCGAAGCTAAGATGGTCGGTTCCGCCCGTATTCGAAAGAGAAAGCGTATTCGCTCCCATTTCCTTGAACGGTGCCAGCCAGTTGCGGAAGATCGGCCTGACAGCTTCATTTCCCTGCATATAGACGCCGCGAACTTTACCAGTTCCGTTATCGATATTGAAATAAGCTGAGAGCTTGTCATATTCAGCAAGCTTTGTCAGCGGCTGAGGTGTTTGGTTTTGACCGCCTCCACCGCCGCCGCCGAATGCCGGAGCATTTGGATCACCGCGGTAGCCGAAGTGCTGGCGAACGTAAGCACGCGAGCCAAGCAATCCCTGCTCTTCACCGCTCCACAGGCCAACGCGGATCGTACGGCGAGGTTTGAGGCCGAGGGTCTGGAGAATGCGGACGGCTTCCATCATAACGGCGCAGCCTGCGCCATTGTCGGTTGCACCGGTTCCGGCCTGCCACGAATCAATGTGGCCGCCGAGCATGACGATCTCGTCTGCTTTGTCGGTACCCGGGATCTCAGCGATCGTGTTGTAGGACATCGGATCAGCATCCTGAAATTCGACAGCCAGGTCTACCGTCATCGTAACTTTTTCACCGGCATCGACCATGCGGGCAATGCGGTTGTAGTGTTCGACCGCGGCACTGATCTGGATAGGAACTTTTGCGGCTTTATCGCGAACTGTCGGGTTTGGCACGCCTGGCGTCGGGGTTGCCGGCGGAACGGCTGCAGCTCCCTGCACAAAGATCGTACCGCCATCGCCGCGTCCGGCGTCAAGCAAGATCGCTGCACCTTCCTCTACCAAAAATCTCATTCTACGGCCATTGAACTGGGCCGCCTGAGCAAAATTGCCTCCCGGGCCGCCAGGTCCGCCAGCCGGAGCACCGGCCGGGCGGCGAGCTGCTGCCGGATCAGGAGCATCGGCGAGAGCGAGCAGTTCGGCATCCGTAAAACGCTTGCCCGGAGCTTCGAGCCAAGCTTTGACCTCGCGCGTTGGGCTCATGAGGATGATCTTGCCTTTCAGTTTGCCTTTGTATTGTTCGAGATCTTCTTCCTTTGTGGCGTTAAAGCGAACGACTTCGCCAGTGAACGCAGTACTAGTGCTTGCCGGAGCTGCAGCAGGTTTTCCTTTTGCTTTCGGATCGACCGGCGGCGGAGGCGGCATCAGCGTGTCGGTACCGGGTGACCATGCTTTTGGGTATGAGATCACTGGAAAGGCGGTCGGGCCGTCAACCATTGCATAGTATCGCTTGAGCGTCCATCCGCGTCCGAAGGGTCCCCACGCCTCGAGGTGTGCATTCTGCAGCCCCCAGCTTGCCATTTGATCGCGTGTCCATTCGTTCGCACGCTTGAGTCCCGGCGAGCCGGTCAGTCTCGGCCCAATGACGTCGCTCATGTAGCTGAGGGTTTTCATAACCTGCGAACGGTTCATTCCCTCGTCTTTGATCTTATCGACGATCTCCTTTGGAGCCTCGTAAATTTTTGGTGCTGTTTGTCCGAACGTGAACGCCGGAAGCAGGAATGCATGGATCAGCAGCACGCCCGCAATTTTGCGTCGAAGCATAATATTATTTCTCCTAAATTTTAGTTGGATCTTTAATCAGATTTAGGTATTTATACCACAAAAGCCGTTAAAAGGTTGCAGTCCCGAGCTGTGAAAACACCTGTTTTTTACTGTAAAACCGCCCCGAAAGTGTAAAGAATTGTAAACACTTAGAGTTACGCTGCAAAAACGAAAAAACCGCCCGGAAACGAAGAACGATAGTTCATCATTTCCGGGCGGTAGCTTGAAAGCTAATTGATGCTTACTTAAATTCCTTCCGCGGCATTTTCTCGTTCATCATTGCGGTCTGATAGACGAAGGCAGCCATGATCGTTGCCGCCTGTTTCATATCATCGCCTTGAATACGGTCGAAAACGTCCTGATTCGAGTGGTGTGTTCGAGTATCGTACTCGATCTCATCCTGTATGAACTGAAAACCCGGCAGTCCGATGCGGTCGAATGAAAGGTGATCGGTTCCGCCGGTGTTCGACATGGTCAGGGTTTTAGCTCCGAGATCCGAGAATGGTGCGAGCCACGCTTCGAAATACGGGCGAACCGCCGAATTGCCCTGCATATAAACTCCACGGATCTTTCCGGTTCCATTGTCGAGATTGTAGTAGGCAGAGAGTTTGTCGTAATCAGCACCTTTAACCAGCGTAGGTTTCGCACCGCTTGGATCCGGGGCTCCAAATAGATTTGGCCCGCCGGTCATGTCGCCGAGATGCTGCTTGACGTATGCGGCTGATCCGTAAAGCCCTTGTTCTTCGCCCGACCACAGGCCGACGCGGATCGTGCGGCGTGGTTTCAGGCCGCTAGCGATGATAATGCGTGCCGCTTCCATCGCAACCGCGACACCGGCACCGTTGTCGGTTGCTCCGGTTCCCGCGTGCCACGAATCAATATGGCCGCCGAGCATAACCAATTCGCTCTTGAGCGTCGGATCACTTCCGGGGATCTCGGCGACCGTGTTATAAGCCATCTGGTCTTCGTCGTAGTACTGCGACTGGATATTCACCGTCATCTTTGGCTTAACGCCATGCTGGATCATCCGAACCATGCGGTTATAATCCTCGGTCGCGACAACCATCTGAGGGATCATCTTTGCCTCGGCCGCCTTCTGCTGCGGCGCGAGACGGTTCGGGTTCGTGAAGTATTCCATGATGCTCGCCGGGATCGGCTGAGCCACATCTGCACCCTGTACGAAGATCGTTCCGCCGCTGCCGTTTCCGCTGTTATCGATCGCGACCGCCGCTCCTTCTTCCACCAGGAAGTTCATCATTTTGAGGCCGAGCATGAAGCGGGCGATACGCGGAGCCATCTGCGGCGAAGAAAAATCAACCGCCGGAGCAGCCGGTTTTTTCGGGTCGTTCGGATCTGGAGCGGCGGCGAGTTTCGCGAGTTCGTCGTCGCTCAGCCGTGCTCCCATTCCGCCAAAATCTGCTTTCAGCTCACGCGGTGCCGACATTAGCACGATCTTGCCTTTCAACTGGCCTTTGTACTTAGCAAAATCCTCGTCCTTTTTGATCTCAACGAAAACCACGTCACCGGTGATCGGCCCTTTGGTCGACGGTGACCAGGCTTTTGGAAATGCAAGTAAAGGCAGCGTTTGCGGATCAACGATCTCGGCCGAGAAGCTCTTCAAAGCCCAGCCGCGGCCGAACGGGCCCCAGGCTTCGAGCTTGGCGTTCTGCATTCCCCATTTCGCCATCGTGTCGCGCGTCCATTCGTTGGCACGCTTTAGATTTGGCGAACCGGTCAGCCGCGAACCAATGACATCGGTCAGGTAACTGAGCGTTTGCATCACCTGCGAGCGGTTCATTCCTTCATCCTTGATCTTTTCGATGTCGGCCTGCGGCGCGGTGTAAACCCTTGCCGGAGCCGTTCCCTGAGCAAAGGACAATGTAGGTACTAAGAAAGCGTAGATGAGAGCTGCGCCTAAGATCTTGCGTCGTAACATGAATATTTCTCCTGAAAATAGTCTCGCGAATTTAAAGAGGTAATACTAATATCGCGGCGAAAATGTTTCAATCGCCGCGATAGCTTGGTATCAAAGTAATGTTCTTGCTAGATCGTTGACCAGGTAAGAGTGAACGCCGGCGGCATGTTCTTCAGAACGAGCGGGCTGCGGCGTGATTTGCCGTAGCGATTCTTCATAAATTCGCGAAGCTTGATCGCCGGCGGAAGGTAATAGCCGTGGGCGTACTGAAATATCCTCAATTCACAGCCTTCGTCCATGAATTTTTGTAATTCAACAAGAACTGCCTGGCTGATCTCCTTTGGCAATGAAACGAAAGGAAGGCAGCAAACAAGGTAACGCACTTTACCGAGGCCGGATTCCCTATGGATCGAATATGCATCAGTGGCATTGCCGCAGATGATATTCATATCCGGATACTTTTCGTTGAGGGTTTTTACCAGGTCAGGATCAAGTTCGAGGCCAAGATATGAGGCTTTGCTTGGAACGATCTCGCGAAGGAATTTTGTGATCGCTCCTGTTCCTACACCGAGTTCGAGCACGATGTTGTGATCGTCAGGATGAATTCCCTGCAGCATTTCTGCCGCCAGTTCAGGCGAACTCGGCGCTATCGCGCCGACCTTGGCCGGATTCTTAAGAAATGCTTGTAGGAACTGGAGATTCTCTTTCATGCGTAGCTTATCCCAAGCTGTTACCGAGCTTTACATCTTATCGACGGATGTTACGATTTCGTTATCGAATGCCATTTTATAATCACATTCCTAATTTTGGCAATACCTAACTGTACCATCCTTCCTGTGGTTTTCTTCGAAGAAAAAATTTGATCGTCCGAACATTCGGCTATCTGCCATTCCTCGACGCAGTTCTCGTGGCAGGTTGCTTTTTAGCCGGAGACCTCGTCTTTTTCACAAAAGCGTCCGGTATCTCGGCTTCAATAAGTTTTTTAACCTCTTCCAGCGTCAGAACTGCTGCCTCTTCCGCAGTGGCTCGTGTACCGTCGGCCTTTTTCGGGACCGAAATGATCTTTTTACCGAATTTGATGACCGGGCCCCAACGAGCATTCTCCAGCGATATTTTTTCAGCCTCCCAGCGTTGTATATACCGGTTTGCTTCTTTGCTGACCTTTGCTTCGATGAGTTCATTCATCTCGGCCTGGGTAAGGTTGGCGAGATCATATCGCCGCGGCACATTGATGAACAACCCGTCCCATTTAATGAAAGGCCCGAAACGTCCTGTACCTTTTGTGATCGGCTTTCCGTCGTACTCACCAACAGGAGCGTCCGCCACCTGTTTAGCCTTTATGAATTCGATCGCCTTGTCCGTGTCCACCGTCGCAAGGTCGGTGCCGCGAGGTATCGAGACAAATTCGTCGCCCCATTTTACATACGGCCCGAAGCGGCCAATGCCGGCCGACAGTTCTTTGCCCTCATAGGTGCCCATCGCCGCTTGAAGTTTGAAGAGACCCAGCGCTTCCTCAAACGTGATGGTTTCGATGCTTTGCCCTGTTGGGACCTTTGCAAACTTCGGCTTTTCTTCTTCATCGACGCTGCCGATCTGGATGATCGGGCCATAGCGGGCCATACGGGCAACCACCGGTTTTCCGGATTCGGGGTCGATGCCAAGTATCCGCTCAGCTTTTACGCGCTCTGCTCGTTCGATGGTGTTATCGACATCTTTCTTGAACGGGCCGTAAAACTCCTCGAGCATTACATTCCATTCCAGCTTTCCGCCGGCCACCTCATCAAACTCTTGTTCGATCTTGGCAGTGAAACCGTAGTCCATGATGGCGTCGAAATACTGCTTGAGAAAATCGGTCACCACGAGCCCGAGATCCGTCGGGAACAACTTAGCCTTTTCTGCACCGGTATTCTCAGATGCTTCTCTCTTACTGATGAGATCATCTTTTAATACCAGTATCCTGTAGGCTCTCGGCGTACCTTCCTTATCTCTTTTTTCAACGTGTTCCCTTTTCTGGATCGTGGAGATCGTCGGTGCATACGTCGATGGTCGGCCGATGCCAAGCTCTTCTAATTTTTTGACCAGCGAGGCTTCAGTGTATCTCGGCTGAGCTCGGCTGAACCTTTCCGTTGCTCTAAGTTCCGAAAGCGGCAGCGATTGGCCCACAGTCATCGGCGGCAAAAGGCCTTCTGATGATTCTTCCGCGTCATCTTCATCCTTATCTTCCTGATAGACCTTCAGAAAGCCATCGAATTTCAAGACTTCTCCCGAAGCTGTCAATTCTTCCTTATTAGTGGAGATCTCGATCTTAACCGTCGTTTTTTCCAGCTCAGCATCGGCCATCTGCGAGGCCATCGTTCGCTTCCAGATCAATTCGTATAATCTCTGCCATTCCTCTTCCGGAATTGAGGTCTTGCTAGTGTAGGTCGGGCGAATGGCCTCGTGAGCTTCCTGAGCGGACTCGTTCTTATTCTTGAACTTTCGGAACTGCTGATATCTATCACCGTAAAGGCTGCTTACCGTCTGCGTAATGTCGGCGAGGGCTGTTGCGCTAAGGCTCACACTGTCAGTTCGCATGTACGTAATATGGCCATTCTCATACAGCTTCTGGGCGATCTGCATCGTTCGGGCCACGCCGTAGCCGAGCTTTCTCGATGCTTCCTGCTGAAGTGTTGAGGTGGTAAATGGCGGAGCCGGAGTTCTTTTACCCGGCTTTACACGAACATCAGTTACTTTATAGTTAGCTCCGACGCAGCCCTTCAGAAATGTTTCCGCATCCTGGGCACTGTCCTGTTTCTTTCCTTCGGCTTTAAAAGTGACTTGTTTGCCGGTTATATCATCAGCGAAAAATAAACCTTCTATCTTGAAATGACTTTCCTGCTGAAATGCATTGATCTCGCGTTCCCGATCTGCAATGAGGCGTACGGCAACGCTCTGCACGCGGCCGGCACTGAGGTTTTTATTGCTGGTACTGATCTTTCGCCATAACACGGGGCTCAATTCAAATCCGACGATGCGATCCAGCACGCGGCGTGCCTGCTGCGCCATCACCAGATCCATGTTTACAGTGCGTGGATTCTTTACCGCAGCTTCGATCGCGGGTTTGGTGATCTCATGAAAAACGATTCGTTTGGTCGTCACCGGGTTGAGGCCCAGGACTTCACAAAGATGCCAGCTAATTGCTTCGCCCTCGCGGTCTTCGTCAGTCGCTAGCCAGACTTCGTCTGACTTTTTGGCCAATGACCTCAGCTCGCTGACCACTTTTTTCTTTTCATCCGGAACTATATAACGTGGTTCGAAATCATTTTCGATGTCGATACCCATTGCCGACTTTTCGAGGTCGCGGATGTGGCCGTAGCAGCTATTGACCTGAAAATCCTTTCCCAGGATCTTCTCGATGGTCTTGGCTTTTGCCGGGCTTTCTACTATTAACAAATTCTTTGACATATTTCGGCGTGGGAAAAAAATACGTCAGACACCTTTTTCAGTGCTGACGTTTAAGACTAGTAACACCGTGCTAACAGCCTTGTCAATGCAAGGTTTGGACTATAGCGGAATTTTTAGGAATCTCAAAGGCTCGAGCCATCAGATCCGTCGGGCGTAATGCTTACCCGGCAAAACGCGGATCAGATCGCGAAGATCGAGCGAAACCAGAGCATTATTCAAATCGCCGAATGACAGCCCGCTGGATTGGAGCAGCACGTCAACATGTGTCGATTCGTCCGGGGTGAGCAGGCCCCAAACCGTGCGTTCCTGGGGCGTTAGGTCGGCGGGAACCGGCGTCTGTTTTTTCTCGGCTTGATCGGGAACCGACCGGTCGATCTTTGGCGGCAGGATCGCCGCCGAGATCTCGCTGGGCAGTTCGGCAACAACATCCTGCCATTGCTGGACAAGCTTGGCACCGCTCTTGATCAAATAATTCGTGCCGAACGAGTTCCCGGATGTGATGTTTCCGGGTACGGCCATGATCTCCCGGTTTTGCTCCATCGCGAGCCGCGCCGTTATTAAAGAGCCGCTCCTTTCCGAAGCCTCGACTATCAAAACACCTAAGCTTAGCCCGCTTATGATTCTATTGCGATAGGGAAAGTTGTCCTTTAAAGGAGGCGTGCCGAGAGGGAACTGTGTGACAAGGCATCCGCCGTTTGAGAGGATCTCGCGTGCAAGGTTCGTGTTTTCTTTGGGATAAACGGTGTCGATCCCCGTTCCCATCACGCCAACCGTTCGCCCCTGGCCGCGGATCGCTCCGCGATGTGCTGCCGTGTCGATCCCGCGAGCGAGCCCCGAAACAATAGTCACACCACGCGAAGCCAGATCCCTCGACAACATCTCCGACGCATTTTCCCCATACGTCGAACACATCCGCGAACCGATCACGCCAACTCCGGGCTGCTCAAAACACGCTTGCCAGTCGCCCTTAACATACAGAACCGGCGGCGGGTCGTCGATCTCACGTAGCAAAGCAGGATAGCTGCCGTCATCAAGGATCAAAACATCACCGCCAAATTCCTTAACACGTTTCAGCTCGGTCTCAGCCGTATCAAAAAATTCACGTTTAATGATGCTCTCGATCGTCGCCGGCTTGATCCGCAAAGATTCAAGCTCCGGCCGCCGTGCGTGAAAGATCGCCGAAGCCGATCCAAACCGCTCCAAAAGCTTGGTCGCCGCTCGCGGACCAACGCCCGGCGTCATATTTAAAGCGATCCATTCAATCATTTGGTGATTTTAGATTGCCGATTTTGGATTTTAGATTCGCTCTCCTTTTTCATTCGAAGAGTCTTGATGGAGGTTACTGTCATGGCAACGATCTCGTTCCTATCCGCGTACAATGTCGACAGTTCCGCTCGGCAACGATTTCGGATTCTATCAACAATTCTATCCAGAACATACTTTCATCAGCTTCTTCCTCAACGATCGAAAGTTTATTGATGATGTCAGCAGTAGATTTAGCCCTGCAAGATGCCCGGTAATTTGCTCCGACGGAGGTTCCCGATCTCAGGAGCTGTTTTCCAATAATATCGGCAGAAGCTGTTCTAGGAAGGGGACTCTACCAATTTAATGATTCCTAAAGCAATGTCTTTAGTCCGCTGCTTGAATTCATCCAAAATCACCAATCCAAAATCAAACTGGCGGAGGCGTGTGGGAGTCGAACCCACTTGAGTACGCTCTCGCGCCCTCACAACGGTTTTGAAGACCGCGCCCATCACCGGACGAGATGCGCCTCCGAGAATTGTTAATTGGAAACTGCAAAATTGTAAATTGGTTATAAAAAATGTATTTTCCTACCAATTAACAATTTCCAATTTGTCTCATTTCATGCCGCACTTATTAGTAATGTCACGAGTGCTGCTCGATTTGCGATGTCATCAATCAAAATATTCTCACCCAAAGTATGAGCCCCCGAACCCGCGATGCCCAACCCATCTAAAACCGGAACGCCCAAAGCGGCGACAAAGTTGCCGTCGGACGCGCCGCCCACTTGAGTTTCGCCGAGTTCATAGTTAAATTCTACGGCGTGTTTCCGTGCATTTTCGTATAGCGAGACAGCAGCATCTGTTCGTTCCATCGGCGGACGATTGATCCCACCCAGGATCTCTAGCGAGACGCGTTCGTCATCTGACCGCAAAGATCGGAATGACGCATCGACCCGTTCTGCCTCCGCCATTGAGCTGAAACGGACGTCGACCTCGCATTCGGCGTGTTCGGGGATGACATTTGAGGTTGTGCCGCCACGGATCGTGCAGACGTTCACGGTTGTGCCGACAGCAGGATTTGCGATTGCGTGGATCTCGTCGATGTGGCGGGCGAGTTCGGCTATTGCATTCGCACCTTTTTCCGGTTCGAGCCCGGCGTGGGCCGGGACGCCGTGCGTGCGAATCGTGAATAGGCCAGTTCCTTTGCGGCCCGTTTTAACTTTACCATCGGCGGAGGGTTCGAATACGTAACAGCGTTCCGCATCCGCAGCGACACGCTCGAGGATCGGGCGGCCGGAAAAGCTGCCGACCTCTTCGTCGCACGATAAAAAGATAGATATTGGCCGAGCAGGTTTGAGGCCATGGTCATTCAAAAATCTGAAAGCCTCGACCATCAGAATAATGTTGGCCTTCATGTCAAAGATCCCGCAGCCGTAGAATTTGTCGCCTTCGATCCGTGTCGGGTTCAGCTCGTTGGTGCCGACCGGGTGAACCGTATCCGTGTGGCCTAGCAGCATTGTGTGTTTGCCTTCGCTAGGGAACGCCCGAATAACGAGATGATCGCCGTCAGGACACGATTCCCGCTCAAATTTCAGGTCGACGCCCGTTGCGCGAAATGAGCCTTCGACCCAATTAACAACGTCGCGGCTGCGTTCCGCATCGAGCGAAGGGGATTCGATATCGACTATCTCACGGATCGAATCAATAATTGCCGGTAGGCGGCCAGAATAGTAGTGGAGTATCTCGTTTGCTGTCATTTGATAGCCAGACTAAAAAACTACGTCTGTAATTTTGTTATCGACAGCGTATTTCTTTGCTTCCGCTTCGTTTTTGAATGTTTTCAGCACGTCATATTCCTTCATGACCGGTTTGCCATCGATCATAAATGAATACATCGGACGCGCCGCGATCTGTGTCGGGCAGAGATCGAGCAGCGAGATCTCAAGAGTCTGTTTGACCGAGCTATTCTGCGTAACTGGATACATTACCTTACGGATGATCTTGCACGGGACAGAGCCCGTAGAAGCGGCAGGAACCGGGGCCATTGTCGAAGCTGAGCCAAAAGCCTCATTGAAAAGATCACCCATGCGGTATCCCGCGAGAGCGAGTCGTTCCTGGGAAATCTCATAAGCGGTTTTTTTGTATTTGTCCGACGGGCTTTCGAAAAACTTCAGATCCTTATAAACGAAACTCGTAGCAATATCGAGGCTTTCTTTCGTCCAGATATCAAATTTGTCGGGATTGATCTTGTCCTTCAGCTTGTCGTACGGATGAAGCTTCATGATGTCCTGGGCGATCGGATCGATATAATCGGCATCGCACTGATCCTTGGCGTTCGGCGAATAGCGTCCGATTATTCCGTCCCAATACGAATGCAGGTTTTCCTGCTTCTCACGCGGCGTTCCTTTTGGTGTCAAAAAGAAAAGATTGCCGCCCTGATCGCCCTTGGGGTTTGAATCGTTAACCTTTGCCGAAGTGTGCAGCGGTTGGTGAAGGTCGCCTATAATGTGCTCGAGCCAGACGATCGCTACGGCTTTTTCGGCGTCGGGAGCCGAGCCGCGTATTAGCTGTGCAAACTCAGAAAGCTTCTGAGAAGCCAGTCCGCTGTCCTCCGCGTTTTCGATAAAAACAGCCTTTCCGTCCTTCCACTGCCAGAATGTGTCGGCATAGTGCCAATTGCCTTTGTGATATTTCGTGTAGCGCGTGTTAAGCGCCCGGTCGCGAATGATATCTGCCCACGTTGCCATCAGCATGAAATATTCCCGCTTTCTTGATTCTTGCGATCTGGCACCATAAGCAAGGTAATAAGAGCCGATCTGCGAATCTTCAGGAGCCGAAAGCAGGATCTTCATCACTTTTTCACGTGTCTCGGGCGTCATTCGCTGCCATGCGATGTATGCCGTGATCTTGTGCCCGGTCTCGTCCCAGGCAAATGCAGGAAGATTGCCGAGCAAAAGTACTCCGGCGAACATAACTGCGAGCGAAAAACGTTTAAATTTCATTTGCGTAAAACTCCTGAATCTTTTTGCACGATTTTAGCGAATAAAAGAGACAAGAGAAAGTAATAGGTTAATAAAGAAACTAATCAAACCTTTTTCGAGGTGCTTTCATCATATAGATTGCAAAAGCTTTCCCCGGTCTCGTTCTAAGAATTGAGACGGTCACGAAAAGAAATAAATGTGACGGAGAAAAAAAATGCAAGAAGTTTTGCAACATAATTTGACACTCGAGCGTGGAATTGATAGAAAAGAAAGTTCGCTCGGACGTGAAATAGGAATTCTGGGCAGATTATTCGGATGCCGGCATAAAGATCTAAGTCGGCCGTTCAAAGATTTACGAGGTTCGTATCGGGCGTGTACAGAATGTGGAGCACGCAGGAGGTTTGATACAGAGAGCTTCAAAACATCGGGGAATTTCTACTATCCCCCTTCGGCACCGCTCAGTCGTTAAATGAGTGAATTCATAAATACCCTTCATTTATACCTACCAAATGAAACCTACCGAGTGCGGCTTTCCAAAAAAGCCGCACTCTTTCTTTTTAGTACAAAAGATAGGCGTCAAAGACCCAGCCGGAATATCCATTATAGGTTGCTTGACACCATCGGCCTGATCTCGATACCGGTTTGATGACCGGCCCGCAAGCTCCAACGGTAACTGTCGCTCCGTGTGGAATTTTTAGAATTCGTTCACCGATCTCACTATTTGGCAAAGACCTGAGAGCTAGAAAACCGTCGCTCGGTGAATTTGCTCTGGCGGTCGTTGTAGTCGCCGATTGTTTTGGCTGGGCTATCGTACTGTTTGTCGGAAGAGTCGTCTTTTTCTGCTCATTGAGTTGCTTCTGCAGATTGGCGATCTGGTCGCGAAGCTCATCACGGTCATCTTTTACGGGCGTTGGCGAAGTTGGCGGTTGTCTTGTATTTACGGAATTTGAGGCCGGCGGCACTTCCTTGCCGGAAGCGAAATAATATACAGCTCCTGCCGCACCGACCAATAGGAGAGCCAGTATCCCGAGGCCGATCACTGCTACGATGATCTTTAATACGACACTCGACGAACCTGAGCTCGGTGGTACTTGCGGTTGAGAAGCCCTCGTCGAAGGCATGCCCGCGATCGGGAGGTCAACGCGTACGGGTTCGGCCTTACCCATTACAGCCGTCTCTTCAGCGGGCCGGATGCCGGAGGTTCGGATCAATGTCGCTTGTTCTTCATCGAGTGCCGATAAAATGCTGCCGTCAGCGAGACAGAATCTTAATGTTTCGTCCGTGTAGGTTGTTAGGCAGGACGGGCACTGTTTCATACCGCCTATTTATAGATGACTTTTTTGCCGATAGCAAATATTTAAGGTTTGCAGTTAACCTTTTACAATAAACTAATAGCCTGGATCGGACCCCGTTAATTTAAGATTTCTCCAGGTCACGCGTAAAGAAATATTTGGCCGATAAGCAAAAAGATGTTATAAATTCGCAATCATTGGAGAAAAATTATGATCAAGAAAGCGATCCTTGGCATCGTGGCGTTTGTCGTTCTCATCGTCGTGGTGTTCTGTATAGTCGTGGCGCTTCAGCCTTCAGATTTTAAGATAACCAGGTCTGTCACGCTCAACGCACGAGCGGCAACTGTCTTTGAACAAGTCAATGACTTTCACAACTGGGAAGCATGGTCTCCGTGGGCAAAGATCGACCCCGCGATGAAGGCAACGTATTCCGGTCCGCCGGCAGGCGTTGGTGCGAGGTATGCCTGGGTTGGAAATGACGAGGTCGGCGAAGGCAACATGACGATCACGCAAAGCCATCCGAACGAGCACATTGCCGTCGATCTCGAGTTTATCAAACCGTTTGCGGCAAAGAATATAACCGAATTCAACTTTAAACCCAATGGTGAAAAAACCGACGTGATCTGGACGATGGCTGGGAAAAACAATTTTCTAATGAAGGCCGTATGGATGTTCATGGATATGGACAAGCTGGTCGGGGGCGATTTTGAAAAAGGACTGTCGCAGATGAAGACGGTCGTGGAAGGAAAGCAGTAAGGAAACAAAATGAATATAGTTTTGTGGGTGGTTCAGATCTTGCTTGGGTTGCTGTTTGTGTTTTCCGGCGTGATGAAGTTCGTCATGCCGTATGAAGAAATGGCGAAGGGTACGCCCGTAAATTTACCGCATGCCTTCTTCTTGTTTATAGGGATATCTGAGATCTTGGGTGGTATAGGTTTGGTGGTGCCATGGCTGACCAAGATCAAGCCATTTCTTACGCCGCTGGCCGCTACCCTCTTGATAATAATTATGATCGGCGCCGTGGTTATTACTTCGATGACCCCGACACCGGCAATGGCAGTTGTTCCGGCGATCGTTGGCCTGCTTTGTGCGTTCATTGCCTGGGGGCGAAAGGCGAAAGCTTAGGCGGATCTTTCAGCTAAATGCATTAGCGTGGAAGAACGATCCGCTCGACATTCGCGTTTGGCGGTAATATTGTAGTTTGTAGTTCTGATATCAACGCCAAAATGACGGAAAGCACTGAACTGGAAGCTGCAGCCCTCGCAGAGGAAGCCGCCGCCGAACAACCTGCTCCAAAAAAATCAAAATTCGACCGCTCGATCGTCGAGGGGCCCTTGTCGAGCGCCGTCTGGAAAATAGCGTGGCCGACAATGCTCACGAATGCCATCGCGGGTATGCAGGGGATCGTCGATCACGTTTTGGTCGGCAATCTTGTCGGGTACAAAGCAAACGCCGCCATCGGGATCAGCTTTCAGATATTTCTGGTCGTTATCGTATTTATTGCTTCAATATTTACGGGAATGGCAGTACTTGTTGCTCGTTTTGCGGGCGCTCATGAGGCAGAAAAAGTAAACCGGACGGTCTATCAGGCATTCCTGACCGCAACATTTATCGCGGTGGGAATAATGGCTCCAATCGGGTATTTCACTGCGCCATATTTGCTTGATTTCGTCAGCTCCGACGCCGGGGTTAAAGCAGAAGCTTTACCATTCTTGCGGATAACTTTTGTCTTCAGTTTCGGCTTGCTCATCTATTTTATGACGAGTGGAGCTCTCAGATCGGCGGGTGATGCGAAAACCCCGATGCTGCTCGGCATCGTCATGACGATATTGAATTTGTTACTGAACATCGTTTTCATCCGCGGGCTCGGGCCAATTCCGGCATTTGGAACAGCCGGAGCAGCCATCGGCACGAGCATCGCGACCGGAAGCGTCGGTCTATTTTCGATCTATAAAATGTGGAGTGGAGGCTGGGTCGTCGGCTTTCCGCGGGGCCAAAGTTGGGCGCCCGACTGGAAGGTGATAAGGTCTCTTTTCAAGTATGGCCTTCCGGCGGGATTTCAGGGAATCGCAATGAATGTGGGTGGCGTTCTTATGCTCTCGTTCATAGGTTCGCTAGCTCAGAGTGCCGCAGCGCAAGCTGCTTTTGCCGTTTCGTACACGCAGCTATTCTCCCTGATCACGTGGACATCGGTTGGATTAATGGGGGCAGCGGCCGCGGTGGCGGGCCAGAATATAGGTGCCGGACATCCCGACAGAGCATTTGCGGCGGTTAATACGGCGGCCCGTTTCGGATTGATCGGATCAACATTTCTCGGCTTCTTTTTCTTCTTCTTCCCGGCACAGCTGCTTGCAATATTTGGAATGACTGATCCTGACGCAGTTACGATCGGTGTGCAGCTTCTCCGAATTCTTGCATTTTCCGGCCTTTTCATCTCAGTCGCATTGACCTATACCGGCGGTTTGCAAGGAACGGGAGACACGAAAAGCCCGCTTTATATTTCAATAATTTCCCAAGTGATGATCCCGCTGGGTATATGCTTCACTATCAAACAAGTAGGCACACTAGAACCTCTGCACATCTGGCTTGCCATATTTGCCGGGCACATTGCTCGATGCGTTCTAAGCGTCACCCGATTTCTCCAAGGCAAATGGCGTCAGATCTCGATCGACATCGAACAGACAGCGGCATAAACCCATTGCGTGAGCCGAAGCCGCGAGTAGCAAGTTGAACTAGATCTGCTACTCGCGGCTCCGTTTTGAGGTTTTTCTTATTTTTTCTGCGGACCGAAGATCTTGTCGTCGATCGTGACATTATGTTTGACCGACGTTAGTACCGTTACGATGTCACCGTTCGAGATAGAGTTCGTGACTGTTCGGAATGGTAACTTTATTCCGTCGACAACGCGGTAATCACTGAACGTGATGCTGTACGGTATCTGCTGCGAGCTGGTGCTCGATGCCTCAACGCCATCACGTTTCAGCAGGAGGAATGTCGTTGTCGAGTAATACTCCTTGAATGCCGTGCCCGCCTTTGGCTCAAAATCAACAACGAATGCATCTTCCCCGTTGATCTTTGCTGTGCCGGTGACCGCGACGCGTTTGTAGTTGGCGGTCCAATCGAGTGGGCCGTAAAAATCTGCTGCCAAACGCGCATCTTCAAGACGTTTTCCAGTGTATTTCTCAGCGGGCGAAAAACTGTATATCTGCTCGCCGGTGGTGCCGTCAAAGTAATCCCACCCGTTCGCGATCGTCTTCCCGAGGGCGATGAATGTCGTTTCGGACGCGGCCTTGTTCGGGGCCTTTGACCATGAGGTGACTTTGGCTTTTACACCCTGATTTTCGAGATCGATATCAGCCTCGGTCACCCGTGTTGTAAGCTTTCTCCAATTCGCCTCGCCGCCAGCTGCGTCGAGCGCCTTTTTATGGAGTTCATCGACGGTGATCTTTGGCAGCGAATTTTCGCCGGCACGTTTGAACTCGAATTCGCCCTCTGGCTGCGTGACGACGACGCTGGTGACCTTTCCGGACTCGTCACGTTTTGGTTTGAGTGAATAAGTGTCAGGAAGCGGAGTGAGAGAATACGAGCCGTTGCTCTTATCGGTTAATGTGTACGGCTGTTGGCCAGTAATGTTAAAGGTAACTTTACCTTCCGATTCTTTTATCTCAACCGCGGCGATGCCCGCGGGCGTCATGTATGTCCCGATCAGATCGGTTGTTTTACCCGTACTGGTGGTTGCGGCTGCCGATTTGACGACGTTGCCGTCAGGGCCGACGCGAGGCAGTGTAAAGTTGCCCTGCGGCTGTTGTAGGAACATCTCGGTCGCATCGCCGGTCTCGGGGGTGAACTTCACCGCAAATCCGTCCGGTGCACCTTCCATCTTGAATTGCCGGGGAGCAGTACGTACAAGCTTGTATTCCGGCTGTCCGGGTACAACCAGGAACATATCTTCACCGACGATCTTGACCTCCATATCCATATTTGCGGCAGCGAGGCGATACTTGCCGGCCATGAATTGCATTGTCTTGAGCGAAAGTTTCTCACCCGTAGCCTCGGCCTTAGGGCCGTCAAGGATGTTCGAAAAGATCAAAGGGATGAGGTCGCCGCCGAGGCTTGATCCCGAAACGTTGGTCAGCATGACGAAACCTAGCTTTTTTTCCGGGATCATCGCAACCATCGAGTTGAACCCGTCGATGTTGCCGCCGTGCTGGACGACCGTTAGGCCGTTCCATTTCTGAATGAACCAGCCAAAACCGTAATCCATCGTGCCCGATACTTTCATCTGCGGCTTTATCCACTCAGCGAAGTTTTTTTCCGAAACGAGGCGTTTGCCATTCACGGTGCCGCCATTCATTACAAACCGCAGCCACTCCGCCATGTCGCGAGCCGACGAATTGATCGAGCCCGCCGGCGCGACCTCGTCGATCGACCGGAATGGGCGCTTGATCGTTTCTTTGGTGTCAAAATTATAGTCGTAGCCGAATGAGAAATCCTTTGCCTTCGCCATCTCGCTGATGAGCATCGTGGTGTTAGTCATACCGAGCGGCTTGAAGATACGCTCCGGAACGAATTTTTCCCAAGGTGTTTTCTGCGCCTGCGTGACGATCTCGCCTGCGGCGGTGAACATAATGTTCTGATATTGGAATTTCTCGCGGAGCTTGGCTGTCGGCTTCGCCTGGGCGGCGACCTGTATGAGCTCGGCCCGGCTAAGCTTTCCAGTGATCATCGCAAGGTCAGTGCGGTTAAGGCCCGATGAATGTGACAAAAGATCACGTATCGTGAGGTTCTTGTCGGTCTCGGGGTCGTACATCTTGAAGTACGGGAGCAGCTTCTTCGGCGAGTCATCCAGTGAGAGCTTACCTTCGTCGGCGGTCATCAGTACCGAAAGGGCTGTGAATGCCTTGGTCGCCGAGCCGATCGCGAATTGCGTGTCCGGCGTAACTACGATCTTTTTCTCAAAGTCCTTGTATCCTAAGCCCTTTATATAGATGATCTGGTCGTCCTTGACGATGACCAGCGACATTCCGGGAATGCCAAGTTCACTGCGGCGGGCTTCGACCTTTAATTCGATCTCGGCCAGAACTTTGGCGTATTGGCTCGCCGGAGCGACCGCAGCAGAGCCGGTTTGGGCCCGCGCGGCAAGCGGCAGCGTGGTCGTGAAAAACGCGAATAAGAGGAGGAACGAAAACAGATACTGCAGACGATTATTCTTCATTTTGGTTTTTTGTTTGGCCCAAGTTCTAAATACGCCGATTGCAATGAATTTGTTCTATTCGTCATAAGCGATTTGGTAGTATGTTTCTAAGTTAAAACATATGTCCGCGATCACATTTCAAGCCGATCTATCCGTGAAGGCGGAGATCAATCTCTATTACGACCTTTTTGTACCTGAAAATATCTCAAAACCTGCGCCGCTTCTTATCGCGGTTCATGGCTACGGAGCTCACAAGCGGTACATGATGCGTGAGGCTCGAGCGGTCGCGGGTGACAGATATGTTATTGCGGCGATACAGGCTCCGCATCCGCATTTTCGGCGGACGGATGATGGTTATCGTATCGGTTATGGATGGCTTTCGGATCAGCGGCCTGAGGAACACATTCGGCTACATCACAAATTTGTGTTGGATGTGATCGGCAAACTCGAATGCGACGGATCGATCGATCCCGAAAAGGTCTTTATGTACGGTTTTTCTCAAGCTTGTGCGTTGAATTTTCGGTTCGCTTTTACGTATCCGAATGCATTGAGAGGCATTATCGGCGTCTGTGGCGGAATTCCCGGTGATCTTGAAACGAACGAGCTCTACAAGTCATCTTCCGCTGAGACATTCTATCTTTACGGCGATGATGACGAATTTTATACCCAGGAGCAATTTTCCGAATTTAACTCAAAACTCGCTTCGCGGCTGCCGAACTACCGCTCAAAGCACTATGCTGCAAAGCACGAGATAACCGAAGAGATGCGGGTCGATATTTCCGCCTTCTTGCTTGGTTTCGAATACTCGAGCGTTTAATTTATCTTGAGCTTTCGGACTTCCGACAGATCTTCAAGTTCTGTGGGCAGAATCACTTGTGGCTTTAGTTCGCCCGTGCCATCGAGGTACATTTCGACCTTAAACTCGTCAGTTTTTGCCTTCTGGAGCGGAGTTTTTGGGCCAAAAACTACAAAGCTTGCCGTCTTGCCAGGCTCACCGAAGACAGGAACAGTAAACGTACGTTCGATGCGGCGTTCACCGATCCGGAATATGACATCAACAACCGTATTGAGGATAGCTGCCTGAGCATTTGGCGACGAAACTGCTACCTGACGTGCAGTAAAATCAGCCTTTTTGTCCGAAATATCTATACGGTCGGTTTGGACATATTCGAGAACACGCACGACACTTGCCGGCCCGCGAACGCGTATCCTCGGCGGGATCGGCAAAGATGAGTACACCTCAAATCCGGCAGCGACTTCGCCGAAAGTTTCGGGCTGGACCTCTATCTCCTTTTCCTCCACCGCTTCTAGATTTATTCCGATGCGGCCTGGCACGACATCCACAAGTTTGACGCCTTGCGGCAACGGTACAAAGACCGTATCCGGCGATAGTGAAACGACCCAATTTCCGGTTTTCATTTCGGTCAGATCCAGAAATGCCGTCAGTTCGCCGCGCGCGATCTGATCGACCTTGCGTTTATCGCCGCTGATCTCGATCTCGACCTGCTGTTGCGGTACGTTGGTTATCTGAGCGTCACTCGCAACATTGAGGTTGAGGGGCACGTTAATGCGGGTTTTGGTTGGCGTACTCAAGCCCGTAACACCAAGCCAAAGCGCCAGCGTAATCGCAAGAGCAACCAGCTTCAAGCCCCAATCCTCGAGAAAGACCTTTCTGAGAATGTGCCTGAAAAATAGTTTTTGCGGCTTTTTTTGTTGTACGACGTCACTCATCAAACCAAACTTCTTATCCAACTGTAGCGTCCGACTCAACTTCGGCCATGGCTTTAGGATTATCGCGGCGTGACTCGACCATCGGAATGTCGAGAGCATCAAGCAGAAGCTTGCGAAGCTGCGTAGTCTCGATATTTCGGCGAACCTGACCGGCCTCAACATAAGTGATGAGCCCGGTTTCTTCCGAAACGACGAGCGAGATCGCATCAGAGCCTTCGGTAATACCGATCGCGGCACGGTGACGCGTTCCCAGTTCGCGTGAGATCTCGGGATTCTTGGTCAGCGGCAGAAAGACGGAAGCGGCAGCGATTCGTTCGTTCTGGATAACAACGGCGCCGTCATGAAGCGGCGTTTCCGGATGAAAGATCGAGACCAGCAGATCGTAACTTATCCGCGCATCTATCTGCACACCCGCGTCGATGAAGTTGCGAAGCCCCACATTACGCTCAATAACGATCAACGCACCGGTTTTTTCGGTCGCCAGGGTTGTCACTGCAAGCACTATCTCGTCAAAAACACTCCCGCCAAATTGCCCTCGCTGCCGTTTCAATATCGGAAAGCGAAAGCGATTGGCAAAATACATTAGAGCCTGTCTAATTTCGGACTGAAAGAGAACGATGATCGCGATCCCGATAAATCCGACGGCATACCGCAAAACGAATTCCAGCGTTGCAAGTTCCTGTGTGATCGAGATCCAGTAAAGCAGCGAAAGGATTACGATTCCAACCAGTGTCGGGACGGCGCGCGTCCCTCGGAAGAGCTTGAGAACGACATAAACGATGATAAAAACCAGCGCAATGTCGAGGACATTTCGCAGGTTGCTGATCGTCGGAATGTAGTTTTCAAGCTGCATGATTCAACACGATTCCAGTGTTCGGGCGCGAGACGAACGGACGTTCATCATTAAGCTAAAGAATAGCATAAGAACAAACGCATTTTACCAGAGATAGTTCCTTGGATCTTGCGGGAAAAACCTTATACCTCGAATGGGATCTCGGCATTCTGCAGTACGCTGAGTTCGTTGCGGGCGACGCGTTCGAGCAGTTTTTCGTCGTCGAACATTTTTACGAGGCCGTTGACAGTTGCGTAGCGGGGTTCCTCGGCAATCGTTACCGGCAGATTGATGAACGAGCGAAGATATTGATCTATGCCCTCAAGCAACGCTCCGCCGCCGGTTATGATGACGCCGCGATCATAGATATCCGCCGCAACCTCCGGCCGAAGTTCGGTAAGGGTGTCCTTAACACGCAGGGCGATCCGTCGAACAATACCCTCGACGATCGGATAGATCTCACCCGCCGTAACCTCAACAGCTCCGGGGCCGCCCGTGGTTACGTCGCGTCCGCGGACGCTCATTGATTTTGAGATATCTTCCGGAAGAAAGGTCGATGCAAAAGTCGTTTTCAGAAGTTCAGTGGTTTCCTCGCCAACCTGCAGTCCGCGATGACGGCGCAGGTGTGTCGCTATGCTCTCGTTAATAGCATGGCTGCCATAGCGCTCAGAGGTCGAATGAACAACTGACCCCTTTGCCACGATAGCTATGTTTGTTGTTCCCGCTCCAATATCTACAACCGCCGATGCTCGTTTGTCGGAGGGCAAAACACCGGCGCCAAACGCGGCGGCAAGGCCCTCTTCCATCATGAAGACCTTACCAATATGAGCTTCTTCTGCGGCGTGTAAAAGGGCACGCTGTTCAACGTGGGTCACATCCGAAACCAGGCTCATGACGGCTTGGAGCGAAATATTTGAGCCGCCCGTCTTTGCCTTTTTGACAAAGTAACCGAGCATTTTCTTGGTTCGTTCGAAATCGGCAACGACGCCGCCAATCAGAGGTGCTCGGACGTTGACGTCGCGGCCTTCTCGCCCTGTCATTTCGGCTGCTTCCAGGCCGAAGGCAACTATCTCATCAGTTGTCTCGTTTATGGCTACGAGACTTGGTTCGTCCAGAACGACACCACGGCCTTTGACGGCTATGATAGTACTAGCCGTTCCAAGGTCGATGGCCATCGAATCCGTTACGAGTCTCTTTAGCGATGAGATCTTAAGCATAAAGATAACCGATCACTGAACTTTCTAAGTATATTCCTAATTTAGCACACGTTCCAACACTAAAGCTTCCAATGCACCTCATAAAGATCAACCGGCTGCTGCCTGTTTTTTACCATGAGAGGTTCACGTCTCAGCAGAGGAAAGACATTGCCAGCAGCTCGTGCCGTAGCCTCGCTAATGAGTATCTGGCCGCCAACGGTATTCGATTCGAGTCGAGAGGCAAGATTGACGGTGTCACCGATTGCCGTATACTCCGACCTTCTCTCCGAGCCAATATAGCCGATCGTGGCGACACCGGTGTGGAGGCCGATGCCGACGGAGATCTTCGAAAAGCCTTCCTCGCTTAGCTCTTCCTTGAGTGTCAGAAGCTCACGCTGCATTGCTACCGCAGCATTTAGGGCGTTTCGAGCATCCTCGGGTGTAGCTGTCGGAGCGCCGAAAAGTGCCATCAGGCCATCGCCAATGTATTTATCGAGGGTTCCGCCGTGTTCGAAAATTATTTCCGACATTGCCGTGAAATAATGATTCAAAAGCCGGACAACATCTTCCGGATTTTCTCGCTCCGAGATCGCGGTAAAGCCTCGAATGTCCGCGAACAAAACTGTGATCGTCTGATTTGCCCCGCCCAGACGGAACGAATCGGGATTTTCAAGCAGCTGCTTCACTACGTACTCGGGCATGAACCGGCTGTAGTTCGCTCTGGCGACCTCTTCGCGGGCCAATCGTTTGTGAGCCTTGACCGTCTCAACAGTGACGGCCGTCAAAGCAGCAAGGGCGCTGATCATCTCAAGGTGATCAGGCGAAAATGCTGCAAAAGGATCGAGGCGGTCAGCATAGATAACGCCGTGAACGTTAGCAGCTGTAACAAGCGGTGCGCAGATGGTCGACCTCACACCCTGTGAAACAATGGACTCGGCCCCGTGAAACTGCTCATCGGTCTTTGCATCCTGTGAGAGGATCGCCACGCGGTCGGTCATTACTCGATTTGTGATGGTCCGGCTTACCGCCATCTTTTCGGTAAGTTTTTCAAAGGTAGCGTCACGAGTTTTTGCACCGATCTGATACAGCTTGCTGCCATCTATCGTTCCGTCTTTTCCCTCTTCCGCGAGCAAGGCTACGACGCGGTCGGCCGGGGTTCCGCGGAAGATCAGATCCGTTGCTTTTTCAAAAATCTCCTCAAGCTCAAAGACAGTGCCGAGCGTTTTGCTCATTTCGAAGAGGAGTTCCAGTATCTTTGCCTTTCGGCGCAGCTCCTTTATTTCAGCCGGTGTGGCGACGGCCGTTTCAAGTGACAAGTTCGATTTTCGGCCGATGATCTCGTTTACTGAGATCTGAACCTGCGTGTGTCCGAGAGGAGCATCATCAAAATTTACGGTTTTTGGCTTATCATCACGCTGGAAAACGACGTTCTCAGTCGGCGGAACGTCAATGTACGTTGCTTCGGGTACGGCGATCTCCATCACCTGAAAATCTATCCGACTCTCGCCGATCAGGATCGTATCTCCGTCCTTCAGCACGTGCTCGAGCTGCAATTTTCCATTAATGAAAATGTGATTAACGCTGCGATACAGTTGGCCGCTTTCGATAAAGCCATCCACTATTTTGAAGCTGCCGTTTTCCGGGAAAATAAATGCATGTTTACGCGAGACGCGGCGGTCGTTTAGGACGACGTCATTCTCCTTGGCACGGCCAATGGTGAAGGTCGTTTTCAGGTCGATCTCCGTGTGAAAGGTTCGGCCGGTCGGTTCAGTGATTGTAAGTCTGGCGTTCAATGTATTCGTAATTGTAATGGCTAAAGGCTAAAATCGTAAATCAAATACGAGGCCCGAATGATCTATCTCGACAATAATGCTACGACACAGCCCGCACCTGAGGTTTTTGAGGCTATGCAGCCGTTTTTACAAGGCTCATATGGTAATCCGTCCTCGGCATATTCGCTCGCATCCGAGTCGAAGAAAGTAATATCAGGCACGCGGGAAGACGTCGCAAAGTTGCTCGGTGCAAGCCATCCGAACGAAATAGTTTTCACATCCGGCGGAACTGAGAGCGACAATTGGGCGATCCTCGGTGCTCTTGAGGCAGATCCGGGCAAAGACCACATAATTACGACCCGCGTTGAGCACGAAGCGGTACGGAAACTCTGCCTGAAGCTGGAACAACAGAACTACCGCGTGACCTGGCTCGATGTCGACGAAGAAGGCTCGCTCGATCTCGACGAATTGCGATCTGCGTTGTGCGATGAAACGGCCGTCGTTTCGACGATGCTCGCCAATAACGAAACCGGTATCTTATTTCCTGTCAGGGAGATAGGCGAGATCGTTAAGAGCCGTTCGGATGCCCTGTTTCATGTCGATGGCGTAAATGCGGTCGGCAAAATACCGATCGGCCTGAACGAGACACCGATCGATCTTTTCTCACTCTCAGCCCACAAATTCCACGGCCCGAAGGGCATCGGGGCGTTATATCTGCGCGATGGCGTCAAGCTGCCGTCAATGCTGATCGGCGGCGGACAGGAAGGCGGCCGGCGCGCGGGAACCGAGGCCGTTCACCAAATCGCCGGGCTCGGTGCGGCGGCTCGATCAGCGTGCGACCTGACGCCGATGGACGAGATCCGAAAGCTGCGTGATCGGTTAGAAAACGAGATCCTGCAAACTATTCCAAACGCTTGGCTTAACGGCACATCCGACTCGGCGAAACGCCTGCCGAACACCTCGAATATCTCTTTCGAAAATACCAACGGCGAGATGATCCTCCACCGCCTCGACGAAAATGGCATTTGCGTATCGACCGGTTCGGCCTGCAATTCACACGACCGCACGGCCTCGCCAGTCCTGCAGGCGATGAACGTCCCGTATTCACGGGCGATGGGCTCTATCCGCTTCTCGCTCGGGCGATTTAATACGGCCGATGAGGTCGAAAAATTGCTCTCGGTCCTGCCCGCGATCGTCGCCGAACTGAGATCGATCTCCGGGAATGATTAACAACGCCAAAAACCACTCGATTGGTCACAGTAAAACGATGCTCCGCCGTCCGGTTTCGTCCTGATTGGTAGAGGTATTTCGCCGATTGGTCGAACGTTGTTTTCGGGCATTTTTGCTCCTTGATCAGCATTCACTCAACTCCACGTTCGCCGTCACCTCGCTCATCGCAACAAACGCAATTAACACCCATCTCGCCGCTTATCTCAATCACGCCCAGCTCCGGGTCAGAACCGCCTGCGTAAGCGGGCGGAAACGAACGCCGACATTGATCATCGTCAGGATTCGAAACAAAGGTATTGCATTCAGGTTAAGAGAGAAAACACGTGGATCGATCCGCACCTTCGCTCCGCCCGCTTACGCAGGCGGTTCTGACCCGATCCAGACAAAAAAACTTGACTTTTTACAATAAATGTGCTATTTATGAAACATACATTCAAATACGCAAAGAAAAGGAGATAAATTTATGATCGAGTATTGGGAAAAATACACCGGCGGCCCGACGAAGCCGCCAGGAGAGAGGATCCATATCACAATCAACAAGAAAGGCTTGCTGATGATGAACCGTAACGTCCACAAACTGCTCTCAAATGCCGAGGCGGTCGAGCTGATGTTCAACCGTAAAGACGGCGTGATTGGGATCAGCCCGGCCCACGCCCAACTTTCCGAGGCATTTCCAGTTGTAGATAAAGGCGGCTCCTTCGGTATCAACGCCTCACCGTTCTGTCGCCATTTCGGTATCAAGGTACAAGGAACAGAGGCATTTGTTAACCCCGAGATCGACGACACTGGTGTCCTGGAACTAAACCTGGCCACCACAGTCAGTATCGGTCATAGAAAACGTCGTGAGCCAAAAGTAAGCCGGCCTCAGGCCGCCTAACGCGCCCGACAATAGCGATGGATAGTCTCGTTGACCGCATACCTGTTCGACTATATTATGAGCGTAGAAAACAGCTGGTAAATATCAACTTCATTGATCTCGATAGATTGTGCGAGTTCCCTCAGAAAGAACCGGCAGGGATCTACGAAAAAGAGCGTCAATGCTTAGCGCTTGTCGAAAAGGTTCAAAACCATGTCCATCAAACAATCCATTTTCCTTTTTTTGCTTACTCCATTCGTCTTACTGGTTGGCATCACTGACGGGCAAACAAAGGTTGCCGCTAAGGTCGTTGAACTGAAGAGCGAATACCTAAAGAATCCCGTCGGCATAGATGTAAAGCGTCCGCGGTTGAGCTGGCAGATCGTATCTTCCGAACACGCGCTCATTCAGACGGCTTATCAGATCAAGGTCGCAAAGAGTGAGGCCGCTCTTGCGGGGAAGGAAACGCCGGTGTGGGACTCGGGCAAGGTCGCTTCGAGCGAATCGAATCAGGTCGCATATAGCGGGCCGGAGCAGCGTTCGGGTGACCGAGTTTTTTGGCAGGTGAAGGTTTGGTTGAGTAACGGCGAGGTTGTGTCGTCGAGCGAGACTTCTTATTGGGAAATGGGGCTTTTGCAGACCTCCGATTGGATGGCGAATTGGATCGAGCCGGAGCAGTCGGCAGATGTTTCGAAGCCTTCGCCGGCACCGATGCTGCGGCGGGCGTTTAATGTTCGCGGCGATGTTGTGCGGGCACGGGCTTATGTGACGAGTCGCGGTTTATACGAGTTTCAGCTCAATGGAAACCGCGTGAGCGATCATCTTTTCACGCCGGGTTGGACGAGCTATAACAAGCGTCTGCAGTACCAGGTTTATGACCTGACCGACCAATTAAAAAAGGGCGATAATGCGGTCGGCATTACGCTTGGCGACGGATGGTATCGCGGGATCGGGTACAACAATTACCGCTACGGTGACCGGCTTGCATTGCTGATGCAGATAAAGATCACGTACCGCGACGGGAACGAAGAGACGATCGTCACCGACAAAGACTGGAGATCCTCGACCGGCCCGATCCTGATGTCAAAGATCTATGACGGCGAAACCTACGACGCGCGGCTTGAGAGAAAAGGCTGGTCCGAGCCGGGATTTGCTGATGCGTCGTGGACGAATGTTCGCCTTGCGGAATATCCAAAGGTCGATCTCGTCGCCTCAATGGGAAATCCGGTCCGGGCTATCCAGGAAATAAAGCCGGTCAAGGTCTTTAAGACACCGGCTGGCGATACCGTTGCCGATATGGGGCAGAACATGGTCGGCTGGGTAAAACTTAAAGTAAAAGGCCCGGCTGGAACAAACATCGATATCCGCCACGCCGAGGTGCTCGATAAAGACGGGAACGTGTATCTTGCGAACCTTCGCGGTGCAAAACAGGTCGTCCGGTACACCCTCAAGGGCGGCGAGGCGGAGACCTACGAGCCGCATTTCACCTTCCAGGGCTTTCGATACGTAGCGATCAGAGGTTATCCGGGCGAATTGACGGTGGATGATCTGACAGGAGTCGTTATCCACTCGGATATGCAGCCCACGAGCGAATTTGAGACCTCGAATCCGCTGATAAATCAGCTCCAGCACAACATCATTTGGGGCCAAAAGGGTAATTTCCTAGATGTCCCGACCGACTGCCCGCAGCGTGACGAACGAATGGGCTGGACCGGTGACGCGCAAATGTTTGCACCGACGGCCGAATTCAACATGGACGTTTCGGCGTTCTACACCAAATGGCTAAGGGACATGGCAGTCGATCAGCTCGAATCGGGCAGCATTCCGCACGTTATCCCGGATATTCTGAGCCGTCCGAACCGCCCTCAGGCCGGATCGGCCGCGTGGGCGGATGCAGCAGTGGTCATTCCATGGACGATGTACCAGAGCTACGGCGACAAACGCATTCTCGAGGAACAATACCCGAGCATGAAGAAATGGGTCGAATACGAGCGAAACCGGGCAGGCGATGACTACGTTTGGGATGGAGATCAGCACTTCGGCGACTGGCTGGCCTTCGCGACGAATCGGTCGGATTACCCCGGCGCGACAACGGGTAAGGATCTGATCGCAACAGCGTTCTTTGCACATTCGACCGATCTCCTCCGCCGAACGGCGCAACTTCTTGGCAAAACCGAAGACGAAAAGGCGTACGGCGAACTGCTCGAGAAAATAAAGGCCGCTTTTCTTCGCGAATATGTCAGCGGATCAGGCCGCATCGGCGAGAACACACAGACTGCCTACACGCTGGCTCTCCAATTCGACCTGCTGCCCGAGAACATGCGGGAAAGCGCGGCCGAAAGATTGGCTAAGGACGTTCGCAGTTTCAAACACGTCACGACCGGCTTCGTCGGCACGCCTTATATTTGCAATGTTCTCAGCCGCTACGGCTATTGGGACGAGGCGTTTATGCTGCTGAACAACGAAAAATACCCGTCATGGCTCTACCCGGTCAAAAACGGTGCGACCACGATCTGGGAACGCTGGGACGGCCAAAAACCGGATGGCTCGTTCCAGGATCCGGGCATGAACTCCTTCAATCACTACGCCTACGGAGCGATCGGCGAATGGATGTACCGGAACATGGCGGGAATCAAGATCGACGAATCTGCGCCCGGCTACAAACACATTCTGATCGAGCCGCATCCCGGAGGGGGATTTAGAAAAGTAAGTGTGAGCCACGAATCGGTTTACGGAAAGGTCAGATCGGCGTGGGAGATCACAGGAAATGCGATCGAGCTGTCGGTCGAGGTGCCGGTGAACACGACCGCAACTGTACGTTTGCCAAAGGCAAAGCTTGCTTTCGTCGAGTTAAGCGGAAAGCCTCTATCGAAACAAAACGGGATCCTGGACGCGAAAGAAGAGGGCTCTAACTCGGTCGTGAGGGTTGGCTCGGGATCTTACAAGTTTTCATATCAAATGGATTAACTTGTTCGGCAGGTTTGCCACCAGAAGGCTAAAATTGAACCCAAATTTTGCGTTGACTAACGAAACTATTCGGAATATCCTGCAAATATGAATATTGACTTATCGCCAGAAAACGAATCGTTTATTACTGAAAAGATTCGATCTGGGCAGTTCGATTCGGCCGAAGAAGTGGTCGGAGCCGCTCTTCGGATTATGGATGAGAACGAGCATATCAGCAAGAAAAAACTAGAAGCCCTGCGTCATGAGATCTCGAAAGCGGAATTGCAATATGATAACGGCCAGTTCATCACAATTGGTTCTTATGACGAACTTAGTGATTTGGGACGGTCTATAATGGAACGCGGGCGCGAACGTTTAGCAGATCAAAGGCATAGTCGATGATGAGCGAGTTTACGATCGCACCACTAGCCGTCGATGACCTGGACGGCATCTGGTTATACTTCGCACAATTCGATCCTGAAAATGCTGACAGATTTATCTCCGAAGTGCTTGCGATATTCGCAATGCTGTCGACGAATCCTGATGCCGGAAAACTGCGTCCGGAAATAATGACCGATCTGCGATCATTTCCCAAAGCTTCCTATTGTATCTTTTACTATCCCACCGCAACCGGCGTACGAATAATGCGTATCCTGCATTCAGCTCGTGATCTTGAAACGGTCTTAGAAAGCGAACTGTCAAACTAAGCGGCCTTTTCTATTCCGTATCTTGAGAGCTTTAGGTACAGCCCGCGGCGGGTTAGGCCTAGTTCGGTGGCGACGCGTGAGATGTTCCAGTTGTGGCGGGTGAGGGCGGATTTGATGAGCTGCATTTCGAGTTCTGAGACGGCGCTCTCCAGGGTGCCGCCGGTTGGGATGTTGGAGAAGGGTGAGAATGAACCGTCGTAGCTCGCGATGGGTTTTACGTTCGAGCCCACGTCAAAAGGCGTGAGCGGTTTGGCGCTTCGTTTTAGTTCGGGTGAGAGGTGATCGGGTGTGATGACCTCGTTATCGACCGCGCGCGCGACGACGCGTTGGATCTCGTTGCAGAGCTGGCGGACGTTGCCTTCCCAATTGCAGACCATCAGCATATCGACCGTTTGCGGCGTGATCGAGAGGTGGTGCTTATTGAACCGCTCGGAATAGTGGTTGAGATAGTAATTGACGATCGGCGGTATCTCGCTGCGGCGTTCGCGAAGCGGCGGCACGCGCAGGCGGATGACGTTCAAACGATAAAACAGATCCTCGCGGAACGTGCCGTCCGCGACCTTATCCTCGAGCGGCATGTTGGTCGCGGCGATGATGCGGACATCTACCTTTAGCGGTTTCTTTTCGCCAAGCGGCTGGATCTCACCTTCCTGCAGGAATCTAAGTAATTTGGGCTGTACATCGAGCGGAAGATCGCCGATCTCATCGAGAAAGAGCGTTCCGCCATCGGCTGTGCGGATAGTTCCGGGCGAATCGGCGACGGCTCCGGTAAACGAACCCTTTTTATAACCAAACAGGTGAGCATCGGCAAGTTCCTTTGGAACGGCAGTGCAGTTGAATGGCACGAATATCTTATCTTTTCGATTCGAAAGTGCGTGAATTGCCCGGGAAACCAGCTCCTTACCCGTTCCGCTCTCGCCGGTGACTAGCACGGTCACATCGGACGAGCGTATCTTATAGACTTCCTCAACCAGCGATGTCATCGCCGGTGAAGAGTGAATAAATCCCGGCATCAGGCTGTTTGACGTGTACGGGCTCGTCTCGCGTTCCGTCGGTGCCGATTTGTCCTTTTCGCGAAGCCCGATGACGTCCATGCCGAGCTCGACCACTCGCAAAAGCGGAGCGAGCGCACTTTCGTCATTCAAAACCGCTCCCGATTGCGGGTTCAACAGCAAAACCGCGGGCGAAGCTGCCGATGAACCGCGAAGGTGAAAAACTGCGATGTTCTTTGCCCGCGAAAACCCTTTTTCGTCGTTCTTAGCGATCGCTTCGTTAAGTTTGCCGATCAGCTCGTTGCTTTCCTGCGGCGAATAGCCATGCGTGATAAAGGGATAGAGCCGTTTTTGGTCGTTGTATTGAGCGATGACGATCTTTCTGGCGTTGCTTTCCTGTTGGAGTACGGCGACGAGCTCGCGGAAGAGTAATTCGCGAGACGCGGTTGCCTCGGCAAGGCGAACGGTCAAAAGCTGGGAGACGACGGAGTTCGTCCGGCGCTCGATCGGTTTTGCATCGCTGCCGGCGGGCAAAGCCTCGACCCGTGTAAGGTCGCGGCGGACTGCGGCGAGGTTTTCGTCGAGGCCAAGTTTCCTGAAAATATCGGCTGCCGATGACAAATGTCGACGCGCCCGGGCGTTGTTTCGCTTATCCAGATTTGCTCCGAGCAGATGATGGATCAATCCGGCATGATAGAGATCTTCGGCTGTCTCAAATATGGTAAGTCCGCGGCTGAAATGATGCACCGCAAGCTCTGTGTCCTCGGCCGCCAGGGCAGCGAGGCCGCGAATACGCTGGATATTTCCCAACACAAAAAAATCTGCCGACGGGTCGCTTTCTTCGATCGCAGCGAGCGAAACCTCGCATTCCTCGATCAATCCCTGATCGACATAGGCCTCAGCCAGCACGAGGCCGGCCATGTTGGCGTAATGTTTATCGCCGATCTCGCCGCAGCGTTTTATCGTTTCCTGCGCTTTGGCGATGGCCTTTTTGACCTTACCCTGAGCCAGATAACAGCGGGCGAGATTGCGCATCGATTGAACGGTATACCACGCGTGTTTATGGCCCGCTGCAAAATTGACCGCCTTTTCAAGCAGCTCTTCTGCGCCGGTCAGGTCGCCGCGAAGGATCTGCAGCTCGCCGAGCGAATCGTAAATGCCCGCGACGTGGACGGAGCCTTCTTTTTCGGCGATATCGAGAGCTCGCTTGATCATGTCTTCGGCCTTGTTCCATTCGCCGATGAGCATCAGGTTAATGCCGAGATTATTGTAGGCGACGACGCTGTTCAGCGCGTGGGCGGTCTGGTCAAAGAACTCGATCGATTTCTCAAGACACGCGATGCCGTCCTGCGGGCGGCGGAGGAACCAGTACGCACCCGACATGTCGGTATAAAGCTTTCCGAGCATGAACGGCGCGGAGTTTTCGCCGATGATCTGAATTCCCTGCTTAAAGATCTCGATGGATCTCTCACTGTTGCCTTCCTGATGATAGCTGTTGGCGATCTCGCGATATGCCTCAGCCATTCCGAGCCAATTTCCGTCGTCACGAAAGCGATCAAGTGCCTTCTCGGCAAAATCCCGGCAGATCGGGAATTCGGCGAGCTTCCGGTAAACGCGTGCGAGAGCGATATTTATGCTGCCAAAAAGGTGATTCAGATCATTTTCACCGGCCTTTTTGCGATTTTCCTTGAGCAGCGTGATCGCCTTAGGCTGGTCGCCCGTGTTGTTGTATGAGATCGCGAGCTGGGTGATGACCTTGACCTGCGTTTCGATACCGAGGGTCGCGAGATGCTCTTCGTCAGCAAATTCGCGGATCGTCTCAAGCGATTCTTTATAGCGTCCGGCGGTTTCGAGTGTGAATGACAGAAGCCGTTTGAGATTGGCCAGATTGTCAGGCGTGTGGTCGTATCCCTCGATGGTTTGTGTCAGGATCTGTTCGGCATCACGCGAAAGCCCTTCGCGAAGCTTTTGCCCCACGCTGCGAAACACCGCATCGATGCTCTCAAAAGAGATCGCACGTGCCGCCGCAGACGACGAAGTTGAGGTCAGGGTCTTTTTCATTTGCCGATGGGTTACCAAACGTCCAATCGACGCCGGGTTTCAGTTCCGGGACAGCAGAAAATCGTTAAATTGATTACTTAGTAAACAGCGCATCTGAAATTTAGCAAAAAACTTCCGGCAAGTCTATACTTTTCTTTATGTCCGACTTTCCAGACATCGATGGCGGCGGCGAGGTGATGACCGAGAGCGAGATCAAGCTTGAAAAGCCTAAGCTCTACAAGGTCCTGCTGCACAACGATGATTTCACGACAATGGAATTTGTCGTTTTCATTCTTCAGTACGTCTTCAACCGCGAAGACGCCGAGGCCTTTACGATCATGCTAAAAGTCCACAACGAAGGGATGGGAATCGCCGGCATCTACCCGTACGAGATCGCCACCGTGAAATGCAACAAGGCAATGAATCTGGCGAAGGCGAGGGAATATCCGCTGTTGTGTACGGTGGAGGAAGAGTAGTTTATAAGGTGGAAATTGCCAGATCTTGTGATAAGATTTAGGAATTATGCGGAGGCTATCGCCAATTATCATCTCCATCTATGGGACGGTGCTTAACGTAAGTTGAGCGATGGCAAAATTTTGCTTTTTATCGGTCCCAAGCTAACAAACGGCTTGGGGCTTTTTGATTTATATCGATGAGTGAACAAATAGATCTAAAGAAAACAGTTAATCTGCCGAAAACGGATTTTTCGCAGAAGGCAAATCTGGGCCAGAGCGAGCCTGCGCGTTTGAAGAAATGGCAGGAGATGGGGCTTTATGACAAGGTGCTTGAGGCTCGAAAAGGGCGAGAGAAATTCATCCTGCACGACGGCCCGCCGTATGCGAATGCGGACATTCACATCGGTACCGCGCTGAATAAGATCCTCAAGGATTTCGTCGTCAAAACGCGCTCGATGATGGGTTTTGAGGCTCCGTATGTGCCTGGGTACGATTGTCACGGGCTGCCGATCGAGACTTTGGTCGAGAAGAAATTGGCGGAGAAGGG
The DNA here is from genome assembly GCA_016703965.1 of Acidobacteriota bacterium. Classification (NCBI taxonomy): domain Bacteria; kingdom Pseudomonadati; phylum Acidobacteriota; species Acidobacteriota bacterium. Next base: position 379,924 of record JADJBB010000021.1, read on the forward strand.
TAAGAATAAGGCTGATATTCCAGTGTCGAGCTTTCGGCGCATCTGCCGCGAACACGCGTCGACGGCGATGAATAACCAGACGCGCGACTTTCAGCGCCTGGGCATCCTCGGCGAATGGAAAACACCGTATCTGACGATGTCTGCCGAATACGAATCGTCGACGGCCCGCCTCTTCGGCAAATTTCTCGAACGCGGCTTCGTTTACAAGGGCCTGCGTCCGGTCTATTGGTGCATTCACGACCAGACTGCCCTTGCCGAGGCTGAGGTCGAGTACCGCGAGCATCATTCGCCCTCGGTTTATGTAAAATTCCCGATGAAATCCGACCCTGCGCAGATCGATCCGGCTCTGGCGGGTAAAAATGTTTTTGTAGTCATTTGGACGACGACGCCCTGGACGCTGCCCGCAAATCTTGGCATCACGGTGCATCCGGATTTCGATTATTCGGCGATCGAAGTAAAACCACCCGCTGACGCAGGTGGTTCTCCCTTTGAAGTTTATATCGTCGCGAGTGAGCTCGCGGGTGCTTTTGCGGAAACTTGCGGCTTTGCCGAATTCGAAGAGATCGCCCGGTTCAAAGGCTCAAAACTCGACCGTCTCGAAGCCATGCACGCCTGGCTCGACCGTTCGTCGCTCATAATGAATGCCGACCACGTCACGCTCGGCGAGGCTGATGCCGAGGTCGAACTCGACGCAAAGCACGAGAGCAAGGGTGCTGGAAAATCAGGAACAGGATGTGTTCACACCGCTCCCGGACACGGCGCGGATGACTTCGCGGTCGGTAAAAAATACGGACTCGAGGTTTATGCTCCGGTCGATGCCGCCGGCCGGTTCACGGCTGAGGTCGAGCATTTTGCGGGCCTGAGCGTTTTTGAGGCGAACCCGAAGATCGTCGAATTCCTTCGCGAACGCGGTGCTTTGGTTAACGTTGAGCGATACGATCACCGCTATCCGCATTGCTGGCGGTGCAAGAATCCGGTCATCTTCCGAGCGACGCCGCAGTGGTTCATTTCGATGGATGAAGCGGTTGGCGGCTCGTCTCTTCGCGAGCGAGCGATGCAGGAGATAAAGAGCGTAAAATGGCTGCCCGAGTGGGGCGAGGGCCGGATGAACAACATGTTCAAGGGCCGTCCTGACTGGTGCGTTTCGCGTCAGCGTGCGTGGGGCGTGCCGATCCCGGTTTTTTATTGCCAAGCCTGTGATCAAGAGGTCGCCGATCCAAAGATCGTTGATCACGTTGCCGATATTTTTGCAGTCGAAACTGCTGACGCATGGTACGCAAGGCCCGAGCATGAATTGCTTCCTGAAGGATTCAAATGCGCGTGCGGCAGTGCGGATTTTCGCAAAGAGACGGATATTCTCGACGTTTGGTTCGATTCCGGCTCGAGCTGCGTTGCTGTGCTTGAGACTCGCGGCGAAACATTGAGATTCCCGGCTGATGTTTACCTCGAGGGTGGCGACCAGTATCGTGGCTGGTTCAATTCGAGCCTTAGCTGCGGTATCGCGGCACACGACCTTGCGCCGTACAAACAGATCATCACTCACGGCTGGGTTGTCGATGGTGAAGGCAGAAAGCAGTCGAAATCCATTGGCAACGTCACCGCTCCGCACGAGATCATCGACAAATCCGGTGCCGAGATCCTGCGTCTCTGGGCGGCGGCCGTGGATTATACCGAAGATGTGAGATGTTCGGATGAGATCCTTTCGCGCGTCGTCGATGCGTATCGCAAGATGCGAAACACGCTGCGCTACGTGCTCGGCAATCTCGTCGAATTTGACCCGGCGACCGACTCTGTCGCGCCGAACGACATGCTCGACATCGACCTGTGGGCACTCGCCGGGCTTAATGACGTGACCGAAAAGGTGCTCGCCGCATATGAAGCCTACGATTTTCAGGCGGCATATAACGCGCTGTACAATTTTTGCACGGTAACGCTGTCGGCTCGATATTTCGACATCATTAAAGATCGTTTGTATATATTCGCTCCGAAGTCGGTCGAGCGCCGGTCGGCACAGACGGCTTTGTTCCAGATCGCAGATTCGCTTTGTCGTCTGCTTTCGCCGATCCTTGTTTTCACGTCGGATGAAGCATGGGAAAACCTGCCGGGCGTACGTGAGGCTTCGGTCCACATTGCGGAATTTCCAAAGGTCATTGAAGCCGACAATTCCGGACTCGCCGATAACTGGGAAAAGATCTTCTCGCTCCGCGATGAGGTTCTAAAGGCTCTGGAAACCGCCCGTAACGACAAGCAGATCGGCTCGTCGCTCGAGGCAAAGGTCATTCTGACGACCGACGCCTCAACGACGCGTCTGCTGCTCGACTATTATTCGCAGCTCCGATACATCTTCATTGTCTCGCAGGTCGAGGTTCACGAGGGCGAGAAATTTGCCGTCGAGATCCAAAAAGCCGACGGTGAGAAATGTGAAAGGTGTTGGAACTATTCCGTTCACGTCGGCGATTTTGAGGCTTTTCCGACGGTGTGTGAGCGATGCAATGACGCTCTTTTGGAGATCATATAGGAGTCAGTTATGTTAAGCCGCGTGATCATCACTATCGCGTTAATAATGACCGCTACTTGTCTGGCATACGGACAAGCTGTTCATACGCCGGAAAAAGGTTCGCCGGAGCGAAAGGCGATCCTCGACGCGCTACGCATCCCGGTCGAACGTGAATTAAAGCAGCCGATAGTTTTCGCGGCAGACCATTTTAATGTGACGGCGACCTGGGCTTTTATCGGCGGACAGCCGCAGACTCCGGGCGGCGGTGCTCCGAACTATCGCGGCACGCCGTATCAGGAAGCTAAGGACGCGGATATGTTCGATAACAATTTCTTTGCCCTGCTCAAAAAAACAGCGGGCAAGTGGAAGGTCGTGCATTACGACATCGGCTGCACGGACGTTTGCTACGCCGATTGGTGGAAACGCTACAAGGCTCCGAAGGCGATATTTCCGTATACTGAGTAATTAGGTGAAACTCGATAGGACGGAAAACGTATTTTTTTGGTTGACCAAGGGAATATTCCAATGAATAGAAGATATTTGGTTATTGCGTCTATTTTTATGTTTAGCCTCGCGGCATTTGCACATGGGCAAACAAGCGAGATGGACGCGGTAAAGATCCCGCTTGAAAATTACGTCAAGGCACACGCAACCGGCGATCCTGAGTTTGCGCGAAAAGCGTTTCATACCGAGGGCAATATGACCTTCGTCCGTGATGGCAAATACGTTACCGAGACGTTTGACGCGTTTATCAAACGGGCATTCACTGGAAAGCCGGCGGCGGACGAGGACAAGCGAAAAGATCACCGGCGGTTCGGCAAGATCGAGATCGTTGGCACTGCCGCAACGGCTACGATCATTCTGGAATATCCGACAGTGAAATTTACCGATTTTATGACGCTGCTTAAGTTCAACGGCGAATGGAAGATCGTTAATAAGAGCTTTTATGCAGAGCCAAAACCGGCCATCGAGCTGAAGAAGAATTAGTGGATAAGAAAGACATCATTTGGAAACTAGCCTACCTCGCCATTTCCGGCGGGGTATTCATGATAGACCAGACCACCAAAGCCTGGGCGGCACGCTCACTGCGTTTTGATGGTGACAGGTCGGTGATTCCGGGGTTTTTGAATTTTGCGTATGCCCAGAATACGGGTGTGGCGTTCTCGATGCTGGACGACCACGGCGATTCTGGACGTTGGGGATTATCTGTTGTCGCAATAGTTGCGGCGACGCTCGTGATGTACTTTTTCTGGCGAACCCCGCGCACCGACGACCGTGTGCTTGGCTCGCTCGCCCTACTTTTAGCGGGCATCGTCGGCAACGTCGTAGACCGTCTAAGATTGGGCTTTGTGATCGATTTTATTGACGTGCAATTCGGCAGCTGGCATTACCCGACGTTCAATGTTGCCGACGCTGCTATTTGTGTTGGAGCGGGTCTGCTGCTGATCGATATGTTTTTTTCGAAGAAACGGCAGGCGGAAGAACGGACTATAGAGAGTACGGAATGACTGATGGAGGTAAATTCATAGGTATAACGGGCATCCTGTGCGTAGGAGCTTGTATATTTGGAGAGGTCTGTTTGTTTGCTCAAGAGTTCGCGGCTCGCTCAGCATTGCCGTTGGAGATGCAAACTGCTGAAATGATTCAAAAGCACTTTGACGGAGAAGTGGTTTTGTTTTCAATCACCATTGGATTTCTACTACTGCTTTTGTCAGCAATTTTAGCTTTGATTTTTGGCGCCTCGTTCGCGATTTATGAGTCAAAGTTTGGAAGGCCTAAATTGGAAAATTAGATCGGCCTCTAACGGTGTTTGTTGCTCGTTGCTTGAAGCGGATTCTGACTTATGTATCCCGAACTATTTAGAATAGGCACATTTCCTGTAACCACCTACGGCATTTTTTTGGCGTTGGGAATGCTGCTTGCCCTGTTCGTTGCGTCCCGCCTTGCGGCTCGCGATGGATTGCCGCGTGAGCGAATCTACGACCTTGGCCTTTGGGTGCTTGTCGGCGGGCTTGTTGGTTCGAAGCTGTTGATGATACTGGTTGACGATAACGTCAATGTCTTTACGCTCGATTTTCTGCGGTCGGGTGGTGTGGTTTACGGCGGGTTGCTTGGCGGCTTGATCAGCGTCGCCGTTCTGGTTCCGCTGTATAAACTGCCGTTTTGGAAGGTAGCGGATGCACTTGCACCTGGCGTTGCACTCGGACAGGCGATCGGGCGGCAAGGTTGTTTTGCCGCGGGTTGCTGTTGGGGAAAGGTTTGCGACAGCCCGCTCGGCGTGCATTTTACCGACGCTGGCCACGAATACACCGGCGTTCCAATCGTCGGTCCGGACGGAGCCGACTTATATTTATACCCGACCCAAATGATCGAAAGCCTGACAATGCTCGCGGTTTTCGGTTTTCTGTTTTGGCTTCACAAACACAAAAAATTTGATGGCCAGGTGCTGATCGTTTACGGCATCATCTACACGCTCGTCAGATTTTCCATCGAATTCATCCGCGACGATCCGCGTGGCGATCTGTTCGGATTTACAACACTTACGGGTCTCTCCACTTCACAGGGGATCAGCCTTTTGGTTGCTGTCGGTGCGATAATCTTTCTCATCATTCGCCTCAAAAAGGTAAACGCTGCCTCTACGGCCTCTCATCCATAAAAACAGCCCGAAAAAACTTCTAGACACGCTCTCTCAAATTGGAGTAACATCCCAGTACTAGACGTTTCTCGATCAAATGTTAGTTGCGACGATCCGCGGTAGAAAATGTGGGATCCTTCAGTTGGTTCACGATTCTGCTGTGGTTTTGTGTCCTGTTTTTCCGGCATCACGACCCGTTCAGAGTCGGCAAGCTCTGGCGTAAATCAAAATCGTGCTGTCCGAATTTTCCATTGAGTAGGAGGAGAATATGCGTAGGTTTTTTTGGTTGCTGCTTGCGGTCTTAGCTGTATTTTCGCCGATCGTTCGAGGACAGGATGATGGTGAACAGCGGATAAAGAAAGCTCTGGTGGGCCGCACCGTCCTTGTCAAAATGGATCTGCCAGCGATAAATTCTGGCATAGATTTTGTCATGGATAATACTGATGTTAGTTATAACGCCACAAAATGTAACACTTTGCTAAAGGAGTACGGCGTCGCCGTTAAGAACGGAACGCGTGCCCACATCACAGACGTCAGGATCTCAAATCGCGGCATCGAAATGGATCTCGACGGCGGCGGTTTGCCAAGCAGCGATTGGGTGGTCGGCAATCTAAAGCTCGTCGAACCTGAACCAATGGCAAAAACGGACCACGAGATCGAGATTGAACGACAACTCGCCGCCGACCCAACCTCGAACGGTGCCAGTTATCTGCGCAGCGAACTCGATTACGAACGTCAACGTCGATCATCTCAGGATGAACGAAACCGAGAGGCGTTCCGCCGGATGGACATGATCCGCCGTCAGTATATTGATGAAAATCGCACGAAATGGGGATCCAAGGTGGTCGTCGTCGTTCGTACCAGAAAAGAATCCGTCAAAATGCGCGACATGGTCAAAGCTCTCGGCAAATATGTTGAGCTGTTACCAAGCGATAAACCCGCCGAATAATCAATGGAGCTGCTGATGGGCTCTCAACGGAGAGCTCATCAACCTGGTTCCGCCCTTAATAGATTTGCCCTTTGATCGCGGCTGGCCGATAATGTCTTTGGCCATCCCCGTTCTATGTCATATAGTCTCGATCTGCTTCCGCAAACGAACAAAAAAACGATCCAACTCCTGATTTTGGTACTCACGATCGCCACCTTTTTCGGTAACGTATCTGCCGAATGTTTGCCTGAACCCAAGGATTTGGCATGGCTCGATCGAACAATGAAGGTTTGGAAATCGGTCCGGCGCGATCAGCTTAAATTAAAACCAGCAAAGATGCCTTGGCTGGTCTTGTTTGATGAAAATTGTGTATTTAACTTCGATCCGGATGACAGGTTTTTTCAACGTTTGGGAACAAAAAAGCAAACTCAATACCTTGCCGGTAAACGAACGACGGTATTTTCGGCAGCTCATAATGGAAAGATACGGCTTCCTGATTCACAGGTAATTCCGGCACGGTTGATAAGTTTTGCGGCGAATTTCGACAATGATAAACGCTCGTTCTTTGTCGCCGCTCTACCATCGATCTGGTCGAGAGCCGAGCATTTGCAGGGCGAGAAGAACGTCCCGACACTCGTTCGGGCGGTTTACGTTCATGAACTGACGCACACATATCATCGAAATTTTTTCGTGAGATTGAGTCAGATCGAGAAAGAGCTGAAGGATATCGAGAATTTTGACGATGATATTATTCAGAACACCTTTGGCAAGGATGAGCGTTTTCGCAAAGCCTATCTGGACGAGATCTCGCTAGCGAATTCTGCTGCGGAAGAGACGAATATAACAAAAAAACGCGCTGCTGCAAGGCTGCTGCTCAACGCGATCAAGCAACGCCGAAATGATTTCTACGTTGGTGAAAAGAAGAAATTCGAAGAGGTCGAGGACGTATTTCTTACGATGGAAGGTGTCGCAAACTGGGCGGGTTACCACGCCGCGATCTCGGATGGCCTCGATGAGAAAACGGCGTCGAAACTGATCCGCCGCGGAGGCAAAAATTGGTCGCAGGAAGAGGGCATTCTGCTCTTTATGATCATCGATCCGCTCCTGCCGCACTGGCAGCGGACCGCGTTCGGTAATAAGCGAGTTTCGATAGTGGACTTGCTTGAGAGGGCCGTTCGGTAGATAGTTCAAGTAGAGGCTGTGTGCGGACACGGCGGGGAAATAAATTGATCGAAACTCAGGATACACAAACCAGCGACACCGAAACGTCATTAACCTTCACCGTCGAACCCGATGACGCGGGAATGCGTCTTGACGCGTACCTGGCTGATCGGATCGAAGGCTGGTCGCGCTCTAAGCTGCAGAAATTGATCGAGAACGAGGATGTTCTCGTCAACGAAAAGTCAGTAAAACCATCGCACAAGGTTCGGGACAATGACGAGATCGAGGTCGAGTTGGTCGAGATCCAGGCGACGGTCTTCGAGCCTGAGAACATACCGCTCGATATAGTTTACGAGGACGAGTTCCTTGCCGTCATTAACAAACCGGCGGGAATGGTCGTCCATCCCGGAGCCGGAGTTCAGACCGGAACGCTCGCGAACGCGATCGCCTATCATTTTGCCGAATCATTCGCCGAACAGAATCGGGACAATCCTGGAAGCACGCGCATCGGCATCGTTCATCGCCTCGACAAAGACACATCGGGCCTGATCGTTGTCGCTAAATCGGACGAAATGCACGAGGCACTGTCTGAGCAGTTTCGCGAACGCGAGGTGTATAAATCGTATGTCGCGCTCGTCCACGGCTCGCTCGAACAGAATATGGGCAAGGTCGACGCGCCGATCGGCCGCAACAAGCACAATCGCCTGCGGATGAAGGTCGCAACGCACGGACGCAGTGCCGTTTCGCTGTGGAAGGTGCGAAAGCGTTTCGACAAATTCACGCTCCTCGACATCGAGATCAAAACCGGCCGCACACACCAGATCCGCGTCCACATGGGCTATCTCAATCACCCGGTAGTTGGCGACGAGATCTACAACGAAGGCCGCGACAACACCGTCATGGACAGCTACGTAAGAAACGGCATCGCCTCAATGCGCCGCTTCTTTCTCCACGCCGAAAAACTCTCATTCACCCACCCAAAAACCAAAGAACGTCTCGAATTCACACAGGAATTGCCGACAGAATTGAAAGAATTTTTGGATTTGCTATGATTGGAGCCAAGTACTAAACCACCAAAGCTCCGTTCTGATAACAATGAAATATACCTTCTTCGCTGCCGCGTTCTGTCTTCTTTTCGTTTCGTTTGCGTTTGCTCAGGCCGACGAGATCACGATCATTCCGCAGCCGCAGCTGATCTCGGCGGGCAAGGGCGAGTTCAAGTTGAACAACAAGACAAAGATCCTTGCGATCTCAGATTCTAGCCGTAAGTTTGGCTCGCTGTTGAATGCAGTGCTCAGGCAGCGGTATGGTTTCGAGCTTCAGATGACGACCCGGCCGCAGGCTAAGAATGTCATTCGATTTGCGACATTCGATGCCAAGAACGCGCCTTCGACAGCTGCAATGGAAGCGTATATGCTTAGGGTTACGCCGGATGCGATCGAGATCTCAGGTGACGAACGAGGGGTCTTTTACGGGCTGCAATCGCTGCTCCAGGTGTTGCCTGCGGATGCTAAAAACGAAGCGAAGGTTCCGGCTTTCGGTCTTTCTGATCAACCACGTTTCCCATACCGCGGTATGCATCTCGATGTTGCGCGGCACTTCCTGCCGGTTTCGTTCGTCAAAAAGTTCATCGACCTGCTGGCTCAGTACAAATTCAATCAATTCCACTGGCATTTGACGGACGATCAGGGGTGGCGGATCGAGATCAAGAAGTATCCTAAGCTGACCGAGATCGGGTCGAAGCGACCGGAGAGTCACGAGGGCGTTTATTCGACGGTTTTTAAGGGCGACGGGCGGCCTGTCGAGGGGTTTTATACGCAGGAAGAGATCAAAGATGTAGTCGCTTATGCAAAAGCGAAATATATAAATGTCGTGCCCGAGATCGAGCTGCCGGGCCACGCGTCGGCGGCTTTGGCGGCGTATCCTGAGCTCGGAAATGGATGTGCCGCGAGCAATTACAAGTTCGAAGTGAAGAAGACATGGGGCATCTTCAAAGAGGTCTTCTGTCCGACCGAGGAGACGTTTAAGTTTCTCGAAGACGTCCTCGACGAGACGATCAAGCTCTTTCCCGAATCGCCTTACATTCATATCGGCGGTGATGAGGTTTTAAAAGACTTTTGGAAAGATTCGCCCTATGTTCAGGAGCTGAAGAAACGCGAAAATCTCAAGGACGAACACGAAGTGCAGAGCTATTTCGTCCGGCGGATGGAGAAATTCGTTAATTCCAAAGGCAAAAAGATCATCGGTTGGGACGAGATCCTCGAAGGCGGCGTCGCTCCGAACGCGACGATCATGAGCTGGCGCGGAATGAAGGGCGGCATCGAGGCCGCAAAGCAGAAACACGACGTGATCATGACCCCGACCGACTTCGCCTACCTCGATTACGGCCAGGGTGATCCGGCGTATGAACTGCTCAACATCGGCGGATTTCTGCCGCTCGAGAAGGTCTATCAGTTCGACCCGATGCCGAAAGAGCTGACCGCTGATGAGCAAAAATACATCCTCGGCGGCCAGGCAAACCTTTGGACAGAGTACATCGAAACCGGCGACAAACTCGAATACATGGCCTTCCCGCGAATGCTCGCCATCGCCGAAAGCGTCTGGTCAACACCAGAAAACAAGAACTTCGCCGACTTCAAACGCCGCCTCGCCGGTAACTTGCCGCTGCTCGACCGTCAAAACGTAAATTACCGCATCCCCGAGCCCGAAGGGCTGCAAAACGTCATCACGGACAAAGAGAAAACGCTGATCACGCTAAAACCGATGGCTGGAATGCAGGTCAGGTACACGGTCGACGGTTCAACGCCGGACGAGCGTTCGACGCTTTATACAAAGCCCGTCGAGATCACGCTCGCGGACGGCAGATCTGCTACGCTCAAAACCGTCGTGATCAACGCAGTGGGCCGCAAGAGCGTCGTTTACACAGCTACGGTCGTCCGCGGAGCGATGCGCGAACCAGTCACTCTAGCTGAAACAAAACCCGGCGTGAACTACAGTCTCGTCGTCCCAAGTGCCCAATTTGCTCAGGATCCGCCGGCTAAAAAGGGCGAGACGCGTTCGATCTTTCTGACGCAATTTGAAAAAGAGATCGACCTCAAAAAATCGTTTGGGGTTGCGTTTGAAGGCTATCTAAAGATCGCTCAGGATGGCATCTACGAACTGCAGATCGATTCGACCTGGGACGCGTCGCTCGACCTCGGCGGAAAAATGCTGATCGACGACGCCGGAACCAAGGACCGCAAGATGAAATCGGTCGTCGTTCCGCTCAAAGCCGGCCTGCACAAGATCGCCCTGCGCTACAACCACCGTGAGGGCGACGCCCATTTCCGTTTCCGCGTCGGGCTAAAAGGCCAAGGTTTGCGACAGATCAGCGGCGGGGAACTCGTGCACTAATTGATCTTATGCCCCAAACGCGGAAAGAGGTAGTTGACGATTTGATCCAGAGAATACTGAGTTCAGCTGATGCTGAGCCTCAAGCAGCGGGCACATTTAACAGTAGCAAGACGGTGTCATGGAAAGCACTCAGGGAAGCAGAGACTTTAACTGACATTGAGTTGATTCCCACTTTGAAAGAACGTATTGGGAGTGAGTCAGACAAGAAAGTCCGAGGAGCTGCCTATTTTATACTTGGGAAGGTCGCCAAAAACACTGAGGATGATTCGGTTGCTCAATTTTTGATCGACCGAACCTCGGTGGAGAAAGATCAATATATTGTTGGTTCGATATTCGACAGCCTTGCGGACATTATCAAACCCGTTGGAACAGATCTGTCTCTCTTGATTGAGGCTACGAAGAATTCCAAGTGGCTGATACGTCATTCCGCAATAAGTGCATTGAAACGGAGTCAGGATCCTAGAGCCGAAGAAGTCGCAATCGAGATCTCTAGGCAAAGTACGGATTCTTTCGATGTGGTATACGCAAATGAAGTGCTCAATGACATAGGAACGATGAGGGCAATACCGATCCTGGAAAAGCATCTAAGTAGCCGTAAGCGAGATGTTAAGGACTCAGCAAAGTACGCCGTTGAAGCGATTCAAAAGAGAAACCCGGCAAGTTAAGATCAGTGAATAAGCTGCTCAAAATATTATTTTGTATCTCGATAATGGCGCTTGGCGTTTGGGCAAAAACTCAGCCACCCAGACCGATCCTTCCGATCCCAACCCGATCCCAGCTAGCCTGGCAAAAGCTTGAGTATTACGCGTTCATCCATTTCGGGATCAACACCTTTACCGATCACGAATGGGGCGAGGGCCGGGCTCCGGCGGGGGATTTTAACCCGACGGCGTTTGACGCTCGGCAGTGGGCGAGGGTGGTGAGGGCCGCGGGAATGAAGGGCATTATTATCACGGCGAAACATCACGACGGTTTTTGTTTGTGGCCTTCGGCGACGACGGAGTATTCGGTCAAGAATTCAAAGTGGCGTGACGGTAAGGGCGATGTGCTGAAGGAGCTTTCCGCCGCCGCTCGCGAATACGGCCTCAAATTCGGCATCTACATCTCGCCGTGGGACCGCAATCATCCGCTGTACGGCACGCCGCGGTATAACCAGATCTATAAGCAACAATGGCACGAGCTGCTCACAAACTACGGCCCGGTATTCGAGTCGTGGCTCGACGGCGCGAACGATAACAAAAAACGGATGGTCTATGATTTCGGCGGCTTTTTCTCGACCATCAAACGCGAACAGCCCGACACGATCATCTTCAGCGACGCCGGGCCCGACATTCGCTGGGTCGGCAACGAACGCGGAATTGCGGGCGAAACCAACTGGTCAACCCGCGACAACGAAGGCTCGTTCCCCGGCTTTGCCGATGAAAAAGCTCTAAACCACGGCGACGAGAACGGCACTTCGTGGATACCTGCCGAATGCGACGTGTCGATCCGTCCGGGCTGGTTCTACCACGCTGAGGAAGATAAGAAAATCAAAAGCGTGAGCCAACTTATGGATATCTGGCTCGGCTCCGTCGGCCGCAACTGCAACCTGCTGTTGAATATAGGCGTCGACCGCCGCGGCCTCGTCAACGAGAACGACATCGCGCGGTTAATGGAATTTAAAGCCGCCCGCGAAATGGCTTTCGGTACTAACCTTGCCAAAGGCACGATCACCACATCGAATACTCGCGGCTCTCGATTTGCACCCGCAAATGTCATCGACGGCTCGTACGACACATATTGGACGACTACTGACGGCGTGACGAATGCCACGCTTACGCTCGATCTTGGCCGCGAAACCAGTATCGACGGCGTTATGCTTCAGGAATACATCGCTCTGGGCCAGCGGATTAAGCGTTTTACGGTCCAGACCTGGAACGGCAGCGAATTCCAAACCGTTGCGACGGCGACAACGATCGGTTACAAGCGGATCCTGAAGTTCCCGCGAACCGCGACGACAGGCGTTCGCGTCGTGTTTGACGAAGCAAAGGCGTCGCCCGCGATCTCGACCCTGCGTTTATTCGATACCCGGAAATGAGATTGATATTTCTGTTAATGACGATATTCCTGCTCGCTGGCTTGGTGCAGCCGCAGGATAAAGTCGTTTTTGAGAGCGGCAAAGACGGAGCGGCGACCTATCGAATTCCGGCGATCGTTAAGCTCAAAAGCGGCAAGCTGCTAGCCTTTGCCGAGGCTCGGCGTAAGGGCGGGAGCGATTTTGGTGATATCGATATCGTCATGCGAACCAGCAGCGATGGCGGGAAGACCTGGTCCGCGATGCAGGCAGTTGCCGAAAACGGCACGATGCAGGCGGGAAATCCGGCTCCGGTCGTTGATCTGTTCGACCCGCGTTTTCCACGGGGACGCTTGTTCCTTTTCTACAATACAGGCGACCGTAACGAGCAGGAAGTTCGCCGCGGCCGTGGTACGCGTGAGGTATGGTACAAAACCTCGATCGACGAAGGCCGCACTTGGTCCGCGGCTGTAAATATCACATCGCAGGTCAAACGCCCCGAATGGCGTTCGTACGCCAACACGCCGGGGCACGCGATACAACTGACCGAGGGCAAATACCGCGGCCGTCTGCTCGTTCCGATGAACTATTCAAAAGGCGAGCCGTCGAAGACGTTCGAAGACTACATGGCGTCGGCATTCTATTCTGACGACCATGGCCTTACGTTCAAACTCTCGGGCGATGTCGGCATCGCCGGCAGTAACGAATCGACCGCCGCTGAGATCGGCGGCGGCGGCGTTTTGATCAACGCCCGCAATCAGAAAGGCGATCAAAAATACCGCATCACGGCCCGTAGCGACGATGGCGGTGCGACGTGGAAAGACGCCGGATTCGACACCGCTCTTCCCGATCCGGTTTGCGAGGGGAGCCTGCTGCGGATCAAGGGGAAAACGCTAGCCTTCGCAAATAACGCCGACAGCTCGCATCGCAACGGCTTGACCGTTCGGATAAGTTTTGACGCGGGGCGGACGTGGATGAAAGAGCATTTGATCGACCGCATTGACAACCCTAAAGGGCGTGATTTCACCGCGTATTCTGATATCGTAATGATCGACACGAAACGCATCGGCGTTTTGTATGAAAAGGATGATTATAAACAGATCGTGCTGAAAGTGATCGACTGGAAATAGTATGAAAACCAAGCTTTTTGCCATTATTGCTGTCTTTGCATTCTCGATCGGCCTCGCCGCCCAGACGCGTGATCTTGCCAAATGGGTCAACCCCTTCATTGGCACGGGCGGGCATGGGCATACGTTTCCGGGGGCGACGATGCCGTTTGGAATGGTGCAGCTCTCGCCCGACACGCGGATCGACAACTGGGACGGATCGAGCGGCTATCACTACTCCGACGACACGATCTACGGTTTTTCGCACACCCACCTGAACGGCACGGGCATTCCGGATTATTGTGATGTTTTGTTTATGCCCCAAACCGGCGCAGTCAGATTTGCCGACGCCGTCGCGTTAAGCGGAGGGTCTAAATTTTCACATGCAAATGAGCATGCCGAGCCAGGTTATTATTCGGTTCGCTTGGATGACGGCAATATTTTGGCGGAGTTGACTGCAAGAACCCGCGTTGGATTTCACCGGTATACTTTTCCTCGTTCTGATAGCGGCGCAAATATTTTGATCGACCTGAAATGGAGAGACAGAGTACTAGATTCAGAATTAAAGGTTGTCGGGGACCGAAGGATCGAAGGCTATCGCCGATCTTCTTCGTGGGCTAAAGATCAGGCGATCTACTTCGTAGCTGAGTTTTCAAGGCCGTTTGATTTTCCACTTATTGGCAACAGTGGGTCGATCACATCGGGAGGTGGGAAAGGAGATCGTTTACGGGGAGTTTTACATTTTGACACATCTAAAAGTCAGCAAGTATTAGTAAAAGTCGCCATTTCCCACGTCTCCATCGAAGGTGCCCGTAAGAATCTCGCTGCCGAGCTTCCCGGGTGGGATTTTGAGAAGGTTCGTGCCGATGCCAAGGCGGCTTGGAATAAGGAGCTGTCGAAGATCGAGGTTTCGGGTGGGACGGATGATCAGACGACGACGTTTTATACGGCGCTTTATCACACGATGATCCAGCCGAATATCTTTAACGATGTCGATGGATCGTATCTCGGGATGGATAAAAAGGTGCATAGCCTGTCGCAAGTTCGCAAACTCGGGCCCGAGCGAACCGCACGCGGAGCGAAAAGCGATCGCGGAGTGGCGCCGACCGGGACGAAAAAGGAAGCGTCGGGCGATCAGTACACGATCTTCTCGCTTTGGGACACCTTTCGCGCCGCGCACCCGCTTTATACGATCATCGATCAGAAGCGGACGGTGGATTTTATCAATACGTTTATCCGGCAATATGAGCAGGGCGGGCGTTTGCCGGTTTGGGAGCTGGCGGCGAATGAGACGGACTGTATGATCGGCTATCACTCGGTCTCGGTCATTGCGGACGCGATGGCGAAGGGGCTGACCGGCTTCGACTACGAAAAAGCCTACGCCGCCGCCAAGCACTCCGCCGAACTCGACCACTTCGGCCTAGCCGGCTACAAAAAACGCGGCTACATCTCGATGGAAGACGAAAACGAATCCGTCTCGCGAACGATGGAATATGCTTATGACGATTGGTGTATTGCGCAAATGGCCAAAGTTCTTATGTATCGGGAGTCTAAACCGTCGAAGAACGGCCCGAAGCCAAGTTATGACCCGAAGACCGGTATCGCCTCGTTCCCAATTGATGTCGAGAAAACCAAGTATCTGAACGAGTATAGGCAGTATCTAAAACGCGGACGTTACTTCGAAAATCTCTTCGACCCAAAGATCGGCTTTTTCCGCCCTAAGAAGAACGGCGGTTTTGTCGAGCCTTTTGCTCCCAACGAAGTGACATTCGGTTTTACCGAGGGCAATTCGTGGCAGTATTCGTTCTTCGTTCCGCAGGATGTCGAGCATCTGGTGAAGCTTCACGGCGGGCGTGAAAAGTTTACGGCGAAGCTCGATGAGCTGTTCAATACCGACCAGAAACTCGGCGGCCGCGAACAGGCTGACCTGACCGGCCTCATTGGCCAGTACGCTCACGGCAACGAGCCTTCGCATCACATTACGTATCTCTACGATTATATCGGCCAGCCCTGGAAAACCCAAAAATTGGTCCGCCGGATAATGGACGAATTTTACCATCCCGCACCCGACGGCCTGATCGGCAACGAAGACTGCGGCCAGATGTCGGCGTGGTACATCATGTCCGCCAGCGGCTTTTACCAGGTCGCACCGGGCAAGGCGGAATACGCCTTCGGCACGCCGCTCTTCCCCGAGATGAAGTACCGCCTCGAAAACGGCAAAACCTTCACCATCCGCGCGAAAGGCGTTTCGGCAAAGAATTTTTACATCCAGTCCGCAACCCTGAACGGCGTGCCGCACAAAAAAGCATTCCTAACCCACGCCGATCTGATGAAGGGCGGCGTGCTGGAATTCTCGATGACCGATGCCCCGGCGATGGGGGCTTTTTCGGAGTTTCCGGTTTCGAGCATCGGTGGACAAACCGTCAGCGTTCCGGTTATAAACGGCGAGCGAACCATAAAAGACAAGGTCGAGGTCTCGATCTCAACCGCGACGCCGGACGTGAAGATATACTACACGACAAATGGCGACGAACCGGTCATTGGAAAAAGCGACGTTTACGAACGGTCTTTCAGCCTCGATCACACGACAACCGTCAAGGCAATCGCCGCAGGTTCCACCGGTGATCCGAGCAAGCCTGTTTCTGCTCTATTTATTAAACGTCCAAACGACTGGAGCGTGAAGGTCATGTCAAAATACAGCTCGCAATACACCGGCGGCGGCGACAACGCCATCATCGACGGCATCCGCGGGACGGTCAATTTTGCGAGCGGCGAATGGCAGGGCGTGCAGGGCAAAACGTATGAGGCGGTGATCGATATGCAGAGGGAAACACCCGTTTCCGAGGTCGGAGCGAGTTTCCTGCAAGTTGCTCTGCCATGGATATGGATGCCCGACCGAGTGGAATTTGAAGCGTCAACCGACGGCAAAACCTTCACCAAGATCGCCGAAATAAAACCCGGCTTCCCCCAAACCGACCTGACCCCAACGGCTCGCGAATACCGCCAAACCGTCACACCGACAAAGGCCCGCTACATCCGCATGCGAGCCTACAACTTCGGCAAGATCCCATCCTGGCACCTCGGTGCCGGCGGCGATCCATGGATATTTGTCGACGAGGTTTTTATAAGATGACTGGAGCGCAAGCGTCCGCTTGCAAACGCTGCCGCTTCGGCAGTGTGCCGCACGTTAGCATTTCTCAGCTCGAACGAACCCAACACCATCACGCCGGACGAACCGGCGTTGCAGGCGAGGGCGCCTGCGTTCCCGGGGGTTAGTCCTTTTTGAGTTTTCCCATCATCGCGACCCCACGGGCCGCTTCGGAAAACTCCGACGGGATCAGAACGATCGTCGTCGTATTGTTGTCGATGCCGATCTCTGAGAGCATCTGCATGCGGCGGAGTTCGAGGGCGATCGGGCTTTCTTCCATTTGTTTGGCGCCTTGGGTGAGCTTGATCGAGGCTTCGAGCTCGGCTTCGGCTTTGACGATACGGGCGCGTTTTTCGCGGATCGCCTCAGCCTCGCGGGCCATAGCACGCTGCATCGATTCTGGGATCTCAACGTCCTTCATCTCGACCATCTCGATCTTGATCCCCCACGGTTCGGTCGTCGAATCAACGATCTCCTGCAGGGTTCGATTGATCTCTTCGCGGCCTTTCAAAACCTCGTCAAGTGAATGCTGACCGATGATGTTTCTCAGGGCTGTGACGGAAAATTGATAGACCGCCTGCTCGTAATTGACAACCTCGAGAATCGCTTTCGAGGCCTCGACGATGCGAAACCACAGAACGGCATTGACCTTGATCGTGACGCTGTCCTTTGTGATGGTTTCCTGCTGTTCGAGGTTGACGGTTGCTGTGCGGGTATCGACCTTCTGCTGGCGGTCGATCAGCGGGATAAGATAGTAAATGCCCGGGCCTTTTATTCCGACGAATCTACCTAGCCGAAAGACAACGGCCCGTTGGTACTCCTGGGCAATTCTGATCCCAGATAGAATGATGAACACAACAACGATAAAGGCACCGAGAATTGGCAGTACTGCTTCCATAACCTTACTCTACGCCTATCATTGTCCGTGTCAACGGTACGGGCCTAGCTGTTTTAGAGTTTATCGATCTTACCTGCGAGTGCGACGTCCACATCGGTTATCCCGCCGCGGTCGTGGGTGGTCAGGGTGATGTCGGCGTAGCCCCAGCCGAAGGTGATATCCGGGTGATGATCGGCGGCTTCGGCGAGGGCTCCGACGCGGTTGACGTGGTCGAGAGCTTGTGCGAAGTTGTCGAACTTGACACTTTTCTTCAGCAGTTTGCCGTCGACGCTCCATCCGTCGAGGGTCTTGAGGGCGTCGGTTAGCTGTCCGACATCGAGAATTTTGCGTTCCATTCGTTTTTGGCTCCCTGCTTTTGAGCTATAATCAAAGTTTTGAGTAACTTTGTTCAAAGGTATCCGTAAAATGCGTAATTGGTCAAGACTCCTTATTTTCGCCCTTGCTATCTCGATCGTGGCCTGCACGCCGCAGCGTCCTGCCACGCCGAAAGAGACATTTATGACCTACATCAAGGCTCTGAAGGCTAAAGACTATACGACGATGAAGCTTCTCCTTTCGGATGCGACCATCAAGATGCACGAGAAGGAAGCCAAAGCCCAGGGCGTGACCGTCGATGACATCGTCAAGCGCGAGACTTTGCTCAGCGAAAACCAGACCTCAATGGACATTCGCAATGAGAAGGTCGATGGTGATAAGGCGAGTCTGCAGGTCAAGAATTCATATGGCAGTTGGGAAACTGTCCCGTTCGTCCGCGAAGACGGCGTCTGGAAGATCGACAAGCAAGGCTATGCCGACCAGATGCTGAAGGACATCGAGGACCAGGAGAAAGAGCTTGACGAGCTGATCAACGGAAACAGATCGACCTACTAATATGTCAACAATTAAGCCCTTCAAAGCCCTTCGCCCACCTGCTGATAAGGCGGAATTCGTGGCTTGCGTGCCGTATGACGTGATCTATGACAGCGAGGTGCGCGAGTTGATCGCCGATAATTCGCTCAGTTTCCTGCGCGTCACGCGGCCCGAGGGTGAATATTCTGAGGCGGAAAAGCCGTCAAGCGAAACGGTTTTTGAGCGGGCAAAACAAAATCTGGAAGAGTTCATACGCTCCGGTGTTCTGGTTCAGGATGATGAGGACGCGATCTATGTCTACCGCTTGAAAGATGGAGATCAATCGCAGACGGGTGTTGTTGCATGCTGCTCGATCGCTGAATACGACGCCGGGCTTATCAAGAAGCACGAGAAAACTCGGCCCGACAAGGTCGCCGACCGCACGGCGCATATGCTCGCGGTCGGAGCTCAGACCGGCTTGATATTTCTGGCATTTCGAAACACGGACGACATTCGCGGCCTGATCGCGGATGCTGTAACAGGTGAGCCGATCTACCATTTCACTTGCCGGCAGAACGTCGAGCAGACGGTTTGGCGGATGGTCTACACGGATGTGTGGGTCGAGGCTTTCGCCGAGCTTCCTGCTCTCTACGTAGCCGACGGCCACCACCGTGCCGAGAGCGCGAAACTCGCTCGTGACAAGATGCGCGAAGCAAATACGCATCACACCGGCGAGGAAGAATACAATTTTGTTATAGCGGGGATGTTTCCCTCTGAGGATCTAAACATCCTGCCCTACAACCGGGTGGTCAAGGACCTCAACGGACTTAGCCGCGATGAATTCTTCGATAAGATACGTGATTATTTTCTACTGGTCGAATCGATCGACGAAACGCCGGATAAACGCGGCGAGATGAGCATGTATTTCGAAGGCGCTTGGTACAAACTGCGGTTCAAGCCCGACCATCCGGTCAAATTCGACGCGATCACGGGGCTCGATGTGAGCATCCTGCAGAACTACCTCCTCGCTCCGGTTCTCGGCATCGGCGACCCGCGAACAGATACGCGAATAGCTTTCGTCGGCGGAGCCCGCGGAACTGCGGAACTGAAGAAAATGGTCGATTCGGGTGAAGCTAAGGTAGCGTTCTCTATGTTTCGGACCACAATGGACGACCTCTTTGCCGTATCAGACATGGGCGAGATCATGCCGCCGAAATCGACATGGTTCGAGCCGAAGCTAAAGGACGGACTGCTCATCCACTTGATCTAAAAGATGGAAAACAAAGACCTCGCACATATCAGGCGGGACTACTCGCGGGAAGGGCTGTCCGAAGAGCAGGTTGCCAACGATCCCTTTGTTCAGTTCGGCCGCTGGATGGATGAGGCGATCACCGCCGAACTGCCGGAGCCGACCGCAATGTCGCTTTCGACCGCGAGCGCCGAGGGCCGGCCGTCATCTCGAATGGTGCTTCTCAAGGGCTTTGACAACAGTGGTTTCGTCTTTTACACCAACTACAACAGCCAAAAAGGCCGCGAGCTAGCCGACAACCCTTTCGCTGCTCTAACATTCTTCTGGCCCGAGCTGGAACGTCAGGTGAGGATCACCGGACTGGTAAGCAAGGTCTCGGCGGAGGAATCAGACGAGTATTTCAAATCCCGGCCTTTCACGAGCCGAGTAGGCGCATGGGCGTCAAATCAAAGCGAGACGATCGATTCGAAAATGACCGTGGCAGCTAAGGCGGCAAAGCTACTGGTTAAATACGCAAGTGGCAACGTGCCCCGGCCACCGCATTGGGGCGGTTACCGTGTCATCCCAGATCAGATCGAATTCTGGCAAGGTCGTCCGAGCCGCCTGCACGACCGGATCGTGTACAAACTGGACGGCGAAAGCTGGAATATTATTCGGCTCTCTCCGTAACCTCTTTTATGTTCGAAACCGAGAGATTAATAATTGAAAAGATCACTCCGGCGGAGCTGCCGTGGCTGATCGAGCTGCGATCCGTTCCTGCTGTTTACCGTTACATGGGCGGTATTAAGATGCAGAACGCTGAGGCATTGACCGCTCGGCTGCCCTTCTACCTCGAGTGCCACGAAAAGTATGGTTTTGGATTCTCGATCATGACCCTGAAATCAACCGGTGAGCGGATCGGAACCAGCGGTTTGCAGCCGCTTGAGGATACCGGCGAGATCGAGGTCGGCTATAATCTTGCCGAAAAACACTGGCGGCAAGGTTATGGCTATGAATGCGCCTCGGCTTGGATAAAGTACGGTTTTGAAACCGCCGGGCTCGAGCGTATCGTTGCTGTTGCCGACCCTGCAAACACTGGATCGTGGCGAATAATGGAAAAGTGCGGGATGAAATACGAAGGAACATTGAAGCATTACGGTATGAACTGCGTACAGTATGCTATCTCGCAAAGCGAGTTCTTTGGTTCAAAAGCGTAAATTTATCGGAAAGATGCGGCCAAATATTCCAAAACTGATCCTCGCGATCGTATTGAGCATCTATTTTCTCTCGATCGCCTACGCTCCGATGAACGGCAGTTTTCTTGATATCGTCGATCTGCCGATCCATGAGACCGGGCATTTGCTGTTCCGGATATTTGGCGAATTTATGATGATCGCGGGCGGTTCGCTCTTTCAAGTTATCCTGCCGTTGATATTTGTAGGGTATTTTATCTGGCAGCGGAGCTATTATTCGGCGGCTATCGTGTCGATGTGGGTCGGACAGAGTATTCTGAATGTGTGGGTCTATGCTTCTGACGCCGTAGTAATGCAATTGGTATTGACGAGCGGCTTTACAGGCAGCGAAGGCAGTTTTCACGATTGGAACTACATGCTCGACCATTTTGGTATGCTGGGATCGACAAAGGGGATCGCCAGCATCATAAGATTTGCTGGTACGGCGATCATAGTTGTTTCCGCCGCATGGTCGGTCTATTTTTCTTTTTTACCTGCGGCTGAAGCTGAAGATGATCTATGAAAGCTACGCTGATCACGGGTGCATCGAGCGGTATCGGCGAAGGCTTCGCACGGAGGCTCGCTACCGAGGGCCACGATCTCGTGCTGGTTGCCCGTTCTGAAAAGGCGTTGCATGAGCTTTGCGATGAGCTGATGCTCAAGCACGATATTTGGGCTCACTATATCGTCCTCGATCTCGCCGAACCGAATGCCGATCTCACGCTCTTCGCAGAAACGCAAAAACACAATATCGAGATCGACTGCCTGATAAATAACGCTGGTTTCGGCTCGAGCGGCGATTTTGCCAAGCTAAATATAGATCGCGAGCTGCAGATGATAGAGTTAAATATTGCGGCTCTTGTGGCGATCACCCATGCATACCTTAAGCCGATGCGTGAGAGAAAGAGCGGAACGATCGTAAATGTCTCGTCCGCGGCCGGATTTCAACCGATCCCGTTCATGGCAACGTACGCGGCGACGAAGGCTTTTGTTACCTCTTTTTCGGAAGCGGTCGCAGAGGAAAATCGGCCTTATGGAATACAGGTTTTAGCTCTGTGTCCCGGTTCGACGCAGACGAATTTTTTTGCGGCGTCGAGGATCGACAGGCCTGTGCAGGTCAAGGGCCAGCAGACGGTCGAGCAGGTCGTTGAGACCGCGATCCGAGCAATGAAAAGCGGCCGTACGAAAGTGGTTTCAGGTATCGCGAACAAGATCGGAGCATTGCTCGGAAGCTATATCCCGAGTTTTATTACGCGTCGGGCCATGGCGAGTGCACTGCGGCCGCGGTTTCAGCGGGAAAAACGTACGCGGTGATCTCTTTAGTTGGATTTTTGCTATGAGATTTACGATTCTTGGCAGCGGTTCGACCGGTAATGCGGTACTGATCTCGAGCGAAACGACGAACGTGCTCGTGGATGCTGGCATGAGTGCGCGTGAGATCGTGAAGCGGCTTGCTGAGGTTGGCGTTTCTCCGGATAAACTGGACGGCATCATGGTCACCCACGAGCACGGCGATCACATCGGCGGGCTACGCGTTTTGATGAGCGCGGTGAACTGCCCGGTCTATATATCGCGTATTACAGAGGATGCCTTTTACGACACGAAGGCCGGTGGCCAGAACGGCGACAGCGAGTCCTCAAAACGCCGTTCTGCTCTCAAAGACCGAACCCAGGAGATCGAATCGACCCGCGAATTCCGCATCGGCGACATAGATTTCGAACCATTCAGCGTGCCCCACGATGCGGTGGATAATTTTGGCTTTATCGCGAAAAAGGACGGTGTAAAGGTAGCGACGTTGATGGATTTCGGTCATATCTCGATGCTGATAAAGGAAAAACTAACGGGCTGTGATGCGATCGTCGTTGAATCGAACCACAGCCGGGATATGCTCAGGGCTTGCTCTGTTTACACTTGGGATCTCAAGCAAAGGATCATGTCCAACACGGGCCACCTCTCAAACGAAGACCTTTCCGATTGGCTTACAAACGATTTCGACGGGCGTGCACGCCACATAGTCCTCGCTCACCTTTCACAGCGTGCGAATGAACCAAATCTTGCCCGCATAACCGCCGAGATCGCCCTCCAAATGAGGCCGCCGCTTTTTAGAGCCGAGACAAAAATATCTCTCTCGCAACCAAAGAGCCCGACGGATTGGTTTGAGTTATAGCCGGGAACGCAGGCTCCCTCGCCTGCAAGCGTTCTGTATCAGGACGCTGACGAACGTGGTGACAACTCAACTATATTCAACCGAAACGTAATCACGCTGGAGGAACCAGCGTTGCAGCCGAGGGCGGCTGCGTTCCCGGCAGGACGCCGCGAAAGGTTTTGCGGTGGAGAATGCATGGGCCGTGGATTCTGAGAGCTTCGAGATGCGTCGCAGCTCCGTACCCTTTGTGGCCCGCGAAACCGTATTGCGGGTATTCCGTATCGTAGGCCTTCATCAGATCGTCGCGGTATGTTTTTGCGAGGATCGATGCGGCGGCGATAGATGCTGAGATCGAGTCGCCTTTGATAATGGACTTTTGCGGCAGCGGCGACCGTTTCAGATAGAGTGCGTCTATGAGAAGGAAATCCGGCTCTGGTGTGAGTGAGGCGACAGCATTGAGCATCGCTTGTTTTGTTGCTTCGAGAATGTTGATCCGGTCGATCTCCTCTGCCTCGATCTGGCCAATGGAGAAGGCTATGCAGTCCGCCTTTAGCCGCGCGGCGATCTCGTAGCGGACGGCTTCCGAAAGCTTTTTTGAATCGTCGAGGCCCTCGGGTAACGATTTATTTGGATCAAGAATACATGCGGCCGTAACGACCGGGCCGGCAAGGCATCCGCGGCCAACCTCATCGAGCCCCGCAACAAGCTTATAGCCTTCGGCCCAAGCCTGTTCCTCAAAAACGAGTCCGATGCCTGAAACCTCGAAATTATCAAAGAGCGAAACGCGGGAATCCGATCCATACGCTTTGCCTAGATCCGATTTTCCCGCGTTTCGCATTGTCTATCAGTTGACCAACTACTTGCCCGGCTGTACTTTCTTAGCGCGTGTATCGCGTTCCTTGATACGAGCTGCCTTACCGCGAAGGTCACGCAGGTAATAAAGCTTAGCACGGCGTACCTTACCACGGCGGATCACGTCGATGTGATCGATGACGGTCGCGTGCAGCGGGAAAATACGTTCGACTCCCACGCCGAAGCTGACCTTGCGGACAGTGACGGTTTCGCGGACGCCGCCGTGTTTAATGGCGATGCAGATGCCCTCGAAAGCCTGGAGGCGTTCCTTGTTGCCTTCCTTAATGCGAACGCTTACGCGAAGCGTGTCGCCTGGCTGAAATGTTGGTACGTTATCTTTGAGTTGTGTCTTTTCGACAAAATCTAGTCTGTTCATTTTATTTTCGGCCAGAGGTAGGCGGCATTCGCCGGCTACATTTCACCATTTTCTCCTGTTAATAGATCTTTTCTAATAGATCTGGTTTTTTCCAGCGCCTTTTCACGACGCCATTTCTCAATTTCGGCATGATTGCCGTTCAATAAAACCTCGGGAACTGTCATCCCACGAAACTCAGCTGGCCGCGTATAGTGCGGGCAGTCAAGCAAACCATCTGAGAATGAGTCGTTCGCGGCCGAAGTCTCGCTTCCCAACGCATCCGGCAAAAGCCTGACGATGCTGTCGACGATCACGATCGCTGCGGGTTCGCCACCTGACAAAACATAGTCGCCGATCGATATCTCATCCGTCACGAGTGTCTCATTCACTCGCTCGTCTACACCTTCGTAGCGGCCGCAGATGAAAACGACATGCTTTGCTTCGTCAGCAAAACGTTGAGCGTCCGCCTGAATGAAAGGCTTCCCTTGCGGCGAGAGGAGCACGACGTGCGTTCCTGATGGATACGCTTCGCGATCGCTCGTTCCTATCAAATTTTCAACTGCGGCGAATATCGGTTCCGGTTTCAAAACCATCCCATCGCCACCGCCAAAAGGCCGATCATCGACCATCCTGTGCTTGTCCGTCGTAAACTCACGTAAGTCGGCAACGTCTATCTCGACGATATCTGCGAGCTTAGCCCGGCGAATAATTCCAAAATCAAAGACAGCGTCGAAGAACTCGGGAAAAATTGTCAAAACATCGATCTTCATGTCTTTTCTTAAATTCAACCGATCTCAAATTCTAAATTTGAGATCTAAAATTCAAGAAGTCCTTCCGGCGGGTCGATCTTTATCAACTTATTCTCGACATCGACGTCAACACAGATGGTCTCCGCAAATGGGATCAAGTACTCTTTTGACTCACCTGTGACGACGAGAAGCTCCGTGCCGCCGGTTCGCATTAATTCCCGAACCTCGCCGATATTGGTTCCATCGATCGTTTCGACCTTACAGCCCTCGAGTTCCCAGTCGAAATACTCGCCGTCGTCAAGCTCGACCGCATCTGACTCAGGTACGCAGATCTCGACGTTTCTGAGCGCTTCGCCTTGTTCGATCGTGTCGAATCCAGCGAATTTCAGGATCACGCGGCCGTTCTGGAACCAAAACTTTTCAATTTTCAATTCGAGCCGCTCGCCGTTTTCGCGAACGCCTATCACATCGACCAGAGCGTCAAAGCGCTCTGGAAAATCGGTCAGCAGATCTGCCACAACCTCGCCTTTTAGGCCGCGGGTTCTGACGATGTTGGCGATCGAAACAAGTTCTTCCATGGAACGCTGGCATCCTGCCGCCAAGATGGCGGCGTTCCACTAATCTTCGACCAGATCGAGCTGAAATCGCTTGTTCTGTTTTTGCCCGGCGATGAAAAGAATGCTGCGGATCGCTTTTATCGTACGGCCCTCGCGGCCGATGATGCGGCCCATGTCGGATTCCGCAACACGCACCGCGATGCGCACGTTTTTCCCGTCGCCGCTCTCCGAAACCTCAACGGCATCGGGCTCGCCAACGAGCGCTTTGATGATTCTTTCGACAGCTTCTTTCATCCTAGATCTCTGCCACAGAGGACTCAGAGAAATACTCGGTATTCTCTGGGGCTATTTCCTATTCTGCGACTGCTGCTTCAGCCGGGTTGTTCTTGATCAGGCTTTTAACAGTATCGGTTGGCTGTGCGCCGACACCGATCCAGTAGCTGATGCGGTCATGCTTCAAAATGACCTCTGCCGGGTTCAGCATCGGGTTGTAAGTACCTACGTTTTCGAGATACTTGCCATCGCGTTTGCTGCGTTTTTCCTTTACCACGAGGCGATAAAACGGTTTCCCTTTAGCGCCCATTCTCATTAAACTAATTGCTAACATAATTTTTGCTGGTTCGTTGTCGGTGGATCGTTGTTCGTTGTATCTGACAACGATCCGCGATCTACGAACAACCAACTATCTCCGTTTCTTGTGTCTCTTTTTCTTCTTAATTCTCTGCGACAAGGATTCGTTTGCATTGCCACCCGCATTGCCGTTATTGCCGCCAAAATCGTCATCATCGAGGCCCATGTCGCCGCCTCCGCCTAGCAGACCGCCAAGCCCGCCAGCCAAGCCGCCCATCATTTTCTTACCCAAACCGCCAAACATTCCGCTTCCGCGACTCATCTGCGACATCATCTTTTTCATCTGCTCGTACTGGCGGATGAGCTGGTTGACCTCAGCTATGGTTGAGCCGCTGCCTTTTGCTATACGCGTTTTGCGACTCGCGTCGATGACCTTGTGATTATTGCGTTCGAGCTTGGTCATCGAGCCGATGATCGCTTCGGTACGCTGCATCTGATGATCAACGACGGCTGATTGCTCGTCGGTGATCTGCATGCCGCCGGTGAGCTGCTCGGGCAGCATCTTCATCAATTTTGACATCGAGCCGAGCTTTTTGAACTGTCCAAGCTGATTGCGAAAATCTTCGAGCGAAAACTGATTCGTCGTCATTTTCCGCAACTGCTCTTGCGCTTCTTTTTCGTCGATCTTGCCCTGAACTTCCTCGATGAGGCTCAGAACATCGCCCATTCCCAAGATTCGCTGGGCAATGCGATCGGGATAAAATGGCTCGATCGCGTCGTATTTTTCGCCGACACCGACAAACTTCACCGGCTGGCCGATGACCTGCTTGATCGAAAGTGCCGCACCGCCGCGAGCATCGCCGTCCATCTTGGTTAGGACAACGCCGGTGATACCGACTCGTTCGTGAAAAACCTCGGCCGAACGAACAGCATCCTGCCCCGTCATCGCATCAGCGACAAACAGCACTTCGACCGGTTTCGTCTCAGCCTTGATCTGCTCGAGCTCGACCATCAGGTCGTCGTCGATATGCAGACGCCCGGCCGTGTCGATCATCAGCGTGTCAAAGCCGAATTCGGTCGCATGTTTCACAGCACCGCGAACGATCGTCATCGGATCCGAAGTCTCTTTCGCCTCGTAAACCGCTACGCCGACGGCATTAGCCACAACCTTCAACTGCTCACGAGCCGCCGGACGGTAAACGTCAACGGAGACGAGCAAAGGCTTGCGTTCCTGGTTGTCCGCGAGCCAACGCGAGATCTTACCGGTCGAGGTCGTTTTACCCGAACCTTGTAGACCGACGATCATCACGACGTTCGGCGTTTGTTTGGTGAAAACAAGCCGCGACGAAGTGCCGCCCATCAGTTCGCTCAGTTCGTCATAGACGATCTTAACGACCTGCTCGTGCGGCTTCAGGTCCTGCCAAACCTCTTGTCCCTCAGCCTTTACGCGAACCGCATCGACAAAATCCTTCGCGACCTTGTAGTTAACGTCTGCCTCAAGCAGAGCCATCCGTATCTCGCGCAAAGCCGCATCCACATGCTCAGGCGTCAAGGTACCCTGGCCACGCAGATTCTTCAGCGATTTCTTCAGTTTGTCGGATAACGACTCAAACATATAGAGACAGTTCGGCTACAATAGTCGAAACTATAAATACTAGTGTTTGCGCTGGTTTGTGTCAAGAAATGCGACTACGAAAGTAGGCGTGATAGCGCCGAAAATACGGCCTTCGGACGAACTGAGAGTATACATTTCGGCTCGCCAAATTCCTTGCATTCATAGCCCGGACAAGGCTGGCAGGCGAACTCTTCGTAGACGATGTCGCTCGGTGCGTCGGTCCACGGACGCCAGTGGTTGCGGTTCGATGATCCGAATACAACTACCGATGGTGTTCCGACAGCGGCGACAATGTGAGCGATGCCGGAGTCGTTGCCGACGAAGATCTTTGCTTGAGAGGCAAGTGCCGTTATTTCCGGGAGCGATAGATCGTTGAATGTTGTGATCGGAACGTTGGAAAGTTTTTTTAATTTGTCGAGAATCGCTGTTTCATTTTTTCCCGCGACGGCAAATACGTTCAGGCTTTTGGCAACAAGGAATTCGGCGGTTTTTGCGAAGCTTTCGGTCGGCCATTGCTTGGTAACGAAGGCACTTGCGGGGTGGATAAGAGCAAAACCCTTGGCTTCGTTCCGCCCGCTTACGCAGGCGGTTCTGACTTGGGCGGCAACTTTTTCGTTCACGACAAGGCGTGTTTTTGGCCGATCTTCGACCGGAACACCGACAAATCCTATCAACGCCAGCTGCTGTTCTGCCGAGTGAGTGAATTCGCTTTTCCAAAAATCGGACGCTGATGAGAGAAGGTGGTTGTAGAGGAATGAGTATTGGTAATCAGCAAAGCCGACTCGATGCTTTGCACGCGAGGCGGCCGTGAAGAATGTTGCCGTCGTGCCGCCATGGAGGTTAAATGCCACGTCGTAATTTTGGCGGCGTAGCTGTTGTGCAACCTTTAGGCGTTCGGGCGAACTTTTACCGACGCTGATGACGTTATCGATCGCATCGTGGCCTTCGATAAGGGGAGCAACCCAGTCTTCGAGCAGGATATCTATTTGAGCGTTAGGTACGAATCGCCGGAGAGCGATCAGCGACGGTGTGGCGAGCACGGTGTCGCCGATAGATCGGAGCTTTACGACGAGAATGCGTTTTACATTGCTCCAGTCGATCTCGCTGTTTCCCATTATTTCTCGACCGTCGCTTCGTCGACGAGCATGACGGGGATCTCGTCGCGGATCGGGTAGACGAGGCTGCATTCCGGGTTTACGCACTTCAGACGCGTTTGGGCGTCGTCGATCTTAACCTCTGATTTACATTTGGGGCAGCGAAGGATCTCGAGAAGTTCGGGGCTGATAGCCATAATTTTTAATAGTAGAGGAAAAAGGCAAAAGTAAAAAGGCAAAATCGAGGCATTCGCATGACTGCTCTCTATTTTGCCTTTTGCCTTTTAGCTTTTGATTAGCTTGCTTCGGTCTTTGTTCCGCATTCAGGGCAGAATTTGGCTCCGGCTGCGAGTTCGAACTGGCAGCTGCCGCATCTTGCTTTTTCCTGCGACGAGCCGCATTCTGAGCAGAATTTCGCGCCTTCGCGAAGATTTGCTCCGCATTTGACGCATGGTACCTGGGCGATCTCCATCTTGCCGCCGCATTCTGAGCAGAATTTCACGCCGGCAGCGTTTGCCTTGCTACAGGTTGGGCATGCAACTGTGGCAGCGACCGGAGCAGAGGTCTGTTGCCCGCCAGCACCGCCGCCCTGCGGGGCGAAGGCATTGACCATCTGATTTCCGACAGCAAATCCCGCACCCAATCCCGCACCTAGGCCGGCACCGCCGCCCTCGTTCTGTGCCGCATCGCGAAGTGCGTCAGCAGCCTGGAACTTCATATATTGATCGACGTTGCCGATCGCGCCCATTGCGGCCCGCTTGTTGATCGCGTCCTGAACCTCTTGCGGTACGCTGACATTCTCGACATAAAACTTCGTAACCTCAAGGCCATATGACCCAAAGTCAACATTGATCATTCCCCGGATCTTGTCGCCGATCTCTTTGTATTGAGACGCAAGATCAAGTGCCGGGATCTTTAGTTCGCCGATCGCGTCTGAGAATTCAGTGACGATCGCACGTTTGAGCTGGCCCTCGATATCGTCAGTGCTGAAATGGGCATTTGTTCCGGCGATCTCTTTAATAAAATCGCCCGGGCTTGCTACTCGCATGCTGTAGGCACCAAAAGCACGCAGCTGCACGATGCCAAAATCCGCGTCGCGGAGCATGATCGGGTTCGACGTGCCCCATTTCATATCAGTGAACTGCTTAGTATTAACGAAATAAACTTCCGATTTGAAAGGAGAATTGAAGCCGAATTTCCAAGCCCCGAGCTTCGACAGGATCGGCGTGTTGCCGCCATCGATCTCGTATTTGCCGGGCGTGAAAACGTCAGCAACTTGGCCCTCAAAAACGAAGACCGCAGCCTGCGATTCGCGGACGATCAGCTGTGCGCCGTTCTTGATCTCCTGGCCCGCGACCGGAAAGCGATAGACCATCGTATCGCCCGTATTATCAAGCCACTCGATGACCTCGATGAACTGATTTAATGCCGCCTCTTTAACCTTGTCGAAAATACTCATTTATCAAATCTCCTTGCAAAGTTCTTAACGATAGAATATGCCACAAAGTTCGGAATTTTGGAAGAATCACTGATTGGCTCGAGGGGCATGTTACCAGCAGATCGGTTCGCGGGTGAGCAGGAAACGAGCTAATTTGTCGGCCGCTTTCTCTTGCGAATCATCCAGATCAGCGTAAGTGCCAACAAGCCGCCCGAAATATCCAGCAGTGTATCCATCGGAGATCCCGTGCGTTGGACATTAAAGCTCTGATTGAATTCGTCGATCGAGGCAGCGACAGCAACCAGCAGAATTGCCCACAATGCCCAGTATTTGCTGAGCCACACGATCGATGAAGTTAGGAATGCCCGTGCCGCAAGCGAGGCGAGGATCGCGTATTCCGTTACGTGCGCGGTCTTTCGTACCGCCGCGTGGACGATCTGAATAAAAGCTTCGTCCGCAGAAGGAAAAAAGAACGCGATCAATGGTCCGATGATCCGGGATGTCTCCGTCGATGAGCCGCTGCCGGTCGACAGGAAAAAAATCACGCCGAGCCATAATAAGAGAGGCGCGTAAGCAGAAAGCAGTACGCGCCCATAAATATCCTGAATTTTAGTCACAATTAATTAGGCAAATTGCCCATCGAGAAGTTGGCACCCCCACCAACAACGATCAGGATCCATCCCCCGATTACCATCAGAAGTGGTATCAAGCCCTGCTTTTTGACGATGTAAAAGACAATTCCGCCGAGCGGCTGGCAAAAGAAATTGACAAGTCCCCACAGCACTTTGTCACCTGTGGTCTGCCCTGTCTGGACCGCGGTCACGATCAGCCAAATAGCACCGATGAACGCGATCAAAGAACCAACAACTGCTAACATAATGATCCCTCCAATCTAGCTAAAGTTTTTGTTGCGAAAAGCAAGCAAAGGATAAACCAAAGCGTGTCCAAAGTCCAAACCGGCTGGAGCGTAGGTATTCTTCTCGGCGCGTACCTCCGATATTTTCAGTTGAAGAGGAGCGAATATAACTTTCAGGGCCGACGGTGGGCGAGCCGGATGCTAACCCTCCAATCAAAAGGCCCAAAGTCGATTCCGACTGTGGGCCTAAGGGTTTTAGATACTTTGTTTAAGAGCTAAGCTGCGGCTGCTCCGGAGACGACTTCAATAATTTCTTTGGTGATCGCCGCTTGACGGATGCGGTTCATGTTTAGGGTCAAAGTATCAATTAACTCTCCGGCATTCTTTGATGCCGAATCCATAGCGGTCATCTGCGAGCCAAAGAACGATGCGATCGTCTCGATCATTCCGCGGTAGATCTGCGTTTCAACCTGTTTTGGCAGCAATTTACCGAATATTTCGGCAGGCGGCTGCTCGTAGATATATTCAGCCTCAGCCGCGGTTTCGCCTTCGGAATTCTCAGCCGTTCTGGTCAGAGGCAAAAGCTGCTGAACAAGAGGTTTCTGCGTCAGGACGGTTTTGAATTCTGTGAAGACAACAAAAACCTTGTCGATCGATGTGTCCTCGGTAAACGTCTTGATCACCTTGGCAGCGATATCGGCAGCATCCGAGTATTTGACCTGACCGCCCATCACACCGACGTATTCGTCGAGGATCACGGCCTGGCGGCGTTTGAAGAAATCACGTCCTTTGCGGCCCACGGTGACCATCGATGTTTCCTTGCCCGCGTTCGATTTTAGGAAAGCCTGCGTCTCCTTGATAACGTTGGCATTGATGGCACCGGCGAGGCCTTTGTCGGCACTTACGAGGACGATGAGGTATTTTTCATCACCGCGTTCGTCAAGCAGCGGATGCGAAAATTCACCCGCGACCTTTGAACTCAACGCACCCAGCACGTCCGACATCTTGGTCGCAAACGGACGAGAAGCGGTCACGCGATCCTGCGCACGCTTCAGTTTCGCCGCCGCGACCATCTTCATCGCTTTGGTGATCTGTTGTGTATTCTTGACCGACTTGATACGTCGGCGCATGTCCAGAAGACTTGCCATTTTCTTTATCTAAGATAGGACGTATAGGTCCTATACGTCCTATTTGTCTTTACTAAGCCGCAGCACTTGCTGCCGTTGCCCAACGGGTCGCTTTGAAATCTTCAACCGCTTCCTTCATCGCCGCTTTCAGATCGTCGTCGATCGATTTTTTCTCGCGGAGCGTGTTCAAAACGCCCGGATGCGATTCCTCGGCAAACTTCGTCAATTCCTCTTCGAAACGCTTGAGGTCAGAGACTTCGATATCGTCTGCCAGGCCATTGGACACTGTCCAGATGATGAGAACCTGTTCAACGACGTCCATCGGCTTATACTGAGGCTGCTTGAGGATCTCGGTAAGACGACGGCCTCGCTCGAGCTGAGCCTGAGTTGATTTGTCGAGATCCGAGCCAAACTGGGCGAAAGCCGCGAGCTCGCGAAACTGTGCGAGATCGATACGCAGCGTACCGGCGACCTGCTTCATGGCCTTGATCTGTGCTGAACCGCCCACACGGGAAACTGAGTTTCCTACGTTGATAGCCGGACGGACGCCCGAGTTGAACAGATCGCTCTCGAGGAAGATCTGGCCGTCGGTGATCGAGATCACGTTGGTCGGAATGTACGCCGAGATATCGCCTGCCTGCGTTTCGATGATCGGAAGCGAGGTCAGTGAACCGCCGCCGCGTTTGTCCGACATCTTGGCGGCGCGCTCGAGCAGGCGTGAGTGTAAGTAGAAAACGTCGCCAGGATAAGCTTCGCGGCCCGGAGGACGACGAAGCAGAAGCGAAATTTCGCGGTACGCAGCAGCCTGTTTCGAAAGATCGTCGTAGATCGTCAGAGCGTGGCGGCCGTTGTCGCGGAAATATTCGCCCATCGCACAGCCCGAATACGGAGCCAGGAACTGCATAGCCGCCGGATCGGACGCCGAAGCGTTGACGATGATGGTGTAATCCATCGCACCAAACTCTTCGAGCTTCTGACGAACCTGAGCAACGGTGGACGCTTTCTGTCCGATCGCTACGTAAACGCAGATCACGTCTTTGCCCTTCTGGTTGATGATCGTGTCGATGGCAACGGCGGTTTTACCCGTCTGGCGGTCCCCGATGATCAACTCACGCTGGCCGCGGCCAACGGGAACCATCGAATCGATAGCTTTCAGACCGGTCTGAAGCGGTTCTTTAACCGGCTGACGGTCGATAATTCCGGGAGCGATCTGCTCGACCGGAAAGTACGTGTCCGTGATGATCTCGCCTTTACCGTCGATCGGGTTACCGAGAGCATCGACCACACGGCCGATCATCGCGTCGCCGACCGGAACGCTCATGATGCGCTTGGTACGCTTGGCTTCGTCGCCCTCTTTGATCTTCTGAAAATCTCCGAAAAGCACACAGCCGACCTTGTCTTCCTCAAGATTAAGGGCGAGGCCGCGAACTCCGTACGGGAATTCCAGCAGCTCGCCGGCCATGACCTTTTCCAGGCCATAGATCTCGGCAAGACCGTCGCCGACCTTGATGACGGTCCCGACTTCGTTGACCGTCATCGATGCATCAAAATTCTCGATCTGTGCACGAATGATCTCGTTGATCTCGCTAGCTTTAATTGATTCCATATTCTTTTCAGCTGTCGGTTCGGACTGATGACAACTATCCATTTACCAATTGCTCTTTCAAATTCTCCAATTTTGTTTTGACCGATCCATCATAAACGGTGGATCCGATGCGGGTGACGACACCGCCGATCAGGTCCTGATCGATCGAATAATTGACACTCACTTTCTTGCCGGTAAGCTTTTCAAGATTTTTTTCAAATTCACCGCGTTCGCTGCCCGGCAACTCGCGGGCCGAGATGATCTCGGCTGACACGATCCCGCTGCGTTCATCAAGAACCGAATCGAAGCGGTCGTTGATCTCGCAGATCTCAGCCAGGCGTCCGTTCTGAAGCAGGACCTTTAGAAAATTCGCGGTTGTCTTGGAAGGCTTTACTTTTGCTATGAGGCCGTCCAGGACCCTGACCTTGCTTTCGTGAGCGATCGAGGGATTACCGAAAACAGTCTGCAGTTCTGTACTCTCTCCGAAAAGTTTTGCCCAATCGGCAAGCTCCGACTTAACGGTGGCAGTATCTCCGGCGGCGAGAACGGCATCTGCGAGTGCGGTCGAGTAGCGGCGGGCGATCGTTTCGGTATTCATATTAGTTCAGCCCTCCGATCTCTTGGATGCTTGCCCGGACGAGTCTTACATCTTCGTCACTATTGATCTGGGCACGCAGTTTCTGCTCCGCTAACCGAATGCTCTCCTCTGCCGAAAACCGTCGAAGTTCCGCTCGCGACAGCATTTGGAGCCTGTTGAGCTCGGCCTCAGCCTGTTGGCGAATGCGGTCAACCTCAATTTGAGTAGTTTCTGCGAGACGTTTCGCCTCGAAAGCTGCTTCGTCCTTTGCTTTTTTGAGAACGCTCTCTTTCTCAGCTTCGAGCTGAGCGAGCTTTGCCTCGGCAGTTGTTAGTTTTGCGAGCGCCGCTTGTTTCTCTGCTTCCGCCTTGATCAATTCCGCACGGATCTGTTCGCGCTTAGCCTTAAAAGCTTCGCTCAGCGGCTTTTTCGCGACGTAGATCATTAGTGCGATAAAAATCGCCAGATTGAGAAATTTCCACGCCTCAAAGCCGGGGATATTAAAGTAGCGGTCGTAAAAACCGCCGCCACCGGCGAGAAGCAGTAAGGATGTAGTGAAGAACGCTAACATAATCAAAACTAGCCTTTCAAAATACTTGCCGCGATGCTGTCTGCTATCTTTTCGGCGTCAGTACGCATTGCCGCCTGGGCATCTGCTGCCTGTTTTGCGAGTTCTGCTTTGCCGGATTCCAGAGAGGACGCAACCTCAGCTTTTATGTTGCTAAGCTGCTTGTCGCGGGCTTCCGTCGCAGCTTTCTGCTCTTTTTCAATCAGCTCATAACCTTTCGAACGCGTTTCCAGCAATTCGCGGCTATAGTGTGTTTCTTTTTCCTCGACATCCTTGAGCAGTGTCACAGCCTCGCTTGAGTGCCCGCCTTTATTTTTCTCGCGGGCCGCGATGACCCGATTGAGCGGACGGTAAAGCGTGCGGTTTAGCACCCAGATCATCACCAGGATCAAACCGACATGGATAAACAATGTGCCATCAGGAAAAAGCTGAATTGTCTCGGCAAGTGCCAGCAAATGCATAATCTTATTAACCCGCTATCTGGGTCTAAGAGGGCAGAAAGCGCCTCATTTATCAAACTGCTAAGAGTATCACGCGCGCGTTTTTAGGGTCAAGGACGGTGAGGTTAGGGTGACTAATTCGAGAAAGTAGCGGGTTTTAGTTATCGCTGGTATAGATCCAGGTGTCCGCCAATTTTCCATTTGGATCAAGGTACGCGGTTATATAGTGGCTTTTCGCGGCATTGAAGGCCTTGTAAGTGCATATAGTCTCAATCGCCGACCGGATCCGTTCAACGCCTAGACCCGCAACATTCTTACAAGCGATGAACGAGAGCATCTTTGCGCCCGTCATCGCCTCTTTGATATCGGACTTCGGCCCGTTCTCGGAGGACAACCACGATCGAAACCCGGTTGTTATCCAGGGTCCAACATCCGAGCCATCGGCCACTTTGAGCAAAAGATCGCGAAGTCCCTCGGTACGTTGTGTATCGCAATCTCGTTTTGCATCCATCAGATGCGGAGGGCGCAAACTTGCGTCGTAGAATCCAGCTATCGAATAACCGAGCATCGACGGGTTAGATCTCAAACGATTGGTCAATACGATCACGGTCAAGTCTTTATCGATAAACTTCGAAATATTGCAGTGAAATCCCGTAATCAATGTTCCGCCGTGGTTGATCTCGCGATTACCAAGATAATCGTCGACGAACCATCCTGCTCCAAAATAGCCGTTCCAGTCATTGCGGGCGAGATCACCATTACTTAGCCGTCCGGGGTTAAACATGACGTCCAGACTTTTTCTGTCAAAGAGATTGGTGCCGTTTAGAGCCAGATCCCATTTAGCCATGTCCGACGCGGTTGTCATCATCCCGATATCGGCACTGGAGCGCAGGGTTTGTGCAACGTACCGTCCGTGTCTGAGCTTTCCTTTTTCAAGAATGTAGCCCGTTGCACGGCCGGGAATGATGTCCGCGAGACTGATCACCCTAGTATGTTTCATTCCGAGAGGCTTGAAGATACGCTCGCTTAGGAAATCAGCATATGGTTTGCCGGTAATCTTCTCAATGACGAGTCCAAGCAACAGATATCCAGTTGTGCTGTAACGGGCATTCTCACTGGGTAAAAAATTGAGCTTATTTGCGCCGATATGTTCGACCAATTGCTCATTTGTATAATCGAGTCGCCGTTCGAGTTGGAATTCTTCAATGTAGTCTTTCACGCCTGAAGTATGATCGAGCAACTGGCGGATCGTGACAGGATCATATTCAGGCGGCAGGCCTCGTAGGTATTTAGTGACGCTGTCGTCTAGGCCGAGCTTCTTGTCTTCGCACAAAAGTAAGATCGCTCCTGCCGTGAACTGCTTGCTATTCGACGCGATCTCGAACATAGTTTCTGACGTTACGGGCGTGTTTAACTCGAGGTTTGAAAACCCGTAGCTGCCAATTTTTAGGATCTTGCCGTTTTGGACAACGGCGATCTGGACTCCGGGAATTTGCTCGGTCGCCATTTTCTGGCGGATAAATCGATCGACCTTTTGTCCCGCCCTTGTATTGATCGACACGCGATCTACCTGACTCGATCCCGAAGCAACGAGAATGGCGAGGTACAGTGACACCATAACTACTAACCTCGCGATCCAGCTAAAACGACCTAACGATACTATGAACATTTCGTACAGCATTAACGGAATTTTTAAAGATTCTTAGCTATGCTAAAGTTTTATTGGCTCATTATGCACGGTTCGTCAAAACCAGCAAAACCAAAGGCCCCGAGAAACAGGACGATCGAGCTTGAACCGGGCGAGGCCGAGAGCCTGCGGTCGAGTCTTTTGTTTGACGCTCACGGCACGATAGACGAACTTCGCAATAGGGTTATCTGCGGAGATTCTTTCCCGGTTCTCGGCCAATTGCCGTCGGCAAGCTTCGACCTCTTGTTTGCCGATCCTCCGTACAATCTGACTAAATCTTTCGGCCAGGAAACTTTCCGCGAACTTACCTCGGACGATTACGAGGCGTGGCTCGATTCGTGGCTTTCGTTGTGTATTCCGCTGCTGAAACCGACAGCGAGCATCTATATATGTGGCGATTGGCGTTCGAGCTCGGCGATACAGCGGGTCGGGTCGAAATATTTCAAGCTCCAAAACCGCATCACATGGGAACGCGAAAAAGGCCGTGGAGCAAAAGCGAATTGGAAGAACTCGGCCGAAGATATTTGGTTCTTTACGGTTTCCGACAAATTCACTTTTAATCTGGAAGCTGTGAAGCTTCGCCGCAAAGTCTTGGCACCGTATAAAGAGAACGGCAAACCAAAAGACTGGAAGGCGGACGAAACGGGCAATTTTCGCGACACGCATCCCTCGAATATCTGGACGGACATCACAATTCCATTCTGGTCGATGCCCGAAAACACCGATCATCCAACGCAAAAGCCAGAAAAGCTCCTAGCAAAGGTGATCCTCGCGAGCACTAACCCCAGCGACCTCATACTCGATCCCTTTGCCGGCAGCGGGACGACCTCTGTCGCGGCAAAAAAGCTTGGCCGCGATTTTGTCGCGATCGAAGCGGATGAAGGTTACTGTCTGATCGCTCAGAAGCGGCTGGAGAGGGCCGAAGAGGATATTTCGATACAGGGATTTTCGGAGGGGGTTTTTTGGGAGCGAAACTCCGGCCAGAACAGCCCGCGTTAGCGGACAGAAAGACGATCCAGTATGAATAGTTGAGATTCGTTCCGCCCGCTTACGCAGGCGGTTCTGACATTTCTTTGATAAAATTTGCCAAATGAAGATCGCCACCTGGAATGTAAATTCAATAAACGTCAGATTGCCGCAACTGATCAGTTGGCTTCGCGATGCGGAGCCAGACGTTTTGTGTGTGCAGGAGACGAAAACGGTTGACGAAAATTTCCCCGACGGCATTCTCGCCGAGGCGGGTTACACGTCGGTGTTTACGGGCGAAAAAGCGTATAACGGCGTCGCGATACTTTCGAAAGGCCTGGCGATCGATGACGTGCAGATGGGTTTTCCGGGCGACGCGGACGATGCTCCAAAACGCATGATCGCCGCGACCGTCGGCGGCGTTCGTATTGTGAACACATACATTCCGAATGGCTCTGAGCTTTGGTCAGATAAATTCAAATTCAAGCTGGATTGGCTTATCCGGCTACGGCGATATTTTGACGCGACCTGCGATACCAATGAAAACGTGTTGCTTTGCGGTGATTTCAACGTCGGACATTACCCGGAAGACGTCTGGAACGCCGGTGCGTACGCCGGAAAGCTTCATTTTTCAAAGCCCGAACGGGCGGCGATCGAGTACGTAAGGCAATGGGGTTTCGAAGACGTTTTCCGGCGGCTCAACGGCAAGGTTCAGGAGTTTTCCTGGTGGGATTATCGTGCCGGAGCGTGGCAGAAAAATCACGGTTTGCGCATCGATCACATTTGGACAACGCCAAAACTCGCCTCGACCGCGAAAACTTGTGTGATCGACAAGTCGCCGCGCTACCTCGACTTGCCGAGTGATCATGCACCGGTGATCGCGGATTTTGAAAACTAGATGGACGGTCTACTATTCAACACGCATCTAACGACTGCTGAGATCGAACAGGAGATCAACCATATTCTCGCGTCGCCCAAAGATAACGGACTTATCGAACTGATCGTTCGTCGTCCAAAGGGGAACAAACGCGAGGTTTTGGAGAGTGGGATGCTTAATGTCGAAACTGGCCTCGTCGGCGACAATTGGCTGACTCGCGGCAGTTCGCGGACAGGTAACGGGCTCGGGCATCCTGAGATGCAGCTCAATTTGATGAATTATCGCTTTGCCGAGCTGATCGCTGGTGATCGGCATCGAGTTCCGCTAGCTGGGGATCAGTTCTTTGTCGATCTGGATCTGAGCGGTGAGAATTTGCCGGTCGGCACGCGACTTTTGATCGGCGAAGCTCTGATCGAGGTGACGTCGGTGCCGCATCTCGGCTGTAAAAAATTTGTTGAGCGTTTTGGCATGGACGCTATGAAATATGCGAATTCCGAATTCGGCCGGAAACATAACCTCCGCGGAATCAATGCAAAGGTGGTCAGCGGGGGCCGTGTCGCTGCTGGCGGTACTATTCAGATCGTGAGGTAGGGAATGTTTAGGTCAATAAGTTTTATCTCGTTTCTCGTTTTGGCGGCTTTTCCAGGACTCGTATTTTCACAGGAGGCCGCAGCCACGGCGCCGAAAAGTAACTACGAACGCGTGCTGGAAACACCGGGAAGTGTGGTGCTTGCGAAAAAATACCCGGTCGGTAATCCTAAGTTTGGCCTCTCTGTGACGGTTTCTTATCGGATCGATGCGCAAGCGGATCGCTTCTACACGCTTGACGGCGGAACCACATTTTCGATAGATATGCACAATCTGCCGAAACTGATCAACGATCTTGAGATCTTTAACGTCCAGATGAAAGCCGCCGACGGTAAAGATGGCGAGAATGTCTTCTTCCGCTATTCAGATAAGTTTTGGGTGAGTTTCTATTCGTTCGCCGATGAAAAGGGCAAGCAGCAACCGCAGACGCTGTATTTTAACCCCGGCCGTTTTGAAAGCTCAGGCAAAGGAACCGAAAAAGTCCTTAGCGAATACATCGAAGCTCTGAAAGCAGGACTCGCTAAAATGCAGGATCTGCAAAAAGCTAAAAATTAAGAATTAATAGAAGATGAAACGATGAAATTTGTAGTGAAAATTACGCTTCTCGCGGCATGCCTCGTATTTATCGGAGCGTCGTCGGCCGTTTCGGCTCAGAACATGGCGGGAACGGTGGTGACCAAGGAGATCAAGTTTGCGAAGGGCAAACACGAGGCTATCGTCTCCGGCACCGCCAAATACGGCATGAGCTATGTTTACAAGCTCGGTGCAAATGCGGGCCAGACGATCGAAATCGAACTGGTCGGCAAAAGCTCAGAGCTGATCTTCTCTCTCATGGCCCCGCCGCCGGACGAAGACACGATCGCAACTATGGTTAAAACCTACAACGGCGACCTGCCAATGAACGGCAAATACATGATCGTCGTTGTGATGAACGACGAAAAATCCGTCGGTGTGCCGTTTACGTTGAAGGTGAAGATAAAATAGGATCGGTGATCGTATGAGTAATATAGAAATTCTTGAACAAGCGCTGAAGCTGAGGCCGGATGAAAGATACAAAGTGGTTGAAGGTTTGTTAAACAGCCTAGATGTTCCGGACAGCGATCTCGACGAGATATGGGCTGATGAAGCCGAACATAGACTGAAGGCATATCGAGAAGGCCGGTTAGGGAGCGTATCGATGGAAGAGATCTTCGGTTCTGACGTATGAAGGTTCGGTTTTCAACTTTAGCTCAACAAGAACTGGACGATGCCGTTTTGTATCTTGGACTTGAGTTCGAGGGACTTGGCGAAAGGTTCAAGTCTGAGGTTAAAGCGGCGGTGTTGAGGATCGCTCGATATCCGCAAGCTTGGTCCGTCGAAAGAGGTGAAGTTAGAAAGTGTCTCCTGCACAAGTTTCCTTATAAATTACTCTATTCGATCGAATCCGATCATATTTTTATTTTAGCTATCGCGCACCAGCACCGGCGACCCGATTATTGGATCGACAGGCTTGCTTAGCGGACTGCAATTGAAGATCGCCACCTGGAATATTAACTCG
This sequence comes from Acidobacteriota bacterium, assembly GCA_016703965.1. Taxonomy (NCBI): domain Bacteria; kingdom Pseudomonadati; phylum Acidobacteriota; species Acidobacteriota bacterium. The sequence continues at coordinate 421,215 of JADJBB010000021.1, forward strand.
ATAGGTTCGCGCATCCAGCATGTAATTGACTGGTGCGAGGCGAATCAGCCTGATGTTCTTTGTTTGCAGGAGACGAAATGTGTTGACGAGAAGTTCCCACTTCAGCGGTTTAAGCAGATCGGGTTTGAGCATATTGCGGTTCATGGCGAGAAGGCTTATAACGGTGTTGCGATCGTGTCGAAGCTGCCGCTCGATGATGTGCAGAAAAACTTTGTGGACAACGACGCGAGTGAGTCAAAACGTCTCATCGCAGCAACGATCGATGGCATTCGGGTTGTGAATGCTTATGTTCCGCATGGAACTAAGTTCGGGAGCGATAAATTTGTTTACAAACTCGATTGGATAGCCAAGTTGCGAAAGCTGTTTGACGATAATTTTGAGACCGACGACGAAGTCCTATTATGCGGCGATATCAACGTCGCTCCGCATGAGATGGACGTTTGGAACCCGCAGCTTTGGCGTAACAAAATGCATTTTTCGAAGCCGGAACGGGACGCGATCCTGGATCTGAAAAAATGGGGTTTCGTCGACCTTTTTCGACAATTGAACGGCAGCGAACGTGAGTTTTCGTGGTGGAGCAATTTTCATCATGATTTTGAAAAGGATCGCGGACTTCGCATTGACCACATCTGGGCCTCGCCCCCGTTGGCTGAGGTCTGTACTGATTGCTGGATAGATAAAGGGCCTCGCGGATTGGAAAAGCCAAGCGACCACGCTCCGGTTGTGGCGGAATTCAATATTTAAAGAATCTATGCTGCGTTTGATCCGAAAAACTATTTTCCTCACCGGCTGCTTTGTCATATCGGCGTCAGCCTCATTTGCACAAAGCCCGCCCGTCGATATCAACTCGCCCAAAGTAAAACGGGCTCTCGAATTCATAAGATCCATCGAGCCCGAGACCATCGAGGAACAGATCAAAACTGCCGAGATCCCGGCACCGACATTCAAAGAAGGCAACAGAGCGAAATACTACAAGCAGAGGTTCACCGAGCTAGGCCTTTCAAACGTGCGGATCGACGCGGTTGGAAACGTGATAGGCGAGCGGTCTGGAACCGATCCGTCGCAAACGCTCGTGATCGCGGCGCATCTCGACACAGTTTTTCCCGAAGGAACAGATGTAAAGGTCAGGCGGAACGGCAACATCCTCACGGGGCCCGGAATTGGCGACGACGCTAGAGGTTTGGCGGTGATACTTGCCATCGTCAGAGCGTTGAATGAAGCCAGAATTGAGACGAAAGGAAACATGATCTTCGTCGCCGACGTTGGCGAGGAAGGCCTCGGTAACCTAAATGGCGTTGGGCACATTGTGAAAGAGGAACTCAAGGGCAAGATCACGCATTTCATCGGCCTTGACGCGTCCGGTTATGACATCGTGAACCGCGAGATCGGCAGCAATCGATATCGTGTGACTTTTCGCGGGCCGGGCGGGCACAGCTATTTCGAATTCGGGCGTCCAAGCGCTATCCATGCCCTCGGCCGGGCCATTGATAAGATTGCAAAATTAACTGTGCTAAAAGATCCGCGAACGACCTACAATGTCGGTAAGATCGAAGGCGGCACAACGGTAAACTCGATCGCCCAGACAGCTTCTATGGAAGTCGATCTGCGGTCGATCAGTGCAGGCGAATTGGAAAAACTTGATGCGAATTTCAAAAAAGCCGTGCAAAGGTCGCTCGAAGAGGAAAACTCGTCGAAGACCGATGCGGCGAGGCTGACCGTCGAGATCCAGATGATCGGTCAGCGTCCTGTCGGGCTGCAAGCTCCGGATGCACCGATCGTTCAGGCAATACTCGCCGCTGACAAGGCTCTCGGCATCACGCCGAACCTGACCGCGAGCAGCACGGATTCGGGAATGCCGATGCGGTTTGGGATTCCGGCGGTGACGATCGGCTCGGGCGGCAAGTGGCAGGGAATGCATTCGGTTGGCGAGATTTTTGACTCTACGGACAGCTATCTTGGTACGCAGCGCGTATTGACGGCTATACTGGCGATTATTGGGATGAAGAAGTAGTTGGAGAAATTATGAACTTGTTTGGTCGAATTTCAACTCTGATCCTGGTCTGCCTGGTTATCGTTTCCTCGGCAGCTGCGCAGAAAAAACCGGCGGCCTTTAGCACGAGCGGCTATTACGAGGGGATAAAGATGTCTAGCCGTGAATCCGGCGACTCTTACGGCATCTCGATCTACCTGACGCAGTCGGCTAACGATACATTTGCACTCGTGACCGAGGCACCGGGCGGTACGATCAATAGCCCCGTCCTGGTCAAAGCGAAAATGACGGGAAAGGACATGCGCACCATCGAATTCACCCTTCCCGGCGATAATGGGGATCGCCAGTTCAAGGGAATCGTAGCGGCAGCCTCTTTGACCACGAAATACTTCGACAAAAAGATCGTGCTCAAGCGCGCGTGCGGCGGGACGTTCAGCAACATATCGACAGGCAGCGGCGGCGATGTCGGCGGGATGGAGTTTTACATTACCGACAGCGGCGGCAACTGGTTCGTGCTTGCTGCTGAAGCGGAAGGCGAGCTGAAGGATCCGGTCCTCGTTCCCGCTGAAGTCACCGGCAAAAACTACGACAAGATCTCATTCAGCCTCGGCGACCGCAAATTCACCGGCACGAGAGGAACGACCGTGCTGACCCTCAATGAGGGCGGAACCAAAACGGTTTTCAAGCAGAAATGCTACAAATAGCGAGAAACATTATGAACAAAATGAAATTGAGAGCGATCCCACTCGCGATGTTCGTTTTTTGCATGAGCATTGCCATTAATGCTCAAAGCCCGGCGCCAGTTGTCCAGAATAAATGCGCGAAATTAAAGATGGCCGCAGGCGAAGAAGACGCCGATATGGGCGGAAAGCGTTATCAGAAGTTCATTTTCACAAATATGTCGGATCAACCGTGCACACTCAGGGGGTTTCCGACGTTTGTTGTCCTGAACAAGGCAGGACAGGCTCTCGCGAACGGCAAGGCGAAATACAGCAACGATTATCCGAACGGCTTGGCAGAAAGTGACCGCAAACCTGTTGCTGTAACACTCGAGCCCGGTAAAACGGCATGGTTTCAGATCTATTACAACGATGGTATGGCTCTAGATCACAAAGGCCCGTATCCAAAAGCTTACAAATTCCTCATTACCGCCCCGAAAGGCGATAAGGCGTTTGTGACGAGAACCGATATTCAGCCCTGCTGCGGCATAACCGTCGGATCGATCCGTGGTGATGAGCCGGAATAAAAAACAATTGCTCCAAAAAATTTAACCGCAGGTGACGTAGATAACGCAGATCTCCATCGATTTTCAGTGATCTATCTGCGTTATCCGCGCGCCGGATTTCCGTGGCCAAAAAAAGATGGTTCGCATTACGTGTCGTCATACAATCGAAATCATGGCATATTCGCGTGTTGTGGATATGCGTGGCGGCGTATGTTAGGTTCGAAACAAAACCGTAAAAGCTCAAAATACCTATGCGTTTAAAACAACTTACCGCTCTTAGTCTTATTTCCTTGATCCTTGCCAGTTCGATCGCTGCGCAAGAGCCGGTCGATGCCGCGATGAATGCAAAGATCCGCGACGAAGGCCTCAACCGGTCACAGGTTTTGAAAACCTTTGAGCATTTTACCGAGGTGATCGGGCCAAGATTGACCGGTTCGCCGGCGGCTAAGACGGCGGCGGCGTATTCGCAGTCGCGGTTGAAGGAGTGGGGATTGAGCGATCCACGGCTTGAGCCGTGGGAATTCGGCCGCGGCTGGACGCTGGAAAAGCAGACGGTCGAAATGATCGAGCCTCGCTATATGCCGCTCGTTGGTTACGCCGAGGCTTGGTCCGCATCGACTGCGGGTGAGATCGTGGCCACACCAGTTCTTGTTGGCAATAAAACTGCCGCCGATCTCGAAAAAATGAAAGGCCAGCTCAAGGGTGCTATCGTATTGAGCCAGCCGCTGCAGGATTCGTTCGAGCGGATCGACCGCAAGCAGCCGACGGCGTTCGAAGAAGCCGTGCCGATCGGCCAGCCGCGTCCACCTCAAGGTTCTTCACCATTCATCACACCGGCCGCGATGAATAAAGCCTTATTTGAAACAGGTGCAGGCGTCATCCTTCGGCCGAATCGCGGGGAACACGGCACGATGTTCATCCTCGGCCGCGACAATGCCGAAGCGGCGATGCCGAGCGTGATACTCAGCGCCGAGCATTACAACATGATCGTCCGCATGCTCGAACTCGGTGTGAAGGTAAAGCTGCGGGTCAACGTGCAGACCAAATATCACACAGAGGACAAAAATGGATACAACGTCCTCGCCGAACTTCCAGGCTCAGATCTCAAGGACGAGACCGTAATGATAGGAGCACATCTCGATTCGTGGCATTCCGGAACTGGTGCGGCCGACAACGCCGATGGATCTGCCGCCGCTCTCGAAGCAATGAGAATACTTAAAGCTATCGGGGCGAAACCGCGACGCACGATCAAGGTCGCTATCTGGAGCGGTGAGGAGCAAGGATTATTCGGTTCGCAGAGGTGGGTAACAAAAAACTTAGCAGGAGATGCGAACAAAGCCGCGAGAGAAAAATTTGACGTCTATTTCAACCAGGATCCGGGCAGCGGGCCGATCTATGGCTGGTATCTTGAGAATAACTCAGCCGTAAAACCTATCTTCGACGCCTGGCTGGAGCCATTCAGAGACCTCGGTGCGCGTAAGAACATCATTCAGCCCATAGGCAGCACCGACCACGTATCATTCAACCGTGCCGGCGTCCTGGGCTTTAACGCCGTCCAGAACTACGACCTCTACGACACGCGGGTGCATCATACGAATATGGACACCTTCGAACGTGTGAGCGAAAATGATCTTAAGCAATCGGCTATTGTCCTCGCGTCCTTTGCTTATCATGCTGCAATGCGGGCAGAAAGGATCCCCGCCGGATCAGTAAAATAATCGGCCTTGCCCGATCCCGGATGTTTATGCGACCAATTCTTATCATCGTATCTCTTTTTATTTGCAGCCTCGCGGCTCCTGCGCAGAAGCGTGTCGAAACTGGTTTTCTAAACAGGTCTCTTGTTCTCAATAAGCTTGAGTACCGCTATCAGGTCTATGTGCCTCGTGAATTCTCCAAGGCACAAAAATGGCCGGTGATCGTAGCTCTTCATGGGGGCGGCGAATATGGAAACGATGGTCTAAAGCAAACGCAGGTTGGCCTGGCGACTGCAGTTCGCCTTCATCCGGAACGGTTTCCCGCGATAATCGTCTTTCCTCAGGCTAAACCTGACGGCACGCCCGGCTGGCAGCTCGATGGCGGAAAAGCCGCTATGCAGGCGCTGGATAATGCTGTCAAGGAATTTAATGGCGACCGGTCGCGCCTTTACCTGACGGGTTATTCTGCGGGCGGAAACGGAACATGGTTTCTTGGCTCAAGATACGCCGACAGATTTGCGGCGCTCGTCGTCGTATGCGGATTTGTATCCGACTTTAAGAGCCCGTCAAACGGCATTATGTACCCGGCAATAATTCCGTCGGTCAGCCGCGGAGAAATATACCCGAGTCTCGCCGCCAAGGTTGCTCGCATACCGATCTGGATCTTGCACGGGAACAAGGACGATATAGTCTTGCCGGAAGATTCCCGTCAGATGGAGGCGGCCCTCAAGAAGGTCGGGGCCGACGTTCGCTACACCGAGATCCCTGGAGCCAATCACAACGCCTGGGATCCATCTTACGGAAGGGCCGACGTCATCGAATGGATGTTGAAACAGCGAAAGTAATAGATTACCTCCGCGAAACCTATCGCTTTAATAGTTCACGGATACGCTTTAATAGCTGCGGCATCAGCGTGGTAGTTTTTAGCAGCGAGCCAGACGCAAACTTGGTCGCAAATCCGCGGAATGTTTCGACCGCGGTAGCAGAATAAGGCATCCACCACGCATCTGGCAGCAAGGCGAGTTTGTTGATGTGAATATGCTGGGGCTGGACGAGTTCCATCAGGCCTTCGCGACCGTGGGTGCGGCCGAGGCCGGAATTTTTGAAGCCGCCCCACGGCGTTTGGCCGATGCCGTGGGTGTACAGAACTTCGTTGATGCAGACCGAGCCGGCTTCGATCTGACGTGCGACGCGTTCGCCTTTGGCACGGTCGCGGGTCCAGACGCTGGCGGTAAGGCCGAATTCGCTGTCGTTGGCAAGGCGGATCGCTTCTTCCTCGGTAGAAAACGTCGCTATCGGCAGCGTCGGGCCGAACGTTTCTTCCTGCATCGCGCGCATATCGTTGTTGGCGTTTGTAATGACGGTTGGTTCGTAGAAAAGGCCTTCGAATTCGGGATTGCGTCTTCCGCCGATCTCAATTTTTGCTCCAGAAGCACGGAAATCCTCGACGTGATCCTCGACGATCTTGATCTGCCGTTCTGATGACATTGCTCCGACCGAAACGTCCTCACGATCGCCAAATCCCTGCTTGAGTCGTTTTGTTTTTTCCACGATCTTCCGCGTAAGTTCCGCTGCGACACTTTCCTGCACGTAAAGCCGCTCTACCGATGAGCAAGACTGGCCGCTGTTACAAAACGCTCCCCAGACGGCGGCTCTGGCAGCAAGTTCGAGATTGGCGTCAGCGAAGACGATCATCGGGTCCTTGCCGCCGAGTTCGAGCACGACGGAAGTGAGATTCTTTGCGGCCGCAGCCGCGATCTTTTTTCCAGTGGCGACCGAGCCGGTGAACATTATTTTGTCAGGAGCCGCTTCGACGAGGGCGGCCCCGGTCGAGCCGTCGCCGGTCACGACCTGAACCGCGTTCTGCGGAAATCCGGCTTTCTCAAATATATCGCGGATCTTTACCCCCACGAGCGGCGTTAGTTCTGACGGCTTGATCACAACCGTATTTCCGGCCATCAAAGCCATGACAGCTTCGCCGAGCGGAATCGAAAACGGATAATTCCACGCCGGAATTATCCCCACAACGCCGAGAGGCTGATAGATGATCTTCGACGAGCGGCCCATCAGTGCGTAGAGCCCGATGCCGATTTTTGCTGGCTTTAAAAGCTTTTCCGTGTTCCGCGCAAAATACTGCATCAGATCTAGAACCGGTGCGATCTCCATCGCGATCGCCTCGCCGAAGGGCTTCCCGGATTCTCGCGAGATCAGGTGAGCGATCTCGTCGACCTCAGCTAGTATCACCTCGCGGGCACGCATCATCAGATCGCGTCTGGCGGCAAATGAAGTCTGTCGCCATTCACGAGAAGCAGCACGCGAAAGAGTGACCGCTTTCTGGACATCTTCAGCCGACGAAATGCGTACGCGGCCGACCTCTTCGCCGGTTGCGGGGTTGTAGGAAATTATCGTCTTTTCTGCGGAGTCGGCTGTAGCGATCATGGTTGTGTTACTTCCTCTCACAAGGTCTTCCGGCTGCTTCTTTGGTCGTTCCGCGTTGGATCGTGCTGTCGAGCTTGTTTCCGCAAATGACGGCGGCTTTATGATCGTTGCTGATGTTACCCTTCTGAGCGTGCGAGAGCGTGTTGTTGCGGATGATATTTCCGCCCTTGTCATAATCTGCCGCGTCGCTTTTGAGCTTGACGTTGACGCCGAAGCTCTCGGTTATCAGGTTTCCCTCGACTACATTATTATCACCGCGAAGCTCGACATTGCTACCCGAGAATTCAGCGGGCTCCAGATTATACCGGCATTCATTGCCCGCGAAAACGTTGCGGTTGGCGTTTTCCTTTACGTTAAAACATTCTGAGCCGTAGGTGTTGATGATGTTTCGCCTCGCGATATTGTTATTCGACGTATCATTTGCGTACATCGGCTGAGTTGTCGATTTCGGGCTCGTGCCGATGTAGATCGCTTCGCCATTATGGTATCTGAAGCTGTCTACCCCTCGGTCTTTGGTAAACATTCCACAGTATTCGATCACGGAATCCGATATCTCGTTATGATGAGCGCCGTTGCGTAGGCGGATGCACTCACCGCCGGCACCGCGCAGATACATGTTCATGATCTTGATGCCGGTCAGGTATCTGGTCGCATCGTCGCTGCCGATGTAGATAAGCTTGCTGTCCTTGATGATCGACCGATTTTCGTCCTTAAATGCAGTGACCTTTGACGGGTCGGTCGGATACGCTTTTCCCGCTAACGCCTCCTGGCCGTCGATCGCAAAACCTTCGAACCTGTAATAGCTGTGATCGATATTCACTATTCGGCCAGATCCGTAAAGGATGGTTTTGTAACGCCTATCCTTCGACTTGGCATTGTCGCCGCCGCGAACGACGATCGGAGCGGCTTCGGAGCCGTTGATTCTTGTCGTGAGCGTTTCGTGGTAGATGCCGGGCGAGAGATCAATGCTGGTCCCGGGCTTCGCCACGTCAAGGGCGTGTTGGATGGTCCTGAAAGCGGTCTTCGCGGTTTTGCCGTCGTGCTTGTCGTCACCAGCGGGCGAAACATAAATCGTTTTTTGTGCGGAAGCAGAACACGCTAAGGTGACAACTAGTAGGATCGTAAAAACAAGGTTTGGAAAAAACTTCATTCAGCCCAGATTATAACGCAATTTGGCAGGGTATGCTCAGCAAGTGCACCACCGCGTCGAAAATAGTCCTTGACAAGCTTTGTGCCGATGGTTATTCTGCTGAAGAGGTAAAATACCGAATGATTGACGGCATAGACGAACAAATACTAACGATACTACAAAACGATGCGCGTATTTCGAACGCCGAGATCGCGAGGCAGATCGGGCTGGCTCCTTCGGCGGTATTGGAGCGGATTCGCAAATTAGAGGACCGCGGCATCATTCGCGGTTATCGTACTGAGATCGATCCGCGGGCGGTCGAATTTGGGCTGACGGTCTTTGTCACGGTGAAGACCAGTGAATGCGGAAGCGAAGCCGAAGAGGCTCTCGCGGCGATCCCAGAGGTGCTTGAGGTCCACGATGTCGCTGGCGAAGACTGCTTTTTGCTTAAGATCCGTACCAAAGATACTGACGCGCTAACAAAACTACATCGCGAAAAAATAAGGACGATACCGAGCGTGGTCAGCACGAAAACCATCGTCGTTCTGCAAACATACAAGGAAACGACCGCTTTGCATCTGGAAGGTAAAGCACGCAAGGGGTGAAGTGATGAGCGCGGTTAGAACAGCAGATGAAAAACAGAAACTGATCTTTTTGATCGCAGCATTCGCGGCGGTTTATTTGATCTGGGGATCCACATATCTTGCGATCAAATATGCGATCGAGACGCTGCCGACGTTTCTGATGGCGGGAGTTCGATTCCTGATCGCGGGCGGCATTTTGTACGGCTTCGCACGTTTGTCGCCAAGCTACGAAAAGCCTAAGGCGGTTCATTGGCGGACAAGCTTCATTGTTGGAGCGCTTTTGCTTGGCGTTGGAAACGGAGCAGTTGTTGTTGCCGAACATTATATTTCATCGAGCATGACGGCTTTGCTCATCGCCTCGAATCCATTTTGGATGGTGACGCTTGGTTGGATGTTCATGGGCCGCGGAAAGCCTAATTACAAGGTAACGCTTGGCCTGCTTATCGGATTTATCGGCGTCGCATTGCTTATTCTCGGCCGCCCGGACGCAGTGGGAGCGAGCGGCAATTCGCAATGGTTTGGCATCTTTATGGTCGTTATAGCAACGATCGGTTGGGCGTTCGGTTCGTTGTACGGAGCGACGGCTCCAACCGCGAGATCCAACGTCCTCGCCGCCGGAATGCAGATGCTGGCCGGCGGATTGATCCTGACGGTCGTCAGCGCGATCGCCGGTGAATGGCAAACATTCGATTACCGGGCAGTTTCGTCCACGTCATGGATAGCTCTGGCGTATCTGATATTTGTCGGTGCGTTGGTCGCCTATACTGCATATAGCTGGCTGATGCAGAATGCTTCCGCGTCGGCAGTTTCGACGTATGCTTATGTCAATCCGGTCGTGGCGGTCTTCCTCGGATGGATCATCGCCGGCGAATCGCTCACCGCTCAGATGCTGATCGGAGCCGCGATCATCGTCGTATCCGTGATGCTCGTCACGGCAAATAATAAGAAGAAACTTCAACCTAAAGAGGTCGAGATCCACGAATCGCTTACACCGACAAGCACCACTGCTTCAGCAGCAGCTTAAAAACGAAGAGGAAATTATGGCAACAGGAACATACAAAGCAACAGTTCGATACGCCGGTGACGATTTTTTCATCGGCACACCGCCGAGCGGACACGCTCAGCTAATGGACGCCAACGGCGAACGCAAAGCCGCCCCGACGCCGCTCGAGAATCTCCTCGTCGCCGTCGCCGGATGTACCGCATTCGACGTCGAGTCGATCCTGAAGAAAAAACGTCAGGATGTTACCGACTACCGCGTCGAGATCGAAGGCTGGCGTCGCGACGAAATGCCGAAGGCCTTTATCAAGCTCCACATCAAACACATCGTTACCGGCCGCAATATTTCAGAAAAGGCGGTCGCCGATGCTATCAGACTGTCGGACGAAACCTATTGTTCGGTCGCCGCAACGGTCAAGCCGACGGCTGAGATCACGACGAGTTACGAGATCGTGTTAGAACCCGCTGCGTAAGCAGTAAAAAGAAAATTAACCGCAGATAAACGGGGATGAGCGCAGATCAGAAAATATGATCTGCGCTCATCCGCGTTTATCTGCGGTGAAATTCTTTCGGGTTCGTCCGTCCGCCGCGAAGCTCTAGCCGAGCATTTTCTCGATCACACCATAGCTCGCTTCGATCGCTTCGCTCAATCTATACGGCTCCGTGCCGCCGCCTTCGGCCATGTCGGCTTTTCCGCCGCCGCGTCCGCCGACGATCGGGGCGATCTCGCGGATGATGTCGCCTGCCCTGACCTTTCCCGTAAGGTCGTCGGATACACGGACGATCAGGCCGACCTTGCCTTCGTCAGAGCGTCCGATGATAACGACGCCGGATTTGAGACGAGCTAGCAGTGTGTCTGAAAGCTGACGCGTACCATTCGCATCGAGCCCGTCAACTTGTTTTGCCAAAACCGTTACGCCGTTGATCTCACGCGGTTCGTTCTGCTCGCCGCCGTCTGCACCTTGAGCACCGAGAGCCATTTTGAGCTTTAGCTCATCCATTTCCTTGCGGGTCTTTTTGAGCTCTTCCTGCAGGCGAGCGATCGCGTTCGGCAGGTTGTCACGCTGAGTGTTGAGTTCGTGCAGGCTGCGTTCGATGAGGCGTTCATCTTCGCGGAAGCGTGAGAACGCGTCAAAGCCGGTGATCGCACGAATACGACGCACGCCGGAAGCGATCGCTTCGTCGCCGGTGATCTTAAAGCTGCCGATGTCGCCAGTTGCGCGGACGTGAGTTCCGCCGCATAGTTCTTTCGAGAAAACGCCGTCGCCAACACTCAAAACGCGTACCGCCGAACCATATTTCTCACCAAACAAAGCCATCGCCCCGCAGGCCATAGCTTCCTCGATCGCCATGACGTTTGTGTTGACCGGATCGTTTTTAAGAATGTAACGATTCACCAGGTCCTCGACCTCGGCGATCTCATCGGCGGTCATCGGCTGGTAATGGGTAAAATCGAACCGCAAAACGCTCGGCCCGACGACCGAACCCGCCTGTTTCACATGCGTTCCCAAAACTTCTCTCAATGCTGCATGAACGAGGTGCGTGGCGGTATGATTTCGCCGCGTCGCATCGCGTTTCTCGGCGTCGACCGTCGCGACGACCTCGTCACCGACCTCGAGCGAGCCAGCGAGTATCGAGACCTTGTGTATGATCAATCCCGAAACAGGTGAATAAGTGTCGGAAACGGTCGCTTTCGAAGCAACACCGCCCGTTTTTATCATCCCGCCGCTTTCGTCGCCCTTGCTAAAGGTCGTTTTCACGATAACGCCGGTATCGCCAACCTGTCCGCCCGATTCGGCGTAGAACGGCGTGTTGTCGAGCACAACACTGCCCTGAGCACCGGCCGTCAGTTCGGCAACTGGCGTGTCACCATCAAGGATGGCGACGACCTTCGCATCCGCGATCTGGATCGTGTCATAGCCATGAAATTGATTCATACCGAATTTATCAAGCAGTTCGGCATATATCGGCGAAGGCTGGGATTTACGCGTTGTGTGCCCGACATCGCCTTGCTTTTGCAACTCCTGCAAAGCCGTATCAAAACGCTCGTTAAAATCGTCTTCTTCAAATTCCAGCCCTTTTTCTTCCAGATAAACGCGGATCAGATCTCGCGGCGTGCCGAATGTGTCGTACAATTTGCCGATCGCCAGGAACAGCTCGTTATCCTTAGGCGTCGACGCCGAGAGGCCGAGATCGTTCAAACGGCCAAGGCCGACGGTAACGGTATTGGCAAACCGCTCCTCCTCGATCTTGACCATCTTGCTGATGAAGTCACGCTGAGCTTCGAGTTCAGGATACGCTCCACTCATCTCGGTGACGACGAAATCGCAGACCTTGTGAAAGAAAGGTTCGTTCAAACCCAGATGTTCGCGGCCGTGGTAGATGGCACGCCGCATTATCTTCCGCAGGACGTAGTTGCGGCCTTCGTTTCCCGGCAGGATGCCGTCGGCGATGGCAAAGGCGGTCGAGCGGGCATGATCCGCAATCACGCGGCTGGCAAATTGTTGGGCTTCAGTTGATTCCTCGTAAACACTCATTATCTAAATAATATAACAGCTGAGTCAGAACCGGGAGCAATAGCGACTGGGTTCTTGCACTTGTATAATACTGCGTCCGTAATTATTATTTTGGAGTTCACAAAAATCAAGCGTATGTCGAGGGCAAACCTTATGGAGCGGTGCAATTGGATCTTTCTATTTGTCTTGGCTCTTTCGGTTAATGTAATTACAATGAGCGCACAATCGGCAGAAGCCCTTAAAAACTTCAAAACGCTCTATGAGAAAGAGCTGAAAGACAACGGCATTGTTGGCAGCAGCTTTGTCTTAGTACGTGATAACAAGCTAGTCGCCGACTACAAATACGGCTCGGCAAACCTCGAAAAAAATCAACCGGTCGATGAAAACACGATCTATCACTGGGCGTCGAACACAAAACCGTTCACGGGTATCGCGATCATGCAGCTTCGCGATCGCGGACTGTTGAAACTCGACGATCCGGTCACAAAATACCTACCTGAATTAAGAGCTGTTCACAATTCGTTCGCGTTTATGGATGAGATCACGATCAGGCATCTGATGACACACTCGGCCGGATTTCGAGGCGGAACATGGCCGTTTGCGGGTGGTAAGGATTGGGAACCTTTTGAACCGCAGGAGTATTCTCAGCTCGTTGCGATGTTTCCGTACACGGAAATTCGCTTCAAACCGGGCAGTAAATTCAGCTATTCAAATCCGGGCATCGTATTTTTAGGACGCATCATCGAAACGCTCACTAAAGACGACTATGAGGTCTATATCGATAAAAACATCCTAAAACCGCTGGAGATGTACCGAAGCTATTTCGACGCGACGCCGTATCATTTGCTCAAGGACCGCTCGCATTCCTACTACATCGAAAACGGTAAACGGACGGAAGGGAAATTCGACGCGAACACTGGAATAACGGTTTCGAACAGCGGTTTAAATTCGCCGATCCCGGATATGGTCAAGTATCTGAATTTTCTCGTTGGGGCTGGTGGCGACGACCGCACTCTTGTTGAGAGATATAACACGGTCCTAAAACGGTCATCGCTCGAGGAAATGTGGCAGCCGCAGCTCAAGACCGAGGCGGACGCGAATGGGAATAAGGGCTTCACGACCGACATCGGGCTGATCTATTTTATCGACAAAACGCTTTCGCCCACACATCTCGGCCACGGCGGCGATCAGAACGGGTTTATCAGTTATCTCGACTTTGACCCCGCGAAACGTATGGCTTCGCTTGTGGTCTTCAACACCAACATCATTCTGCCGGATGGAGCTCCGCCGGAGAAGGATATGGTCGGTAAGCTAAGACGCGATCAGGGCACTATATTAGGCAGAAAATAGGAATACAATTCGGTAGTTCTAGATTCAGGAGAAAAACTATGAGAAAAACACTATTCGTTACGATGATGATGGTAACGGCTGCTCTCTTTTGTGTGTCTCAGGCTGCGGCCCAGGGCCCTCCGCTCCTCGGCGGATATAAAGAGATAGCAAAAACAGATCCGGCTGCAAAAAAAGCGGCATTGTTCGCGGTTTCGGCGGAAGCGAAGCGATCCGAAAAAGAGATCGAGTTCATCTCGGTCGTAAAAGCCGAGCGTCAGGCGGTCGCTGGCAGCAATTACCGAATGTGCCTCAAGGTCAGTGACAGCGGAGCCGAGGGCCAGGATTCGGCCGATGTTTTTGTGAAAGTCATCGTAAATGTTGATCTGAAGGGTGTTTACAAACTTCTAAGCTGGGAAGCCTCAGATTGCGGTGAGGACGAAGACGGGGACGGTGCTACAGCTCCGTCCGCAGCTGCGTCGCCCGGGGACGGAGACTTTAAGACGTTTCGAATACCGATGTCGGCATCGGCCTCACAGCGGATTTTGCCATCAAAAACCATTCAGCAGACACCAAGGTGAAACACACGCTCGCCGGAATTTTGAAATGCGAGAACAAAGGAATGTTCGCCATGATCTACCGCGTTTGCATGAGGGTCGCCGAAGAAGGCAAAACCCAAGTCATCAGAACGGTCGTTACGATGGACCAGTATTCGAACATGAAACTGGTGAGCTGGGAACACTCGACCTGCGGCAACTAACCCACACCTCTCGTTCAACACTACTGATCATCGGCTTCATTAGCGTTCCCAGAGCAGGACGCTTTCAGGCGAGGGCGACCGCGTTCCCGGCAAAACGCAGCTACCAACCCGCGTGGATCTTCCACTGATCAACGATCTCGCCGTTCTCGAGAACATTATAATGCGTATGTTGAGCGGCGGTCATGCAGGAGTGATTTGCGAGGATACGAACGCGGTCGCCGATCTTGAAGCGGTTGAATATGGCGTCATCCGCCGCATGCATGACGCCGTGTTCCTGAGATAGCGAATCGAGACTAAGGCCGGCCGGGTTGCCGTCGAGATCGAGCACGCGGCCGTAGCCGCACTGTGGATCTAGATGAACTGGGCCGCGATCTTTTGACATCGCGATACCGCCGGCGTCGATCACGATCTTTCGCCGCGATGCGTCGCGATGGACTATCGCAGCGAGCACGGTCAAAGCTGTGTCGTCGAACGAACAGCTCCCGAGCGTCGCCTGATAGTTATCAAAGAAAATATAATTCCCGGGCCGAACTTCGTCGATGCCGTCGAGATGGTCGATGTGGTTGATCGTCGGGGTCGAGCCGATGCTGACGGTCGGAACCTCGATACCGAGCCAACGAAGCTTTGCCGCATGTTCGACCATCACATCCCGCTCGTGACGAGCGATCGCCTTGATCTCGTCAACAGTTTTAACGTCGTACGAATGCCCGGCGTGCGTGAGAATTCCGGCAAAATGCAGATTCTTCGCATCTGAAAGCTGTCTCGGAATATCGACGGCCTCAGCCGTATGCGGCTCGACACCAACACGATGCGTGCCGCAATCGATCTTGACGAAAACCTCAAATTTGACAATGGCTCGACCGGCAGCCTCATCGAGCAGTTTGGCAGACTCAGCATTGTCCGTGAGCAGATTGAGCTTTACACCACCTCGCAAGATCTCGGTCGCGTCGGCAAACTTTCCCGGTTCGATCGGAACCGCGTATGTAATATCCGTAAATCCATTAGCCGCAAAATCCCTAGCCTCAGCCAAGGTCGAAACTGTGATAGCTCCGTTGTGGCCTGCGGTTTGGATCTTCGCGACTTCGATGCATTTGTGGGTCTTGATATGCGCACGGAGCCGCGTTCGGTTTTTACTTGCAATGTCGCTGATACGAGCAGCGTTGCGTCTGACTCGATCTAGATCGAGCAGCAAAGACGGCGTTTTTATCGTCTCGACATTCATTCGTGTCTGCTATTTTAGGAGATTACAGGCGAGTCTTTTAACGTTCTCCACCGTAAACCCGTAATCCTTAAACACATCTTCAGCCGGAGCAGAGGTTCCGAATTTATCGACACAGAGCGTATCACCTTTGTCGCCTACGTATTTTGACCAGCCCATCGAGACGCCGGCTTCGACGGCGAGGCGGGCGGTGATTTTGGCGGGCAGCACCTCTTCTTTGTATTTGGCGGATTGCTCGTCGAAGAATTCCCAGCACGGCATCGAGACTACGCGGGTCGGCGTGCCTTCGGTATTGAGCTTTTCGCGGGCTTCCATCGCGAGGCCGACTTCGGAGCCGGTGGCGATGATTATCAGTTTTGGAGCGGTTTCTTTTCCGGCTTTGGTCTCGGCCTCGGCGAGGATGTAAGCACCTTTGTGGAGGCCTTTGGCGTCCGCGTATTTCTTGCGGTCGATCAGGGCGACTTTCTGACGAGAGAGGGCAAATGCGGTCGGAGTGTGCTGACGTTTGATTGCTGCACGCCAGGCTTCGCGGGTTTCGTGGGCGTCGCAGGGGCGAATTACAGCGAGGTTTGGGATCGCACGCATTGCTGCGATGTGCTCGACGGACTGGTGCGTCGGGCCGTCTTCGCCGAGGCCGATCGAGTCGTGCGTGAAGACAAATATCGTCTGAATATGCGACAAAGCCGCAAGGCGGATCGCCGGACGCATGTAATCCGAAAACGTCTGAAACGTCCCGCCAAAAGGTATCACGCTGCCGTACAGGGCCATGCCGTTCATCGCCGCGCCCATCGCGTGTTCGCGGATGCCGTAATGAATGTTGCGGTTCTCAAAGGTTCCCGGCTGGATGTCCGCGGACGAATTGATATACGTGTTATTCGAAGGTTTCAGATCGGCCGAACCACCGATCAGAGAAGGCAGAGAGTCGGCGATCGCGTTGATCACCTCGCCGCTGTACGCACGTGTGGCTTTTGCCTCGACACCGTCAAATTTCGGCAGGCTCTTTTCCCAACCGGCGGGCAGATCGCCCATTCGGATCGCGTGAAATTCGGCACCGATCTCAGGATGTTGCTTTTCGTATTTTTTGACGAGGGCGTTCCATTCCTTCTCCATCGCCGCACCGTTATTGACGGCCGAGCGGAAATGCGTCAGGGCTTCTTTTGGAATGAAAAACTGCTTGTCCTCGGGCCAGCCGAGATTGCGTTTGGTTTCCTTGACAGCTTCGTCGCCTGGAGCGTCGGAGTGAGCCTTGCTCGTTCCCGCCTTTGGCATTCCGAAGCCGATGATCGTGTGAACGCGGATCAGTGAGGGCTTATTCTTAACCTTTTGAGCGTCCTTGATCGCCTTTTCGATTGCTTTCAGGTCGTTGCCATCTGCGACATCGAGCACGTGCCAACCGGCGGCTTCGAACCGCTTCGTCCGATCCTCAGTAAACGCGAGATCGGTCGAACCGTCGATCGTGATCTCGTTATCGTCGTAGAGATATATCAGATTTCCGAGCTGCAGATGCCCGGCGAGCGAAGCAGCTTCGTACGCGACGCCTTCCATCAGGTCGCCGTCGGAGCAGATGCAGTAAATGTAATTATCAACGACCGGGAAACCCTTTCGGTTAAACTTTGCCGCCAGATGTGCCTCGGCGATGCCCATTCCGACACCGTTCGCAAAGCCTTGTCCCAGCGGCCCGGTCGTGATCTCGACTCCGGCAGTGATGATGTTTTCAGGGTGCCCCGGCGTTTTTGAATGCAGTTGCCGAAAATTCTTCAGTTCATCGAGCGACAAGTCGTAACCCGTCAGATGCAACAGCGAATAGATCAGCATCGACCCGTGCCCCGCCGATAGCAAAAACCGGTCTCGGCCAAACCACTTCGGATTCTTAGGGTTGTGCCGCAAAAACTTCGTCCACAAAACATACGCCGACGGCGCCATGCCCAGCGGCAATCCCGGATGCCCGGAATTCGCCTTCTGTATCGCGTCAAGCGAAAGCGTGCGGATCGTATTTATACAAAGCTGGTCGAGGTCGGTGATTTTTTTCGGTTGAGTCGCAGTTGCCATGGGTTCTCCGTAATATCGAACGTGCCGATCTCGATAAATATTTACGAGCTCGCCGTCATTAATGAAATCTTCTGCGTAATCTATATTCTGCCAAGACTTTCGAGCGCAAGCAAAACCGCACCGCGAGAAGATGATTCGCGAGCCTCGCTCATGGTCAATTCGCGGTTCAGAGCTTTCGAGATGATCTCTGTCCAAACAGGCGATTCGCGGAGTGCTCCGCCCGAGGCGATGATCTGTTCGATCTTGAAAACGGTTTCAAGGCGTCTGAGAATATCAGCAAATCGATAGGCGACTGCTTCCATTGCGGCTCGGTAGATGTCGTACGCATCGTGAGCGGCAGTAAGCCCGATGATCGCTCCGGTGGCGGATTCGTTGTAGCCGGTGCTGCGTTCGCCATTGAAAAAAGGGGCGATCTTTATTGTCGAAGATGTTCCGAGTCTTTGCCTCACGACGTCGTCCGCATCACTTCCTAAACGCAAGTTGTCGCGCATCCATTGGGCAAGATTGCCGCCGTCGGACAACGCTCCGCCGAGTACGCACATTTTGCGGTTGACGCGATAACACCATAGACCTTCCGGGATATGACCCGGCGGTTCGCCTTCGTATGCGACGCGCATCGCTCCAGAAGTGCCGACCATTAACGCGGCTTGCGTGTTGGTGAAACAACCCGCACCGATGTTGTCGGTCGCTCCGTCGGCGACGGGGAGAAACCATTTGGCGTGAGCGAGCCGGGGCCAGCGTTTGGCGTATTTTTTGTTTAGGGTAAAGGTATCGGAATCGTTTGCGACCATCGCAGGCAGATTTGCGGCCTTGACCTTTAGGAATTTCAGCAATTCCGGATCCCAATCGCACTTTCTGATGTCAAAAATTCCCGTTCCCGACGCCATCGAGACGCTGGTTGTCGCGGTGCCGAAAAGCTTCAGAGCTACGTAATCGCTAAACGAAAGCCACCGCTCGGTTTTGACAAATACATCGGGAAAATCCTTTCGCAGCCACAACAATTTCGCCGGCCAAAAACTTGAATGAAAATGAGCGCCGGTGCGGTTGTGGGTTTCATTCTCGTCGAATCGTTTTTTGAGTACCTCAGTATATTTCCCGCTCCGCGTGTCCGCCCAGCCAAAGACCTTAGTCGTCGGCTTGCCTTTCGCATCCACGCCGACGAGGCTGTGCCAGAATGAGCAGGAGGCGATGTGCGTTATATGCGCTGTGGTTTTTTCGAGAAGTGCATCGATCGCCGCGGCAACCTGAGCGACGGCTTCGTCAGCATCGATCTCAGCTCCGCCGTCAGTGGTGACGGTCAGCGTGCGCTCGATCTTGACAAACGCACGCGGAACAGCATTCGCTTGCCCATCATAAAGAGCGGAGCGGACGCTGGACGTACCGATATCTAAAGCCAAAATGAGCGGTTGTTTCAAGATCTGAGATTTTTATGCAGTGGAATCGAAATAGCTGATAGCTACTAGCTGATATCAGCCAAACGTTTTCTTAAACCACCAACGCGAACCGACGAGCAGGAAGCGATAGTCTTTTAAGAATTCGGGTGGTTTGCCTTCGAAATAATGGCCGATGAACTGTAGGATCCAGCCAACGACGAATAGCCCGAGAGCCACGCGCCATGCACCGGCGACAAAGAACGAGACGGGTACCAAAAGCAGCGACAGCATGATCATCGGAATGCCGAATTTGTGCGTCAGTTGATTGATCGGGTGCTGATGCCCTTCAGAATATTCCTCGATCCACTCGTCCCAGGTTTTTCCGCCCATCATATCGGTTTTTCTCCTTTCGCGACGATTTTACACCAAAATCAGCTTCTGCGCAGAGTTTTTGTGATCAGGCCGTCACCAAGGTCATCAGTTTTTTCTAAGATGAATCCGTTGAGAAAATCCTGCGGCATAAATGTGTCCGCATTCTCAACCTCGATCGGAACAAAAGTCACGATCCACTGATCGATCACGTCAGCAAAATTCTTGTAAGTTTGGGCACCGCCAATGATGTAAACGTCGCGATCAAGATATTTAGCAAGCTCAACGACCTCGGCCTTTGAGCTGAGTTTTAAGATATTTGGCGGCGTATCAACATTTCCGCTGCGTGAGAGGACGATGTTCAAACGGTTCGGTAGTGGCTTGCCGATCGAACGCCACGTGTTCGCTCCCATCACGACAACGTTATCAGTCGTTGTTTCCTTAAAAAACTTAAGATCGGCGCTGTAATGCCATGGCAACTTTCCGCCTTTGCCGATCGCGTAGTTTTGTGAAATGGCGACGATGCCGATGATCATAAATCCTTTTCTTCTCCTTTGCGGCTTTGCGTCTTCCCTTTGCGACTTTGCGGGGGAACCTGCCCTAATTTCCCGCAAAGACCGCAAAGACCGCAAAGGGAGGATCAACTGTTGATTCTCGCACCTTTATAAACCGCAACCTCCGAACCTTTTGCCAGCAAGACCGAATACGGCTTCTGTCCGGCGAGAAATGCGAACTCTTCGCCGTACGTAGCGCCGAAATCTACATCGATAACGTCGTTCTTGACCGAGAATAGTTCCCATTTTGGATGCTCGACCTTGTATTCGTCGACGCGTGAGTCGCCGCGTTTGGTGTAGCCCCAGTAGTGTTCGATGATGAATTCACCGTGCGATCCTGCTGCCGGAACGCCTATGCTTTCGCCGATGTCGACGCTCAGATGATTCGTGCTACCGCCCTTTGACCAGTCGTAGGAGACGGTGGTTTCCGTGCGTTCGTGGCTCATCGTCCAGCATTCGTACGGCTCACCGTACATGACGCGTGCGACAGTTGCGATCGCAAATCTGGGCACGATCTCCTTAACAAAACACACTGCTCGCCGGGTTTCGCCGTCCACCTCGCGTTTGTTGTAAAAGCGTAAATTCACCTCTTCGAAATTGACGTGAAACGGTATCGGAATGCCCAAAACCCGCGTGTCGAGAAACATGAACCCGACTAGGCTGACAAAGCATTTCCCGTCCTGCAGATCTAGCTCGGTTCCGGCGGGCAGACGCGGGATCAGAATCGACGGGTCAACCTCGTAGTTGGCCATGATCAGGTCTTTCCAGCGTGCTGTCAGGAATTTTTGCATTACAGAATGATACGTATGTCGCCGCGGCGAACGGTCACGCGTTCGCGGTCAAAATACTCGATCAGCGGTATCGCGTACTTTCGCGAAACAGCGGCGAGATCCTTAAACTGCGCCATGTCAATGCTGCGATCGCCCGAGGCGGCCGCAAACTGCTTTAGCTTTTCGACAAGCTTCGCGATCTTGCTTTTTAGGAAATAGAATTCCTCGCTAACTTTAACAATTTCTCCGGAATCGAGAAATAGCTGAAAGAATTTTCGGGCGTCGTTTCGTGTGAAAGAGGTTCCCGCGACCGCACCGTTCAAAACGTCTTCGACCTTAGGCACTTCCAGCCCTGCGGTTCGGTACGCCTCGAAGATCTTGGTTTTCAACGCAGCCTCTGCAGGTGAAAGCGTTGTTTGATACGAACTCAGACGAATTGATTCGCGGTCTAAAGCTATCGTGCCCGCTGATTCCAACTCCGTAATGACCGCATGCAATATCTCATTTGGAAGATATGCGAAGAGTTTTTCGCGAAGTGCTTCTCTGGAAATTCCTTTGGCGAGCGGGTCACTTTTGTGAAACTCGCCAACCGCGTTCTCAACCGAGGCTATTAAAGTTTCAAATGCAGCCTTTTCGACAAATCTCCCTTCGGCGTTTACCACTTCGTCTGCCGAGATCAGTGTTTCTGTTGCGTTCTCGACCAAGTTTTGTTGGAGTCCGGTTCGGGATCGCAGATCGGCAAAACTCAGCCCCGAAGGCCCTGCCGCGGTGATCAGGAGATGTGTTTTTTCACTCGAATTTTCAGTGTTTGAAAGACTATTGAGATATTCCCGTACCTTCGAAAGGTCTTTGCGGCGGTGTTTTACTGCGGAATTATCTATCACAATTCCGCCGGCGATCGTAAGCTGCGGTGAATAGCGGCGGATTATGAATCTCTCGCAAGGAACCGCAACGACTGAAGTTTCGAGTCGTATCTGGACGAGATCTTTTTGGCCCTCCGCGATCTCGCCCGCTTCATTTAGAACCTGAATTCTCGCCAGGGCTTCAACGGTTCCGATGTGAACGCGTACCCGCTGACGCGATCGAACCGGTTTTGCAGCATCCGCCAAAACCTCGATCTCGGCGTCAAAGATCTGCGTTGGCCGCATAACACCCGGCTCAGCGAGCAGCATTCCACGCTCGATCTTCGAATGATCTATGCCGCCGAGATTGACCGCGACACGCTGTCCGGCAGAGGCGGATCTGACTGCTTTGCCATGCGTTTGTACGCCGCGAACTCTGACCTTTGCTTTTGTGGGAAGCAATTCAATGTCCTCTCCCTCGCGTATTGTTCCCGATGCAAGCGTTCCAGTCACAACCGCACCAAATCCTTTGACGGAAAAGCTGCGATCGATCGGCAGACGCGTGATGAGGTGATCATTTCGCGCCGGCAGGTCGCGACTAACTACCAAAAGCGTTTCTTTCAGTTCTGCGATCCCTGAGCCCGAGCGTGAACTGACCGCGATGACCGGTGCGTGTTCGAGAAAAGATCCTTCTACCAGCTCCGCGGCATCGAGTTTGGCGAATTCCAGCGTCTCGGCATCGACCAGATCTAACTTGGTAAGAACGACTATCCCCGCTTTGACACCGAGCAATCGGCAAATATCGAAATGCTCGCGGGTCTGCGGCATCACTCCTTCATCTGCAGCTATCACCAGCATGACGATGTCGATCCCGCTGGCACCGGCAAGCATATTCTTAACGAAACGCTCATGTCCGGGTACATCGACAAAGCCAAAATGCACGTCGCCGATACTCATCTCTGCAAATCCAAGATCGACCGTGATACCACGCCGCTTTTCCTCCGGCAGACGATCGGCATCAACGCCAGATAGAGCCTTGATCAGCGCGGTTTTACCGTGATCGATGTGACCGGCTGTGCCGACGATTATTTCCATAGCGATGCAATGTCCATGGAGCTATTTTCTGGAGATGACGTAAATAAAGACGGCTGTCGGCACGAGTGTTATCAAAAATGTCAGAACCGTCGATACTGCTGAATAAACCCAGGCTGAAGAACCCGATCTTATCTTAAGGATGGCAAGCATGATGCGTTTTGCTGCAAGCAGTAGAACAGGCGGGATGATCAAAGCAAGAGCGATACCAATAACATAGGCGCTTTCAGGAGCGTCGCTGCCGCGGCCAGCGGGGCCCATGACCATCATGAAAAGGATGAGCATAATAGCCCCGACGAGAAACGAACCGATCGTCATGCTGACGATGTTGCTCGTTATAACGAGAGCGGCTGCACGGCCAACGGTCGTCCATTTTTTCACGACCAGCCAACCGATCTCGCCTGCCATTGCCCCAACTAGAAGCAGGAAAAAGACCAATATAACCAGCCATTCCAATGTTGTAGCGGACATGAAGATCTCCTTTTAGCTAGTTATCAGTAATATCATCCTCGTAAATTTCCAGTTTGCGATAAAGCGTTTTGCGGCCGATGTTTAGCAGGCGTGCAGCCTGTGATTTGTCGCCGTCGGTGTATTCGAGCGTGGCCTCGATCACTTGTTTTTCGATCTCGTCCATTGCGGAGGGTAGGGGGATATTGATACCGATATTGCGGCCTTCGCCGGCGGCTGAGGCACGTTCGAACCGGGCGGGGGCGGACGAATTCTCGGCAGTGCGACTGATGGCTTCGGGTAGGTCGTCGAGTTCGATCTGGCGGCCCGAGGCGATGATGACGGCACGTTCGATCGCATTTTCCAGCTCACGGACGTTGCCGGGCCAGTTGTAATTGACGAGTGCACGCATCGCTTCTTTTGATATTCCGGAGATAAAGCGGCCGGATTTTTTCTTGTATTCCTCGAGGAAATGAAAGACCAGCAGATTGATGTCCTCGACCCGTGTCCGCAGCGGCGGAAGCGAGATCGGGAAAACTGACAGGCGGTAAAAAAGATCCTTGCGAAACGTGCCGTCCTCGATCGCTCGTTCGAGATCGGTGTTGGTCGCGGCAATGACGCGGACGTCGGTTTTCAGGACGTGCTTGCCGCCGACACGCGTGAATTCGCCGTCCTGCAAAACCCGCAGCAGCCGAACTTGCGCCTGCAAGGACATTTCGCCGATCTCGTCGAGAAACAAGGTTCCGCCGCTCGCTTCTTCAAACCGTCCCTGCCGCTGCGAACGCGCATCCGTAAACGCACCTTTCTCGTGGCCGAAAAGTTCACTTTCGAGCAGGGTTTCCGGTATCGCACCGCAGTTTATCTTGACGAAAGGCATGCTTTCGCGGCCCGAGTTGTAGTGGATCAGATTTGCGATCAGCTCCTTGCCGGTGCCGGATTCGCCAAGGATCAGAACGGTAGTGTTCGTATCGGCAACGTTGAGTCCGAGCTCGATCGCACGCCGAATGCCCGGTGCCTGGCCGACGATCTCGCTCTGTTTCTGGTGCAGTTCGCTCTTGAGCCGCATGACCTCGGTCGAGAGTTGGTCGCGTTCGAGCGCAGTGCCGATCTGGTCGGCGATGCCCTCGATCAAGGCGATGTCGTGGTCCTCGAACGTGCTCTGCTTGCTCCATACAAAGCCCAGCAGCCCGAACGCTTTGCCCGCAACGTGTACCGGCGTCACCAACGCCGCCTTGCCGCGAAGCTGTGTGTTAAAAAACAAACGAATCGCAAACGGCAACTCGGAATCGGCTAGTTTGAGGGTCTTGCCTTCACGCAGCAGTTCGCCTAGTTTTGCAAACGAATCGAGCGCGAGCGATTTGTTGTGCTGCTCGATCATTTTCAGGATCTTGCCGAGTTTTATGCCTTCGGCAGACTTGAAAGTGGCGAGCGAAATGCGTGTTCCGGATTGATCCAGCACACCTAGAGCTCCGTAATCGGCACCGACAAGGTTGATCGCACGCTCCATCACGAGTTCCGAAACTTCTTTGAAATCCGAGTGCGAATTCAGCGTATTTGCGATCTCAAGCAGGGCGTTTGTCCGGCGGCTTTCCTGTTCCTGGGCGACGTAGAGGCTCGTGTATTGATAGCCAATAGCGAGCTGGCGGGCGATGGATTCGAGAAAGGAGACCTCTTCGTCGAGCCATTGACGCGGCTCGTGCGTGTCGTGTAGGCCGAGCAATCCGAGCACATTCCCATTCAGCATGATCGGGATCACCAGCAAAGAGCGTGTTTCGAGAGCTTTTGCAAAGAACTTCAGAGTCGGATCTTTCGCTGCTGAGGTATCGTTGATGCGGATGGGTTTTGTGATATCAAAACGCTCGGCGAGCTTTGCCGTGTCGAACGGTATCGTCGTGCCGTGGCTTTTGGGGACCGATTTGTCCTTTCGCCATTCGTGGCTGATGACAAGGTCTTTGCCTTCGCTGAGCTGGAGCAGGTCACAGCGGTCGGCGTTGAGCATGCGGCCGATCTCGGAAACGACAACGTTCAGAAAGCGTTCGAGGTCGATGTCGGTCGGCAGGTCGCGGGCCAGGCGGTCGATGATCGCCTCGCGGGCCTCGTGCATGCTCATCCGGCGTTCGAGTGATAGCGCGGAGGACGGTTCGGTATGTCGGTTGGATCGTTCGCCAAACATATGAAAAGCTAACGATAATGTGTCGCTTTGTATCTACGATGTCAAGTTGACACACTTGTGCCAGGAAGTGTGTGTTTTTGCGTCATCCTAACGCAGCTACGGTTTGCCGGGAACGGTTCTCGGGCGGTCATCTTTGGGATCGCCTTTCTTAGATTTTGGCTCCGGTTCGGGCTTTTTGGGTTTAGTGTTCGCCTCGGGCGGTCTAGGCGAAGTGGAGTTAGACGGCATCGCCGAATTTGAGCTTGAGTTCGAATTAGAATTCGAGTTCGCTCCTTTTCCTGTGACGGCCATGTTCGAGTTTTTGTCGGTAGAAACGTAATCGACCCGTTTTTTGCCCGCTTCCGCGTCCTCCAGCAGATCTGCGGCACGGCCGTTGGAGCTGTCGAGCTCGATCGCCTTTTTTAGCGGCTTGATCGCTTCGCTGTATTTGGCGAGCTTTATCAGGATACTGCCGAGCTCTGTCTGATATTCACTGTCTTCCGGTTTGAGCTTGACGGCTTCCTGAAAGGCTTCCTCGGCATCGTCATCCTGCATTAGCTTCGCGTAGGTGCGGCCGAGATAATAGTAGGCGTTATCGTCTTTCGGGTTTTTGGCCAGCCATTTCTTATACGCTTTGACCGCATCCTCAAAAGCTTTTTCCGATTTTGTCTTTTTCGCTGCTTCCTTTGAATTCGAAGCCGGTTCCGTCACCTTGCCCGACTGCTCGTTCTGCATCTCGAGCAATGCATAAGCAACGCCGAGCTGAAAATGAGCTTCGGCGAGGTCGGCGTCGAGTTCGACCGCTCGTTTTAAAGCTTCGATCGCCGTCTCGGTCTGATTTTCGTCAAGCAAACGCTTACCCTCGGCCAGTGCCGCGTTAGCGTCGGTGATAGACGCGAACTGTGAGACGGCCGGGGCCGTGTTGGTGTTTTCAGTTGAAACAGCAGCGTTGTTTGCATTTGACGGCGCACCGCCGCACCCCGCCAATGCGAGCGACAAACATCCAATTAATACAAGGATCGGTTTCATAACAATATTGGAAAAAATGCCGCCTTAGCCCGGAGGGAAGATGAACTGTCGGCCTGCAAGCAGGTGTACGTGAAGGTGAAAAACGGTCTGTCCGCCGTCTGAATTAGTATTGATCACGACGCGGTAGCCATCCTCGGCAAAGCCCTGTTTCCGCGCGATCTCCGCAGAGGTCGTCAGCAAATGTCCGAGAGCGGCCGAGTGTTCCGCACCGGCTTTGTCGAGCGAATCAATGTGTTCACGCGGAATGACCAGAATATGCGTTGGAGCCTGCGGACTTAGATCGTTGAACGCCACGCACACGTCGTCCTCGTGGACAAGCGTGGACGGTATGCGGCCATCGGCGATCTTACAAAAAATGCAGTCTTCAGCGCTCATATTTCTATGACGCTATTAAACCACAGACGGTTGGAATCGTAAATTATGGACGCGTCTGACAGCGTTGCGACCTGGAGCTTCACATCTCAGATTCTCACTATGCCATGCCCGGGAGATCGTAAAGTCCCACCTGATCAATAATAAGTGTTAGAAGTTCCTGAAGTTTTTCAGGCGGAGCTTGATCGATTGATCTATAACCAGATGCAACTAGACGTTCATCTATGTATAAATTGAATTGGTAGGCATCTTTAACGACTCTACTATCCATAAATGAGATCGTTTCAGTTTTTCTGATTGTCTCGGAGAGCCTTCTAAGGGCACTATCAGAAAGCTTGACCTTCTTCGGTGCATAATGCTCGTTGCGGGTAATTTGACTAGTATCGAACACGGCTATTTCAGGAACTCTGGCACTCGCCAAATTTGGATTTGCCATGTGATATACACCAACAGAATAGTCAAGTGTTCCGTCTAGTCCAATGTAAATTATATGTCCGTTGCAACAACCGCCCCTTCCGATTAACAGCAATATTTGGCGTGGTAAGGCGTTTTCAACTTTGGTTACATTCGAAGGATAGATCGACGACAAATCTCCTGAGTCTCTCTGGGTGGAAGTTTTCGAATCACATCCAGCAAAGACCAAGATGGTGAGCATAATGCCTATCGTGATTTTATCCATAACGCAATATAAATGAATGAGTCAGCGTCCGATGTTAGCCTGCCGCCTCGGTCGCGGGGATGCCTTCCTTGACGCGTTCGATATCGGCACCGAGCGATCGCAGCTTGCGGACGATCGTTTCATAGCCGCGGTCGATGTGGTAAACGCGGTCGATCGTCGTCTCGCCTTCGGCACACAGTGCTGCCAGAACGAGCGAAGCCGATGCTCGAAGATCAGAAGCGATAATGCGGGCGCCCATAAGCTTTGTTTTGCCGTGAACGACCGCCGTATTGCCGTGGATAGTGATGTCGGCGCCCATTCTGATAAGCTCCGAGGCGTGCATAAAGCGGTTTTCGAATATGGTCTCGACCACCTTCGATTCGCCCTCGGCCTGCGTCATCAGCGCCATGTACTGCGCCTGCATGTCGGTCGGGAAACCCGGATGCTCTTTTGTGGTGATATCGATAGCCTTCAAGCCGCCGCTGCCGACCTTTACGAGCAGCGTGCTGGAATTAAGTTCTTCGATATCGACTCCGGCTTCGCGAAGTTTTTCGATGACGGCGGTCAGATGTTCGGGACGGCAGCTTTTGATCTCGATCTCGCCGCCGGTGATCGCGGCCGCGACCATGAATGTTCCGGTCTCGATACGGTCGGGAATGATCGTGTGCTCGGCTCCACCGAGAGCTTCGACACCCTCGATCTCGATCACTGCGGTTCCGGCACCCTTGATGCGGGCTCCCATCTTATTAAGCAGGTCGGCGAGGTCCTCGATCTCGGGTTCCTTGGCGGCGTTTTTGATGATGGTTTTGCCTCTGGCGAGCGAGGCGGCCATCATCACGTTCTCGGTTCCGGTGACGGTGACCTTTTCAAAATCGATGATCGCGCCGATCAATCGACCTTGTGGAGCGCGAGCGACAACATCGCCCGATTCCAGCGAAACCGTCGCTCCCAATTGCTCAAAAGCCTTCAGATGCAGGTCGATCGGACGCGTTCCGATCGCACAACCGCCGGGCAAACTCACCTTTGCCTGCCCGAACCGACCAAGCAGCGGCCCGAGAGCCAAGACGCTCGCGCGCATTGTTTTGACCAGCTCATACGGAGCTTCAAATGTCTCGATCTTTCCCGCTGTAACCTTGTGCGTACGCAGTTCCGGTGTTAGAACGGTAGCGCCCAGATCCTCAAGCAAACGACGCTGCGTGATCAGGTCCTTAACATAAGGCACGTTATGCAGCGTCACCGTTTCCGCCGTCAGCAGCGTCGCCGCGAGGCATGGCAGGGCTGAATTTTTCGCTCCGCCGATCTCGATCTTTCCTCTCAGCGCGGCTTGCCGCCGCGTATCTTAAACTTGTCCATAAAAAAATCACTGTATTCAGTATTGCTGATAGATAGTACAAGAAAAACTTATTGAGTAAAAGTCGCCACCGCCATAAAAATGGCATTAACATCGATTTATAGCAACGATTTGTAAAGCGAGCTACATCACACTAATGACTTCAGACGTGCCGATAGTTCGCTATGATGAAATATTGTTTGAAGTCGTTCCCCGGCTGGATACACCCTCCATTCAGCCGGGTTTTTTATTGCTGGGACGATGTCGTTTCTAATACTGCGGTGATCGCAAAAATTTTTTCGGGTCGACGGCAAGGCTACTATTAGCCAGGGATTCCTTTAGCTGCGAAGCAGCGTAATAATGTTAGCCCCAGGTAAAGCAGAGCGGAACCTGGGGTTGTCGCATTTATGGTTTATCAAGCCTGTGTAACAGGCGATAGAAGTTGGTCGGGTCGCCGTTACGCCCGTTTTACAAGCCCTAACCTAAACGACACGATCTACATGTTCCGCCAAAGGCTCCACGCGTAGCTTTTATTATGTCGGCTGCTTCACAGGCTTGGGAATATGGATGTTTTTTGGCACATGACCACAATCGACCATCCTTTAGCGACATCTTAACTTTGCGGACTTTGCCCCCTTTGCGACTTTGCGGGAAAACAGCCAGGAACCAAAGATCAAAGATCTAAAATCAAAGATCTATCCCCTGACCTTCGCCAACAAACGTTCGATCTGGGCTGCGTGCCGATGTTCGTGGAGGCCGGCCATGACGAGCCATTCGCCGGCGTTTAGCGGGCCGAAGAATGGGTGTGGAAAGGTATGGGCCGAGAGGTCGTAGCTCTCAAGGTCTGGCCGGAGCAAGGCAAAAGCCTCGGTTGCCGCCGCGAGCGTGGCGAGAGCCTGGCCGATGCTGACCTCGCCGGTCGGGTGAACGCGTTCGGGGGCCTCGACCTTTGTGTCGGCGATGGCTGCCGCCCGTTCGCCAAAATTCGCGGACAATTTAAAGCTGCCGTCAGATGGGATGTTGCCTTCCCTTGCACCGGCAAGCAGTTTGGCGCATATCTGCGATATCCCCGATCCGACGATCGAAACGTGCTCAACGATCTGCTGGATGTTCCATTTCTCGCCCTCGGGCAAAGCGGTCGCTTCGTCGGGCGAAATACCGCTTACGGTTGCGGCAAATTCATCCCGAAACTTCTGGTTTGCCGAATAGATATCGGCGATCGATTCGTATCTCATGGTCTATTTGATGTAATTGTCGGTTGAGCTGTAAATATCAGCCGGTGCCAGCGGGCAAAGCTGCGTACGCTGTCGGCCTCGTTCTTCATGCGTTTTAGATACGCGGTCTGCAGATAAAGCGTGTCTTCGGCCGTCCAGGCGATCTCGACGATCGGGTTGTAGGAAACGAGCAGTTTCTCATCGGGCAGCGTCGAAAGCGGCTGATCCGGCGTCGCTTGTGCCTGTGTGTTTGCGTCAACATTGGCATCGCCGCCCTGTGAGATCCGCTGCTGATTGCGGTCGTACGCCTGCGACGAGATCAAGAGCTGATTGCGAAGCGGTATCGCCGCCTGTGTGGGGTTAACACCGGCCGCATCGTAAATTCGCACCTGCGTATCAAAAGCCGCCGCGACCTTCGTCGAATCCGAAGACCAGACCGGCCTGACTGACGTTAAATTGTCATCGAGACGGCGTTCGCGCCCGTTCTTTTCGATTATCCGCGGACGTCCCTGCGGAACGAGTGCCTCGCCCTTGCTGGCGGCCATGACCTCGAGATATTTCCATTCGCGAGCTGTCGCAGCCAGAGCCACGAGCATCGTGCTGTCGGGCGACCAGGCGTAGTAAAAGTAGATAATTCCTTCGTTCTCCGTGATCGCTTTTACGCCCGTTCCGTCCGCCGTGCACGTGTAGATCTGCTCGGTACGAAACGTGAGAATTCCAGTCGGTGCGGCCGGTGTCGGTGCGGCTGGTGCCGTCACGTCGGCGGTGTTGCCGTCAGGGGCAGTGTTCGCGTTATCAATTGGCGGAACAACAGGTGCAGGCGTCGGCAATGTTGTCAACCCCAGATCCGGAGCAACAACCCGTATCATTGCAACAAATGCGAGCGACGAAGAATCAGGCGACCAGACGATCGTATCCGGAAAATGCACTGCCATCGTGTCCGACGTCAGCTTCTTCAACAGCTTGCCGTCCGCCGAGTACATATCGAGCCGATACTCCGAGCTGTAGTCCGTGACCTTATGATAAACGGCTACGATCCGCTTTTTGTCAGGCGACGCGATCGTTTTGTCGAGTATTTCCTGCGGCCGAGCATTATCAAAATCAGCCTGGATCGCCTCGCTCCGCGTCTCCGCCGCAGGCTTGCCGGCATCAGCCGCCGGAGCCGGAACATCAGCCTCATACCGGAAATTCAACCGAACCGCCGGCACACTGCCAACCGTCGGCGGCGCGACATTCTGCTGCTTGAACATACTGCTCTCACAACCCGCCAACACCGCGACAAAACACAGCAATACCAAAACCCGATATGGTAAACGACCCAAACGCATCAATGAATAATACCAAGTCGGCAATCGCGTGTCAGTAGCGGCCAAACAATGAACAGTGGACAAGAAAAGGAAATGCGAAATTAACTGACCCCATTTTCTCGATGTGACGAAAGGTAATTCAAAGACTTATCATGCCCAAACGATTTAGGATCATCCAGCGTTACTCGAGTCCTATTAGATCCACATCCGTCAAACTTACGGTTACATCATTCAAAACTTGTGGAGCAAATCTATATCGTTTGCTGGAAGCTGTCACCGTATAGTCGTCGTAGGGTATAACGTTCTCGAATCTGTACAGTCCAAATGAACTAGTCGTTGCAAGTCTGTACCCACCATTTGAGTCGGTCAGTTTAACCGCTATATTAGATAGAGCTATGCCGAACGCATTTGTTACTTTGCCCGAAATAGTTGTCTCAAGCGAATAGGCGATGCGGTTAGGCGATCCGTTTAGATTTCCGGATATTTCGCCCTTCGTTGACCAATCGATCAGCCGCTGTTTTATTGTTGTGGGGCTAGCGTTAGGGTCGGCCTCACGCATCAATGCCACAACCCCTCCAACTCACGGAGTTGAGGCTGACGTTCCATAAAAAGAGGTGGTCGCGGTGTCGCTCGTATTGGTCGTGCTGGTTCCGCCGCCCGACGCAAACAGGGTTACGCAGCTACCATAGTTCGAATAGCTGGTTAAGTATTCGGCACTATTGATATATAACGCACCCACAACAATTGCGTCGAGTTGAGTTTGCGGACACGCATCTGCTGAATCGTTGCCCGCAGCGACTACCCAAGTAACCCCCGATGAGATAGATGTATTAATCGCAGTCACCTCAGCCGCGCCGAAGAACCTGGAATTGTAAGAGATAACGACGACAGCCGGATCAATCCTATTTGTTGTAATCCAGTTGGCGGCAGCAATAAGTGGATTTGGGTAGTTTGGCGGCGGTGAGCAATTCGAGACCAAATGAATATAACTGCTCGTGGCTGCACCGTACGAAGAACTGCCCAATAATCCCGCAACCATTGTTCCATGATTCAACCCAGGACTTGAAGGGTTCAAATTGCATGGATCGTAAACGATATCGGCCCGTCCGCCGAATTCTTGATGGGTATAGCGCAATGTGTCATCGACAAGGTAAGTGTGGATGCCGCTTCCTGTTCGATCATAAGTATAGGTACTATCGAGCGGTAAACTACGCTGGTCGAGTCGGTCGATAGGATACTCTACGGCTTTGATGCAAAGCGAGAGACACAAAAAAGACAAAAATAAAGTCAATATTCTCGTAGTGGTATCCTCGGAAGCCTTAGATCTGGCTTCCCGTTATTACATTTCTGTTTAATAAAAGTTATGAGTTACTGCTGACCGACAAAGTCGAAATCAATCAAAGTATCGACGAATTGAAGTATGCGTGGCGTAAAACGATATCGTCGCGAATTGACCCCAATCGTGTAAGAGCGACCTGCTTCGATATCGGTAAATCGATAGTGGCCAAAAGAGCTAGTTGTCGTGATACGACTGATGCCATTTGCGTCGGTGACCACAACGATAGCATTTCTGATCCCGCGGCCATCCGATGTAAGAACTCGCCCCGAGACTTCGACTCCGGCCGCGGCTGCACCAACTACAACATACCCTGGTTCGTATGTGGCTGGAAGTAGGACTCCCGTTGCATTAGAAACACTTTGCGGTATCGGAACGCTAGCGAACGCGATCTGATAGACGCCGACCGGGGCATTCCCCCGAAATGTAAAAGTGACACTAGCAATATTTCTTGTACCGGTGCTGTAGGTGTTCGTCGAGTCAATACGAATGCCGATCTGACCCGGTAAAGTAGTGTTTGTCGCGATAGAAGATTCGGCAGGAACCCCGCTGCCGATTCTAATGACCGGGTCGCTCAGCACTGTCTGCGGATAGTAGAAGCTGAAACCTACCGAGGATTCGTCACCCTGAGCAACGAGCTGAAAGTTAATTGTGACTGGAGTCGCGAAACCACCGGGTACTGACACATTTGTCGCTCTAATTACACGTTCACCTTGTGCTTTTATTGACTCAGTCAAAAAACCCGAAGCGGCCAAACCTAAAACAACCCCAAACACCAAAATACGACAAGATATAAAAGACGTTACTGTAGATTTTTTCATTTTTTTAGCCCCTTATTGAGAAATTGTGCCGTTATGTTAATTATGAGGCGGAAATCAAGTGGGTCAACAACTATTCTTGAGCCAAAACAACGGATTCTGAGCCAAAACCATCATTCCTGTCCATTTTCGCTTTTGTGGCGGTGTCTTTTATGGAAAAGGCTGCGGTATTGAGTCGGCGTAAGGCGGAATTTCTTCTTGAAGTCGCGGGCAAAATGACTGGGGTCAGGTATCCCGACGTGGATGCCGATCTGGTCGATGTGGTCGTACGTTATTTCGATGAGATGTATTGCTTTTTCCAGACGCTTTTCTTTTAGCCAGGCCGCTGGCGAGTTTTTGAGAACCCTTTTGAAGGCTACGGGGAAATGAGACAGCGAGATACCAGTCTTTTTAGCCATCATCTCTACCGTCCAATCTTCATCCAAATGTTCGAGCAAGTGTTCCTGAAAATCTAAAATTTGTTCTTCCACCGTGAGAGTCCTCCAGTTAGGGATTGAAGAATGTTCAGCAAAAAAATATACAATCTATGCTCTCGCGGGAGAGCCGGAATGTCTTGCGATAGAAAGGTTGCAGACGATCAGAGAGGCAAGACAACCGTGGAAAAGGTCGCTTTCAAGCTTTTTGAAAGTAAAAATCAGAATATTCCCTTGAGATGTGAAATGCAAGGAATTCTTCCTTAACAGCTTCGCTCTAAAGTATAATCCGCGCGTCTAGCAAAGACCTTCGACCAATCTCCCAAATACCTCTACCAAACTTCGTGAAACAGTGAAAAATGGGGTGATTCACCTCTACCAATCGCACGGCTGTTTTTGCCTCCGGCGGCGACGGAAGAGTGGGCAAAAGCCAGTATTTATGAGGGTCTCAGCCTTGGTATCGGTAAAAGTGTGAATCGATTCACAGTTTTTATTGGGTAATTCTTGGTAAAGTTTGGTGAAAAGTGATCTTACACAGAAGTTCCACTCGCGGGGCTCCGATTCTGAAGCAAAAAAGCCGCTGCCTGAGATCCGCAGCGGCTTCTATTTTCTGACAAATATCGACCGGTTTAGAGGTCACCGTTCAGGTACTGTTTGTAGAGTTTCTTCTGCTCTTCGGTAGCGCCGGAAATGACAGAGAAATCATATTCCTGTCTCTTATCATTTCCCAATTTGAAATCGATATCGCGCAGCTTGTCGAACCGGAAGATCGTGAGCTTGACCTTGTCGTTCGGCTTCTTTTCATTCAGATAGCTTGTCATGAACTGAGTACTCGCCCGATAGCCGTCGATCGCCACGATCTGGTCACCGGTGTTGAGGCCCTGATCGTAAGCCGGCGTTCCGGCCGAGATCGAGCGGATGCTGAGAACTCCGTTGGCTTCGGCGGTGTCGGCACCGATATAGGCCTTGGAAGCGTTCGGCGTCTTCATGTTCAGATTGAGCCCGAATGGGTTAGCGAACGCGTTGTAATCGATCTCAGCAACGCCGCGAACGTATTTCGCAAAGAAATCATCGAGACTCTTTCCCGCCATCGTTTCACATGACTTCTGATAATCGGCGGGCGTATAGTTCTTGCCTTTCTTGAAGAATTCCGTATAGAGATGCCGCATCACATCGTCCAGCGATTTCGCACCGCCCGACGAGGCCCGGATCGCCATATCGAGCATCATATTTACGATCTCGCC
This sequence comes from Acidobacteriota bacterium, assembly GCA_016703965.1. Taxonomy (NCBI): domain Bacteria; kingdom Pseudomonadati; phylum Acidobacteriota; species Acidobacteriota bacterium. The sequence goes on from JADJBB010000021.1 coordinate 456,465, forward strand.
CTTGTCGTAGTAAGAGATCTGGTTGTTGACCGCGTTCTCATCAGGCCGGTAATACTTGATCCACGCATCGAAACTTGCGGATTCCACGCTGGTCTCGAGCCGGCCCGGCCGATTCTGCAGTGCCTGGATCCCAGCCGCTCGCTGACGTAGGAACTCCTTATCTGAGATAAGCCCGGCACGGACGAGAAGCAGATTCGAATAGTACTCAGTTCCACCCTCGGCGACCCAGAGAAGCTTGGTGTAGTTCTCGTTCTCGTAATCGAAAGGCCCGAGAGCATCGGGGCGGATGCGCTTGACGTTGAAATTGTGAAAATATTCATGTGCAACGAGGCCCAGAAAGCCCTTGTAGCGGGCGTCGGGCTTGAATCCGAATCGGTTCGTCTGAAGAGCAGTTGAGTTCAAATGCTCCAAACCACCACCGCCGCGTGTATTTACAATGAACGTATAATTGTCATAAGCCAGCTCGCCAAATATCTTATAGCTCTCCTCAACGATCTTGGCCGTGTCTACAGCCAGCTTTTTCAGATCATAATTGCCCTCGCCGGTGATGACAAACCGGTGCGATTTTCCCTGAACATCGAACTTGTATTCCTTGAAATCACTAACCTCAAATGGCGAATCATAAAGAACATCGTAGTTTTCTGCCCTGAACGTATTTGCCTGGCCTTCGACCGGCGGAAGGCCTGTTGCGACCCGCCAATTACCGTACGGGTTAACCTTTACCGTCGATGGAGCAGCCAAATGATCTTTTACAAAGAACAATGCTGCTGAGTTATTCCAAAAGGCGTGTTCATCATTCACCTCGTTGGTTCGAACGGTCAATTCATTCGAATAAACAAGGTACTTCGCAACTATTTCCTTTGCGCCCTTGGTATCGATAGCCCAGGTATTTTTGTTCGATTTTGCCCACGTGAGCTCGTTGCCCGAGGCATCTTTGGCCGAGAAATTCTGCACGTGACGTGCATATTCCCGGATCAGGTAGCTGCCCGGCGTCCAGACCGGCATTTTCAGCTCGGCTTTCTCAGGCATTTGTGCCCATTTGACCTTCATCTCAACCTCGAGCAGATGGGTCCAGGGCTTGGACATCGAGACCGTATAGCTGATCTCAGGCGGAACCGCCTTAACAACAGGCGCCGGCGTCGGCTTTTGAGCCGGCTTTTTTTGAGCAGGTGTTTCCTGATTCATAGCAAATAAAAATGCGGCAAGCAGAACAAGAACAATCGTGGATTTGAACATTCGATATATATCTCCGGCAAGCTGTGGTTTACTGAAACAATATTCTACTATGAATCAAAACTTTGCTAAAATTTGAGTATGGGTTTGCCAAAACTAAAGACCAAGCTCAGCGTTGAGGACTATCTCGAAGGAGAGAAGGTAAGTCCGATAAGACATGAGTTTGTTGATGGCGAAGTCTACGCGATGGCGGGTGGTAGTGACAATCATAACCGAATAGTAGGTGAGATAGTCACAACGCTTTCGATGCATCTTCGCGGGTCAAAGTGCGAGCCCTTTTTCGGCGATATCAAAGTTAGAGTTACAAGCAAGGTTTACTATTACCCTGATGTATTGGTTTCTTGTGAGGAAACCCCGGACGATCCATACTTTCGAAACAACCCAATACTCATCATTGAGGTAACCTCGCCTTCGACCAAAAAGATCGATCGCCGCGAAAAGCTTCTTTTCTACCAGCAGATGCCGAGCGTTCAGGAATATGTGGTTGTCGACCAGCACAAGATGAACGTTGAGGTCCATCGCCGTCAGCCAAATGGCGGTTGGATAACTTATTATTTCAATGAAAAGAGCGATATTGTCGAGCTAGCCTCAGTCGATCTAACCATTCCCCTTCCGGATCTTTACCGCCGGGTTCAGTTTGATAAAAATGCAAGACGAGACGAAGACGACGACTAACGAAAAATTCTTCACCGCCCCACTTATAATCATTTTCGTTACGATCTTTGTTGATCTGATCGGATTTGGAATGGTGATCCCGATCCTGCCGTACTACGCGAATACCGACCCGTACAATGCGACACCTTTACAGATCGGGTTTCTGGTCGCGACCTATTCACTAATGCAGTTTTTCTTTTCGCCGATCCTGGGCCGATTATCTGATCGGTACGGACGGCGCCCCGTGCTGTTTATTAGCATTTTGGGTTCGGCGGCCGGTTATTTTGTCATAGGTTTTGCAGGCACATTGCTCCTTGTATTTGTTGGCCGGATCATTGGCGGGATAACAGGCGGGAATATCTCGACCGCCCAGGCCTACATCGCTGACGTTACATCGAAGGAAAATCGGGCAAAAGGAATGGGGCTCTTCGGTGCGGCATTTGGGCTAGGGTTTGTTTTCGGGCCTGCGGGTGCGGGGATCCTCAGCAAATATGGCGTCCACGTACCATTTTTCTTCGCCGCCGCGCTGTCGCTCGTTAACGCAATAGTTCTCTATTTTATTCTTCCCGAATCGCTAACCCCCGAAAAGCGGGCTGAGGCACCAAAACGGAAGAATCGCTTCCTGGAGATATTCGAATCGTTTGCCCACAAGGAGTTTAGAGAGATCAATATCGTCTACTTCCTGCTTGTCACCGCGTTCTCGATCATGACCTATGCTTTTGTACTCTACACGGCATTTCGGTTCGGCTTTACGGCGGAGCAGAATGGTTATTTATTCGCCTTTATCGGGATAATCGCAATTATTGCTCAGGGCGTTCTATTCAATCGCCTGGTACAAAAATTCGGCGAGTCTACATTGGTTGTTGCGGGGTGTTTGATGATGGTGGCGAGCCTTTTCTTGGTTCCGATCGTGGGGCCCGGATATGGAGGAGTTACAGTTCTTTTGCTCGGAACCGCGCTGCTCGCATTTGGAAATTCCCTGGCATCGCCGGGCCTGACAAGTCTTGCGTCAAAAACGGCTTCTGAAAAAGATCAAGGCCGAACGCTCGGGATCATGCAGTCCGGAGCATCTCTGGCCCGCGTGATCGGGCCGGTTCTCGGCGGCCTGCTTCTGAATAATTCGCTGAATCTGGTTGATGATTCCACGCTGTACCGCACATTCTGGACGGCTTCAGGGATCATGTTCGTGGCTTTTCTGGTTGCTCTGTATTTTGCGAGAACCGCAAATGAAAAGATGATCGCTTAGCTTACCGCTCTTTGTTTGATAGCATCCTTTGCGGCCGGAAAGATAAGGCGAAAAGTCGTTCCTTCACCCTCAGCACTGAAAGCTTCGATCGCTCCATTGTGTTCCTGAACGATGCCGTACGACACGGCAAGTCCGAGGCCCGTTCCGTTTCCGACGCCCTTGGTGGTGAAGAACGGATCGAAGACCTTTTTGAGATTCGCGGTCGGGATTCCCTGTCCGTTGTCGATCACCTCGATAACCACGCCGTAGTCGTTTCCGGCGAAAGTGCGGAGCCTGATGGTACCGTTCTCAAACATCGCATCGCGAGCGTTGAGAATAAGATTGGTGAACACCTGCTGCAATTTACCGCCGCTGCCTGAGATCATCGGCAGATCTTCTGAGTATTCCTTAACGATCTCGATACTCGATTTGCGAAGCTGAGGTTCGAGCAGCTGAAGCGTATCATTCAAGAGCTTGTTGATCTGGATCTCGCCAAACTCCTCAGCATTGCCGGTACGGGAAAAATTAAGTAGATTTCCCACGATGTTCGAGGCACGGTCCGTCTGGCGCTGCATTTTCTGCAGGAGGGCGTGCTTCGGATCGGTCTCGGGTATCATTCCGAGCAGCATTTGCGTGTAGCTGGAAACGCCTGTCAGCGGCGTGTTCACTTCATGAGCGACGCCAGCCGCGAGCAGGCCGATGCTTGAAAGTTTTTCGCTCTGCTGTAGTGTTTCTTCAAGCTTTACACGTGACGAGACGTTTTCCAGGACGATGATGGCTCCAGTTTGTTGGTTTGAAACTGATCGGAGCGGAGCGACGGCGACGTTTAGAATGAGCGATTTGCCGCCCTTGTCGTAGGTATGCAGCTTGTAAGCGTTACGGATCTCCGTTAAGTGCCACCGAGATTTGCCGAGGATGTTTTCGAGATTCAAAGCAAAACTTTGGTCAAAAATATCTTCAACAACGCGGCCCACAACCTGATCGCGATCGAGGCCCATCATCTGCTCGAATGGCGAGTTGCATCGAATGATTCGGCCGTCTTCGTCAACCGCAAGCAGGCCGACGTTGACCGATTCTACGATCGACTCGTTAAATTCCTTGAGAAGGGCGAGTTCCTCAGTATGTTGTTTTTGCTGGCCGTAAAGACGGCTGTTTTCGATTGCAACGGCGATGTATCCTGAGACGGTTTTAAGGATATCGAGATCTTCTGAAGAAAGCAGCGAGCCGTCCGTCGCTCGTCCCAGGCCGATAACGGCTATCATTTGTCCGCCCGCTAAGCACGGGACAAAGTAATGAAGCTCCTGCCGAATAACGGCTTTACTGTGGCCATTTCCATTTACGTCTGCCAGCGTAATGTCGAATTCTGGTGCATCAAATTCGTCTGCTCGAACAACACCCTTGGCCGCCGATTTTTGGCGGATCATCGTGCGAAAATCGTTTGGGATCTTATATTCCTCACTTAAGCCCACCGATTTCGCCAGGCGATAATTTTCAGGTGACTGGTCATCCTCGATAAAGATCGCGACCTTTTGCACATCCAGAACCTGCCGCAGCCGCTGAGCGAGCCCGTCGAGCAAAGGATCAAGAGCAGTAGTTGCTGACAACGTTCTGCCAAAATCGAGAAGGCTGCGCCGCAGATCGTAACGCTCGCCGTAGAAAAAGCGATCAGCACGTTCCTGCAGAAATTTCTTAAGCGGCTCGCTGAGCAGCACGATCGCTCCCATTGCCACGATCGCGATCAGGGCTCGAAGCGTGATCTCGGTAGGCGAGAGATTGTTGCCGACCGCAAGGAAAACCAATCCGAGAGCAACTGCTCCGATCATCATGGCGATTGCGACCGTTGTCATCGCGTAAACGAGAGCCCGCCGAACAACGACATCGACATCCATCAGCCGATAGCGAACGACCGAATGGCCAAAACTTAACGGTATCAGAGCGAGCGGCAGCGTTGTGATCGCTGCGCTGAAATTATCTTCCGGTATTTGGACCCCGAACCGCGTGATCAGTTGCATTACGACGACTGGAAATATGGCCGCGATCGTTCCCCACATCGCCCATTTCCAAACGCTGTCGAACGACCGGTTGGCTGTTCTTGAAGAACCGCCATACGAGCAGCGACGCTCCCGCCGAAACGCCGACAACGAAATGAAAAAAGTTCGTTCGATACAGGAAGCCGAATAGATTTAGGCTGTCCGATACCTTGGCCAGTGCAGCAGTCGTTCCCGATTCCGGCCAGAATTGAGGCACGAGCGACAAGAAAATGAGAGTTACAGAAAGTAATGCGGCCGGAACGTAGAGAACGTAAGTTTTCCAACGCTGACCGAAAAAAATATCGCTCCTGACCGGATACCTTATGCAAAAATGCAGAAAAAGCGGAGAGAAAAATGCTAATGCGATGTTGTCGAGCAGATCGATCGCGAGATCAAAATCGCGGCCGATGCCGATGGAACGATATGTGTGAAAAACGAATGCCGCGAGGCATACCATCGCGAAATGGAGAACAAAAGGGGAACTGCTGCCCTGTTTGAAAAGAACAAATATTCCTACTCCTAGCCAAACGAACCCAACGATGGTCAGGAAAATTATTGACGGAGTCCACCTTTCGACCGAGTCAATATTTCGCAGATCGGCGACGTAATTATTGTCCGCGGAGGTGTAAAACGGCTTCTGAAAAGAGTACGTGAGGCTGCCGCCAACTCCGGCTGCGTCGAGATACATCGCGACATCTGCGACTGAGGTGATCTCCTCCAGATTATCGCTATCCAGCCCGATGCCGGTAAGTTTTGCACCAACCGGGATACCGGCTCGCGATCCGGCAAGAGCCGTTGTCACTTTCTCGGCATACACCCCGTCTGCACGTTGGCTCCAGAGCACGCCATCCGTGGGGGGGAGGTTTTGAAATGCACGCTGAGACAAGCTCAAAGCCCCGGCTGTAACGAACAGCACGGACGCTAGAAGCCATATAAGGCTCCAACTTGTCAGCATTTTTTCTTTCATCCTAAAAAGGCATACTGCGCCAATGGATTTACAACGCAAAATGCGTTCCAAATGCAAAAATGTTCAAACTTTGTTTGGGAAGTCGATTTTGTTCGAAAAATGCCGGTAAATCCGACGGGAAAACTAAATCGTGCTTTGCGGGAATTCAGCATTTTGCTAGAGAATCCAATAATTTGGAAAAAACAAAATCCGCATTGATAACAGCGCCACAGAGAAGGAAAATCTTTCTGTGCAAAAACCGTCTTCTCTGCGGATGTTTTTAGAACCTAACTTGGATGCCGCCACGCACCATTCTACGGTGAGCGTTTAGCCTCAGGCCGCCTTCTTCACCGAAGACACCCGATTGAAAATCGAAAATATTTCGTGCGTCAACGATCGCTTGGGCACGGATCGGAAGCCCCAAAGTCGGCAGCGATTGCGTAACGAAAACGCTCAAACCCGGATCGTAGATGGCGAGCCGCCCTTTGAAGGGATCGATCGCAAAAACCGTCGCCTGCGGCGAAAGTCGATATATCGTTCTGACGCTGGTTCCGGTTTTTAGATCCGCCGCAAGCTGAGCGAAAAACGTCTGAAAGAAATCGTTTTCAAAGAGTTTGGAGGGTGAGGTAACCGCCGCCCCGTTCGATAGCTTTTGACCATTTCCAGCTGAATAACCGACCGAAGCCGATAAAATATCACTAACGCGGCGAGAATAAACGACCCGAACTCCTTGAGCCCGGCCCTGTTGGTTAGCAACGAAGTCACCAAAACCGTCGCCGCCGAGATTATCGATAGCAAAGCTATTGATACCGACGCCGCGCCCAAGCGTTGTGTCAAAAAATACGTTGGCTTCTACGCTTGACCGGTTATCGATTATTCGCTCGATCCCAAATTCCAACCTGCGGCTGCGATTGATCTGCGGCTTGCCATACTCCACGACAAGGTCTTCTACGGCAACCGGGTCTGAAAACGCAACATTCTGCCCTTCGAGATCGATCGCGTTTGCCCAGGTCTTTTCTTCGGTCTGGGTGGTGAAGGCACTGCGCAGGCGAGTCTTTGCGTTTATATCGAACTGCAGCCCCACTCGCGGAGAAAGCGACGAGTCATCGCTGCCGCTGAAAAACCGTGAGTAGTCGAGGCCATATACCAGGATCACTCCTTCGCGGATCTTCCACTCGTCGAGGCCTTGTATCGAGATCTGGCCGAGCTGTTTTGTTTCATTACCGACCGCGACGTTTCCGAGTTTCGCGACCGACGAATTGAATCGTAACTGATGCCCGTCTATCGGATTTAGCTTCAGCGAAGTTTCCAACCGTTGCGGCGAACGTCCGCCAATTCCGGTTTGGCCAGCAACTACAAAATCCGTGGTTTCGCCGACCGGAATGAAGGTCGCAAAATTTATACCCGAGTAGGAGCCACGATCGGAACCCGCGAAATAAGTCTCAAAAACCGTCTGCCCTTTGCGATGGACCGTGCGATCATCTGTATCGTCATTTTCCGCTACAGCGTCGTCATCGATCGGCGTGCTGCCTTCCTGATTCTGATAGATAGCCCGCTGCATCTGCGCGGCACGTATCCGCCATTTGGAACTGTTCTTGTCGAGGCGTTTTTCAGGAAGCGTATTACCGTTTCCTGCTCGTTCCAGTTTGAAACCGTAGCTGATCTCAGTAGAACGTCCAACATCAACACCGAAAATATAGGACGGATTAAACCCTTGGGCGACCGCGAGAACCGTGTACGTGCCAGGAACGATCTTGGCCAGGAAACTACCGTCGCGTCCCGCGGTAACCTGCTTTAGAAGTTTTGTTGTACCTGAATGAAAGATCGCGACAGCAGCATCAGCGATCGGGCTTCCGCTATCGTCACGAACAAATCCTCTGACGACACCGAGCGGTCCGGCCTTTTCTACTGTCACATTAATGGCCGCAGACGAAGAAGCAGGTGCGACGCCGATCGCCATCAGCATCACAAATGTCGTCAGGAGCAGTTGTTGTGTCCGTGTAGAAAAAAGCATTTTAAACGGCAATATCGGTAACTTTGGTATTTTGTTCGCAAAAATCAAGCCTGTCAAGGCGGATCGGGGCCGTTCTGTAAACTTAAGATGCGATAAACTTGACAAAGTTTGCTTGTCGGCTAGAATTGAGTTCTGCCTAAATGGCAGGGATGGAGACGTGGCTGAGCGGCTGAAAGCGGCGGTTTGCTAAATCGTTGTAGTCCAAAAGACTACCACAGGTTCGAATCCTGTCGTCTCCGCCATTAATATTAGAAAGGCCGTCAAATGCGAATTTGGCGGCTTTTTGCTTTTTTGGGGTATTGTTGTTCAGAGATGACCTTTCGTAGAAGCATTTTACTTTACGGCGTGGCGATGGCTCTGCTAATGGGGCTGCTGAAGTTTTTTGAATACCGCTTTTTTGTTCGCGGCCTGACGCTCGAACTCTATCTCGGCCTTGTCGCTGTCTTTTTTATAGCCTTAGGCGCGTGGATCGGTTGGCGGCTCACTCACAAAAAACCGGTCGAGTCAGTTCAGACCGACGGCTTTACGCTCGATGTCGAAAGACTAAAACGCCTCTGCATTACAAAACGCGAATACGAAGTTCTCGAAAATATCGCACTCGGCCTTTCGAATCAGGAGATCGCCGATAAACTTTTCGTTTCGACCAGCACGATCAAAACTCACCTCTCCAGCCTTTTTCTCAAGCTCGACGCCCGACGCCGCACGCAGGCGATACAAAAAGCCAAGGAACTTCGCATTCTGCCCTAGAACTTAAGTATGATTTGGCCGTATCGACGCGAATTCATACTTTCGGCCGATTGTATTTCTGCCTGGCTCACGTAATATTTCGCAAAAACGGAGGAAATTTCTATGCGAAAAATTGTTATCACTTACGGCCTCATTTCCGGGGCTATCATCACGAGCCTTTTCTTGATCTCGATGTACCTTTGGTCAAAGGGCATCATCAATTTCGACAACGGCGAATACTTCGGCTACGGCTCGATGCTAGTCGCGTTGTCGATGGTGTTTTTTGGGATCAAATCATTTCGCGATAACCAGAACGGACGGAAGATCGGCTTCTGGAAAGGCGTTTTGGTCGGTTTCCTGATCACGCTGCTGGCATCATTCGTCTATGCATCGAGCTGGGAAGTTTACATGCAGGTCAGCCCGTCGAATAAGTTCGTCGAGGAATATACCGAACATTACGTCAGCCAGCTCAAGCAGAAGGGCACGCCGCAGGCTGAGATCGATAAGACAATGGCCGAAATGGCTTCGATGATGGAAATGTATAAGAATCCGTTCATTCGTTTTGGAATGACGCTGATGGAGATACTACCGGTCGGCATTATCGTGACCCTGCTGAGTGCCGCGATCCTGCGGAAAAAAGAGATTTTGGCTGAATGAATAGAACCGGGGTCTATGTCTTGCCTCGCACGGCTGCTCTGTGCAATCCACTGTCCGACCAGTAAACTCGATAAAGCATTCGACCTGATGGAGTAACGGTATGTTTATTGAGTTTCACCTGGCAATTTTCGAGGCATCGACGTGGACCAATATGTTCACATTGGACGCGACCGCGACATGGGCCGAAAAGATCTTGCGGCCCATGATCGTTTACGCGGTGCTGATCGTGATGATCCGCTTATTCGGCAAGCGCGAACTAGCCCAGCTCAACCCATTTGATCTGGTCGTGATCTTGTCGATTTCGAATACTGTTCAAAACGCAATAATAGGCCAGGATAATTCGCTGATCGGCGGCCTCGTTGGAGCCCTCGCGTTGCTGTTTATAAACTACATCCTCGCACGCCTTAAATATGCGTCACCGACGATCGAATTAATAACTGAAGGCGGGCCTAAAACACTCATCAAGAACGGCAAGCAAGATGCAGCCGCGTTGAAGAGTGAACTGCTGACGAAAGAAGACCTCGATATCATCGCCCATGAAAATGGCCTCGAGGATCGCAACGACATAGACAAACTTGTTCTCGATCCCAACGGTTCATTCCTCGTTGACGGAAAAGATGAGATCAAGGATGCAAAATTCAAACGCGATGTTTTGCGCAAGATCAGCGAGCTTTCCGAACAATTGACTGAACTAAATGCACTAATGCAGAAACCTGTGGGCAAGTAAGCGAATAGCGGCCAGGCTTCGGTAGTGCTTTTGCGTTCTGCTCGTCGATACGGGAAACTACTTCGTTATGACTGTAAGAGTAAGATTCGCACCGAGCCCGACGGGTTATTTACATATTGGCAGCGCGAAACCGCGCTTTTTAACTATCTTTGCGCACGGCGCACGGGCGGCAAGTTCCTGGTTCGCATCGAGGACACGGACCTCGCCCGCTCAACCGAGGAATCAACCCGCTCGATTCTCGACGGCCTCGCTTGGCTGGAACTGAGCCATGACGAAGAGATCGTTTTCCAATCCGACAACGCCGACAAGCATCGTGCAACTGCCAAAAAGCTCCTCGCTGAGGGCAAAGCCTATCGCGATTTCACGCCCAAGGCGGAGCCGAACGATGCCAACGTTAAGGACACCATCAAAGATCGAGCACGTGCAAATCAGGGCGAAAAGAACATGCGGGATAATCCATACCGCGATTTGTCCGCGCAGGAAAGTGAAGCCCGTGCGAATGCCGGAGAACCCTTTGCTATCAGATTAAAAGTCGCTGTGACCGGCAAGACTTCATTTGAAGATGCGGTTTACGGCCTGCAGGAACGAGATTACACCGAGACGGAAGATCTGGTTTTGCTCCGCTCCGACGGCCATCCGCTCTATAATCTCGCCGTGGTTTGTGACGATATCGAGATGGCGATCACGCACGTCATTCGCGGGCAGGATCACCTGACGAACACCCACAAGCAAGTCCTTATATACGAAGCCCTCGGCATCACGCCGCCGACATTTGCGCATTTGCCGCTGATCATGGCGCCCAACAAAGGCAAGCTTTCGAAGCGCAAACATGGTGAGGTAGTCTCGATGACGACATATCGCGATGCGGGATTTCTCGCTGCCGCGTTCCGCAATTTCCTCGCCCTGCTCGGCTGGTCGGCGGGTGAAGAGAAAGAGATCTACTCGCTCGAAGAACTCGTCCAAAAATTCTCGCTCGATGGCATCCACCGCTCGAACGCGGTTTTCAATTTCACTGAAAATGATCCGCGCAAATGGACCGACGACAAAGCCCAATGGATGAACGCCGAATACATCCGCACAATGCCCGTCGGCGAGCTGCTGCCATTCGTCAAAGCCGAACTAAAGTCCGCCAAGCTCTGGCGCGAAGAATACGAACCCGAAGGCCGTGCCTTAACCGAGACGATCAGCTCAGCCGCCGACGCCGGAGCCGACGAACGCCCAGCGGGAGTCGCCGTCGATCTGCCGGAACACGGCTCGTACGACTGGTTCATCCAAACGATCAACCTTATCCGCCAGCGGTTTTTCACGCTCAAGGATTTCTCTTCACAGGGCCGTGCGTATTTCAGCGAAGACTATGATTTTGACCAGGCAGCGATCGAAAAGAATCTGAATAAGTTCCCGGATCTGAAAATCTGGCTGCCCAAACTCGCCGATCGTTTCGAAACAGAGTTTGCCGACAAACCGTTTTCCGAAGCAAATATCGAAGAGGTCGTAAAAGCCTTCACCGAAGAAAAGGGTACAAAACTTGGCGTTATCATGAACGGTGCCCGAACGCTCCTGACGGGAGTTGCTGTTGGTCCGTCGATGCTTTCGGTTTTTGAGATCATGGGAAAAGACCGGTGCATTTTGCGGCTGCGAAGCAGGGTCGCGTGGAACTAGCTAAAAGTTTTTTGCAGGTTCACGGGCCGTGGTCCGTTCCCTATACGCAAGCAAGCGTATGAAAATCGGAGCAGAGAACATCTTAAGGGCGTGGGCACTCGTTTGTGTATGTTTCGCCGCGGCGGTCACAGCACAGCCGGTTAGCCCGCGTCCGCTGCCGCCGGAGTTTTTCAAACGCCGTGAGGCTGGCTCGGCATTCGAGATGGGCAGGATCTATCTGCGGGAGCAGAAACCGGTTCTGGCCGCCGAGAATTTTGCCAACGCCGCGAAAGCTTATGCCGAGCTTCGAGATGATGGAGCGGTTGCGTGTTCGTATCTCGGTCTCGGTTCGGCATATGCTCAGAATGAGAAAAATGCGCTTGCATCGGAAACCTACGAGCAAGCTCTCGCTATCTTTCGCGCTCTGAAAGGCCGCGATCTTGATGAGCGGTCGCTAGCTAAACTCGGGTTCCTATATGACGAACTCGTCGGAAAGCGAACCGTTTTCAAATACGACGAGCTAGCCATCGTGCCGCCAAAACGCGGTTACGACCGGAACGGAGACCGCCTCGATCCGCGGTTTTCGCAAGGCTCAGAGCGTTATTACGTCCAGTATTTTAATCAGCCGTTCACGGTGTATTACCGCGAGGAGCCGGAGTCGATCTTCAACGATCCCCGAATGGCCGGCTCGAGCGATCAGCCAAAACCGGTTAGCTTTTATCGCGATGTTCTGGCGATCTGGAAGGCAAACGGTATCGAGAGCGTCAGCGTCGCCGTCGGCATCAGCCAGATGGAGTCGTGGGCAAACGCAAATCCAAAGGTTGCCGCCTTCTACGGCAAACAGGCGGTCAACGAATACCAGCAGATCCGCCAGGCGATGCGGCAGTCGAAAGATGTCCGCGTACGAACCTACAATAACCAGCTCACCGACAAGTTCCGCTTTCTTGCAGATCTGCTGATTGGTTTAGGCAGGCTTGCGGAGGCTAACGAAGTCCTGCAAATGCTGAAAGAAGAGGAGTTCTCGGACTTCGTCCAACGCGACCAAAGCGAGATCAAAAGCCTCGGCCGCCGGGCTACTTTAACCGCGAAGGAGCGAGCGCTACTTGAGCGATATCGACACCTCGCTGACCGTGCAGCTGAGATCGCAGCGGATGTGAGAGCAACGCAGGAAAGGAACTTCACTCTCGACGGAGTTCCAACCGCAAAAGCCCAACCCGCGGACGAACAAAAGAAGCTCGCCAAGCTCAACGCTCAGGCTGCAGACATCACCGCAGCGTTCAAACTCTTTCTCGAGAAAGAACTCGTCAACGAGATCGGCACCGACAACGCTGCCGGAGTCGCGGCTGACTCGACACTGCAATCGACCGCAAGGGATCTCGGCCCCGGCGTTGTCTCGCTCTACACCGTAGTCACCGAGCGGCGATACCGCGTCATCCTCACGACGCCGACGATCCAGATCGATGGCAAGACCGAGATCGAAACCGGTCTGCTGAACAAAAAAGTGCGGCGTTTCAGGGACGCCTTGCAGGATACTTCGATCGATCCGCGGCCGCTCGGAAAGGAGCTTTACGACATTCTAGTAAAGCCTGTCGAAAAGGAACTCGCCGCCTCAGGAGCCAAAACGCTTGTCTGGTCGCTCGACGGAACGCTTAGGTACATTCCGATCGCCGCCCTCTCGCCCGACGGCGTGACGTACCTCGGCGAAAAGTACCAGAACGTCGTGCTAACGCCGCGAACACGTGAGCGTTTGTCCGGAAACAGCGCGGATTGGACCGCTCTAGGGATGGGAATCTCTGAAGAACAAACCGTCAGTTTTCCGGAGTCAAAGGGCCAACCGATGAAGCTCGACGCTCTGCCCGGAACCCGCGAAGAGCTGATGGCGATCATTCACGACGAAAGCAATCCGTCCGAAACCGGCATCCTGGGTGGAAAGCGATATCTGGATAAAGATTTTACGCTCAATAAGTTAAAAGAATCGCTCGCCGCTCGAAATGCTGACGGCAAGCGAAAGTTCAATGTTGTTCATCTCGCCAGCCATTTCCGGCTCGGGGACAACTGGTCGAATTCGTTCCTGTTTTTAGGCAACGGAAAAGTGTTGTCTCTCGAAGAGATCGGAAATTCGGCAGACATAGATTTCAGTGACGTCGAGCTAGTTACACTTTCGGCTTGTAATACGGCTCTGACGACCGATTCGCGGGGTTTTGAGGTTGATTCCCTGGCCGCTGCGATCCAGGCAAAAAGCGGTAAGGCCGTACTTGCAACACTCTGGGCCGTCTATGACGAGAGCACCTCGCTCCTGATGCAGAGCTTCTATCGCGAGCGAAAAGACGATCCCAAATTAACGAAAGCTGAGGCTTTGCAAAGGGCCCAAAAGAGACTTATTACCGGCAAGACGAACGGGAAATCGTTCGCCCATCCATATTTCTGGGCAGGCTTCGTCCTGATCGGAAACTGGAACTGACGCCGGCAAAGGCTTAACAAACACAACCCAAGGAGGAACTAAAAATGGCATACATCATCGTATGGCTTAAGGCTACGTCTACGTAAAATTCGAGAAAATCGAGCAAAACAACCGGTCTCTGCTTCGTTTGAATACCCGAAATGCGGAACCATTTTTCGATCGGACCTCAATTGGTCCGGCCATCACATAGATTGGAAAAACATACACAAAACAATGAAAAAGACACTATTAATCATGCTTCTGCTTGCCACATGTGGCACATTCGCACAAGCTCAAAAACTAGGTAAATTCGGTGCCGATCTGGGCAAGAAGAGCATCATGGGCAAAGAGATCAGGCTGCCGTACACGTCCGTTACGAGCTATTATGGCTACGTCAGTGGCGACACGAAACCGGATGAGGAGAAAGGTGGGAAGAAATACTATTACATCTACGTCTGGATTCCGGTCGCGGCGCCGGAGTTGGGGATTCGGATGATCTCGCCCGTTCCCGACGGCGAAAAACCGTCAGCGACCGATTTTATCAGCGGCAACTACGAAAAGAACGCAGCCGACAAAGCCAGCTATTTCGACACCTGGATCGCATTCGACAAAGCGTCGGGGATCTTCAGCTCAGCGGACATCAAATCAAAAGCTAAATCCGCATCCTGGAACACTTTCGACCGCAACGACGACAGCAGCGAAATGCCCGCAAACCCGAGCGGCAGCAAATATAATTCACTTATGCGTTTGACCAGCGAACTGAGCGATCCGATGCGGGCATTGACCGCAGGACTATATCGCATCGGCTTTACTACATTCAAAACGGGCGACGTAAAGGGAGGGTTTCTGGCTCAGATCGGTTCCCCGGTCAACATGCCCGGCATGATCGTAGCTAGTTCCTTACGATGATCTACAGACGAAGCTGAACGCAAAATAGGGTTGCTTGCCTGTTCTCTAAGAGGCTTTTCGACTTGCTCGGAAAGTCTCTTTTCTATTCAGACCTCAATTATTCTTCGCTTCACGGGCGATGACAAAACGATCGTCGTGGTTGTGATGCCATAGGGAACGAGGCGGTCGATGACTTCCTGAAGGTGTTCGACCGAGGCGACGGCGACTTTCATAATAAACGAATCGCCGCCGGTTCCGCGGTGGCATTCGAGAACCTCGGTCGAGCCCTGGACGACCTCGATGATGTGGCTGTAATCGACGCCGGTGATGCTCATGCGGATGAAAGCTGTGATCGGGAGGCCGACTTTCGCGGTGTCAATGTCCGCTCGATAACCGGTGATGATCGCGGCATCCTCGAGCTTGCGAACGCGCTCGATCACTGCCGGAGTTGTTAGTCCGACCCTTCGACCGAGCTCGGCGTAGCTAGTCCGGGCGTCTTCCTGGAGTTCCTTTAATATCTTTCGGTCGATCTCGTCGATCATAAAGCCATTCCTGCTAACAAACTAATAATCTAAAGGCAATTTAGCATAATTCCTTACGAATGCCATTCAACGGATTTGTCATATCCATTAAAATAACTAATTCGAGGATAACTTCTCACCTCTTTGCGACCATCGAACGTATGACAGGAGCCGCTGCACAAATGCTGACCGAAACCTTCCAAACCGCGACCGAGCCCGAAGTCGAGATCGCAAATTTCCGCGTTTCCGATGACGATCTGCCGGAATTTCGTGATCTTAAGTTCGAGAACATCAACGAACTTCACCTCGACCATCCCGGTGCAAATGACAAGGAATACCGGGCACGCCGCGACTATATAGCGCAGTGTGCGAAGAGTTTTCGCGAAACCGGTCAGATCACGGATGTTGACTACAACGCCCGCGAACAGCGCGTATGGCGCTACGTCGCCGAAGAACTCGAGGAATTACAGCAGCGGTATGCGAGCCCTTTTTATCTGCGGGCAAAAAAGGATCTCGGCATACGAACCGACCAGATACCACAGCTATCGGAAATGAACCGCCGTTTGAAAGAGCTAACCGGATTTCGCCTCGCCCCGATCGAAGGGCTGGTCGAAACCCGCGGATTTCTCTCTTGGCTCTCGTACCGCGTCATGCTTTGCACGCAGTACATCCGCCACCATTCGCACCCGGCATACACACCCGAACCGGATATCGTCCATGAGGCCATCGGCCACATTCCGATGTTCACGAACCCGAATTTTGCCGACTTCTCGCAGTTCATCGGACACGGAGCAAGGATCGCGACCGACAAACAGCTCGAAGAACTCGGCCGTCTCTACTGGTTCACCGTCGAATTCGGCATGGTCGAGCACGAAGGCGACATCAAAGCCTACGGAGCCGGCCTGCTCTCGTCATTCGGCGAACTCGAACATGCCTTCTCCGACCAGGTCGAACGCCGACCTTTTGATCTGGAGCAGGTCATCAATCACGAATACACTTACAGCGATATGCAAAAGATCCTGTACGTGATTCCGTCGTATGCAGAATTGAAAGAAGTGACGCGGAAGTATATTGAAAGCTTTGGAAAATAGCGTAGCCTTTTTTTGACAGAGGCAGAAAACTTATGTATGCTCGATAGTGAGAGTTTTTAAGTGGAAGTATCTAGACACGATGAAGACGATATTTAAACTTGGTCTGTCGGTGGTTTTAGCATTTTGGCTCAGTGGGGCTTCAGCAGCCCAAATCGATCAGAGAACGCCTTTCTTTGCTAACCCCACGCAAACAGCTTCGGAACCGTTCAGAATCGTACTAATGCCAAAAGCGGAATTTACAGCAGAAGCACGAAAAAATAAGCTTCAAGGTACTGTAAGGTTGGCCGTTACGTTTTTGGCCTCGGGCAAAATTGGGAATATTGAGATTGTCACTGGATTGCCGGATGGTCTATCGGATATGGCAAGGGTTGCCGCTAAAAACATACTTTTCGAACCAGAAAAAAAACAAAACGAGCCGATTACAGTAACGCGGCAACTTGAATATTTATTTAAGAATGATTGGGGCCAACCTGTTGGCAACAATACACCTGTCAGTCAAACTCGAAGTAGTTCTGTCGTGTCAGAACAGCCTCAATTATTAAAGCCGGTTCAGCCAGTGACCTTTTCGCTAACGCCAGGTAACGGAAAGGTGTTTGCTTTACGGCTAACCGAAAATGACATTGTTGATGTCTCGTGGCTAGTTAGCGATGAACTGATTCTTCATTCTGGCATCTTGGACCCTTCTGGAAAGCCACTTGCAATTGGTGGTGATGACGATGCCCTATTATTCACTGCTCCTTCGAGCGGTGAATATACATTAGTTTTAAAATATGATGAGGGTTCTGAGGTAAAAGACCGACAAAACATTACAGTACAGTATGCAGTAGGGTTTACCCTTCCCAATGGGTCAAAACAAAAAGCCTTGCGGAGAATCAACGGTTACGACATTAGAATTTATACGACTCCCGAGGTCGGGGATGAATCCGGTCTGTCAATTGTCGTTTTTGAAAAAGACGGTCTCAAGAAGAAGATACTTCGGAGTTTCGGGCAGGGTTCCGTGGGTTATTCATTTGCCGACGATGTGTTTGTTTCCGCCTTCAAATCCGCGAAAGAAGCATCCGCTCTGATTAGAAATACACTAGATAAGACGGGAGATGGAATTCCCGACGTGATGATTGATTACTATTCGGGCGGTAGTCACTGCTGTTTCACAACATTCTTTTTTAATTTGGGAAGAACGGTTGATTTGATCGAAGAGCTAGACACTCAGCATGCGGGACTTGTTGCCAAAAGTTTGAATCCGGCCGGAGGATTGCGGTTTGAAACCAGCGAGAACAATTTTGCCTACTGGAATGCGTGTTTTGCATGTTCGCCAATGCCGCGAGTGATTCTTGAATTTAACAACGGAGTACTACGCCCAAATTTTGAATTAATGAAAAAGCCTCCCCCGACACTCTCGGCAATTAAGAATTTAGCTAGAACAGCTAGGCTGAAAATCAGCCTGGAGCCATACACGGACGATGGCGAACAATTCGAAGAAGCGTTTTGGGCGGAAATGTTAAATTTGATCTACACGGGTAATGAGGGATTAGCGTGGCAATACTTCGATTTAGTCTGGCCATCTGGGAAACAGGGCAAAGAATTATTTGCTACTAATTTCAAAGAGGTTTTGAGTTCTGGTTACTATGGAAGCCCTGACGCGGCTGCTCAGAACGGATTCCGCAATTATTGGAAGGGCTTTTATAAAATCCTTGATTCTCTTCGAAACAACGTTAATTAAACTTTTTCTATGACTACACAAAATCCACTAGGACTTAAAAAGATCCACCACGTCGAATTCTACGTCGGCAATGCTAAGCAGGCGGAGTTTTATTATCGTAAGGCGTTCGGGTTTTCGCGGGCCGGGTATATGGGGCTTGAGACGGGGAATCGTGAGGTGACGAGCTACCTGCTGAAGCAGTCGAATATCAATTTTATTTTATCGACGCCGATGTCGCCCGAGCATCCTGGGTCTGAGCATATCAAGCAGCACGGCGACGGCGTACATGATATTGCGTTTTTGGTCGAGGATGCCGATCATGCTTTTCATGAGGCAGTACGGCGCGGAGCGACGCCGGTCGAGGAACCGCACGATCACGGCGATGAGCATGGCGTAGTTCGCCACGCTTCGATCGCTACTTATGGCGATACGATCCATTCGTTTCTCTCGTACAACAACAATAACGGCCACAATTACAACGGCGTTTTCCTGCCCGGCTTTGTCGAGCAAAAAGTCGAAGGCGAGCCGACGGGTATCATGCTGGTCGATCACATCGTCGGCAACGTCGAGCTGGGCCAGATGACCAAATGGTGCGATTTTTACCGCGATGTGATGGGCTTTTTCCGTTACATAACGTTCGACGATAACGATATATCGACCGAGTATTCGGCTCTGATGTCGATCGTCATGTCGGACGGCGGACACAATATCAAATTCCCGATCAATGAGCCGGCGATGGGCAAAGGCGGCAAATCACAGATCCAGGAATACATCGAATTTTATCGAGGCGCCGGAGCTCAGCACATCGCTTTGCTATGCCGCGACATCCGCTCGACCGTCGCCAAGCTGATGGAAAATGGGGTCGAATTCTTAACCATTCCCGACACATATTACGACGATCTGTCGAGCCGCGTCGGTGACATCGACGAAGATATCCCAAGCCTCAAAAAACTCGGCATCCTCGTCGACCGCGACGACGAGGGGTATCTCCTTCAGATCTTCACTAAACCGGTCGAAGACCGGCCGACGGTTTTCTACGAGATCCTCCAGCGCAAAGGGTGTAAAGGCTTTGGGAAAGGTAACTTTAAGGCTCTCTTTGTCTCGATAGAGGAAGAGCAGCGTAGACGAGGAAACCTGTAAGAAATTTGCCCTCGAAACCCGCGAAAAGTGCGAAATTAAAGCAAACTTTTTTCGTGAGTTTCGCGTGTTTCGTGGGCAAAATTTTTCTCGGTTCCGATATACTTCGATAAATGGATAGACGAGATTTCATCGGTTTTGCAACGGCTGCGGGTTTGACGTTGATTATGGAGAAGAACGCTTTTCCCGCTACGCAGACCTTCGAGTCGCATAGGCCCGCGATTGGCGATCGAAAGTTTGTCAGTACCGCAGTCGAGCAGCAGATCGCTGCTGTCAAATCTCGGATCAAGGACCCGGAACTCGCCTGGCTGTTTGAGAATTGCTATCCGAACACACTCGACACGACTGTTTTTACTGGGACAAGGGATGGAAAGCCGGACAGTTTTGTCATAACCGGTGACATTGACGCTCTTTGGCTGCGCGATTCGACGGCGCAGGTTACGCCGTATTTACCGTTGGCTAAGACGGACGAGAAGCTGCGGGTTATGATCCGCGGGTTGATACATCGCCACGCGTTTTCGATCCTGCTCGATCCTTACGCCAATGCGTTTCTTAAAGACCCGAACGGTAAGGGCTGGGACGATCTGCCTAAGAATAAGCCCGGCGTTCATGAACGGAAATGGGAGGTCGATTCGCTTTGTTATGCGATGCGGCTTTCGTATCAGTATTGGAAGACGACGGGCGACGCGACGCCATTTGATGCCGAATGGGAGGAAGCGATGCGGACGATCTATCGCACATTCCGCACCGAACAGCTAAAAGACGGCCCGAGCCCGTACCGGTTTATTCGCCGGACGACGGACATGTTCGACGCACCGCCGTTTCAGGGCGAGGGCTATCCGGTAAAACCCTGCGGATTGCTGCGTTCGGCGTTTCGTCCGTCTGACGATTCTACGATACTGCCGTTCCTGATACCGTCGAATATGTTCGCGGTTGTTGAACTGCGTCATTTGGCAGAGATGTTTCAGGCGGTCGTAAAAGATGCGAAATTCGCCGCCGAATGCCGCTCGCTTGCCACTGAGGTTGAGCAGGCGGTAATTAGGCACGCTGTCGTGGACCATCCGAAATTCGGCCGAATTTTCGCGTACGAGGTCGACGGTTTTGGAAACGCGATGTTCATGGACGACGCGAACGTGCCAAATCTGATGTCGATCCCGTACCTGGGTTTCGTTCCGGTCACAAACTCGATCTATCAGAACACGCGGCGGTTTGTGCTGAGTGATTCGAATCCATATTTTGCTAAGGGCAACGCCGCCGAAGGAGTCGGCAGCCCGCACACCGGCAAACGCTCGATCTGGCACATCGGCATCACGATGCGGGCCCTGACCTCGACCAACAGCGCAGAGATCGCCAACTGCCTCGCCATGATCAAACGCACGCACGCCGGCACCGGATTCATGCACGAATCATTCAACCCAGACGACCCTGTGAAATTCACAAGAAAATGGTTCGCGTGGGCAAATACATTGTTTGGCGAGCTGATCGTTAAGCTCGATGGGGCGAATCCGCGTGTACCGATGTAAGAAACTTTAGACTGGGATGAAGTGGATAAAAGAGATCGATCTTACTATCCCTTTTATCTCCTTTATGCCTGTAAATTAACCTATGAACCTCAAATACCAAACTGGTTTTGGCAACGAATTTGCGACCGAAGCAGTCGAGGGGGCATTGCCCGTGGGCCAGAACTCGCCACAGAAGGCTCCGTTGGGATTATATGCCGAGCAGCTTTCGGGAACGGCGTTTACGGTGCCGCGTGCGGGAAATAAGCGTACGTGGACGTACCGTATTCGGCCGTCTGTCATGCATCGTCCCTTCGAGCGGATAGGCAACGGCAAGTGGCAAAGTAAGCCCGATGACATCGACGTCACGCCGAATCAGCTTCGTTGGGATCCGCTGCCGGTTCCGGATGAGCCGACCGATTTTATTGACGGGATCACGACGATAGCTCTAAACGGCGATCTGATGTCACAGATGGGCATCGGGATTCACATCTACACCTTTAACAAAGGCATGGGCGACCGTTATTTTTATAACGCCGACGCCGAGATGCTGATCGTGCCGGAGATGGGAAGGTTAGGTTTCCTGACCGAATTAGGACCGATACAAGCGGGGCCGGGTTCGATCGTTTGTATTCCTCGCGGTGTGAGATTTCGGGTCGAACCGCATCCGGACGACAAAAAGTGCCGCGGCTACATTTGCGAGAATTACGGCTCACAGTTTCGCCTGCCCGACCTCGGCCCTATCGGAGCTAACGGCCTCGCAAATCCGCGCGATTTCGAGACGCCCGTCGCGTGGTTCGAGGATCGCGAGGGCGAGTTCGAACAGGTCGCTAAGTTTGCGGGAAATCTGTGGTCGTGCGAGATCGATCACTCGCCGCTCGACGTCGTCGCGTGGCATGGCAACTACGCCCCGTACCGCTACGACCTGCGTCGTTTCAACACGATCGGTTCGATCTCATACGATCACCCGGATCCTAGCATTTTTACTGTTCTCACTTCTCCGTCAGGCGAGGCGGGCGTCGCGAATTGCGACTTTGCGATCTTCCCAGAACGGTGGCTGGTAGCCGAAAACACCTTCCGCCCGCCGTGGTATCACCGCAACTACATGTCCGAATACATGGGCCTCATCTACGGTGCCTATGATGCGAAGGAAACAGGCTTCGTGCCCGGCGGCGGCTCGCTCCACAACCAAATGTCCGCCCACGGCCCCGACCTCGATGCGTTTGAAAAAGCATCGAACGCCGATCTCAAACCGCAAAAACTCGAAGGCACGATGGCGTTCATGTTCGAATCTCGTTATATAATTCGGCCGACGAAATTTGCGATGGAAACGTCGCAGCTGCAGAGCGAATATTTCGAGGTTTGGCAGAGGCTAAAGAAGAATTTTCACGCCTGAGATCTCGGGCAAATCCTTGCTCTTTCCGCCAAATAGCGGCAAAATATTTCCCATATGATACAGACTGTCGAAGCAGTAATAGATGAAAGCGGTAAGGTAAGAGTGCTGAATGATCTGCTTCTACCCCGAGGACATCGTGCGATCGTTACCGTACTCGAAGAAATGTCCGAACCCGACATCCCGGAAACAGCGTTGTTGAGTGAAAACGCACTAGCTGCCGATTGGCTCAAGGACGAGGAGGACAAGGCTTGGTCACACCTTCAGTTGGAACAGTAGTTCTGGTCCGCTTCCCATTCAGCGATCTGACGGCTTCGAAACTTCGCCCCGCAGTGGTTCTCGCGAACGCTGAGCGAGGAGACTGGGTTTTGTATCAGATAACCAGCCAAAGCTACGCTGACCGTAATGCAATCGGTATCTCAAATGCCGACTTCGTTCGCGGTTCGCTCAACAAGCCAAGCTATGCGCGTCCGGCAAAGCTGTTCACGGCGAACAATAACATCATGATGAAAAGTATCGGTGATCTTTCGACACTAAAGTTGAAGGGGATTCGGGTATCCGTGATCTCGATCTTCAAATAACCTAATTCGTTTACGGATCCATAATGATTTTCCTCAGATCCATCAGTGTCATCGGCGTTTCGGTTTTACTATTTCTTACCACCCATTCCGCACTGGCCCAAACGGAGCCATATGTCTCGGAAACAGATTCCCTTGTGCTCAAAAAACTCGACCAATGGCAGGACTGGAAATTTGGTCTGTTGATGCACTGGGGACCTTACAGCCAGTGGGGAATTGTTGAATCGTGGTCGATCTGCGCGGAGGACGTCGATTGGTGCCGCCGGCCGAAAGGCAGTAATTATGTCGATTACGTGAAGCAATATGAGAAGCTTCCCACGACATTCAACCCGGTCCAATTCGATCCTGACAAATGGGCAAAAGCTGCAAGCGATGCGGGGATGAAGTACGTCGTGTTTACTACGAAGCACCATGACGGCTTCAATATGTTCGATACCAAGTTTTCGGACTACAAAATCACCGCCGCAAACGTTCCGTTTCACCGGAACCCGCGAGCTGATGTAACGAAAGAGATCTTTAAAGCATTCCGCCGCGAGAATTTTGGCATCGGAGCGTATTTTTCGAAGCCTGACTGGCACAGCGACAATTATTGGGATCCATTCTGGGCGACACCGGACCGTAATACGAATTACGACACCACCAAGCATCCCGACAAATGGAATCGGTTCAAAGACTTCACCTATAACCAGATCGACGAACTGACGACCGGCTACGGAAAGGTCGATATCCTCTGGCTCGACGGCGGTTGGGTTCGGCCGGGCATGCCGAAAGATCCGGTCGCGGGCAGCGGCCGCGTGCCATGGCCGCAGGATATCGACATGCCGCGGATCGCCGGGATGGCACGCAAAAATCAGCCCGGAATTATCATCGTCGACCGTGACGTTCACGGGCAATTTGAGAATTACCGCACACCCGAGCAAAAAGTTCCCGACGCACCGCTGCCGTACCCTTGGGAAACCTGCATGACCATGGCGACCTCATGGTCTTACGTGCCGAACGATGTCTACAAACCTTCTCGTCAGTTGATCCATACGCTCGTTGACGTCGTCGCAAAGGGCGGGAATTTCCTCCTCAACATCGGCCCCAGCCCCAAAGGCGACTTCGCCCCCGACGCCTACACCCGCCTGCGAGACATCGCCGCCTGGATGAGCATCAACAACGAAGCCATCTACAACACACGCCCGATCGCCCCCTACAAACAAGGCAAGGTAGCCTTCACGTCGCTGCGTGACGGAACTGTCTTCGCGATCTACATGGCCGACGAAAATGAAACAGCCCCGCCTGCGAGCTTGGTCATTGAAGGGATAGTTGCTGCGGACGGAGCAAAAGTCAGCCTTCTTGGTTTCGACAAAGAACTGTCATGGAAACGAACGGCGAATGGATTTACCGTAGATATTCCTGACGAGTTTAGAAATAGATCAAACGGGAAATTTGCGTGGACGTTACGAATCTCTAAAATTATCCGTTGATGTGAGTTAGCACATTTGCTAACATTTACTATGAAGTTCGAGGTCGGATATTACGATCAACAGCTCAAGGACGAGATCATGGCGTGGCCAGCTGATCTCTACGCCGACTATCTGAGATTGCTGGGGCTAGTCGAAGAATTTGGGCCGATACTTCGAATGCCGCATTCCAGGGCAATGGGAGATGGAATGTTCGAACTCAGACCTCGGGGACGAAGCGGAATTGGACGTGCATTTTATTGTTACCTTTTAGGACGAAGAGTCATCATCATTCACGCGTTCATCAAGAAAACACAGAAAACGCCTGAGAGGGAAATCACAATAGCCCGCAATAGGGTCAAGAAGGTAAAGAAATGACTGATCGTGAATACAAACCGGTAAAGCATGACCATAAAGGGATGCTCGAAGAGGCTTACAAACGGCCTGGCTTCAAGGAAGCTTACGAGGCCCTTGAGCTTGAGTACGAGATCGCTCGACAAATGCTCCGAGCTCGTTCCCGGGCGGGCTTAACCCAGGACGCTGTCGCCGCAAAAATGGGAACAACGAAAAGTGCGGTCTCAAGACTTGAGGGCGTTGGCAAACATAGACCTTCGATCGCGACCCTCAAACGCTACGCCGAAGCCGTCGGTTGTGACCTCAGCGTAAAATTGGTGCCGCAGAAGTAATTGATTGAGAACCGATTTTGCAAAATATACACTTATTATCTCTGGCTCTGTCTGCGATCCTGACGACTGGGTGTTTGAGTTCAACAGAATTTCAGCCGGAACCCGTTAATGGTCGAGAGAGGATACCGCCTGATTTTCAATTGAATTATTACGAAGGAAACGGTAACTTTTTTATCCCGTTAGCTGCAACCAGATATCTTGTCGAATCAAATGGAAAGGTTACGGTTACTTTCCTATATCCCAAAAAAGAGGTTAGTGAGGAGCGACTTTTGTCTACAGAGCAATTAGAGACCTTGTGGACTCAGGTATCTGAGACTCATCTCTCGAATTTTGCAGAACCTGCCACCGAACTTCGGGACAAATGCAACAAAAGGGAAACCGATCAACCTGCTCGGGTAATTGAACTGCGATTTAACGGCAAGGTAATAAAGGTAGTTGATGACTTCGATCCCAAACGCTGTGTTGAAGTGGAACCACTTGACGCGTTAACCAACAATTTGCCTCATTTACTCGAAGGTGTTTTGTTAAAATCACTTGAGCAGGATCGGCCACGTGAAAAATAAAATGCTCGGACATATTTTATGCCATATGCTTTCGATGAGTTAAGGTTTCTTGCAACGCCTGAAAAAGGCGAAGTCTCTGCAATTCTGATGCGGCCCGAAAATGCGACGCATCTGCTCGTCCTCGGACACGGGGCGAGTTCGAATATGCGAACGCCGATGCAGGCGACGATCGCTGAACGATTGGCTGAGCAGGGCATCGCGACGTTTCGTTATAACTTTCCTTATTCGGAAAAAGGTGGCGGGAGGAATTCGCAGGTGACCTGTACTGAGACGATACGGTCGGCGGTCAGGGCTGCGAGTGAGGCGGCGCCGGATCTGCCGATACTTGCGGGCGGGCACTCGTTTAGCGGGCGGATGACTTCGACCGCGCAGAGTGAGGAGCCGATCGACGGCGTGAGAGGTTTGGTGTTCTTTGCCTTTCCGCTGCATCCCGCAGGTGAGCCGGCGACAAAGCGGGCTGAGCATCTCAAGCTGATCGACATTCCGATGCTTTTCCTGAGCGGCACGAGAGATGCCCTCGGTGAGCTTGATCTGCTTGAGCCGGTCGTGAATGGCCTTGGCAACAAAGCAACGCTTCACCTTCTGGATACAGCCGATCACAGTTTCAAGATCCTTAAAAGAACTCGCCAGTCGACCGAAGACATTTTTGCCGAGATCGCCCGCGTTGTTCGCGAATGGGCGTCGGATCTTTAGTTAACATTGACCACTGTGTCCGATCAGTTCGAAACTTCCTGACACTTCGGGACGTGGAATAACGTTATGTGCAGAAATATCAAAACGCTCTTTAATTTCGATCCGCCAGCGACTACAGACGAAGTAAACGCCTCAGCGATACAGTTCGTTCGTAAGCTATCCGGGTTTACCAAACCGTCCAAAGCCAACGAAGAAGCATTCAACCTCGCTGTCGAACGCGTCGCAGCGGCTGCTCAGGAAATGCTGAATTCCTACGTCACGAACGCCCCGCCCCGCGACCGCGAGATCGAGGCGGTAAAGGCTCGCGAACGGGCAGCTATTCGATACGGCACCCGAACTTGAAGAGGTGAAACGATTGTTATCACATTAACGGCATGACGACGCTAACTCACCTTTTCAATATGCCGCGCGCTTGTTTGGATATCTGCATAAGAAGGACACACAAAGGTCCTCAACAATTTTTAGCGGCTCACCTTGAAGGCGAGGCGCGGAGCGGTGCAAAATAGGTTCACCGTGAAATATCGCAACGAACTAAAATGGTTGGTCCCGATCGCAGTTGTTTGTGTACTCGTTTTTGCGAATTCGTTGACCGGAGAATTTGTCTATGATGACACGCGACAGATCATCCGCAATACGCTGATCCAGGATAATTCGCTGTTTTGGAAAGCCTTAAGCTCCGACGTTTGGGCGTTCAAGGGCGACGGTACGCAGGCGGCGAGCAACTATTGGCGGCCGACGTTTACGCTGCTGAATATCGTCTGTTTCCGTCTTTTCGGCACGAGCCCCTTGGGATGGCATGTGGTTAACGTGCTGCTGCATACTGGTGTCAGCGTGCTCGCATTTTTGCTTTTGCGGCGTTGGCAATATTCAGCGGTCGTGGTGTTTGTGATCGCGTTGATCTTTGCGGTTCATCCCGTTCACGTGGAGTCTGTCGCATGGATCGCAGGTTCACCGGATCTGTTATTTTCGCTGACGTTACTCGGTTCGTTGTGGTTTGCGACGAGCTATCGCAGCTCGCGGTCGAACAAAGATCTACTTTTGATGATCCTGTTCTATGCAGCCGCTCTCGGTTCAAAAGAGATCGGCATTCTCTGCCTGCCGATCTATTATTTTGTTCTCAAGGATGATACCGACGGTACTGAGGTAAGGCAGAGTTCGCTGAACACACCGTTGCTGGCACTCGCTGCGTCGGCAGTCGCATGTTTTCTTATTAGGCTCAGTATTATCGGTGCCATCGCGAGGCCGCCGGATGATGCGGTGGCGTTGTTTGATGCAGTGATTAGCGTGCCGCAAATGTTTGCTTTTTATCTGAAGCAGATCTTCGCTCCCATCTTAATCGCCATCAATTACCCGCTCTCTCCGGTCAAAGAGATCGGAGGGTTGAATTTTGTCGTTCCGCTTTTCATCTCCCTTGCAGCGATCGCGGGAGTTATATATGTTGCTCGATCGTCAAAACGTGCGATGCTCGCGGCCGCGATCTTCCTGCTGCCGCTCATCCCGGCGATGAACGCGACGGCATTCCCGTCCGAACAGATCGTCCACGATCGCTATCTCTATCTGCCGCTGCTCGGAGCGTTGATGCTGCTCGTGCCGCTCGCGGGGAAGGTGCTGAGCGAAAGGAACTTGCTGATCGCCGGATGTGTTGTGGCGTTGTTGTTTGGTGTTCAGACGGTCAGATACAACTTCGCGTGGGCCAACGAACTCGCTCTTTGGACCTGGACAAAGAACATCGACGATTCGGCGTTCACCTCACTCCAACTTGGAAGTGCTCTCGCGGAGGAAAAAAGATATGAGGATGCGATCGCAGCTTACTCGATGGCGATCGCCAAAAAGCCCACGATGCGTGCCTATTACGGCCGCGGCCGCAATTACAACGCTGTAAAACAGTTCGACAATGCGGAAAAAGATCTGCAAGCTGCTCTCGCAACCCCAGCGGACCAGCAGGACGCCTATGCCACGTATCAGGTGTACGAATCGCTCGGGATAACCTACGTCGAGCAGAAAAAATACGACCTGGCGATCCGGAATTTCCTCGACGCCCGCAAAGATCTTCCGATCTACGCCGCCGCCCTGACCGAAAAGCTCGCTGTCGCTCATTACCAGGCCGGAAACAAATCCGACGCCATGCGCGAACTCGAAAGCTACGTCACTCGAGCTCGCGTCGAAATGCTGCCCGAATCAAAAAATGTAATTCTGCGTTTGGGAATGCTCTACGCCGAAGCCGGCCGCAAAGACGAAGCCCGCGGAGCTCTGAATGAATATCTTCGCTCCACGGCCTCGTATTCGGATAAGAATATGGTTGGATATCGGAATCAGGCGATGAAAGTGTTGGAGACGTTGAAGTAGGCGTCAAACGGGACGATAATTTTACGAACATTGCTCCCGCAAAATACGTTTTGACTTTCAACTATGCCAAAACAGAGCTTGATCATTGTTGCTTTCCTTTTGTTAAATTTTTGTTGGCTAAATGTCTCTGCCCAACAGGATTTAGAGAGGTTGAATGAGACGATACTTGCCAAAGACGCTGCTTTTTGGAGGGCTTATAACAAGTGCGACATTTCTGCATTTGGGCCGATGTTCACGGACGATGTCGAGTTTTTCCATGACAAAGGTGGACCGACAATTGGACATGAGAATTTCATGAACGCTCTGAAAAATGGACTTTGCGGCGATCCGAATTCGCATTTACGGCGTGTAGCGGTTGAACGAACAGTGCAAGTTTTTCCACTGGAAAATGGCAAAGTAATTTACGGCGCAATCATCTCCGGCGAACACGTATTTTACGTAAACCAGAAAGGCAAACCTGAATTCCTCGACGGGCGTGCCAGATTCTTACAATTGTGGCTCTTAAATGAAGGCGTGTGGAAAATGGCGCGAATACTCAGTTACGATCATGGCCCAGCCAGCAAAAAGGGCGGAACAAAGTGAGACACACGCTACTCCATCTCACTCTCATCAATATCAAAATTCGCGTAAACCTTCTGCACGTCATCGTTGTCATCGATGGCGTCGTAGAGTTTCATCATGGTTTTGGCGTCGGCACCGGTTAGCGCGATGTAGTTTTGGGGGATCATTGAGACCTCAGCGGCCTGGGGCTCGATGCCGGCGGCTTTAATTGCGTCGGTCACGGCTTCGAAGGCGTCGGGGGCGGTGTAGATCTCGAAGACATCGCCCTCGTCCTGCATATCATCGGCTCCGGCTTCGATAGCGATCTCGAATAGCTCGTCTTCTGATTTTGCGGCCTTATCGACTACGATGTAGCCTTTTTTATCGAACATCCACGCGACCGAACCGGCTTCGCCGAGGTTGCCGCCGTTCTTCGAGAACAGGTGACGAAGCTCAGCGACCGTGCGGTTACGGTTGTCGGTCATGGTCTCGACGAGGATCGCGACGCCGTTCGGGCCGTAGCCTTCGTAGGTGATCTCGTCGTATGCGACGCCTTCGAGCTGGCCGGTGCCGCGTTTGATGGCGCGATCGATGGTGTCATTGGGCATGTTGAGCCCTTTTGCGTCGCTGACAGCCTTTCGCAGACGTGCATTCGCGTCAACGTCGCCGCTGCCGCCGGTGCGGGCCGCGACGGTGATCTCTTTGATCAGCTTGGTAAATATCTTACCGCGTTTAGCGTCGAGAGCACCTTTCTTGTGCTTAATTGTGTGCCACTTGGAATGTCCTGACATGTGATAAAAAACCTTTGTTTTGTTGAACTAAAATCGAATAAACGAATATATCACGCAACATTATTACGGCGCAAAAATGACTGATGCCTTTAGCTCCACTGCACCTCGCGGATCTGCCGCTCGTCACGCAGGATATTGTGGATCAGATCGCAAAGCCGGCCGCGCGAAGGGGAGTCTTTTGAACCAAATAGTCCCCAGGTACGCGGCTTATCGATGGTGATGGTCCAGCCGGCGTATTCGTCGCCGATCGTTTCGTTCACGATGCCAAAATCGAGGATAAAATTCTCGCCATTTGCGGTGACCGATTCCGACCAACCGTCCGCGCTTTTTACCGGTGTATGAAAGACGAACTCGCTTCCCTTCGATTTTACGATCATCCATTTCGCGAGATCCTCGCCAAAATGCCGGTCGTTTGCAACCGCCGGGATCGTTGCCTGCGTATCGAATAAACCTGACATGAACGAAATTTGATTCTTCATTTTATTAGCTCCTCAAACTTCGATACTGACAGGTTTTCGATCTTAATTCTTTTATTTTTCGAAGTTTCGCCACTGATGATCGAAACTTCGCTCTTAGAAACACCGAAATGCTTGGCAAATAGTCGTATAATTTCGGCATTCGCAGCTCCGTCAACCGGCGGCGAACAGATGCGGACCTTTAGCGAACCGTCGTGTTCGCCAACGATCTCGCTCCTCGACGCACGCGGTATGACGCGGACGGCAACGACGATGCCGTCCGGATGTTCTGTAAGGTTAATTGACACGCTTTTTTAATACCGAATTAACAGGTTTCGGGTTATTATAGCTGACAAATCTGTCTTTTCCGGGAAATCACAATGCTTAAAATATCGCGCGTCCGTTCGGTTGGGGTCCTAGGTTTGATAATGGTCTGCTCGGCCGGCCTTTTGTATTTCGGCATTCCCGGATCGCCAAAGGTCGTGGCTGACGCGATCGAAGAAACTGGCGCCGATCGGAAAACGACGCCTGCGGGACGGCTTATCGCTGACTCTGCGACCGGTATGACCGCGGTTGCTCCGCTTACGGTGAATTTTGTTCGTACGCCGGATAAAACGGGCCCGGATGGCAAAGGCCGGTATTTGATCGCGGTAAACAGCGGCTACGGCGTTCAGGTAAATTCCAAGAGCAAGGCGCAGCAGACGCTTTCGGTCATTGATCTCAACTTAAAGCCGGAACCCAGGGTAATTCAAAACGTTTATTTCCCGTCGCCGCAGAGTGCGAATGTCGGCTTGGTTTTTAATGAAACGCCAAAGGCAGATGGAACATTTCAGCTTTATGTTTCGGGCGGGTATGAAAACAAGATCTGGATCATGGGTTTTGATCCGGCGTTGCCGATGCCTTTGCTTCCGGGTAACAAGCCTGATGCCAAATTCGACGCTCCGTCGATCGATGTATCGGGATTTACTGAAAATGCTCCATCGCCGAATTATAACGGCAATGTCGCCGCCGTCTATCCGACAGGCCTCGGCCTTAGTCCTGATGGCGAGACTCTTTTTGTCGCAAACAATCTCGGCGACACGCTCGGTGTCGTTTCTGACCTGCGAGATTCGCGCCGTTTACAGCGAATAGATCTGCATCGCGCCGGGTCGTCACAGATGCTGTATCCGTACGACGTGAAACTCGTCGTCAAAGGGAAAAAGGTCGCGAAAACCTACGTTTCCCTGTGGGGTGACGCGACGATCGCGGTTGTCGATCCGCTGCGGCCAAAACAGGTCAGGCACATAGCCGTCGAACGCCATCCGACCGCGATGCTTCTCAACCGTCAGCAGACGCGACTCTATGTTGTTAATTCGGACGCCGACGCGGTTTCGGTGATCGATACTGTTACGGACAAGGTGATCGAGACGATAAACGTCCGTCTTGCGGAAACTGCCTTGAACGGAGCGAGCCCGGAAGGTCTAGCACTGAGCGAGGACGAACAGACTCTCTACGTCGCGAATGCTCACGCGAATGCCGTAGCACAGATAAGCCTCGCGAAGATACCGTCTAAGAAAACCCCGTCGAAATTGGCCGGGTTCATTCCAACCGGAAACTACGCATCAGCGGTTGCAGTAGTCGGAAATCAGGTATTTATTGCGAATGGCAAAGGCACCGGAGCCGATAATTCCTCCCATACAAGTAACGATTCCGGTTTTTATCCGAACATGCCGAACGAGAGTTTTCCCGCCGGCCGCAGCAAGACGGGAATGTACAGTGCGGTGGTTGTTTCAGGCAACATAAGTGTGGTGACCGCTCCGGACGAGCCGCAGCTCTTTACTTATACTCAGACGGCGATGCGGAATAACGGACTGATCGGCCGCGAGAAAAAAAGCATCTTTGGCGGCGGCAAATCTCCATTCAAACACGTGATCTATGTCATTCGTGAGAACCGCACGTACGATCAGGTCTTCGGTGATCTTACCGCTGCCGGCAATGGGCAAAAGGCGGATGGCGATCCGTCAGTCGCGATATTCGGAGCCGGTGACGCAGCAAAATCGCCGAGCGGACAAAAGCAAAATATTACCCCGAACGCGCGTGCGCTCGCCCTACGGTTTGGCGTGCTTGATAGATTCTTTGTGAATGCTGAAGCGAGCCCCGACGGGCATAATTGGTCGACAGCGGCTTTTTCGAATGATTACGTCGATAAGGCGTTTCGCTGGAATTATTCGGGCCGCGGCCGTACCTATGATTATGAGGGATTCAATCGTCTGCCTTCGTATGAGCCGCCATCGGGAAGGCCGCCGGTCGCCTTACCTTCGGTTTTTGACCTTCCGGCGAGTGCCGAGGACATTGCTAACTTTCAAAAGAAATACGTCCCATATCTGCAAGGCGATCGCGACGTTGCCGAGCCGGAAACACTTTATCTATGGGACGCCGCCAAGCGGGCGGGGCTAAGCTACCGTAATTACGGCGAGTTTGTCGCAACCGTCTCCGCCGAAGACGTTAAAGAGGTAAATACACGCCAATCCAAAAAATATCCGGATATCTCACCGACGGTCACTGCATTTGCGACCAAGCGCTCGCTCGAAGGGCATTATTCGCCAACGGCACGAAATTATGACACCTCAACGCCGGATTCTATGACCGTCGATTCTTACCGCATGGCGAGGGAATCGGCAACGCAATTCGATCCGGCGATCCAGCCGGACCATGCCGACCCAAAGCTTCGCGGCAGCTCGCGGTTTGGCGATTGGCAAAAGGAATTTCGCGGTTTCGTTGCAGATCAACAGTCCGGAAAAGGCGATACATTGCCAAATCTGTCTATTGTCCGGCTC
The DNA here is from genome assembly GCA_016703965.1 of Acidobacteriota bacterium. Lineage (NCBI taxonomy): Bacteria > Pseudomonadati > Acidobacteriota > Acidobacteriota bacterium. The sequence goes on from JADJBB010000021.1 coordinate 489,896, forward strand.
TCGAATGACCACACGGCCGGATTGAACAAGGGGATTCCGACCCCACAATTCTACGTCGCGGAAAACGACTATGCCCTGGGCCGCCTCGTCGAGGAAGTTTCGAACAGTCCGTATTGGAAAGACACAGCGATCTTTGTCGTAGAGGACGATGCACAGGATGGGCCCGACCATGTTGATGCCCACCGTTCACCCGCTCTTGTTATTTCGGCCTATAACCGCAGCGGGGCTCTCGTCCATGAGTTTCATAACACGGTCAGCCTGATCCGCACGATCGAGGTGTGTCTGGGAATGCCGCCGATGAACTTCCTCGACGCGAATGCGACGCCGATCGATATATTTACAACCACACCCGACACACGGCCGTTTTCCGCGATCCTGCCAAGCGTGGCGCTCGATAACCTCTACCCGCCCGAGAAACCAACGACGGCAATGCTTGAGTTTATGAGAATGACAGACCGGCAGGATCTCGAACATGCGGACATGGCAAACCCTCGCGAATTGAACGAGATCATCTGGTTCTCGGTCAAGGGCGAGGTCCCGATGCCCGGCATCGCACGTCTGCCCGCATTTGAACTGATGACCGCCGGCGTAAAACCTGAGGACGAAGCGGAAGAAAATGAGGCTGAGGACGACGAATAGCCGATGTTTCCTAGCCTCGGACAAATATGTTCAGCACTATCGACTGCAAAAAGCTGATAACCAAAAGCACGAGCATCGCCGAAATATCGAACATCCCGATCGGCGGTATCAACCGCTGGACGGGCAGCATGATCGGGTCGGTTACTTTGATGACGAGCGCAAAGAACGTCTTTTGCGAAAAGACGAACCACGAAGCCAGAAATCGCAGGAAGATAAACAGCACCAGAATGCTAAGCAAACCGTAGAGAATAAAACCGATGATCACCTTAGGATTCCCGGCCATCACACCGGCCGAGAGCCCATCGATCACAAAAAAAGTATTCCCGATTATCTGCGTGAAAAAGTAGGTTATAACAAGCCCGATAAATATCGTCACCAGCGGTGCGAGCCTCGTATCAATGCGGTACATCGCAAAAAACCTCGTCGCCGGATAAACCCACCGCTCAGTCGCCTTTCGCACCTTAAACCCAAACCTGCCGACCTTGCCAAAGGGATTTGGATCGCTGTAATTAAATATCAGCCGCAACAGCAAAATGCCCAGAAACACGCCAAAAACGCACCAGACAATGAGGCTAAATATTGGATAAACTAAACCTGAAAGCATATCGTTACAAAGTAAGCCCTCTGTGTTCTCTGTGGCTAAACTCTTCCTCCAAAAATCGCCGTTCCCACTCGAACGACCGTCGCACCCTCTTCGATCGCGACCTCAAAATCATGGCTCATTCCCATCGAAAGCTCACCGCGGACATTCGAAAACGCATTTTGAGCAGCGAGTTCATCACGGATCGCTCGCAATCTGCAGAAGAATGGCCGAGTCACTTCAGCATCATCGAAAAACGGCGGAAGAACCATTAAACCGTCAAATCGCAGCCGTTTACAGGTTTTCAAATGAGCAACTAATTTCGGCAGTTCACTCTCAGGAATGCCGGATTTAGTCTCTTCGCCCGCCAGATCGACCTGCACGAAAACCGACAGTTCAACGCGGCCTTCGTCAATACAGATACGCTCGAGCCGCTCCGCGAGTTCGATGGAATCGACGGATTGGATAACGTCAAAAAGCTGTGCCGCCTTGCGGGCTTTATTTGATTGTAAATGGCCGATCAAATGCCATTCAACATCCCCGCGGCCGATCTCGCGGATCTTCGATTCGCCTTCTTGGACTTTGTTTTCACCAAAAACCGTGGCTCCCGCATCCATCGCTTCCCGCAATGTCTCGACCGGATGCGTTTTGCTCACGGCAACCAACTTTATGTCCGATGGATCGCGGCCCGAGCATTTTGCCGCATTCACGATACGCTCGCGGATGTCATTCAGATTGTCGGCGAGATGGCTTGGCACGTATCCAATATAGCAAAAATGTCAGAACCGCCTCGCGTAAGCGGGCGGAACGATCGCGATATTACCCAATATCCTCGGATCTCGGCCGCCTTACCGCCCGCTTACGCAAGGCGGTTCTGACTTGTCATCTTGAATTTCTCGTACCGAATTAGTATTCTCAAGGTTCGCCAAACGTGCGGACGTGGCGGAACTGGTAGACGCGCAGGTCTCAGAAGCCTGTGGGAGCAATCCCGTGATGGTTCGATTCCATTCGTCCGCACCAATTTTACGAGTCGGGAGTCGGTACTATGTCGACTCCCGATTTTCTTTGCGTTCTTAGCGACGTTGCGTGAAACTCACTATTATGCGAACAGAATTCATAAAAGGTCTCAGAGATAACCAGGCGACATTCGGCATCGAGCTTGCTGACGACGCCGTCGAGCGGCTCGCCGACTATTACGACCTGATCCAGGAACACAACGAAATCCTCCACCTTGTCGGCCCGTCAACGCCTGAGGAATTTGCGACTCGCCACATCCTGGAATCGCTCACGCTGCTCGAATATCTGCCGAACGGCATCTGGTTCGCCGACGTTGGAACCGGCGGCGGCTTGCCGTCGATACCGTGCCTGCTCGCCCGCGAAGACCTCAAAGCCGTGCTTATCGAATCAAAAGAAAAAAAGTCCAAGTTCCTAACCCTTGCGGTCGAAAAACTCAGACTAAAACACCGCACGCGCCTATCGCCAACGCAATTCTCCGAAACAAACCTCGGCCATTGCGAAGCAGTAACCTGCCGTGCTCTCGATAAATTCACGGAAAAACTGCCCCGCCTGATCAAATGGTCCGGCAAATCCCAACTCCTCTTCTTCGGCGGCGAAAACCTTCAAAAGGCCCTCGAGGGTCAAAACGTCCTTTTCAAAAAGAAACTAATGCCGCTTTCGGAACAACGGTTCTTGTACATAATTAAGATCTTGAGCGCATAACAAATTTGCTTGTTGCGTGTTGGGCAACGGTGTATAGTTAGGTATGATCAAGTCTTTCCGGCACAAGGGGCTCAAGAAGTACTTTGAATCGGGAAGCGTCGTAGGCATTCAGCCGCACCATGCCAAACGTCTCCGAATGTTATTAGCGGCTTTAGATACTGCTCAATCGATCGTTGATATGGAGATTCCGGGTTTTCGGCTCCATCGGCTCAAAGGTCAAGAGATTTCTCGCTGGTCGGTTTGGGTCAACGGGAACTGGCGTATGACGTTTGAATTTCATGACGGCGATGCTCACATTTTAGATTACGAGGATTATCACTAATGACCATGCACAATCCGCCACATCCCGGCGAATTCATTGCCGATATCTATTTGGAGCCTAACAACATAAGCGGCCGCGAGCTTGCAGCAAAACTTGGAGTCGCGGCTTCAACGTTAAGCCGGGTTTTGAACGGAACAAACCGCGTCAGCCCGGAAATGGCTTTACGGCTCTCCAAAGCTCTCGGACGAAGCGCTGAAAGCTGGTTGGCAATGCAGTACAACTACGATCTGTGGCAGGCTCGACAGCATGTCAACCTGAGCGGGGTCGGAAAGGTAACGCTGAGGGCCACATAGATTTGCTTACTCGGGTACTTCGCAAGGTGATCCAATGTGCGTTTCGCAATGGAGTCCCGGAAGATGCCAGCTTCAAACGTCGTCTTGGTGACGGATGAAATGTGGGGCTCGAATGGTGATAACAGGGGATCCATCTGCGATTATCATTTCGCTCTCAATGAAACTTATCTTGTCTTTGCGAACGGATCCGAAAGCGAACTCCGAACGCACGCGTATTCAGATACTCGCCCGCTCGGCTCGTTGTCTAAAGATTTTCTCGACGTTTTAGGAAAGGGAAATCTGCCGATCAAGAAGTTCGAAGCCGAGAAGCCAAAAGTTAGCTCGTTCCGGCGATGGGACTTACCGTTTGAGTTAACAGTTCGTTCTTCGCAATAGTTTTGACCGGTTTCTTTCACGTTACCTCACATCCAGATCATACTCCCTCAACCGTCGATACAACGTCGAAGGCGAAATGCCCAGCAATTCGGCGGTTTTGCCGCGGTGCCAGCCGGTTTTTTCGAGGGCTCCGATTATTTGTTGGCGTTCGACGTCGCGGAGGTTGTTTGATGGGGAATTTTGGAATGTGCCGACGCTCTGCGTTGCCTGCGGGGCGTTGTAGCTGACTGAGACGCTCGGGGTTTCGGTTCGGAATGCGATCTCGGGCGGCAGTTCGCGAGGCGTGATCATGTTGTTGTCGCAGAGCAACAAGGCGCGCTCGAGGCAGTTGCGGAGCTGGCGGACGTTGCCTGACCAGTCAAATGCTGAAAGAGCCTCGATCGTCGCGGGGGACATTTCGGGTGCACCGGCTCCGGCTAGTTTGTGGAGCAAGTGACGCGCGAGTGGCTCGATGTCTTCGCGACGCTCACGCAGCGGCGGGATAACGATCTCAAAGCTGTTGATCCGGTACATCAGATCGGCGCGGAAAATGCCGTCATTGATCGCCTGCTCTTTGTTCCGATTTGTTGCGGCAACTAGCCGAACATCGACCTCGACCTTTTTCACACCACCGACGCGGAAGAACGAACGCGTTTCCAGTGCCCGCAGCAGTTTCGATTGAAGCTGCATCGGCATTTCCATAACCTCGTCAAGAAATATCGTCCCGCCGTCCGCTATCTCAAACAGCCCAAGTTTACGAACCCGTGCTCCCGAAAACGCTCCCGCTTCGTGGCCGAACAATTCGCTCTCAAGCAGAGTATCCTGCAAAGCTGCGCAGTTCAGATCGATAAAAGGCTTGTCCGCACGGCGGCTCAGACGATGGATCGCCTGCGCGATCAACTCCTTACCCACGCCCGATTCGCCCGTGATCATTACCGAAGTATCCGATGGAGCCACACGCTGCACGAGCCGCAACGCTTCCTTCATCTGCCGCGATTCGGCAACGATCTCCGGCAGCGATTGATGTGTTCGAGCGATCTGGGCGCGCAGGCGTTGGTTGTCGACCTTGAGCTGCTGTTTTTCTGCGGCGGCGGTTACAAGAGCCGAGAGTTCGCCGATGCGGTAGGGTTTGGTGAGGTAATCGTACGCGCCGAGTTTCATTGCCTGGATCGCCGATTCGACGGTCGCTTGACCCGTGAGCATGATGACCTCGGGCGGATTCTGGCTGCGTTCGCGTGTGCGTCGGAGCAATCCCATGCCGTCGAGCCGCGGCATATTTATGTCGCACAGCAGCACGTCGAAGTCCTGCTCCTCGAGCATTTCCCACGCGGCTTCGCCGTCAGAGGCGCATTCGACCTCGTGGCCCTGGCGGGCCATTTCTTTTTGAACCACCATTCTAAGGTTCTTCTCATCGTCGACTACTAATAGTTTTGCCATTTGTTTGGGGGTTGGAAGAATTGCGGCTATCTGGCCACTGGAAGGAAGATGCTGAAGGTTGTGCCCTTGTTAACCGTCGAACGAACGCTGATGCGTCCGCCGTGTTCGGAAACAATGCCGTAGCAGACCGCGAGGCCGAGACCCGTGCCTTTTCCGACCTCTTTGGTTGTGAAGAAGGGTTCAAAGATCTTCGACATGTCTTCCTGCGCAATGCCGGAACCGGTGTCTTCGACCTCGATGACGACGCGGCTGCCCTTTGTGAAGGCTCGGAATGTGAGAATTCCGCCCTCCGTCATCGCGTCGATCGCGTTCGTCGCGAGGGCGATCACGGCTTGCTGTATCTGGCCGCCGTCGGCTGAAACGTACGGCAGGTCGGATTCGATATCGACTCGCTGCGAAATGCCTTCGCCGCGTTTTTGGTGAGAAATAAGATTCGCCGTCGAGCGGACGACGTCGCCCACATCGATCGGCGTACGTTCGCCCGCGCGGATGCGGCTAAAATCGAGAAGGTCGGTCGTGATCGTCTTGCAGCGAAACGCCTCGCTTTTGATCAAGCCGAGATACTCGGTCAGGTCGTCGGCAGATTCCGACATTTCGAAAGCACCTTCGTCGATGCGCTGTTCCAAAGCTTCGGCACAGGCGGCGATCGTGGCGAGCGGATTGTTTATTTCGTGAACAACACCAGCGGCGAGACGGCCGACCGCGGCGAGTTTTTCGGCACGGTTGACGGCCTGCACGGCCTCGACACGCATTGTGACGTCTTCGCCGACCGTGATCACGTGCGTGACGTCGCCGTTGTCGGCGTTTTTCATCGGGACTTTGCTGACCATCCAATGCCGCGTCGAACCGTCGTCCGCGACTGTTTGCTGCTCGATGCGTTCGATCCTGCCGGTGCGGAAAGCGCGTTCAAATTCCTCTTTAACGCGTCCCTGCGGGTATTTTTCAAGTACGTCAAAAACGTTCCTGCCGATCGCGATATCACGCGGTATTCCCTGAGCGCCGACCTCGCGGTGGCGGTTCCAGGTGACGATGCGGTAATCGCGGTCGACGACGTAAAGCGAAACCGGCAATGCGTCGAGCACAGATTCCGTAAACTTGCGATGTTCCTCGCGAGCCTCGTTGATCGAATTGTGCAGCGCGAGTTCGTAATGAGCCGACAGATTCACGCTCATCGCGGCCATCGTGGTAGCGGCCTCGATCAGGCGTGTTTTGCGTTCCGAAAATTCCTCCGCAGTCTCAAATCCGACGATGATCGCTCCGCGTATTTCGCCGTTAATGTGAAGCGGTGAGATATATTCACTCGCATGTTCCTGGCCCGCGATCATGAATTCCGCTGCGTCGGTCTCAGAATACCCAACCTGCGGCGGCATAAAACTCAGCCACTTTTCAAACTTCTCGCGTCGCAGCAAACCATCCTCACACTCGCCATCGCGGCCCATTTCACAGGTGATCAAGCCGATGCTGTCAAGCTCGGCAACAAACACGCACGTCACCGCATCTACTCCATTGAGTATGGCGCCCGCGACGCGGTTCGCGACTTTTTTGGGGTGCACCGTAAAGAGCAGGCTCCGCCCTAACTCCGATATGAACCTAAGTTCATTAGAGTTATCTTCCGCAGGCGCTGCCAAGGCAGAATTGCTCGCGTCTTTTTTCGGCGGCGAAGATGTCAGCATTATTTACGGTCAGCCGGGTGAATCGGATAGATGTGAACGGCCGTTTAGGAGCAAAGTGATAAGGGAAGCAATCAGAAAACTTCCTCTCTAATTAAAAACGATATTAAACACTGTGTCAAGAAGTTTAACGGCCCGTGGCACAAGCCCGCGCGTAAGCAAGGGCGAATTACGTGACTGGAGGGTGAGCATCTTGCTCGCCACACCGAGGCATCCGACGGTGAAGATCTTCGGGTGAGAAGAAGATACGCCACGGGCGAGCAGGATGCTCACCCTCCAGTCATTGACACTGCACCCGAACGAGTGAAAAACTAACAAAACATGAGATCTTGCCAAAAAGCGATAATTGCGTTGTTCGTGCTGCTGACGGCGTTCTCGATCCATGCCCAGGAGGTTGTGGACAAAACGGTCGCGGTCGTCACCGATGGGCTGCGCAAACCGCAGCTCATCACCTACTCCGACATTCTCTGGCAGATGGCACTGCAGCCCGGCATCACGCTCGAAAAGCCCAGTTCCGAAGACCTCAACCGTGCGCTACAGATCCTCATCAACCAGCGCATCTTCGCTCTCGAGGCCGAACGCCTGCCGCGCGCGGCGCCTACGGACAAAGAGATCGCCGCCAAGATCGCCGAAACGCTCAGCTATTTCCCGACCACCGCCGCTTTCGAAACGCGTCTCAAACAGGTCGGTTTCGCCTCGGTCAAGGACGACGCCTTCGAAAGCCTGATCGCCCAGCGCGTCGCGATCGAAAAGTACATCGATTTCCGCTTCGGCTCCTTCGTCGTGGTCACCGCCGACGAAGAGCAGCGATACTACCGCGACATCTACACCCCCGAATTCCGCCGCCGCACCCCGGGCCTTCTCCTCCCGCCCCTCGAAGAAAAACGCCCCGAGCTCCGCCAGATCCTAACCAACCAAAAAATAGCCACCGCCATCGAACGCTTCCTCGACGAAGCCAAAAGAAGGATCCAAGTCGAGATCCTGATCGAGGTCTAAAGACCGGAGCGGCACGGTTGCGTATCGCAACAATGGCAAGTATTTTTTGCCAGAACCATCCCTGCTTGCCAACGGCTAAAAACCCTGACGTTCCCACGATCTAGTATTACCGCCGCCGCCGCATCGCGGCGATCTGATTGTAGCCGTGCGGTTTCTGGCCTGGCAGAACGCGCCCAGTGCTAAAGCGACAACCCACGGTTCGCCGCCAACGGCATCCCCATCGACACCCCCGTCATGGTCACCGACCTAATAATGGACGGCAACCTAGGCCAACCCTTCCTCAGCCAATGCGTCGTGACGTTCGACCTCTCAAACAGTTTGATGTGGATCAGGCCAGAAGCCCACTTGTACTAGGGGTGGTTTTGTTTCCCAACGACTCCGAGCCCCGATACTCTCAAGCCATCAAAGGCGACATAGCGGTCTGCGCATAAATGAGAACTTCTAACCGACTAACGTCGCAATAACCCTTTCAGGTGTACCAATAATATGGTATAAGTCGTATCACATCTATAGGTGATCAAGCTATTCAACCCCGCATGGAGGCTTAGGATAAGATTGAAGTTAAAATATCAGCCGGAAGAATGGGGCGACGTTAGAACCGCTTATTTCAAGTATAAAAAGCAAATTTATTATGATTTGAATGAGGTAATTCAGCGTCGACAGATCGCAATCTTTGAAACCGGACTAAATGATAGATCAACCCCTTCATTTCCCGAGATTTACGGACTTGAAGATGATTCAGAAAAAGAACTGAATTTTCTAAAGAAATTCGACATAATCGAAAAGGCTCTTGAGTCTGCTGAGGTGGGCGGGGAGTTCTTTAACTTCTTTTTAAATCAAATCTCTGCAACCGCATATCCAAAGAAAGTAGTCGCCCCCCATAGTAGCGAGAAAGAGCTAGGTAACTTTGTCACTAATCAACGTATAAGTTCGAAATACGAGGTAACGCGGACCACGATCTTCGCCGAGTTACCGGTTGAGCTTCACATTGTCGCTACACTTTGGATAATGAGATACGGATATAAACTTGATCGGCTACTTTCCCCGCATTGTCTTGGAAATCGGTTGATTCTGACCGCAAGTGATGGCTCCGAGGGCGTTTCAACAGTCGACAGAACAGCCGAGTTAGTGGGTGGAACTGCCTTGTTCAAACCGTACTTTCGTCAATACCAAAAATGGCGGGATGACGGAATGCGAGAGGCGAGCGAACGTTTAGCTAAAGGCGAAAACATAGCAATCTTAAGTCTGGATGTTAAGAATTATTTCTATTCAATTTCAATCAATTTTAGTGAGATTGAAAAGGCGTGTTCCATTCCTGAGAACGATTTCCTCCACGGTTTGTTTAAGGAGATCCACTCTCGATTCAATCAAAAGCTAAAAGAGCTTGATTCAGGTGAATTTTCAATTCAAGATAATGACCGAATAATTCTGCCGATTGGGCTAAATTCGTCATATGTCATAGCGAATTGGTACTTGAGAAATTTTGATGATGCAGTCGTAAGCAATTTGCGCCCGCTCTACTATGGACGGTATGTGGATGACATTCTAATTGTGATTTCGAATCCGGACTTGGCTTTAGATAGCAACGTCGGATGCCAAGGGTCGCAGTTCAGCTTTGAAAATTATACAAAGACCACTAAAAATGATGATGTTGTGGATTTTTCATGGGAGGATTTATCTGAACTAGAACGGTATGTTTTAAGGACTCTCTACCCTTTAGTTACATTAGTTGGAACAAAAAACGCGGATGACAGACGGTTTAAACTCGGCTGCGCGGACGGCTGTTCAGTACAGCCAGATAAGACCCTACTATTCTTCTTCGATCACACTCAGTCAATTGCTGCGTTGGATAAGCTTAAGCACGAATTACGCATTAAATCGAGTGAGTTTAGAGATCTTCCTGACTCCGCGTTGATGGAAGAGTATTTTGAGAAGCAAGCCTATCACCTAATCTTTGATGACTCGGAGGGGAAAATCCGGACCCTTAAAGATTATAAAGAAAATAGATATGGTATGAGCGTGTACCTAGCGAATTCGATTTTTGCGGCGCTTAGAAGAAGTGGCAAGGAGAAAAAAATTGAATCGAGCAAGATTGTTAAGCTTTTTCAAGGGCTTAACACCTTGATTTTTTATCGCTCGTGGGAGAAGGTTTTTACTCTATTGATCATAACTAACGACAGAAAAGGGTTTGTAAATTTTTTCACCCATACGCTGGGAGAGATAGACAAAATCTATCTCGTGACATCTAACCCGCCTCGTCTTCTCAAGCTGATAAAAAGATCCTTGATTCGACATCTTTTTGCATCTCTCGAACTCGCTTTGAGTATTAATCCAAAATTTGTAGCAGAACATCCGGAAATCAGTCGACGAACAAAGATTTCCTTGCAAACTGAGCGATTTCCATGGCATACGATTGTACGAAGTCCCATTGAAGAATATGGCATCGAGATTGACGAATCTTTCGTTCTTAGGTACCGGCGTAGTAATATGGTCCGGCATAACTATGTAACGCAACCCTTACTAAGCTTTACCGAGGCAGCCGAAGAACTTGATCTAAACCTTGCGGAGCCACTATTCCATGGGAGTGAAAAATGAGGAGATCGCCTTTCAGCTTCTCGCAAAAGTTCCTAGACACATCGCCGCGACCAGTCCATTTTTGGGAATGTTGTCTGTCCACTGCAAACGCTGACGTGATGCAGAATACGTGCACTCCCGCAAACAATACTGATGATTGCGGACGTTCAGCGATTTTTGGAGAATCAAATTATTACCTCGACAGGGCCTTTGAAATCTATGAAAGGATAAATCGCATGCACACGGGGCGCATTCCCGGAAAATCCGCTGAAAAACGCCGAAAAAATCTATTTGTAAGCAATCCCGTTCCGGTTCAGTCATTTTTAGGATCTTCAGGGGACTTCTCGATTCGCGAATTTCAGATTGATCTAGAGAATCAATTCACCGCAAAGCCTCGTATTTCGTTTGCAAATATGAGTCTTGATGAGTCGAATTTCCTCGCAAGTATCGAAGGAAAACCTAAGCTCGACGTTGCACGTTATGATGTGCTTTCAAAACTCCTGAAAGCATCGAGAGTTGAAAACGTTCAAGCAGTCCTCTTACCAGAATGTTCCGTGCCCTATGCTTGGGCTCATGATTTGGCTCGATTCTCGGCTCAGCATCAAATACTTGTTGTTGCCGGACTGGAACACTGGGTCGCCAATAATATCTCGCACAACCTTCTGTTGACATTGGTTCCCTTCACTTGGCGTGGGGTAAATGATTGCGTCGTTTTATTGCGCCTAAAAAACCACTATTCCCCGAAAGAAATGTTAGAAGTCCATGGACGAGGATTAACGATCCCTAAACCCGAAATCTTTCGATACGATTTGATTAATTGGCGCGGTCTGTACCTTGCTCCATATTACTGCATAGAACTGGCTGACATATCCCATCGGACACTGTTTCAGTCAAAAGTGGATCTGATCGTTGCTTCCGAGTGGAACGCCGACGTAAGTTATTTTTCAAATATCGTCGAATCGTTGAGCAGAGATATTCACTGTTATGTCGCTCAGGTTAACAACAGCAAATTCGGGGACTCGAGGCTTACTCAACCGTCGTCGACAGTCAAAAAAGATTTGCTAAAACTCAAAGGCGGACTTAATAATACTATTTTAGTTGGTGAAATCGATTACAAGAGCCTCCGTGCGTTTCAATCCAAGAAATACTCATTGACTAGAACTGACGACACTTTTAAACCAGTGCCACCATCGATTGACAGGGTAGCTGTCCTGAAAAGGCAACAGAATAGACTCCACTTTTGAATTAAAGACTCACTTCGAATTCGGTGATGCTACAGAAATTTATGACATCGCCACGCCCTTCCCATTAGAAGCTGCCTCGGCCCTTCGAATTAAAAGTCGAACAAGCGCATGGTAAGATGCGAGGTAGAAATGAAACATCCATGAACACCAAATTCTTTCGTCGTAGTTTGAGGATTGAGCTGGGTTGTGGTGACGAATATGAAAATTGTTCGCAATATTAAATAGATCAGAATCGTCCTTAGTTGAAAAAACTTTCCCGAGGTCGCCCGATTTTTTCAGCCATTCAAAGACATCGGCCAATTCACGGATTGCGTCTTTTCGCTGTGACAAATCCAAATGGCGGTTGCGCCACTTTAGAATCGCAAGGCGGACCTTATCGTCAACCTTGACCTTGTTATAGGGTATGATTTCGGCGCTTAGAATACCACCAAGTTCCGGGTCTAAGCTCAGAATTCGCCCTTCCGCTGAAATTTCATATCCATCCCGGTAATCGCAAAGGAAGGAATTCGCCAGTTCTCGAAACTCCTTTTTGCCTTGTGCCTCGTCATAGTCTATGAAGTCGTAATATTGATAACCTTCGTTACTCATCGACACTAATTCACCGGGTTTCGATATATGATCGAAAAGAAATTCCAGCAGATCAAATATGGCATCCTCAGTCTTTAGGCCCTCCGGCCAAGCTTTAATGGGAAAAGGACAAAACTGTAGTGCCAAACTTGCTAAACGGCGGGCGGTCTCGGGTACCGAGTTACCACTTATTTCTAATTTTTCTTTAAAATATTGCTTCTGTTCAAAGAATGTATATAAGTCGTCCACTTTGAGATATACGGCGCCTATGTCCAGTGTCCGATTACGATTTCGCGATGAGTAATAGCGTCGCATAAGGCAGTTGAGATTCTATTTTACATTTAGGCTTATTCATCCTCATAATTACCGTTGTCAGATGAGTACGGTTGTTAGTCGTACGAAATTGCAATCGCTAAACCTGACCCAGGTTTAAAGAGCCTTTCGACATAGTTATTATGCGTCGACTATTGCCTATGTTCCCAGCAAATTCGCAGAGAATATTCTTAAAGCCCTATTCCTGGTTTTTCGAACCTCCTTTACCCGCAGTTCCTGGATCAGTGGAGGGAAACAAAATGCAGAATATTGCATGTCGAATTTCGGATGACGAACGACCTATAGGTATCCAGTCATTTGGTTTTGGGGCAGTGGGCGAGGATGTACTCTTTGGTTTCGGTCGTTACAGAGGCGGTTGGGAGGGTGAGGTAGCTGCTGGAGATGCTGAAGAGCCATTGATCGGGATACTGGATCACAGTATCGATCGTCTTCCACGGAATTTCGGATTTGCCGTTGTCGGCTTCGATAGCGATGCCTGTTTCGGTGAAGGTGAACGTCGCGGTTTTATTGTCCATCTTGCGATAGATATTTAACCCTCGGTTGCGGATGCCGACATATATGACGACGACGACCACTAGACAGATGACCCACGCACCTGCGAAGAAGCTAAGTATCCACGAATCTACCCGAAGCCACGCCATCACAAGGCACCAAAAACCAACCAAGCCAAGCGCGATCAGCCCAGCATTGCCGAAGCCCCGCCTCCAATAAGACCTGGCCGCCGAACGGATCAACTCTTCGGTATACGTGACTTTGACGATGTGCTCACTCATTTCGGTACCTCGCGAATCCGGAGTTCCTGTATCAGTGTAGGCCGGGAAATGCAGAATGTTGAAAAACGAATAACGAATTAGGAAAGGAAATAAGTTCTAGAGCCAGGTGATGGTGATCTCGTCTTCGACGCGTTTGAACTCTTGGTCGCCTGTGAGCAGGACGCAGGATGCCCGGTCGCTACGGCTCGCGGTTCTGAGACAGAGGGCGGCGGCGAAGCAGTCGGCGTAGGAGATGCCGCCTTTGGCTTTGAAGCGGGCGGCGATCTGGGTGGTTTCCCAATCGACGTCGACGAGTTCGATACCGAGGCTGCGGATGATCGCGATAGCACTATCGGCCGCTTCGGGACCACGGCGCGACGCGATGGAGTACCAGACCTCGCCTGCATTGACGACAGACATTAATAAGGTATCGCCGCGATCATTAGCATCGGCGAGGATGTCGATTATCCGGTCAACGGGCGGCTCGCCCTGAAGATACGCCATCATCGGCCACGAATCGAATACGATGGTTTGGCGAGTTTTCATCTTCCGAGCAGGTTATCGAACTTGCGGTCCTCACGCTCCCTATCCAACCGACGCTCTCGCTCCAGATCCTCAATAAGCGGCAGATCACGGAACTTTCCGGCCATGCTCTTGATGTATTCGCGTGTGATAGGCGTGAGGATGATCTGCGTATTTTCTTCGTTAACTTCGACGCTGAACCGCGTGCCAGCCTTGATGCCCAACTTGCGACGAACGGCTGAGGGAATCACCACCTGGCCCTTGGTCGTAGATGTTGTTTCCATATTTACCACCTAAACAAAATCGTAGCACGAGCATAAAAAGTAAGTCAATAGTTAAACGTCTTACAAATTCCTTTTTGGCACATCTCTCACCTGAAGTTCCGGGATCAGTGGGGGAAGCAATGCAGAAATTTGAATGTCGAATTTTGAATTGAGAAGGACTTTAAGGCGACTGACTCTATTTTCTGCACGCTTCCCATCTTATCCCCATCTTAGTACCCATCGAGAGAGATTCGACGGCGAATCGAAATTCATCAAATTTGGCATCGGTGCGCCCCGAAAATTGATGTTTTCCAGTCTCAAAACACGTTCGACCAATCTCGGGAATTACTTTACCAATCTCCGGTTTTCGTGTGAACAATCAGGCAAAGTCCTTTGACCAAAGTCAGTAAAAATGGGCATTTTGCAGGAAATGGGGGAAAATCGGGAAAATTCGGGTTTGGATCAAAAATTCATCTCAATTTTAGCTCCAAAAAAACCGGCTTGAGCGCCGGTTATCGTATCTCCAAGAATGTGGTACCGAGGGTCGGAGCCTAATAAGACTGTAAGTCTATTAAATGCAATAAATAGGAAAAACAAAATCATATTCTATCCACTTTCTCTCCACTACTTTCATTCAAAGATTGGTAATGGCTTGGTCTAAGTCCAACGGGCCTGTCGACGGATGAGTTGAATCTTACGCAAGTAACCAAAATTGCTTCGGTACACAAACCAATCGGGACTTGCGCGCTGGCCGGGACTCATCGATTGGTGGGACACTGAGTTTCCCAACCTTGTAAAGGAATTTCTTAACAATACTTTTAATCAACGTACCGTCGATTATCTTCCGTCCACGGGTAACTCCAACACCCCAGAGGCCGCCGCCGTTTCCTCAACGGCGGATGCTTTCTTTAAGGCCTCGACTCGGGCGCCGACATAGCCATCGATTCGTTTGGGAACTCTTACATTTTCGGCCGGACAGCCTCGGTCAATTTCCCGACAGCCAGTCCTATACAGGCACCAAACGTCGGTGGAGCCTCAGATGTTTTCATCAGCAAACTAGCCTCGGGCGTTACGGTTTCAGGCCGTGTCGTGACCCCGACCGGGATCGCTCTGCGGAACACACGGGTTTCGATCATAGATACTCAGGGTGTTCGTCGAACCACGACCACGAGTTCGTTCGGTATTTTCTCATTTACCAATGTACCGAACGGAGTAACGTTGACCTTCACGATCACATCGAGACGCTACCGCTTCACTCCCCGAATTCTGCAGATCGTAGGCGATCTAACGCTTGGACACGGTTAAGATCATTGGCCGTGTCCACTTATTTTTGCTTGAAATAGATTGTGATATTTTGATCGGAAATGTCTTAAAAGGTCATTTCTGACCATCTCGAAAAGCCGCAACGATCTCCTTCGGTAGCAGACGATGCGAACGCCACGACATACTTGGATATCTTTGGTAAGGAAATAAAGAATTTCTAAGAATAGTTCTGGGTTCAGACGTGAAATTTCGAATTCCGCCTTTTCGATTCTCTGGAAATCATTAAGAAATATGACAATGAGTTCAGGCGGGAGGCAGTGAGGAAGGGGTTTGATAGGCAATCGGTGGCGTCGCGGTAAATCAACCCTGCTAAACATTCTGGGTGCTCTCGACGTTCCGACTGCCGGAAAGGTATTCATAAATAACATCGATATTTCGGATCTTGACGAAGACGGTTTGGCTCACCTCCGAAGCGAACAGATCGGATTTATCTTTCAGTCCCACTATTTGCTCAATGAGTTTACCTGTCTTGAAAATGCATTGATGCCGATCACAATTCGGCACGGGGAACCCAACAATGAGCAAACTGCGCGAGTTCTGGAACTTCTGCACCGAGTTGGATAAAGCGAGCAGACCATAAATATTCAGATGAAATGAGTGGCGGCCAAAACCAGCGATGCGCAATCGTCCACTCGCTCGCAAATTCTCCTAAGATCATTCTGGCTGATGAACCAACGGGCAACCTAGATCGAAATTCAGGTGAAGAAGTTTTTAGTTTGATGCGGGAGATGAACAGAGAAAGAGGTGTTGCGTTTGTGATGATCACCCATGACGACCGGCTGGCACAACAAGCCGACCGCATTTTGCTTATCGAGTACGGGCAAACCATCGAAATGAGCAAAGCCGATCATAGTCGCATATATGCTTGAATTGATCGAGGCGTCGGGTGTTTGTGCAAGATATTCTTTTTAGAGGACTTAAACTCGGTAGCATTGAAGCTCTTATCTTTAAATGGGAAAACGATCGTACGCTTTGCTCTGGCGGTGGATGCCGCGAACGTTAGCGAAGCCGCCCACATCACACACTCCTCTATAACTCTGCTGAATGTACGACAGCACACAAACATTCCCTCGGTTTTCTAATAGCCTTATCTAAAGTCTCTTCACTATCCCCGGCGCCTAGTATCACTGAAAAGTCGGGCGGAGCGGGGATGACGGGTTTTAAGGGACGCGGCGAGTGCCGCATTACTTTGCTGTAGGGAACGCGGCCTCGTCGGGTGATTTAGGGTTAAACCTGAACCACCCGCTTTTTGCTATTGGGTCAAGTTAGGAATCCGGAAGGTTTGAGTTAAAAAAATAAAAAGAACATGGCGAAGCTATCTTTTTCGAAGTCCGATTTTTTTAAGAATATTTTTAATCAAAACGAGAATTATGATCCGATTCGCGGTGAGCTCTATAGCGTCGAACGCCTAGAACAGTTTGCGGCCATTCTGGCGAACGAGCATAAATCGGTTGACTTCCCTAAACGATTTCAGAAATTACACCCACGACTTGAAGATAATCGCGAGGTGCTGATTGCGGCCTACTATTCTCTGGCTAATGCTATTCGTGAAGAACGAGCAGTATCTCAGGCAGCAGAGTGGCTTGTGGACAACTTTCACATTGTTGAGGAACAACTGCGTGAGATTCAAGAGGATCTTCCCGCTGGTTTCTATCGTGAGCTGCCAAAACTGTCGGAAGGAGAGTTTGCCGGGTTTCCGCGAATATATGCGGTCGCCATGTCGATCATCGCCCACACTGACAGCCGACTCGAGGTTGACACGCTTGCTAGATTTCTTCGAGCTTATCAGGCGGTCACACCGTTAACGATCGGTGAATTATGGGCGGTCGCGATCACGCTCCGCTTTGCATTGGTAGAAAATCTGCGCAGATTGGCCCAACTCATCGTTGTCGCACGCGAAGAGCGTGAAGAAGCTGACGATCTCGCGGATGAATTGTTGGAACTCGCTAACACGCGACCGAATGAAGTCTTGCCATTATTGAAAAAAAGGTTGGGCAAAAGAACGACGTTCGGAAGCGCGTATGTGGAGCAGTTCACCCGTCAATTACGCGATCAGGACCTTTTAATTGCTGCCGGATATAAATGGCTGTCAGATCGGCTCAATAAACAAGGGACGAGCATACACGAGATTGTTGATGCGGAATATCAGCGTCAGGCTACCACCCAGGTCACGATCGGAAATGCCATCACGAGTATGCGTTTGCTCTCAACGATCGACTGGAACACTTTTTTTGAGAATGTCAGTTTGATCGACCCACTGCTCCAAACGGATCCTGCCGAAGTCTATTCGGACATGAACTTTGCCACGCGTGACCGTTACCGCAAAGTTATTGAGAGGATCGCGAAACGGACGAAAACAGACGAGTTAACGGTTGCGGACAAAGTTGTTGAACTGGCTGCCGCAGCACTTCCGACACACGCTCAGGATCTGAGAGAATCTCATATCGGCTATTTTCTGATAGATAAGGGTGTGGCAATCCTCGAAAAGGAATTTGCCTACCGTTATAAATTCTCTGAAAAGCTGGTCTCCCTTATCCTCAAGTTTCCTGCATTTGCCTACCTTGGTTCTGCAGCATTTTTGACAGTTTTAACCGTCACCTTGCTAGTATCCGTTGCATGGCATTTTGGAGCGGGTTTGCCGCTTATCGTGTTCTTTGCCCTAATGTCTTTGATCCCGGCGAGTGAAATGGCCTTGAGCATTCTGAACTGGGATTTCACTCTATTGATCCCACCGCGGACTCTGCCTCAAATGGAGACTTCCAAAGCGATACCGGCCGACGCTCAAACCTTCGTTGTGATTCCCACTCTTTTAACAAACGAATCGAGTGTTGCCGGCATGCTTGAAAAGCTCGAGGTTTACAGCCTGGCCAATAATAACGACAACATATATTTTGCCCTGCTCAGTGATTTTGGAGATGCCGCGACTGAAGAAATGATGGAAGATGCGGCAATTCTAGAATCCGCAAACGCTGGAATCGCAGATTTAAATCGAAAATATAGACAGACCAATGGTCAGAAATTTCACCTTTTCCATCGTCGACGCCTGTGGAATGAAAGCGAACAAAAATGGATGGGCTGGGAGCGTAAACGCGGAAAACTCGAAGAATTTAATGGATTGCTTCGTGGTAGCCAAAATACCAGCTTCACGATCGTAACAGCGGAAGAAGAGCTCCTTAGAAAAACAAAATTCGTAATAACTCTGGATTCAGATACCCAACTGCCGCGTGATTCGGCCCGCAAACTCATCGGCATTGCATCCCATCCGCTAAATCGGGCCTTTTTTGATGAGGGTCTTCAGCGGGTAACTAAAGGATTTGGCATTTTGCAGCCGCGGGTCAGCATCTCGCTGACAAGTGCGTCCCGGTCTTATTTTGCCCGGATATTTTCTGGAAATACGGGCATTGATCCATACACTACTGCCTCTTCGGATATCTATCAAGACCTATTTGGTGAGGGAAGCTTCACTGGCAAGGGGCTTTATGACGTCGACGTCTTTTCAGCAGCGTTGAGAAACCGGGTGCCCGAGAACTGCGTCCTCAGCCATGACCTCTTCGAGGGTCTATATGCTCGATGTGGTTTAGTAACCGATATCGAACTGCTCGACGATTTTCCGACGCATTTTGATACATATTCAAAGCGCTCGCATCGTTGGGTTCGTGGCGATTGGCAGATTGCGGCCTGGCTTATGCCGTGGGTCAAGAACGGCGAAGGTAAGAATATGCGGAACGAGCTGCCTGTAATCTCGCGTTGGAAGATTCTCGATAATCTACGTCGTAGCCTGGTAGCTCCCGCCATTTTTTTGTGGCTTCTGACCATTTGGACCCTAATGCCCGGGCCTGCCTTATGGTGGACGTCCTTCATCGTCTTCGTTTTAGCCTTTCCCGTTTACGCTCATTTGCAGACCAATATAATGACGCATCCCCGGGGTATTCCGTGGACGAGTCATTTTTGGAGTGTTTTGGGCGATGTAAAGACCAACACACAGCAGGTATTGATCGTCTTTGCCGTGCTGGCTTATCAGGCATATTCGAATTCTGACGCGGTCATTCGCACTCTATATCGCGTACTGATATCCCAAAAGAATCTGCTCGAGTGGAAGACGGCCGCGCAAAGCGAGGTTGATACGAAACACGACCCCGCTTCTTACCTGCGATCAATGGGAGTCGCGATTATTTTATCCATCGTCAGCTTCATACTGGTTCTCTGGTTTCATCCCTCAGTTTTGCTGATCGCCGCTCCATTCTTACTTCTATGGATGGTTTCGCCTCTAATCGCGTATCGGGTAAGTCTACGTCCGCCAAACATACGGCGCCCCCTAAACGATGAGCAGATAAAACTGGCAAGAATGATAGCCAGGCGAACGTGGCGCTTTTTTGAGACGTTTGTTGGTGACGAGTCGCATTGGCTGCCGCCTGACAATTTTCAGGAAGACCCGCAGCCGAAGATCGCTCACCGCACTTCGCCCACAAATATTGGCCTTTTGCTGCTGTCGACAATTTCTGCTCATGATTTTGGTTATATAGGCACGCTTGAGTTGACCGAAAGACTAGGACTTACGTTTGCCACGCTTGGAAAGCTCGAAAAAGTCCGCGGACACTACCTAAACTGGTATAACACTGAAACGCTCGCGCCACTTGCCCCTCGCTATATTTCCAGTGTGGACAGCGGGAATCTCGCCGGTCACTTGCTGGCCGTCAAGCAAGCCGTTATGGAGATCTTGAATCGTAATTTGCTCGACACGCACGTAATGGAAGGACTCGCCGATTCACTCCAAATGATGCGTGAAGAAGCAAATCAGATGGGGGTAGTCAATCGGCGTACCGAAGGGGTTAGCATTAAACAGCTTCATTCGGAGATCGACGCCAGTCTCCGACTGTTAAAAAATCAACCGGTAGAAACACCTGATGCCTGGGTAAAATTGCTGGAATCCCTGATATCTCATATCGAGGTCATAGGGGATATCACACGGGCTCTGACTCTGGAACACGGCAGCAAACATTTTAACGAGTTAGGATTCTGGTCGTCGGATCTATCGCATCAAGCTCAGACATTTCTCCGGGACATCAAAACTTTTATTCCCTGGCAGGAAAAGGACTTTTCCAAATTGTCCCAGATAATCGACCGTGATTTTCCCTCAATTCAGCAGGAATGGAGGGAACTAACGGATCTTTTAAATCTATTCCCTTCGTTATCTCAACTCCCCGAACTTTACGAGGGCATTTTGCTTCGACTCTCCCGGATTACATTGGAGATCGAGAGTTCGAAGGTAGGCGGAACAGGATTTGACGCCGCAGACAACGCTCTCAAGATTCTGATGTCTAAGGTCAAGAAGGCCGAGCAATCGGCCCTCGGGACGCTGGCAAATCTGAATTCCTACGCTTCGCAAAGCTCAGAGATCGTCAAAGAAATGAACTTTGATTTTCTTCTGGATGAGGAACGAAAGGTGTTTGTCATCGGTTACAACGTGGACAAGGAAAAGCGTGACAATTCGTTTTATGATCTGCTTGCCTCCGAATCTCGGTTAGCCAGTTTTGTCGCCATTGCGAAGGACGAGGTCGAGCAGGAACATTGGTTTCGCCTGGGGCGATCACTGACCCCGGTAGACTCAAGCCGTGCACTAGTCTCCTGGACCGGCACGATGTTCGAATACCTGATGCCGCTCCTCGTGATGCACGACTATGAAGAGACGCTACTAAGTCAGACCTACAAGGCCGTCGTGCAAAGACAGATCGAGTATGGTGCGAAGAACAGCGTTCCATGGGGTATCTCGGAGTGTGCGTTCAATGCCCGGGATCTACAACTAAATTACCAATATCAGGCATTTGGTGTTCCGGGACTGGGACTAAAACGTGGTTTGAGTGAAGATCTAGTCGTTGCTCCCTACGCTACCGCACTGGCCGCAGCGATCTCTCCGAACGAAGCGATGAACAACCTTCGCCATCTCGCAACAAATGGGATGCTCGCCCGTTTCGGCTTTTACGAATCTATCGATTACACGACGGAACGCCTGCCGCATGATCAAACCTTTGCGATCGTAAAGGCATACATGGCCCATCATCAGGGAATGATCCTAGTTGCGCTTAACAATCTGGTTCACGCCAATGTCATACAGGAACGTTTCCATTCCGAACCTCTCGTTAAAGCAACTGAGTTACTGCTGCAGGAGCGGATTCCACACGGAGCTCCGGCCTCTCATCCGCGTGCCGAAGAGGTGCTGTCGGGGCGTGTGGTTCGGCAACTTTCCGGACGGGTGACACGGGTTTTCAACACCCCCAACACGATTACGCCGCGCGTTCAGCTTCTGTCCAACGGCATATATTCCGTTATGGTAACTACCTCCGGGGCCGGTTATTCAACGCACAAGGATATTGCCGTAACGCGTTGGCGTGAAGATACTACACGAGATCTTTGGGGCAGTTTCGTCTATTTGCGTAATGTGGAAAGCGGAGACGTTTGGTCGGGCGGCTATCAGCCGTTAGGCCGTAAGCCGGAATTTTACGAAGTAGCCTTTTCCGAAGATAAAGCGGTGATCAAAAGAAGTGACGGCCATACCGACACACGCACAGAAATAATTGTTTCACCCGAAGACAACGCCGAAATTCGGCGTGTTGCAGTTACCAATAATTCGTCAAAAGCGATAGAGATAGAGGTCACAAGTTACGCGGAAATTGTTTTGGCACCGCCAAAAGCCGATGCCGCGCATCCTGCGTTCAGCAACCTATCTATTGAAACGGAGTTTAATTCCGACGAAAATTCCCTCATCGCCAAACGGCGTCCGCGGGCCGAAACGGATGAACCTATCTGGGCAATACACACGATCGCGACCGACGCCGAAACCGTAGGAGCCGTCCAGTATGAAACCGATCGGGCCCGGTTCCTGGGACGTGGACATGATACTCGCGGGCCGAGGGCTGTAATAGAAAACCGCCCACTTTCAAATACAGTGGGATCGGTGCTGGACCCGATCTTTTCATTGCGATGCTGCATGCGTATCGAGCCCCGCGAAACGGCTTGCGTGACATTTTCAACGGCGGTCGCGGCCTCGCATGACGAGGCGTTGCGGCTTGCCGATAAATATCATGACGTTAGCATCTTCGATCGTGAAGCTACATTGGCGTGGACGCGTTCACAGGTCGAAATGCGCCATTTGAACATTGAGCCGGAGAGTGCATATTTATTTCAGCGCCTTGCCGCTCACATCCTCTACACAGATGTTACCCTCCGATCCCGTCCGGGTGTCTTGAAACTAAATACCAAAGCACAGTCGGACCTCTGGCCGTATGGAATCGGGGGCGACCTACCCGTCGTTCTTGTTCGCATCAACCGTGCCGAAGACCTGCCGCTTGCCCGTCAGATGCTGAATGCTCACGAATAT
Organism: Acidobacteriota bacterium; assembly: GCA_016703965.1. Lineage (NCBI taxonomy): Bacteria > Pseudomonadati > Acidobacteriota > Acidobacteriota bacterium. The sequence goes on from JADJBB010000021.1 coordinate 512,859, forward strand.
TTGCGGCTGAAGGGGCTAATCTTTGATCTGGTCATCCTTAATGACAACGCGCAGAGCTATATGCAGACGCTTCAGGATGAATTGACAAGAATTGTCCGTACGAGCGGCGAAGCGAATCTGCTGGATAAAACCGGAGGGATCTTTCTAAGAAGAACGGATCAAATACCAGAAGCCGACCGCATTCTTCTCCATGTTGTTGCCCGTGTAGTTATCGTGGGCGAGCGTGGCGGCCTGGAAGACGAACTTTTACGTAAAACCGTCGAGACATCTTTGCCGAGGCCTTTTGTCGCCAAAAGTCCGAATCGACACTATCCTGAACCAGCGACGCCGCAGCCAGAACTATCCTTTTTTAATGGCCTCGGTGGATTTGGTCAGGAGGGCAAGGAGTATGTCACGGTTTTGGGTGACGGGCAATGGACACCGGCTCCCTGGCTGAATGTGATCGCTAACAACAGCGAGTTTGGTTTTCAGGTTTCGGAAACGGGATCGGGATTTACGTGGTCGGTAAACAGCCGCGAAAATAGACTCACGCCGTGGTCCAACGACGCCGTCAGCGATCCGCCCGGCGAAGTAATTTACCTGCGAGATGAAGAATCGGGGTCGGTTTGGACACCCACAGCCCTACCAATTCGGGAATCGGAACCGTATACGATCAAACATGGTCAGGGCTACACCATCTTTGAGCATCCGCGCCATGGTATTTCCCAGGAGCTCGTTCAATTTGTTCCGCTCGATGCAACCGTAAAGATATCTCTGTTGAGGCTCCACAATCGAACCGGCCGCAGGCGAAAGTTATCCATTACGAGCTACAGTGAACTTGTCCTGGGTTTTGACCGCAGCCAAACGGCGCCGTTCATTATTACCGTAATCGACGACACAAACAGCTTTATCCGCGCACGGAATCCATACAATAATGAGTTTGCCGGACGCGTTGCCTTTGTTGCGACGAGCGCGAAATTAACCTCGTTCACGTGCGATCGAAAGGAGTTTGTGGGCCGAAACGGGAGCCTGGAAGATCCCGCTGCCCTGAAACGCGAAAAGTTGTCGGGCCGTATTGGTGCCGGCCTGGATCCTTGCGCTGCACTGCAGACAATGATCGAACTCGAACCCGACGAAGTACGGGAGATCGTATTTTTGATAGGCGAATGCGAATCGAACGAGGAAGCAGAAAAGACCGTTAAAAAGTTTACGGCACTGAACACTGTTAAAGAGTCATTCGCCGCCGTCACGGCTTATTGGGACGATCTGCTAGGTGCGATCGAAGTGCGTACCCCAGAAGCGTCTCTAGATACGATAGTAAACCGTTGGCTCTTGTGCCAATCACTCGCTTGCCGCGTCTGGGCACGCTCCGCATTTTATCAATCCGGCGGGGCTTTTGGGTTTCGCGACCAATTGCAGGACGTAATGTCGTTAGTTTATACGAAGCCCGAGATAGCTCGTGAGCAGATCCTGCTCGCTGCGGCCCATCAATTTGAAGAAGGCGACGTGCAGCATTGGTGGCATCCGCCATCGGATAGGGGTGTTCGCACACGTTTCTCAGATGACCTTTTATGGTTGCCATTCGTCGCAAGCTTTTACGTCAATGTTACAGGCGATCAGTTAGTCTTCGACGAGATGGTTTCATTTGTTGAGGCTCCGTTGCTTGTTGAAGGACAGGACGACTCTTACACCAAGCCGACAACTTCCGTGCAAACCGCGACCCTGTTTGAACACTGTGCCCGAGCCGTCGACCATAGTCTCGCGACCGGCATAAACGGATTGCCCCTAATGGGATCAGGCGACTGGAACGACGGGATGAGCAGCGTTGGTAACAAGGGACTGGGCGAAAGCGTCTGGGTCGGCTGGTTTTTGATCAACACACTAAAAGAGTTCACGCCCTTTTGTAAGGTCCGGGGCGAAGAAGATCGAAACGCAATATATCTTAAACATGCGGAAGATCTGAAAAGCGCCCTTGAGAAGAACGCCTGGGACGGAAATTGGTTTCGCCGAGCATATTTTGACGACGGCACCCCGCTTGGATCAGCTGAAAACGAGGAATGCAAGATCGACTCCATCGCGCAGTCCTGGAGCGTTATCTCGGGCGGGGCGAACCCGCAGCAGGCAGCGCGCGCAATGGCATCGGTTGACGAATATTTGATACGGCGTGGCGACGGCTTAATACTTCTGTTTACGCCGCCCTTCGATAAAAGTCCTGTGAATCCCGGTTATATTAAAGGCTACCTTCCCGGTGTTCGTGAGAATGGCGGACAATACACTCACGCCGCGATCTGGACGGTCATCGCTTTTGCAATGCTCGGTGACGGAGACAAAGCCGGCGAACTTTTCGCTTTACTTAATCCGATCAACCATGCTTCTACACGCGCGGGCCTTCACAAATATAAGGTCGAGCCGTATGTCGTGGCGGGTGACGTGTATAACGAACTAAATCACATCGGCCGCGGCGGCTGGACCTGGTACACAGGCGCAGCCAGTTGGATGTATCGCGCGGCACTAGAATCGATACTTGGTTTTCATCTTCAGGGAGACGTTCTAACAATTGAGCCCTGTATTCCCCGAAGCTGGCGCAGTTTTGAGATTAACTATCGCCGGGAAAAAACGCTATTTAAGATAAAGGTAGAAAACCCATCTGGCATTTGCAGCGGCGTAGCAGTGGTTCGCCTTGATGGAACGATATTACCATCGGGGGATATTCCTTTGATCCAAGACGGGCAAACCCATGAGATATCCGTTGTTATGGGAGATTCTGAGAACCCCGAGCGGGATTAGGGTAACTTCTCTGGCCGCGAAAATTTAGTCAGCGACCAGGGTAGAACGGCGCCACCCGTCATACTTTGTTGCGTGTTCTTTGGATCAGCAACCTTTTTTATCCAGAGACCGTCATGTCTGGAACTTTGCGGCTCCCCGGAACAAGATCGCAATGTCCTAGTTTCGCAGTTTACAGCGGCGACAAATGCCACTGGTACTGCGATATTTCCCGCGAGCTCAACGTAGACAGATATCTTTGATGGGTTTTCGGTTGTCATAAAGGGCTCAATTATCGCCGCATTTTAGGACACAAGGATTATTCACCTTTTGATCGTGTGTGCTACAGCACCAACTGTAGCCGTAGAAAAGGATAACCTTGGTCTTATTAGTTTTAGTGTGTTGGGTTTTACGCATTAGATGGCGGAGGGTTCAATCGCTATGACGCCTCTTGGCGAGTTTCGGATAGAGAATAGATTATTGAGGTGAAAATGCAAACAGAAGCAGGACAGGTTAAAGCAAAGGTACAAGAGGCACTCACGATCAAGCGCGAATCCGTTCTAGCGGTCTACGACAGCCACGAAGAGGCGGAAAAGGCGGTACGAGAATTACAGAGATCGGGCTTTGATATGAAGCAGTTGTCTATCGTCGGCAAGGACTTTCATACCGAAGAACACGTGATCGGTTACTACAATAATGGCGACCGGATGAAAGCCTGGGGTCGAGGCGGGGCTTTCTGGGGTGGTTTATGGGGTCTATTGTTCGGTTCGGCATTCTTTGTTATTCCCGGAATTGGTCCGGTTCTGCTTGCCGGCCAAATCATCGGATGGATCATTGCAGCTCTCGAAGGTGCGGTCGTCGTTGGAGGCTTGAGTGCACTGGGTGCAGGGCTCTACGGCCTCGGTATTCCAAAAAACAGCATTATCGAATATGAGGCTCAAATTAAGGCTGGCAATTATGTCGTTATTGCCCACGGACCGTCAAATCAAATTAGCAGGATCGAAGGCGTCTTATCAAATACGGTTCATCATGGAATTGAGGGCCACCCTTTTCTTGGATAGGAAAAGGTTCGTGCAAGAAATTCGCCAGATAGCGAGAAAATATAGCTGAGAGCTTATTCGCAATTATGCTCAACAATATTTCGGAATCCGTTTGCTACCGACTCGGAACTCAAGTGCCATTCCGGCCTCGGACTGAGTCCGATCAAAGGACAAGATCGTGAAACTCATTAAAATATTACTCTCATTGCACAGCATTAAATTGATCATTTTTTCGGTGGTAGTTATCGTTTTTATCGCAACTGCAACTTCAAGGAGGTCAGATTTTAAGGAACCAAAACCGGGTCATAGCGGCATCGTTAAGAATGTAAGTGCGGGGATCCGAACTGAGAGGGTTGTCGAAAGGGAACAGGATGACAAGGTTTACCTGAAATTCCGATTATCCAGATTTCTTAGTTCATGTAAAACGCGATCGCTTTATGTCCCGGATCTGATCACCGCTTGTTGCACTAGGCTTCCCGATGCGCGTTTCCGGAGCGGCGATGCTTATAGTAAGTATGTTTGACTGGGTTCAATCATTGTCGGACTGGCTGATCTATAGCATGATTGGTATCGAACAGGGCTCAGCTTTGGGTGACGCTCTCAATTTCTTCGTCTTTGACACGATCAAGATCACAATTCTACTATTTTTGATCACGTTCGTGATGGGCATTGTGAATGCCTACTTTCCGATAGAAAGAATACGCTCATTCCTTTCTCGAAACAAACTCTATGGCGGCGAGTACCTGCTGGCTTCCACGTTCGGGGCGGCGACACCGTTCTGTTCCTGCTCGTCCATGCCGCTGTTTATTGGATTTGTGCGGGGCGGTATTCCGCTAGGCGTGACGTTTGCGTTTCTGGTGACTTCACCGCTTGTTAACGAGGTAGCTGTTGCGATTCTTATCGGTTTTCGGGCTAAAAACTACAGTGATCCATGTCGCAACAGGCATAAGGCTTGGCGTTGTCAGTGGCATCGTAATGGATCGGCTCAAGCCGAACATTTATTGACCGATTGGGTGTACAAACTCTGGAAAGAAGCCGAAGCCGATCGCGAAGCCTTTGTGGCCGAACCGAAAACATTTGTCCAACGCCTGCCCGAGATCGCCCGCGAGGCCCTCGGTATCGTAAAGAGCGTGACGCCCTACATTCTCATCGGCATCGCGGTCGGTGCCGCAATGCACGGCTATGTTCCCGAAGGATTCTTTGAGGCTTAAATCGGCAAAGATACGTGGTATGCCGTCCTGCTTGCCGTTGCTATCGGTGTCCCAATGTATGCGAATGCGACCGGGATCGTTCCAGTTATTCAGGTCTTAGTCACCAAAGGCATCCCGATCGGGACTTCGCTCGCCTTTATGATGGCAGTCGTCGGGCTGTCGATTCCCGAGGCAATGCTGCTCAAAAACGTGATGACCATCAAACTGATCGCCATCTTTTTCGGCATAGTCACGACCTGCATTATTGTCTCTGGGTATTTCTTTAACTGGATCTTGTGAATCCCACTGAGGGTAGCTACCAAGCGTCGACTCAGATCGAGCCTAGCATAATTTTGCTGTGCTGGACCGACGCCCGAGAATATTGGTTTTGATTAGTAATATTTGTTTATTGTGAATGATATGGAGAACAAAAAAGATAAGTTAACGTTTCACGTCGAATCCGCTCGTGTCGACGAACACGGCAGTCTGGCTAGATGTAAATCAGCAGAGATCCGGCTTGACACGGACATGGCAGGAAACCCGGACGCCTTCAATCCCGCCGAACTGTTACTGGCGGCCATAACGGCGTGCATAATCAAGGGCATCGAACGCGTGACGCCGATCCTCAAGTTTTCGCTTCGAGGCGTGACCGTCAGGATCGAAGGCGTGAGACAGGACGTGCCGCCGAGATTGGAATCGATCACATACAAGATCGTTGTCGATACCGATGAATCCGAACAGCGGTTGGAGTTGCTCCACGACAATGTGAAGAAATTCGGGACCGTGTTTAACACCGTCGCACCCGGAACGGATCTGACGGGTGTGATGCAACGCACAGAGAGGTAAACGTAAAACGTTTAGAATCGAAACATAAAAACGATAAAGATCCTAGGCACAGGGTGTGCGAAATGCAAACTTACCGAAGCGGTCATTCGCGAAACATTAACCGAGACAGGTGTCGAAGCCAACATTGAAAAGATCGAAGACATCCAGAATATCATGTAATACGACATTATGTCGATGCCAGCCATCGTCATTGACGAAAAGGTCGTAATGACAGGCAAAGTCCCGTCTAAACAAGAAGTGCGGTTGATGATCGCATAGGTACGAGTTTGCCGATCGGCGTTTCACGTTGCGTTAGTTGGGAATCACTGTGGAGACAGAATTAAAGCCGCTATCAAATCATCTGATGCAGATGATGAACGCTTACTGGCGGGCGGCGAACTATCTTTCGGTCGGTCAAATTTACTTACTAGATAATCCGCTGCTCCGTGAGCCGTTGAAGATCGACCATGTAAAACGTCGATTACTCGGTCATTGGGGAACAACGCCCGGTCTGAACTTTATTTATGTTCACCTCAATCGGCTTATCAAAGAACACGATCTTAATGTCATTTATATAGCGGGGCCCGGACACGGTGGGCCGGGGATCGTTGCTAACACATATCTCGAAGGCACCTACAGTGAATTTTATCCTAACATCTCGCAAGATGCCGACGGCCTGAAAAAGCTGTTTAAGCAATTTTCATTTCCCGGCGGTATCCCGAGCCATGTAGCGCCGGAAACTCCAGGATCGATCCATGAAGGTGGCGAATTAGGCTATTCACTTGCGCATGCTTATGGAGCCGTTTTTGACAATCCTGATCTGATCGCGGCGTGTGTCATCGGAGATGGTGAAGCCGAAACTGGGGCATTGGCGGCAAGCTGGCACTCGAACAAATTTCTGAATCCCGTTCGGGACGGCGCGGTATTGCCCATATTGCACCTAAACGGCTATAAGATCGCAAACCCAACGGTTCTTGGCCGATTGAGTGACGAGGAACTTACCAGTCTGCTTATCGGCTACGGTCACAAGCCTTACTTTGTGGAGGGACATGACTCCGACATCATGCATCCCCTCATGGCGGAGACTTTGGAAACCGTGATCGCCGAAATAAAGGCAATTCAGCGAGAGGCTCGCATTGACGGCTTTTCGGGTCGCCCTCAATGGCCGATGATCGTCTTACGCTCGCGAAAAGGCTGGACGGGGCCTAAATTTGTGGACGGTCTGCCCACTGAGAATTCCTTTCGCTCGCATCAAGTACCTCTGGCGGAACTCGCGACCAAGCCAGAGCATCTCAGGATGCTCGAAGAGTGGATGCTCAGCTACAAACCGGAGGAACTCTTTGATGACGAAGGGAAGTTAGTCCCGGAACTGGCAGATCTCGCGCCAAAAGGCGAGCGGCGAATGGGAGCTAATCCGCACGCAAACGGGGGTCGGTTGCTCAAGGATCTAAAAATGCCGGATTTTAGAAACTATGCCGTTGATGTCCCAAAACCCGGAACGATAAAGGCGGAGGCAACGCGCGTTACTGGCCATTTTTTAAGCGACATTGTGAAAAGTAATGCCGCAAAACAGAACTTTCGCGTCATGGGGCCGGACGAGACGGCATCGAATCGCCTCGGCGACATCTTTGAGGCGACGAACCGGGTTTCCGTTCAGCCGATACTTCCGACTGACGATCATCTGGCTCCCGATGGCCGCGTAATGGAGATCTTGAGCGAACACCTCTGTCAGGGCTGGCTTGAGGGTTATTTGCTTACCGGACGACACGGATTGTTCTCGTGTTATGAAGCGTTTATTCATGTCATCGACTCGATGTTCAATCAGCACGCCAAATGGCTGAAGGTTACTCGCAATACTCCTTGGCGCCGGCCGATCGCATCACTGAATTACCTGCTCACTTCGCACGTCTGGCGGCAGGATCACAATGGATTCTCTCATCAAGATCCCGGCTTTCTTGACCATGTGATCAATAAAAAGGCCGAGGTCGTTCGCGTTTATCTTCCGCCCGACGCAAACACGCTTCTCTCCGTCACAGACCACTGTTTGCGGAGTCGCAATTATATAAACGTCATCGTTGCGGGAAAGCAGCCGTCTCTCCAGTATCTCGATATTGACTCCGCAGCTAAGCACTGTGCGTCCGGTATCGGTATTTGGGAATGGGCGGGCTGTGGGGTTAACGACGAGCCGGATGTTGTAATGGCTTGTGCTGGCGACGTGCCGACGCTTGAAACTCTGGCGGCGGTCGATATTCTCCGTCAGAATTTCCCTGAGCTAAAGATCCGCTTCGTTAATGTCGTCGATCTGATGAAATTACAGCCGGAATCGGACCACCCGCACGGACTTTCCGACGATGATTTTGATTCGATTTTTACTACTGACAAGCCGATCATCTTTGCCTTTCACGGTTATCCAACCCTGATCCACCGCCTAACATATCGCCGAACCAATCATCACAATATGCACGTTCGCGGCTACAAGGAAGAGGGCACCACTACAACACCGTTCGATATGGTCGTGCTAAATGACCTCGACCGCTTTCATTTGGTTATGGATGTTGTTGACCGCGTTCCAAAAATTAAAAACGGTGGATCTCATGTCAAACAAATAATGCGTGATCGCCTTTTTGAGCATCGTCAATACATCAACGAATTTGGCGACGACATGCCCGAGATTCGGGACTGGAAATGGAGTTATTAGGCTCTTTGTCTATGCGATAGGTGAGATCGCGTATCACGATGTCAAACAAAAATAATGGAATAAATAATTCCAACAACGTTCTCCGAAAAGAAGATTCGCTCCATTCGCTTTCAGCTGCTCCCTATTCCTATTCGGTAGATAAGATCACAGATTTTCTTAAAGTCGACCCATCAAAAGGCCTTTCAAATAATGAAGCGTTAGCAAGGCAGTTGCGCGACGGTACAAACACGATCGCGACTTCCAAAGGACCCGCTTGGTGGCAGATCTTTCTGAGGCAGTTCGCCAGTATCGTGATCTGGCTGTTGGCATTTGCGGCCGTCGTCGCGTGGTTTACCGAAAGTCGGCTCGAAGCGGTAGCTATTTTGACGGTGCTCGTTCTAAACGCTCTGATCGGTTTTGCGATCGAGTGGCAGGCGGGGCGAGCACTCGATGCGTTGCGGAAAGCGACGCACACATTTGCGCGTGTTCGGCGTGAAGGTGGTGAGCGGATCGTCGATTCAAGCGATCTGGTATCGGGTGACATTGTCGTTTTAACCGCCGGCGACTGCGTTCCGGCTGATTCACTACTCGTAGAGACCGCCAATTTATATACGGATGAATCGTCACTAACGGGTGAAAGCTTGCCGGTTGCAAAGATGAGTGGTGCCGTATCGGCTTCGGCTCCGCTTGCCGAACGCCGATCGATGTTATACCTCGGATCGAACATTGTACGTGGACGGGCTCTCGGGGTTGTGACTGCCACTGGTGAAAAAACCGAAATTGGCCGCATCGGCCGCTTATTGAATGAAACTTCCCCGGGAAAAACACCTCTCGAACTAAAACTTCAGGTGATGGGCAAGTGGCTTGTCTATATTGTGGTCGTGGTTGCCGTCGCGACCATGATTGCGGGCTATTTGCGCGGAGACGATCTTTGGCTGATGTTCGAAGTAGCGATAAGCCTTGCTGTTGCCGCAGTTCCGGAAGGCCTGCCCGCCGTTACCACTCTGATCTTGGCTCTCGGCGTAATGCGAATGGCCCGCCGAAATGCGATCGTACGCAAACTTTCGGCCGTCGAAACACTTGGAAGCACTTCGGTGATCTGCACAGACAAGACCGGCACACTGACCGAAAATAGACTGACGGTTCAGGAATTTCAGCTCTCTGATGGTGAAGTGATCAAACTTTCAGACAGCCAACTAACCGCATCGCCAAATGATGCGTTCCTCCGTCTCCTTCGAGTGAGTGTTTTGTGTAACGAAGCTTCATTTGATCCCGATCTCGAAAAAGACAAGCGAGCCATCGGAGATCCTACCGAAACGGCGTTGCTCATCGCGGCCGATAAATATGGACTAAACGCCCCTGCTGAGCGATCAAAGTATAAAAAGATCTTTGAGCATCCCTTCGATGCTTCTACGAAGCGGATGATCACCGTGTCTGAGAGTGGCGATGCAAAACAATTTGCCGGGATGAAAGGTGCCCCCGCAGTGGTGCTTGATATCTGTAGCCACTTCATAACGACCGCTGGAAGCATTAGAATTCTCGACGAGGGGTTTCGCCGAGAATTCTTAAAGATCAATGAATCCATGGCGAGCCGGGCTCTACGTGTCCTGGCTTTTGCGGAAAAACCGCTAGACGAGGTATTCAATCCTTCTTCAAACGCAGAGATTTCAAACGGCTACACGTTTTTGGGTTTCGCCGGGATGACCGATCCGTTACGCGAAGGCGTGGCCACCGCTGTCCGGCAAGCACGGCAAGCGGGAATTCGCGTCGTCATGTTGACAGGGGATCAGATAAATACTGCCAGGGCGATCGCCGAGGAACTTCGCCTGAGTGATGGGCAAGATATCTTTGCATTCCATTCAGACGATCTAACAGCCGCTAATAGCGAAGAGATCGCGCAAATGGCGAGGGACGCAAACGTTTTTGCTCGCGTTACGCCGGAAGACAAACTGCGCATCGTCGAGGCCTTGCAGAATGCGGGAGAGATAGTTGCGGTGACCGGCGACGGTGTGAATGACGCTCCAGCCCTGAAGCGTGCCGATATTGGAATTGCGATGGGACTGCGCGGCACCGAAGTCGCCAAAGAAGCCGCCGACATAGTTCTAACGGACGATAACTTTGCAACGATCGTAAAGTCTATCGAAGGCGGACGATCGATCTATGCTAATATCACTAAATTTGTTCACCTGATGTTTTCGAGTAACTTGGGCGAAATAATTGTTATTTTCATCCCGATCGCGGCAGGTTATCCGTTGCCCCTTCTTCCTTTACAAATTCTTTGGGTAAATCTAATCACCGATATATTTCCTGCACTTGCTCTGGCTGTAGAACCTCCCTCTCAGGAAACAATGAGTCGGCGTCCGAAACTGCGGGAAAATCTGCTGTCCGGACCATTTTTATTCACGATCTCGTGGCAGGGAATAATGCTTGCGGCCGTAACCATCGCCGTTTATTATTGGGCTTTCCAGACTTACGGCGAAGGGGCACACGCTCGCACGATAACGCTGCTTGCCGTCGTGGGAGCCCAACTCGGGCACCTTTATAATTGCCGATCGCAAACCCGCTCTGCTTTTGATTTTAGTAATCCATATATTTTTGCCGCCACGGGCGTCGTCATAGTTCTGCAGGCCTTTGCGATCTACTTTCCGCCGCTCGCTCGAGTTCTTGATACCGTCCCGCCAACGGGAACCGATCTTATAGTGATTCTATTCGCCGTCATTTTGCCGGTCGGGATTGTAGAGGTCGTAAAAATATTTACGAGGAGAAACCTCCGTACGGGCGTGGCTGGGCTATTCTAAGGATTCAGCACTAAAATCATGAATATCCTGGTCTTAAATTGCGGCAGCTCGTCACTTAAGTTTCAACTTATAGCCACTGACCTCGATCGCATCGAGAAGAATGATGACAAGCGTTTGGCTCACGGCACTATTGAGCGCATCGGCGGGGCCGCGATCATTACGCAAACCGCTGAAGGCAAAACACCGCAACGCTCGGCGGCCCCGATCAGGGATATGAGATCGGCGGTCGAGATGATTGTTAGGTGGATAGTATCCGACGCTTCAGAGATCGCCGAGGTGAACGGTCTGGGCGACATTCAAGCAGTTGGCCACCGGGTCGTCCACGGCGGCGAACACTTTTCCGAATCGGTAATTATCAGTGACGACATCCTCCGAGGCATCGAAGACTGCATCGAACTCGCACCGCTTCACAATCCGGCCAACATTAGCGGAATTCGCGCGGCCCGTGAGATCTTCGGGAAGGGAATTGTCCAAGTGGCCGTTTTCGATACTGCTTTTCACCAGACTTTGCCAGAAAAATCATTTCTCTATGCCTTGCCTTATCAACTCTACCGGCGTCACAAGATTCGCCGTTACGGATTTCACGGCACTTCAAATCGATACGTCGCTTACCGGTACCGCACTTTGCTGAATATCCCGCGAGAGCAGGTAAATGTGATCGCTCTCCACCTCGGCAACGGCTGTTCCGCAACTGCGATCAAAGGCGGCAAGTCGATCGACACTTCGATGGGAATGACGCCACTCGAAGGCCTCGTAATGGGAACCCGAGCAGGCGACTTCGATCCGGCTATCATCGACTTTGTTGCCGCCAAAGAAGGTCTGTCGGCGTTAGAGATCGAATCGCTGGTCAATAAACAGTCAGGCCTGTTGGGACTGTCCGGCCTAACAAACGATATGCGCGAATTGCTCGCCGAGTCGAAGGAGAACGGGGATCGCCGCTCGAGCCTTGCGATCGAGATCTTCTGTTACCGGGCGAGTAAGTATATAGGATCGTATTTAGCGGCTATGAATGGTGCAGACGCCCTCATTTTTACCGGCGGTATCGGCGAAAATTCCTCCGAGGTTCGGCGGATGATCTGTGACTACTTGTCGTGGTTTGGCGGAGAGGTAGATTCGCAGCTTAATGAATCAATGACCGGCGGAAAAGAGGGAATCATTAACACCGGAGGATCACGGCTGAAGATTTTTGTCATCCCGACCAACGAGGAATTGCTGATCGCTCGTGATACAGCACGTCTTATTGGTTCTAAGACTTCGGATGGTTAGATCAGTGACTACCTTTGGCGATAGGATCATTATGGTAGAAAACGGCTCCGACATCTCAAAAATTCTAATCGCCTACGATGGTTCGGGATATGCTCACGGGGTTCTTGGGGAATTGCGATCTAGTGGACTACCGAAAAAAGCTCAGATAATAATTATTTCGGTGTGTGAGATCTGGCTCCCGACTGGGGCTCCACGCATCATCATTGGCCAGTTAAATAGGGAAGAGAAAGCCTGTTTTCAAAAACACCGCGAGCAGATCGACCGAAACATGACGGAAACAATGGCAAATGTCCGTCTCGCACAGGAAGAATTACTTTCGTTTTTTCCGGATTGGAGCGTTGAAGTCGAAGTCATTTGCGGTTCGCCGGCCCGCGAAATTTTGGAAAAGGCAAGTAAGTTTAGGCCTGATCTTATTGTGATAGGCGAACGGGGACTTTCGTCCGACGAAGATACCGGCCTTGGAAGCACTTCACAAATTGTTTTAGCTGAGGCGAGATGCACCGTTCGAATATCTCGCTTTAGGTCTCCACCTTCTGATTCAAATCTCACGGTCATTGTTGGATTTGACGGCTCACCGGGTTCAATTACAGCAATAAGAAAGGTCGCGTCCCGCCCGTGGAAGACAAAGCCCACTATACGTCTCGTTACTGTTACCGATCCTTTTACTTTGTTGAAGCCGGGCCGGGTTTTTCAGCCTATCGAGGGTATGGTAGAGGGGCGAATGGAAGGCGAAACAAAATGGGCAAATAATTTGGCTCGCGATGCCATACATTTATTGCGTGAAGTCAGCTATCCCGCAACTCTGCATATATATTCGGGCAACCCCCAAATGGTGTTGATTAGTGCAGCAACAAAATGGAATGCCGATGCGATATTTCTAGGTGCGACATCCGAAACAAGTTTGTCGGAAAAATATTCTCTCGGTTGTGTTGCTCTTGCGATTGCCAACCGAGCCCCGTGTTCAGTTGAAGTTGTTAGATAGTTCGAGCGAATCCATTTTTCGAGCCGAAAAAAAACGCCGGAATGAATCTGCCAACAGTACTCCCATCGAAGATGCGACATAAACTTGTATCTTGGTCTTGCTGAGTTTCTTTTCCCTATTCCCGTAATTTCGCACTTTCAGCCAAAATACTCATCTTTCGGCGATGTTCCTCTTTGCTTATTTCTAAAATATTTCCATCCTGGATTAACAATATGCGGTCGGCGGCCTGAGCCAGACGATCGTCGTGTGTGATCATGACGAATGCAACTCCGCTTTCACGGTTCATCTCACGCATCATTTCGAAGACCTCGGCACCGGACTGGCTGTCGAGATTTCCCGTCGGTTCGTCGGCGAGCACTATCTTCGGAGAATTCGCCAACGCCCTCACAATTGCACAGCGCTGATTCTGTCCGCCGCTCATTTCATCCGGATGTTTATTGATTTGGTCACCTAACCCGACCCGCTTGAGCAGTGCCAGAACCATTTCGCGTTCCTCATCCGATGCCTCGCCTCTACGGATCGTTATCGGCATCAGGGCGTTTTCAATGCATGTGAATTCGTCAAGTAGATAATGCGCCTGAAAAATAAAGCCGACGTCATCGCTTCGAAGGCGGGCCAGGCCATCGTCGTCCAGGGTCGAAATGTCTACACCGTTTATCAAAACTGTGCCTCCCGTCGGGATATCCAGTGCACCTAAGATGTTGAGCAATGTAGATTTGCCGCTGCCTGACTGGCCGACGATCGCAACAAATTCGCGTGCCCGGATCTCGATGTCCAAACCAAAAAGCACCGGTACATCGATCTTGCCGAAGTATGTTTTTTTCAGCCCCCGCGTTTCGATAACAATAGGCAATTCGGCCTTTGATCGCTCGTCTGCTACCTGTGTACTGGCTGAACTGCCCATTTTCCTGTGTCTTATCGCATTACGTCGACCGGATTGAGTTTGGCGGCCCGCCGTGCGGGCAGAACTGCGGCGATCACGGTCGTGATGATCGCTGCCAGCATTGCAAGCCCGATATACATTGGAAAGATCTTTACCGGAAAGAGGGCAAGCGGTTCCTGCCCGGCCACGGCCGCTCTGGTCGGCAAACTGATGAGGTAGGCGATCGTAGTGCCTAGTACCGCTCCGACCGAACTTCCAATGATCGCAACACCCAAGCCTTGAAACACGAAAACTGTCGATATTTGAGACTGCCGGGCTCCCATACTCCTCAGGATGCCGATCTCAGTAGATTTTTGAAGTACTGAAACAATTAGAACCGAGGCGATCGCGAACGCGGATGCGATCAGGCTAAAGGCTGAGATCAAATAAGCCGATATGCCCATCATCTGCAAATTGGTCAGATTTCGGGAATAGTCACGGGTCCACGGCCGAGCTTCATATTTTGTTAATGCCATTATCGTGTTCGATAGGTCCTCAACCGCATAAATGTCATAAACCTTTATGTAGATGATATTTACCGAAGTGCCGAGTCCGAAAAGACTCTGTGCATTACGAAGTGTTACATAAGCACTTCCGCGGCCCTGGCCACGATTATAGATCCCCGCAATTGTGAATGAATCGGCTTGATTTGAGCTTGACGCGAGTCTTATTCGTTCGCCAACCGTAACGTTCAGATCCTTTGCAAGCTCCGTATCTATGACGATCTCGTCGCTGCTCAAGCTCTTGTATCTGCCGCTAACCAGATCCCTTATGATCGGCGTAATGACATCTAAAAGTTCGGGATCGGCCCCAACTACCGAAACCCCGATCGGATTTGCACCCTTCGAGGCAAACCCCTGGCCGTTTACTACCGGAGCGACGCCACTAACATTGGGCAATCCTCTGAGCATAGTGACCACTTCGTCCCAGTTGTCGATAAACTTCAGTCGCGACGCGGATACTTCAATTCGGCTTGACGTAGGGCTCTCGGGGATCTCAAGAGGCTTGGGTTTCGGGTCTTCGACCTGCACCGTTACGTGAGGGATCGACTCTGTTAATAGAACAGACATCATGTTCTGCAGACCGAAGATCAGGGACGTAATGAATATAACGATTATGACGCCGGTCGCCACGGCGCTAATTGTCAAAAGGGTCTGCAAGCCACCTGAAAACAGATGCCGCACCGCGAGACGAAACTCGAAACGGTAGGACTTTGGGATCAAGGCCGAAATTACTATGTCACCGAATGGTTTCATCAAAATCACCTCGGCTGCACACGGTCTCCCACCTTAATATTTGTAGGCGCGGCGATAATTCGATCTTCGGCTTCAAGCCCCGAGATCACCGGCACGCCGTCCTTTGTTGGCAGACGTGTGACGACTGGCTTCTGGGCAGCTTTGCCGTCTACGATGATAAAGACCACCGTTTCGTCGCCGACCCGCACCGGTGCGGTCTGAGGAATCAACAGACGGCTGACGCTTTTGGCCGTAATTATATTGACGTTTATCGTCTGGCCAAGCCGAAGCCAATCGGGCGGATTGTCGGGGATCACCTTTATTGTTATCGTCCCGCGAACCTGATCCACCGCCGCTCCCAGTTCGGAAACTCTGCCGCTAAAGGCATTCTCGGAAAATGGGTCGGACGAGATAACTGCCTCTTGACCCACCTTCAATACCGAAAGATTGCTTTCATCGACATCAATGCGAATTTCAGGTTCTACGCTGACCAGCGTAAGTACCCCGAGACTGCCAACAGACTGCCCCGTCTCCGCATTGATCTTTGTTACGGTTCCGGCAAAGGGGGCGGTGACGGACGCATTTCCGGCCTGCTCTTCGGCAACACTTAGAGCCCGCTCCGTTTCAGCAACCCGACTTTGGGCTACTCTGATGTCTTCGTCTCTTGCTCCACCCTGTATCGTGCGAAGCCGGGACTGCAGGACTCGAACATTGGCTTCCAACGATTTAAGGCCCGACTGGGCAGAACGAACATTGGCCCGCGACACTTCGATCGCCTGTTTTTGTGCTTCGACTCGTTTTTCGGCAACCTTAAGAATATTTAAATCACGATCATATTCGGAGCGAGAAATGTCACCGCTTTTTACCAGAGAACTGCTTCGCCCGAGTTCCTTTACTGCCAAGTCCTTTTCAGATAGGAGTTGTTCAAGTACTGAACTGCCCTGATTGACACTCTTTTCCGTCTGGGCGATTACCGACCGCTGCTGTTCGACCTGAGCGATCGCTTGATTGACCTGCTCCACCGCAGCATTGATATCGGAACCTAATGCGTCACGAGATACTTGAGCTAACTGCGCTCGAGCGGTGACGACGGCGGATCGAGCCTGCCAGATCTGTGCCTCGGCGACATCATTTTTTATCAGGGCCAATTGCTGGCCCCGCACGATGCTGTCGCCTTCTTTTACATAGAGCTTTTGTACAATGCCTTGTAACTGAGCTCCCACATTTGATTCCGTCTCGCCGCCGACGGTTCCGCTGCCTGAGATCGTCTCGGTGATGGTTGCGGGTTTTGGTTCCACCAAGTCAACGGATTTCGGACGCCGCATAAGCCATACGACTGCGACGACAAGCAAAACAATGACCGCTAAAACGCCAGATCTGATGAGCCATTTTTGAACGTTCTCGGATCTATTGCCCGATTTTGATTGACTTGTCTCACCAGCATAGATATTCGCCTCGACCTCTTCATCCTTCGATCCCGCCGTACTGCCGTAAGGTTTTTGAGCTTTTTCCATCACATTTCTGCGGGGTAATACCCTAACTGGGTACTACACTTCAAAACAGCTTTTCTGGTGTATCATACAAAGCTTCTGAGTTTAGAATACTCCTCATCTCGTCGAATTTAATATTCGAGCTCCACCCACTTTTGCCCGCGTCGAGGACGATCGCTTGCGTAAGCCTGCCATTTTTACAAAGGGTGCCGTGGATCTTTGCACGT
Source organism: Acidobacteriota bacterium (assembly GCA_016703965.1). Lineage (NCBI taxonomy): Bacteria > Pseudomonadati > Acidobacteriota > Acidobacteriota bacterium. The sequence continues at coordinate 530,253 of JADJBB010000021.1, forward strand.
TCCTTTCTTATAGAGTAAATCGTTAACAATTGTTTGACTGTGCGCCGCATCACCTCGGAAACTCCGTTTCCCGGAGTTCCTGTGTTTGCCGACTCATATTCCACAACAAAATAGGATCGTAAGAAGGGCAATACCGCACAGACGAAACCTGATCGATCTGATTAACAGGAAACCCGGTCTGAAAGTTCTAAGGGGAAAGTTGGGATGAAAAACGTGGGCCGGTGACCAGACACAGCGTCGGAACTTTTGTGTTCAGTTTAACGATCTCCAGACCTTTGGCTTGAATCATCTACAGCTGATCACTATGTTTCATGATTCATCAAGTGAGAAGTTTGCAGGCTAGAAACATGATCGAAAAGGTGAATGCTGAGCTCGCAGCGAAGAACGCGACCAAAGAGGATCTCGGTGAGATTTCCGACGTATGTCTACCTGAGAGGTTTAATCCAGCAAACATTCACCCCTGAACAAGTAGAGCACATCCTAATCATCATCACGTTTCGGATTAGGCTCTCATTCGAGAAACTATCCGTTTCTTCGCGGACAGTTTTTTCGGCCGTATCCCAAATACCTCACTGTGAATGGCCGCGGGGTGGCAAATCACTATGTATCCATTCGCGGAATGATGTGGCTCGAAAACGAACAGCGGTTGAGAAGAAGGTTTGCCGAGGGTCGGAGTCGAACCGACATGGGCGTTAAGCCCGCCAGATTTTGAGTCTGGTGCGTATACCAATTTCGCCACCCCGGCATCGAACTTTAGATAATAGAACTACGAAACCGATAGGTCAAGACCACTGCTTTGGCCGACCGCTATTTTGGGGACGGCATTGCCATCAGGGTCATTCGGTTCGTCATTTCCGAGAGCTTCCGTAGCGCCGAGAGCAACCGGATAACCTAAGGTCAACTATTTCAAAAATTTGCTAGCTTTTGCAAAAAGCTTTGTGGCATACTATTTCCACTGGGGGTGATAATATGAAAATTAATCAAACAAAGGTGGTTTTAGTTTAGACGGATCGTCCGGCTTTCAGATGGTCCGGTGTTAGAAAAACGGCACACTTTTAGCGAGTGTGCCGTTTTATTTTGCCTAAGTAGTTATGCTGATTTCGGAATTCAATTTTGAACTTCCACCGGAGCTGATCGCTCAGGAACCTCTTGTGGACAGAAAGGCTTCGCGGATGCTCGTCGTTGATCGTTCTTCGCAGAGTTTCTCGGATAGGCGTTTCGCAGCCCTGCCGAAGTTTCTACGCAGCGGCGACGTGCTGGTTTTGAACAATACAAAGGTCTTTCCGGCCCGATTACTTGGTCGAAGCGAAACGGGAGCAAACATCGAGCTATTTCTCGTGCGCGAAACGGCAGACGGCAACTGGGAAACGCTTGCCCGGCCGGCAAGACGTTTGCATAGCGGGAAACGAGTTCATTTCGGCGACGAGTTGACCGCTGAGGTTGTTAACAAAACGGAAGATGGGAAGGTGTTCGTAAGGTTTGAATGCACACGGGATTTTTACGAGGTACTCGACGAGATCGGAATGACACCGCTTCCGCCATATATTAAACGCGAATCCTCGGCAATAGACTCAGACAGGGAACGGTACCAGACGGTTTTCGCTAAAAATCGCGGAGCAATTGCCGCACCGACCGCCGGGCTGCATTTTACTCCCGAGGTTCTCGAGGACATTAAAGATATTGGGGTTACGGTTGCCGAGATTACTCTGCATGTCGGTTACGGAACCTTTGAACCGGTTCGGGTTGATGATCTTACGCAGCACCAAGTTTCGGCTGAAAGGTATGCGATTAGCGACGAAACCGCCGAGATCTTAAACGGTGCGAAATCAGAAAAACGCCGTATTGTAGCCGTTGGGACGACCGCGACAAGGGCTCTGGAGACCACTCTCACCCGATACGACAGCTTTTTAGCCGGTTCGCATTCGGCCGATCTGACGATCACGCCCGGCTACAAATTTCGGGCGATCGATGCTCTGCTAACCAATTTTCATCTGCCCCTAAGCTCACTCCTTGTCCTCACTTCTACTTTTGGCGGTCACGAACTTATAATGAGTGCATACCGTCATGCCATCATCGAAGAATACAGGTTTTACAGCTATGGCGATTGCATGTTTGTAGTTTAGACGGTTGGTGAGTTATCAAGTTTTGAAGCCTGGAAAAGGGTAGTATCATGCGGTGACTCCGGCACTCTGGTACTCTAAGATTCCTTTACTCGAAACTATTTCGTATGGCCGTACTTGAGACAATTAGAAATTTCTTTGTGCCGGGAATCTTTTCCGAGCCTGAAAATATCGTTCCGGCACCGCCGATGACGTATTCGATCCGGCCGCTGACGCACGATCATCTTTCTCAGGTACTCAAGCTTAACCTGCGGTGTTTTCGTAACGGTGACAATTACACAAAATATACCTTCGATTACCTGCTTAACGAACCTCGGACGCTGAGCTACCGTATGGTTACGCCGTCAAACGAGATCGTCGGCTTTGCATTTGTGATGGTCAAGGAGCGAAACGCAGCTCATATCACGACGATCGGCGTTGCCCCCGAACATCGGCGTCGCGGCATCGCCAATCGCCTTCTCGAACACCTTGAAAATGCCTTGCTCCAGCGTGAGATAGGTACGGTTATGCTTGAGGTTAGGGTTGGCAATACTTCTGCACAGGAACTTTATAAGCGCTGCGGCTATACGATAGTGCAGCGAATAAATAAATACTACAGCGATGGCGAGGATTGCTTCCTAATGATCAAGTCGCTCTTTGTTTAAAGTTAAGCCACTTTCGAAAAAAGGAACAATTGACTGAACTCTAAAAGGTTGAAACTCGATCTACCAAGAATTTATCCCATCACCGATACGCAGATCTCCGGCCTATCGCATCTTGAGCAAGTTAGGCGGCTTGTTGCCGGCGGTGCGGAGTTTATCCAACTTCGGGAAAAACATGCTTCGCCCCGCGACTTTTTCGAGCAAGCAAACGCGGTGATCAACTTTGCCCGTGGGCGCGGTGTGAAAATCCTTATAAATGACCGTGTGGATATTGCCCGAGCGTTAAAGGCCGATGGCGTGCACTTGGGTCAGGATGACTTGTCACCCGAACTTGCACGGCAGATCCTCGGTCCCGAGGCGATCATTGGTTTCTCCACGCATTCAATCGAACAGGTCATTGCAGCCGTCGACCTTCCGATTGATTATGTTGCGTATGGGCCGATCTTTCAGACGACTACGAAAGAAAATCCCGATCCCGTGGTTGAAACCGAAGCGATAAAGACCATTCGCCAGTCGATAGGTGATCTTCCGCTTGTAGCCATCGGTGGGATAAGTGGTAACAAGCTCAGATCGGTAATTCAGGCTGGCGCTGATTCGGCGGCAATGATCGGAGCAATTCTCTCAGAACCCGATAACATCGCAGATCAATATAAGCATTTCGCAATACTTACCTCCCGAACGCAATGATAAATAATGTTTTGTAAGTTTGAAAATAAACTTGCATTTGCGATCCATAATAGTTGATAATACTCGTGTCGGCGAGAACCGTTAGTGATCGCCGTAATTGCATACCAGAGATTCCCTCCTTGTCAGTCCACCTCGCAGGAGTATTTCCAAACCATGAGTTTGCTTGATATAGCACCCATAATTGAGCAGATGTTGCTCGTGTCCGAGAACGTCAGCGATCTTAATTTCTCGTGTGGCCAAAAACCGCAGGTTGAGATCAACGGCGTGCTCTATCCGGCGTCGCCGATCGGGCTTGGAAAGCTTTCGGCGTTTCAAACCGAAATGATAGCGATGTCGCTCGTTCGGGATAATCCGGACGCTGCGTCACATCTTGTGAAATATCGCACGGCCGATCTTAGCTATGCGTTACCGGGTAAATGCCGTTTTCGCGTAAATATTTTTCAGCAGCGGAATTCGTACTCTATAGTGATGCGAGTTATTCCGCATGAGATACCGAGTTTTGAGGCGTTGAAGTTGCCGCAACAACTAGCGGAGATCGCCGATATCAGGAACGGGGTAGTACTTCTGACTGGGCCGACCGGTTCCGGTAAAAGTTCGACTCTCGCAGCGATAATCGATCGTATAAACGAGACCAAAGCATACCATATTGTAACCATCGAAGATCCGATCGAATTCTTGCATACACACAAGAAATCGACCATAAATCAGCGCGAAGTCGGTGCAGATACAAAAGATTTTGCCTCGGCACTGCGTGCAGCTCTCCGACAGGCGCCGAAGGTTATCTTGGTGGGTGAGATGCGTGACCTTGAGACGGCGGAGATAGCCCTCGAGGCAGCCGAAACGGGCCATCTGGTTCTCTCAACGCTACATACGATCGACGCTTCGAAAACTATCGACCGCATCGTCGGACTTTATCCGAAAAATGAGGAGCGGATAATTAGGACGCGTCTCGCCCAGACATTTAGGTACATCGTCTCCCAGCGTCTTATCCCAACCGCAGACGGACGGGGTCGAATCGCCGCTGTCGAGATCCTCAAGTCGAATCCGCGTACCCGTGAATATATTGAAAAAGGTGAGACGGAGGGCAAGTCGCTCCTGGACGCGATCCGCGACGGAGAGATCGACGGAATGCAGGATTTTGATACCGTCATTCGCCATATGATCGAGAGCAAGCAGATCACAATGGAAGACGGGCTCTCGTTTGCAACCAACCAAAACAATCTTCTACTTCATCTGAAGGGACTTTCATCGACCGAAGATTATGTTAAGAAGCATCAACCGGCTACTCGCCCGGCGTCGTCTATGTCGCCAATGATGCCGCCGCCGCCGACTGATAATCCTGATTCTGTTCTGAATATGATCGAATAAGCTTGGACCGTTGGTAGTGAACGGTGGTCGAAAAGCGATCGCGACCGTTTTTTCTGCTCCTCCGACCACTGGCCACTCGACCGAGCACTGCTGATTGACTACTGCCATGATAATACGCTGCGATAATTGCTCTGTTTCTTTACAATTAGACGAATCGAAAATTCCGAGTGGGAACTTTTCGGTTCGATGTCCCAGATGTCAGAATCTGCTACGTGTGCAAAAAGATGCGTCCGGCAAAGGCCTTTCTACGGTTGACCAGCTTGCGGCGAATCAGCCGGCAGCAGCAGCGTCCGAAGGTGCACAGGATTTTGCGGCGAAGGAAAACGATTTTCAGATAAACAGTGCCTTAAGATCTCTCATTGGAGCTCTACAGTCCGACAAAAGTGCCGTAGAGGACGAGTCAATAGCAGAAAAGCCGCGTCGGATACTACTCTGTCTAGGACAGCGGGCTGATGAAACGGCAAAGTTGCTGGCGAAATCCGGCTACAAAGTTTACGTTGCTCAAACGCCAGCGCAGGCTAACGAAAGGTTGAGAGAAGGCAAGACAGAGATCCTAATTTTCTCACCGGATTTCGCGGCCGATATGGGCGGAGCGGCTGTTATCCAGCAGAAGGCAAACGCTATGTATTCGTCGGAGCGTCGACGATTGTTCTTGATCTCGCTTGAGGATACAGGCGTAACGATGAACGCCCACGATGCTTTCCTTAGGAATCTAAACCTGATCGTTAATTCGAAAGACCTCACGCAGCTTCCGCTCATCTTGAACCGGGCCTTGGGCGATTACAACGATCTCTACAACTATTTCAACCGAGCATCAGGCTTGATGCCTATCTAGTTCATAGAGCCAATTCGCAGACAAGCATTTCGATCTGTAGGCGCGAACCGGCGTTCCCGCTGCCGCCGATCGAGGTCTTTATAGCGAGATCTGCTTTAGAAATAAGCTGAATGGCGTTTACGAGTTTGTCTTTGTCCACCCGACGGGCGGATGCGAGAAATTCGTCCTGGCCGCGCCCGAATAGCTTTGCCGCGGACGCGATCTCTTGACGCGGAGCGGACCGATCCATCATATCTTTTGCTATTAATAGACGGCGAAAATTGTAGGAGATCAGCCCGAGCAGCGCGAGTGGTTCGGCTCCGTCATCCAGGATTCTCTTTAGAGCGGCCAGAGCCTTATCTTTTCTGCCGGCAACGAGATGATCGGTGAGATCGAAGTTGCTCAGCTCCTTCGAGTTAGGAACGAGAGCGTCAATAAGTTCGGCGGTGATTCGCTTCTCAGGCAATGCGGCAGCGGCGAGTTTGTTGATCTCATTCGAAAGCCGCCGCACATCTTTATTCACTCGCGATATAAAAAGGCGTAGGGCTAGATCGTCTATTTCCGCACCTGCATCGATAACCGCTTTATGCGCCCAGTCGGCAAACTGTTTGTCATCCAGCTGAGTAAATTCGACGGCCGTCATCTTCTCGCGTAGGTACTTACCCATCTTCCTGACGCCGTTGAGTTCGTCCGCAATAAATATAACCACGGAGCTTGGAGAGGGATTAGCGAGATAAGCGGTTAGAGCAGCTTCATGATGCTCGTTGATCGTATCCCGGAAGCCAGTTGCCGAAACGCGAACATTATCCACCCGAACGACCCGCCGCGTCGCCATCATCGGCAGCTGCTCTGCAGCGGCCAACGCCCTTTGCAAATTATCTTCCCCGTCCAAACTGAAAACCGTCTCGTTAAAATCCCGAAAATCTCCAGGTGCGAAAGCTCTGTCGGTAATATACTTCGCCGCGATATCGCGCAGGTATGTTTCCTGTCCAAAAAGAACATAGACAGGTGCGATCTCATGTCGCGTTAACTGATTACGAAGATCTTCACGGGTAAGAACCATACAAGAGAATTGACGCAGACATACGCGGAGGAACTACTTCTTATCATCCTTCACGCCCATTCCGTTAACGAAAGCGGATACTGCGGCTTCTGCGAAGGCTCGAGACATGCGTTCGACTGCGGGGTCTTCTTCGTTAAAGAACGACCTAGGGTCGGATGTGAATTCAAACGAATCGCGAAACGTAAAATTCTGATTGTCGTAGAGTATTTTGTCCTCGCGGAGGTCGCGGATCGTGACAGCGGTTACGATCGTAACTTCGTAAACCCGGGCACGGCCGCTGCTGTCGAGCAGGACGCCGGTAAAGCTGAAATCGCGGATCGTACCTTCGAGGACCGCATCTGCTCCAGTACGTGAAGCCTGAACCTTTAATCCGTTGCCCCGTTTTATGATCTCTCGGCTGACGGCTTCAGTAAATCGCGATTCGACTCTGTATCGAAAGCCCTTCGCTTCGAACTGAAACGCAGGGACCGCCACTACCTTTATATTCTTCGGCAAACCGGAGTTGGTCACCGGTTTATAACAGTCAGTAAAACCCGATGACAAAAACAGGATCGCAAGTAGTGGTATAACTCTAAAATACTTCATTTGATCGCCCGAACTCGTTAGGTTTTGATTTTGAACGCCGTATAACCCAGACGCCAAGAAAGATAAAAGCCAGTGTCAAAAGCGAGCCACCGCCAACAGTGGCCCAGAACAATGGGGTTTTGGGTTCGCGGGAATATTGAGTCGTGTTAACTTCCGTTTCGGTCGTATTTCCCGCTACCAATGTAGCCTTCACGGTCGATTCACTTATTTCGATCTTAAAGACCGGATCCTTCATTCTCGCCGCATCCTTGATGGGTACGTCGCGAATGAAGCTGTGTCTGACCAGCTCGATCGATTCAGGAACCTTGCCATCATAAATGGCCTTCTGCATTTCGTTCAGTTCGCTGCCGATAGCAGCTTCGCTGAGCTTCGCAAGGGAAGTTTTTGGAATTGCGAGCAATGTACCTGAACGATAATAAGACCCGCCGCCCTGAGGCTTAATTACAAATTGCTCGCCCGATCTAAGCTTGATCTCATTTAACTGAGCGCCGGTTTTGACGAAAAAGCGGTAATCACTGAAATCTTCTTGCGGTTGAATTATGAGGTTTAGCGAAACGCGTTTGTAGCCCGGATCGGGCGGGATGTCAGCAAAACCAATTCCTGCCAACGACGAAAGCAAAAGTAGCAGAAAAATGACCGAAAATCTCATACACCCTTCTCCTTTCGAATAGCAACCGCGACCTTTATCGCATCGACCGTTTCCTTTACATCGTGAACCCTCAGGATCGATGCTCCATTAAATACCGCGATCGCTCCACTTGCAAGGCTGCCGTACAGTCTTTCCGCGGTCGGTACTCCGTCCAGAAGCTTGCCGATGAAAGATTTTCGCGACGAGCCGACGAGCATCGGGTAATCTCTAAAATCAGCGATGATTTTATCAAGTTTTGCTATCAACTCTAAGTTTTGTCCAAAGGTCTTCCCAAATCCGAGCCCGATATCCAGAACTATGCGGCCATTCTGGACGCCGTCCGTCAATGCAAGATCGATCGCCCGTCGAAAACCGGTTCTCATGTCCGTAAATATGTCGTCAAGCGGCGCCTGCGAATGCATAGACTCAAATTCGCCACGAGAGTGCATCAAAACAAGGCCAGATCCCGACTCTGCCGCGATTTTCGCGATCTTTGCGTCAAATCGAAGGGCTGAAATATCGTTAATAATCTCTGCTCCGGCATCGATAGCAGCTTTTGCAACTGATGATTTTGTTGTGTCGATCGAGACCGGTGTGTCGAAGCGAGCCGCGATCGCTTTAATAACGGGAATTGTTCGGGATATTTCTTCTTGAGGGGAAACAGACGCACTCCCGGGACGAGCTGATTCGCCGCCGACGTCGAGGATGTCGGCTCCGTCGTTGATCATGGCTTCAGCCCGGCGCAATGCGGCGTCAGCCGACAAATATTTACCGCCATCAGAAAAGCTGTCAGGCGTGACGTTCAGTATTCCCATCACGAGAGGACGTTCAAGACGGATCTGACGGCGAGATGTGTGCCATGACTTCATAAGGGCAAAGGTAGAAAGGAAAAAGGCAAAAGTAAAGCCGAGCTTACTTTTGCCTTTTTAGGTAACTACGTCGCTATCGCTTCCGGCTCTGACTTTACGCGGTTGCCGGATTATTTCCGGTGATCGGCGGCAGAATAGGTTTTTTGAACGAATTGTTCGACGCCTCTTCTTTCTCCGACGTGCCGTCGTTGTCAGTTGTCGGCGAATTGTCACTATCTAGAGGTAAACCCGCGACCACTCGGCGTATCTGCACACCGTCGAGCGTTTCGAATTCCAGCAGAGCTTCAGCCAAGCGGATCATGGCATCTCGATTCTCTTTGATGATGGTCTCAGCTAGAGCGTACTGCTCATTGATGATCTTTTGCACCTCTTGGTCTATCTTGATCGCGGTGTCTTCAGAGTAATCGCGGTGCTGTGATATCTCACGGCCGAGGAATATCTGCTCTTCCTTTTTACCGTAAGCCAGCGGCCCAAGGCTGCTCATGCCGTATTCGCAGACCATTGCACGGGCGATCTCAGTGGCTTTCTCGATGTCATTCGAGGCACCGGTGGTGATGCTGCCAATGAAAATATCTTCAGCGATACGGCCGCCCATCGACATTGCGATGTTGCCGAGCAAATACTCTTTCGTTGCGCTCAAGCGATCTTTTTCCGGCAGATACATCGTCAGGCCCAGCGCCATTCCACGGGGAATGATCGTAACCTTATGAACCGGATCGACACTCGGGACCTTGAGTCCAACTAGTGTGTGGCCAGCTTCGTGATACGCAGTGATACGCTTTTCATCGTCAGAAATGACCATGCTCTTACGCTCGGCACCCATCATTACCTTGTCTTTGGCGATCTCGAAGTCGTTCATTGTCACGACCTTTTTATTATAGCGAGCGGCGTTGAGAGCGGCTTCGTTAACAATATTGGCGAGATCTGCACCGGTGAATCCCGGGGTTCCGCGGGCGATTACATTCACGTCGACCTTTTCGTCGAGAGGGATCTTGCGGGTATGAACCTTCAGGATTCCCTCACGTCCGCGAACGTCTGGACGGCCAACGACAACGCGGCGGTCAAAACGGCCCGGACGAAGAAGTGCCGGATCGAGAACGTCAGGTCGGTTGGTCGAAGCGACTAGGATAACGCCATCATTCGATTCGAAACCGTCCATCTCGACGAGAAGCTGGTTCAGCGTCTGTTCACGCTCATCATGTCCACCGCCTAGACCGGCACCGCGATGGCGGCCGACTGCGTCGATCTCATCGATAAAAATGATGCACGGAGCATTTTTCTTGCCCTGTTCGAAAAGGTCGCGAACACGCGAAGCTCCGACACCGACAAACATTTCGACGAAATCAGAACCCGAGATCGAGAAGAAAGGAACGTTTGCTTCGCCGGCAACTGCCTTGGCAAGCAAAGTTTTACCGGTTCCCGGAGGGCCAACCATCAAAACTCCCTTAGGAATTTTGCCGCCGAGCTTCTGGAACTTTTGTGGATCTTTAAGAAATTCTATGATCTCCTGCAACTCTTCTTTGGCTTCGTCGACACCGGCCACGTCCTTGAAGGTAACGCGTTTTTGCTGGTTATTGAGCAGCTTTGCCTTTGATTTCCCAAAGCTGAGAGCTTTGTTCCCGCCAGCCTGCATTTGTCGCAGGGTGAAAGCGAGGAAGCCCATGAGAAGTATGAACGGCAAAAGGGTGACAAGGATTTGCCAACCGAGGCCGCTTGATGGGGGTTCGAGCTTGATGACGGTGTCAGTTTCTTTTGCTGCAGCAAAGATCTGATCGCGTGTCGAATCGCTCAGATCCAGACGCGTGGACAGCTTCTGATTGTCGGTCTTGCTTACCAATTCGAGCGAATCTTGCTTGACCGTTACTTCTTTGATGTCCTTGTTTTTGATCTGTGTCAGTGCGGCGTCGAAAGATAATTCCTTCGGCGGAGTTGTCTGCTTCGTCTGCAAATACCAGACGAAAACGAGAGCGCTCGAGATGATCATTAACCACAATAAAACCTGTTTTGCCTTAGAACTCAATTTATAGCCTCCGGATCAGCTCTTAGCAGAGCTTCACAATGCTGTTTGGATGAAGAGATACGCTAATGCGTTGTGCCAAATGCCACTTGCGACTATCTCAAACGCCAACCTTCGATTTTAGATGTCCAAACCCTTTTTTTCAACCTTATTTTCCTTATAAACCAAGCGCCCGCCTGTTTTGATCACTTGGCCGCCCGGCAATTCGACGTTTCGGCCGCTCTTTGTGCTCACTATCAAACGAGCAACCGCCTCTATATGTTTCAGAGCCAATTGCCTCGTGCTTCCACGATGACGCCCTAACCAGTCTCGGATCAGCCCCTTCAGATCGGCTTCCGAGAGCTGTTTCAGGTCTCCAAGTAACAGTTCGTCTCCGAGTTCCAAACGGTTTCCCTGCTCGGTCGATTTCGGTAACTGCTGCATCAAAGCCGCCGTATTCGCGAGCGTTTCGATGATATGGGGATTAAAATCCTCAAGCAATGGAAGCAGAATTTTTCGAATTCTGACGCGTTTGAAAGCCGTGTCCTCGTTCATCGTGTCGTAGCGGTACTCGACGCCGAGATCATGGCAATAGCCTTCCGTATCCGACCGTTTCGCCCACGTCAACATAGGACGAACAAGCAGAGTAGCGGTTTCGCTTCCAAGATTCCTCACGGCCGTCATCCCGCTCAATCCGTCTGGCCCGCTGCCGCGGATGAGGTTTAGAAGAAAGGTCTCGGCCTGATCGTTTATCGTGTGTCCGGTCAGCACGCAGTGAGCGTTCAGATTTTCCGCAGTGGTTTTGAGAAACTCGTAGCGAGCCAGACGTGCATTTTGTTCGAGATTGCCTTCGCGGCTGACTTTGCCGTGGCCGACGGCTAGTTCGATCTTTCGTTCTATTGCGAGTTTTCGGACAAAATCCTCGTCCGCATCACTCTCGCCATCGCGGATGCCGTGATTAAAATGAGCAGCGACGAGCCGAACCGCGAGTTTTTCTCGCTGGCGAAGCTCCTGCATTCCAAGCAGCAAGCTCAACGAATCCGCACCGCCCGAAACCGCAACGACCACGGTCTCATCTCCAAACGGCAACCCGAGCCGCCGCCATTCCGTGATCAGATTTCGCGTAAAACCGTGCATTTAGATCATTCCGGCCGGTACGCGGCTCTGTTTTGAATGAACATCGTCAGCCGCGAAGTACAAACCAGCTTTCCCTTATCGTTGGTTATCTCGATCTTCCAAACGCTCATCGAACGGCCCGAATGTATCGGCGAAGCCTCAACGGTCAAAACGCCTTTGCTCACCGCCCGCAGATGATTCGCGTTTATCTCCACGCCGACCGGAGTCACCTTTGTCAGATCCGCTCCCGCCACAACACCGATCGAGGCGGCCGTTTCGCAAAGATACAGTGAAACTCCACCGTTCATAATGCCGACGTACTGATGAACCTTTGGGGTGACCTCCATCGTCAGCACCACACGATCGCCAGTCGCCTCAATGATCTTGACGCCGAGGAACTGCATTAGCTCATTCTCGGCAACACTTTTTAGTAGAACTGATCTTTCCATCTACTTATCGAGAAATGCACGAGCGGCTGTTAAGGCTTCTGTCACACGCGAAGGCGACGTACCGCCGATGGCATCCTTTGCCCCGAGCGTCGATCCTAAACTCAACGCATCCGCTACATCCTCGCCGATTTCGGACGAAAACTCTTTCAGTTGTTCGACGCTCAGCTCATGAAGCTCTTTTCCTTCGCTGATCGCATACAGAACGGCACGCCCGACGATTTCGTGTCCGGTTCGAAACGGCACGCCTTTCTTAACCAGATAATCCGCGAGCTCGGTGGCGTTGAGATATCCTTTTGTTGCAGCTGCGAGAGCCCTTTCTTCATTCAAGGTCGCATTGTCCAACACGATCGATGCGGCTCGGAGGGAAATGCTCACGGTGTCGACCGTATCAAAAACGGCTTCCTTGTCCTCCTGCATGTCCTTATTATAGGCGAGTGGCAGGCCTTTGATGGTGGCGAGCAAACCCATCTGGTGGCCGAAAACTCGTCCGGCTTTGCCTCGAAGCAGCTCCAGAGCGTCCGGATTTTTCTTCTGCGGCATCAGGCTTGATCCCGACGAAACCGCATCGCTGAGCGTTACAAACCCAAATTCGTTCGAACAATATATGATCAGATCCTCAGCCAGCCGCGAAAGATGGACCATGATCAGCGAGCACGCCGCGGTAAATTCTACCGCAAAATCACGGTCCGAAACTGCATCAAGGCTGTTTGCCGAAACGCCTTCAAATCTAAGCTCGGCAGCCACAGATTCGCGGTCGATCGGGAAGCTCGTACCTGCAAGTGCTGCCGAACCTAACGGCAAAATATTGACACGTTTGCGGGCATCAGCAAGACGTTCGCTGTCGCGTTTCAGCATTTCAAAATACGCGAGACACCAATGTGCCCACATCACGGGCTGTGCCCGCTGCAGATGTGTGTAGCCCGGCAAAACGGCTTCGCGATGGCGTTCTGCAAGCGATACGAGCGATGACTGGGCAAGATGAATCAACGACGATATCGCGTCTAATTCATCACGCAGCCACAAGCGAAATGCGGTCGCGACCTGATCGTTACGACTGCGTCCGGTGTGCAGTTTTCGTCCGGTATCGCCGATGAGATCTATCAGCTTTCCCTCAATGAATGAATGGACATCTTCGGAATTCGAATGGAGAAAAAACGCGGGATCACTTGCGGCATGCTCGATGAGTTCATCAAGGCCTTCCAGTATCGATACCGCTTCAAGATTAGTGATTACCCTAGCCCGTTTCAATCCATTCGCATGCGCGATACAGCCGCGAACGTCCGCCGCGAACAGCCGTTTGTCGAACCGAAACGAATCGTTGAATTCTGCAAACGTTTCATCCGGTTTTTCCGTGAACCGCCCGCCCCAAAGTTGGCCTGATTTGGTCATTTATATCTCCGTACGGCTATAATTGTAGTTTATTTTTGAAAGCGCCGAAAACTGCTATCGGATCGGTATCGGCTTTAAAATATCCATTGCTATGACCAAGAAAATCAATAAGATCGTCCTCGCCTATTCCGGCGGCCTCGATACGTCGGCCATGCTTTTGTGGCTCAAGGAAACTTACGGCTGCGAAGTCATCTGCTACTGCGCCGATGTCGGCCAGGGCGAAGAACTGACCGGGCTCGAGGAAAAGGCAAAGGCAACCGGTGCTTCGAAACTCTACGTCGAGGATCTTCGCGAGGAGTTTGTCAAAGACTTCGTCTGGATGGCGGTCAAAGCAAATGCTTTATACGAAGGCGTTTACCTGCTCGGCACATCGCTCGCTCGGCCGGTTATCGCTAAACGTCAGATCGAGATCGCGCAGATGGAAGGAGCCGACGCTGTAGCTCACGGAGCGACCGGAAAGGGCAATGACCAGGTGCGTTTTGAGCTGACATACTACTCTCTGCAGCCCGACATCAAGGTCGTGGCCCCGTGGCGGCATTGGGAATTTAAGGGACGTGCGGATCTGATAGCGTATTGTGCGAAACACGGTATTCCCGTTACCGCGACCGCCGACAAACCATATTCGATGGATCGTAACCTGATGCACATCTCTTACGAAGGCGGCATTCTCGAAGACCCGTGGGCCGCTCCTCCGGAGAACATCTTCCTGCTCACCAAATCACCCGAAAACGCCTCGAACACCGCTCAGGAACTTACGATCTCGTTCGAAAAAGGCGAGCCGGTCGCGATCGACGGTGAAAAATACGGTGCGGTCGATCTGCTGACCAAGCTCAACTACCTCGGCGGCGAACACGGCATCGGCCGCGTCGATCTGGTCGAGAATCGCTTCGTCGGAATGAAATCACGCGGCGTTTACGAGACGCCCGGCGTGACGATCCTGCAAGCCGCTCACCGTGCCCTCGAGTCCATCACCATGGACCGCGAGGTCGGCCGCCTGCGAGATTCATTCGGTACAAAATTCGCCGAATCCATCTACTACGGCTTCTGGTTCGCCCCCGAATTCGAGATCCTCAAATCGATGATCAACCAAACCCAGGAAACGGTTAACGGCGATGTCCGCATCAAGCTCTACAAAGGCAACGTCACGATCCTAGGCCGCAAATCTCCGAATTCGCTCTACCGCGAGCGCATCGTCACCTTCGAAGACGATGCCGGAGCATACGACCAGATCGATGCCGAAGGATTTATCAAGCTTCAGGCTCTTCGCTTGAGACTGAGAAAAATGGAATAGCATCCAGCATGTGGAACGAAAAACGTCGGATTTTTGAGCCATAGTTAGGCATTGGCTAGCAGATCACGCAGGATGCCCGGTTTTATTGACTTTGGTCAAGGGTTTTTGCCGGTCTGGTCAAACTAAAACCCTGGATTGGTAGAGGTATTTGTGAGATTGGTCAAACGTGTTTTTGCGGACCGCGGCGGCGCAAACCGTTCGTCATCCACAAACATCAATAGCGTCATCATCGAAATTGATCACTACATCCATCTGCCGTTCCGGTCATGTCGCCCATGACCGGTCATCCGAAACAAACTCCAAAAGTCACGAAAGCCCGGAACTTTGCGTCCGGGCTTTTTGTGTCTCTCGTTTTGTTAATTTCTTAACTTAGATATCCTCTGAATTTCTCCTTGGTCGCGGAGTAGGTGGGAAATATCTTAGACAGGTCTTTCGCTCCCATGTGTTTACTCGCGGCTTCGGCGAAGACGTCGCGGAAATCGGTGGTGACCGAGAGGTCGCGGCCTTCGTTTAGCTGGTCGGGTTTGAGGCCCTTCCAGTCGGCGTAGACCTTGCCGCCTTTGACGTTGCCGCCGAGGATGAACATCGAGTTGCCGTGGCCGTGGTCGGTTCCGCGTGAACCGTTTTCTTTAGCGGTGCGGCCGAATTCGGACATCGTGATCACAACGACGTCGTCCATACGTTTGCCGAGATCTGTTCCAAAAGCAGCGATCGCCGACGCAAAATCCTTGAGCAAATTAGCGAGCTGGCCCTGTGAAGGGTTATTGCCCTGGCCCTGATTTGTGTGGGTGTCCCAGCCGCCCATTTCGGCGAACGCAACCTCTAATCCAACACCGGCTTTGATAAGCTGGGCGATCTGCTGGAGCGAGCGTCCCAAACCGGTTGTCGGATAAACCGCACCGTTTTCGGGTTTGTACTGCGCGGGATTGGCGGTCTTTAGATAATTGACCGCTTCGAAAGTCTCCTTTCCGGTCTCGCCGAGCGAATCTTTGGCGTTCTGCTGATACAGCCCTTCGAAACCGCCTTTCATGTTGTTCGAATAGACACCGGCTTTGATCGAAAAATCAGCCAAATTTGCCATCGCGACCGAAGGCGAGCGGCCGTAGAGCGAACGCGGCAGCTGCTGCGTCATCGCGACGGCACGGAATGGCGAATCGTCCTTGCCGCCCGTGCCCTGCAGGACGCGATTGAGCCAACCGTCCTTAGTGCCTTTGTTGCCGGGCGTCCCGGATTCCATGTAATCCTGAGCGTCGAAGTGTGAACGCGTATTGTCAGGCGAACCGGCGGCGGTCACGATAGCGAGATTTTTGTTTTTCCAGAACGATTCGAGCGGTTTCATGCTCGGGTGCAGGCCGAAGAATCCATCGAGATCGATCGCACCGTTCGGTTTGTTCGGTGCCGGAATGGCGATCGTGGGACGCAGGCTGTAATACGAGTCTTCAGCATAAGGCACGACCATGTTCAGGCCGTCGACCGCTCCGCGTTGGAAAATCGTGACCAGCACCTTCTTCTTGCCGTAGCCTTCTCGCACAGCAGCCGCAGTTGCAAACTGATGCAAAAAATCCGGCGCCGCCGCCATAAACCCAAAGCTCGCCAGCCCGATGCCGCTCGTTTTCAAAAAATATCGTCTATCCATAATTGCTTATCCCGTGAAAAATATTTTATCAGCCACAACCTTAGACGCACACGTTTGTGAAATGGTCAGATTATTATCGTAGACATCTCTGAAAACTCCCCGCTACCCAGCTTCGTGGAGATCTCAGTTGATCTAACCGCAGATGACGCGGATATGTATAAATAAATTACGATCTATCTGCGCCTATCCGTTTTTTCTGCGTTATCTGCGGCTAATTACAACCCGGAACTCAGTCATTTTCTAATAGGCCGCCAATATCCGATAATGTAAAGATGCGCGAGGAATTTGTTCAACTCATAATAGACCGGCTCAACCAAAACAGCGACGCGATCAAAGCTGACTTTGCGGCGGACAAGGGTGTCGCGGCTCATTTTACGGCCATCGACGATCTGCTGCCGTATGACGTCGCACGCCGCGTCTCTGATGCGTTTCCGCCGCCAAGCGAAATGCGGCTGATGGATACGTTTCGTGAACGGAAGCATACTTCGAAAAGCCTCGACAAATTTGACCCGATAATTTCGGACATCACCTTCGCTTTTCAGGAAAAGCGGGTGATCGAGCGCGTCGCCGAACTCACGGGCATCAGTGACGCGGTCGGCGATCCGCATCTTTATGCCGGCGGCCTGAGTGCGATGTCGCGCGGACATTTTCTGAATCCGCATATCGACAATTCTCACGACGGCGAACAGCAGAATTACCGCGTGCTCAACCTGCTCTACTACATCACGCCCGATTGGGACGCGGCGAACGGCGGCAATCTCGAACTCTGGGACGCGAATGTAACGACACCGATCGAGATCCCGAGCCTCTTCAACCGCCTCGTCCTGATGTCGACGAACGACAAGTCATTCCACTCCGTCAACGAGGTCAAGGCCGACGGCGTGCGCCGCTGCGTGTCGAACTACTATTTCTCACCCCACTCGCCAAACGGCTACGAAACCACCCACGTCACCTATTTCATGGCCCGCCCCGAACAGAAGCTGCGACGCATCGTCACCAAACTCGACAGCGAACTGAGAACCAAATTGAGAAAGATAAAAAAAGACGGCTTTGCGAAGAAAGATGTGTTTGAAGGGTAGCGGGAGAGCTGGCATCGTCCCACCCGTTTTTTGGTTCGAAGAGATTTCAACGCAAAGCCTTAAGAAGCAAGGCCGCCAAGATAAGAAGGTTGATCGAGACGAATGATCGAGCTCCGTAGGAGCGGCATGTTTGTAGAAACGGATCGTCAGAAGATATTGTCCAGCCCCTTCAGGGGCGACACCGTCGTTGTTATGTCACGGAGATGGTTCCGCTCCTATGGAGCTCGGCGAGAGATCCTTGATGGGTCTTCTACAAACATTTCGCTCCTAACGGAGCTAAGATCGAATAACGCGGATTTTGCTTAACTAGAAGCTTTGTATTAGAAATGGGGAGATGGCTGGGTTTTTACGCCAGCCACTGCACCGTTTCGGCTCGTGAAAGAAATCACCAAAAACGAGCTGAACATTTGTATTGACGCCTAATTTCAGATGAAAGTTGCCATTTAGTTAGCGGGCTAACGTTATGTTAGCCTGCTAACATAGTGCTTTAGATGGCATCGACGATCGCGTTCAGCGTGCCGGAAGGCCGCATCGCAGCGTATGCCTTGTCAGGATCCGGATGATAATATCCGCCGACATCCTGTGGCTTTCCTTGTGCTCCGATCAGTTCATCGTTGATCTTTGCTTCGTTTTCCTGCAAAGCTTTGGCGACCGGAGCAAATTTTGCGGCGATCTCGGCGTCCGCGGTTTGTTCGGCTAGAGCTTCGGCCCAATACATCGCCAGATAGAAATGCGAGCCGCGGTTGTCGATCTGGCCGACCTTTCTGGCAGGCGATTTGTCGGTTGCGAGGAATTTTGCATTCGCCGCGTCCAGGGCATCGGCGAGGATCTGGGCTTTATTATTGCCCGTGGTCTGTGCGACGTGCTCGAAACTTGCCTGCAGAGCCAGGAATTCGCCGAGCGAATCCCAACGCAGATAACCCTCTTGCAGGAACTGCTGGATGTGTTTCGGAGCCGAGCCGCCGGCTCCGGTCTCGAACAAACCGCCGCCGTTCATGAGCGGGACGATCGAGAGCATCTTGGCCGAGGTTCCGAGTTCCAAAATAGGGAACATATCGGTCAGATAATCACGCAAAACATTGCCCGAAACCGAGATCGTGTCCTTGCCTTCGCGCGCACGTTTTAAGGTCGCGGCAACGGCGTCTTTGACGTCCATGATCTGGATGTCAAGGCCGGTAAGATCGTGATCTTTGAGGTATTTTTCGACCTTTTTGATGATCTGAGCGTCGTGTGCACGGTCGTGATCGAGCCAGAATATTGCCGGCGTGTCGGAAAGTCTTGCACGGTTTACCGCGAGTTTTACCCAGTCCTGGATCGGAGCGTCTTTGGCCTGGCACATTCTGAAAATATCGCCGTTCTGCACGCTTTGTTCGAGCAGGACGTTTCCGTTTTCGTCCTCGACCTTAACCGTGCCTTCGCCCGCGATCTGGAATGTTTTGTCGTGCGAACCGTATTCCTCGGCCTTTTGAGCCATCAGGCCGACGTTTGGAACGGAACCGAAAGTTTTCGGGTCGATCGCTCCGTTCTGCTTCATGTCGTCGATGATCGCCGCGTAAAATCCGGCATAGGTGCGGTCGGGGATGATGCAGACCGTATCTTCTTCATTGCCTTCCGCGTTCCACATTTTGCCGCCGCCTCGAACGAGAGCCGCCATCGACGCATCGACTATCACGTCTGATGAAACGTGGAAATTCGTGATGCCTTTGTCGGAATTGACCATCGCGAGCTTCGCACTGTTTTGAATGGTATTTGCGATGTCCGCTTTGATCTCAGCCTCTTGCGGATGTCCCGAGATCTTCTCGTTTAGCGTTGCGAGGCCGTAGTTCGGATTGATATCCAGCTCGGCAAAAACGTCCTTGTATTTCTCAAAAACGTCCTTGAAATAGGTCTCGACGATCGCTCCGAAAATGATCGGGTCAGAGATCTTCATCATCGTCGCTTTCAGGTGAGCTGAAAGCAGAACGTCTTTCTCTTTTGCTTCAGCGATCGCTTCTTTGACGAACGATGTCAACGCCGAAAGCGTCATCACCGACGAATCGATCACCTCGCCCGCTTTTAACGGAGCGAAGTCCTTCAGAACCTTTTCGGAACCGTCGCTGCCGTAGAAAACGTTGCGGAATTTACCGTCGTTTTCAACAGTTGTAGAATTTTCCGTCCCAAAGAAATCGCCGCTGGTCATGTGCGCGACCGAGGTTTTCGAATCGGCGGCCCACACACCCATCCGGTGCGGATTGACCTTGGCGTAATTCTTTACGGCTTTTGGGGCCCGGCGGTCGCTGTTTCCTTCTCGCAGGACCGGATTTACGGCACTTCCGAGGGCCTTGGCATATTTCTTGTTGATGGCCTTTTCTTCGTCAGTCTTGGGCTCGACGGGGTAATTTGGCAGCGCATAGCCCTGTTTCTGAAGTTCGGAGATCGCTTCCTCAAGCTGCGGAACGGAGGCCGAGACGTTTGGAAGCTTGATGATGTTGGCTTCCGGTTTGGTCGCGAGTTCGCCCAACTGTGCGAGTGCATCGGGTGTCTTTTGTTCGCCTGTCAGATACTCCGGAAAGTTAGCCAAAATGCGACCCGCGAGCGAGATATCGGGAACCTCAATGTCGATGTCCGCAGCCTTGGTAAACGCCTTAACTATCGGTAAAAAAGAAAACGTCGCGAGCATCGGAGCCTCGTCCGTCAATGTGTAATAGATCTTTGATTTGTCTGCCATTTTATCGCCTGTTTTAATATAAAGGTTGGGTCTATCGACCGGTTTTATTGCTGAGTTTGAGCGTATATTTAGAACTCAGGATCTTGTTTAGTACACTAAACAATTAACGCTATCTTAAGTTGCTTTGAGATAAAAGGTAAATTTCGCTCGTAAGATTATTCTTCTCACACCTCTCCGACAGATTGTATGAAGAGCTCTACCGTACATATCCATTTGTTGATCGTGGCTTTGCTCTTGTTCTCGGCTGGCTGCGGCCCGCAGGCCTTACGCGTTGTTATGCCATCGACTGAAGCTGGCCTGGTCGAAACACGGCTGGGCGAATCGAATTACTATATTTCGATACCTGAAACATTACGCGTTGCAGAAGCCCGCGGAAAAGAAGGGCAGCTCGGGTACAACATCCTCGCCAAAGATCCGGCGTCTGATCTCTACGGGTTCGTCGAGATAAAAAAGGGACAGGGAATACATTCCGGTTCAGATACCGAGACAAAGCCATTTTTAAGGTCGCGGCTTATTAAAGACGATGTTGTGTGGTCGGTTGTAAAAACAAGCACGGGAACGCTGACTGCCGCGACAAACGAGACTGGCGATCTGAATGCTCGTGCATCGTCTAAAAACGAGAATGGCCTCGAAAGAATGATCGCGATCATCGCAACGCTTCGAACGAAATGAGTTATTCGGTTTGATCCGCAATGAATATCAGACAGATACACCCGGACTTTCTCTACCTGCTGGAATTCAAGCAGCCAGAGCTGATCGAGCTGTTTATTGATCTGCGGGAGTTTGTTTTGGAGATATATCCGGATAGCAATGAACTGCTTTATCATACGCACGCATTGACGGCGGGGTTTTCGCTGTCAGACCGGCTGGCCGACACGTTCTGCGTTTTACCGATCTACACGAATCACGTAAATCTCGGCCTGAATAAGGGCACGCTGCTGCCAGATCCGCATAAGCTTTTGAAAGGAACCGGAAATCTAATGCGTCATATCCCGGTCGCAAAACGCGAAGACTATCGAAACGACGCGGTCAGAGATCTGCTGTCGGCCGCGGTCGAATTGGCGATCAGCGATATGGACAAGCCGAGTGAATTGAAAGGAAAGACCATATCGAGGATAAAGGCAAAGTGAGATATTATTAAGAATATGCGTCAGTTTTCCTTTCTATCGATATTCGCGGTCGTCCTGTGTCTTGCAGGGTCGTCTTTCTCGCAGGGCTCGAAGGAGATCTTTCGCGATTCGGATGGGAATTTGGTGTCGAATAACGAATTCGTGGATATCAGAATGGCGAATTTCAACTACCCCGATGCCACGATCGTAAAAACGCTGGCAGACGGCACGAAAGAATTTCAACTGCAAAAGGTCCCGCAGGAAGGCATGGCGGCTCCTGCGTTTTCGGTCAAAACGCTCGACGGAAACCGCGTCGATCTGGCTGCATTGAAAGGCAAGGTCGTGGTGCTCAATTTCTGGTTTATCGGCTGTGCATCTTGCCGGGCACATCAGCCGAAACTGAATGAACTAAAGGCGAAATTCGCGGGTCATGAGGATGTGGTTTTCCTCGCGATAACGGCCGATCCGGCGGGCGACGTCAAGAAATATCTGTCTAAAGAGCGATTCGATTATCCGCAGACCACGGACGCAGACGCCCTGATCAAGGCTTTTCGCGTCGCCGTTTATCCAAAAAATATCGTTATCAACAAGGACGGCGAGATCGTCTACTGGCGAAGCACGATCGCCGCGTGGGACAAGTTTGAATCAGTGATCAGACAGGAGTCAGCGAAAAATTGAAATCCAAGATCCAAAATCCAAAATCCAAGATCGCCCAACCGCTGGTGTCGATAATAATGGGCAGCAAGTCGGACTGGCCGACGATGGAGATCGCTTCGCAGACGCTCGACGAATTTGGCGTGGCGCACGAGAGCAAGGTGGTGTCCGCGCACCGCACGCCTGATCTGCTATTCGAATTTGCAAAAACGGCAGAAGAACGCGGCATCGAGGTCATCATCGCCGGTGCCGGCGGCGCCGCTCATCTGCCGGGAATGTGCGCTTCGCAGACAGTTTTGCCGGTGCTCGGCGTTCCGGTTGAAAGCCGAGCGTTGAAGGGGCTCGATTCGCTGCTTTCGATCGCTCAGATGCCGGCTGGCGTTCCGGTTGGAACGCTAGCGATCGGGCAAGCGGGAGCCAAGAACGCGGCGCTTTTGGCGATCTCGATACTTGCGAATTCGCGTCCCGATCTTCGAAAGAAACTGCATAAATTTCGCAGTGAACAAACCAAAAGCGTTCTTCGTTCTAAGCTGGATAAGGAGAAAAAATGATCAGTAAATACAAACGTCTTTATCTCAGCAGAATTTATGCGAGTTTTGGGCTCGCTCTTTTATTTTACACGCTGGCTCTTGGGGTTTCGGCTCAAAGCGATGAGGTTGATAAGGTCGTCGTGGCGGAGATGCAGCGGCAGAAGATTCCCGGCGTGGCGGTCGCGGTGATACGCAATGGCAAGGTGATCAAGGGAAAAGGGTTATGGCCTGGCGAATGTCGAGTTGAACGTTCCGGTAACGAGCGAGACGGCGTTCAAGATCGGTTCGATCAGCAAACCGATCATCGCCATCGGAGTGATGAAACTGGTAGAGGAAGGCAAGATCGGGCTCGACGATCCGGTCGGGAAGTATTTTCCAGAAGCTCCGGATACGTGGAAAGGGATCAAGATCCGCAATCTGCTGAGCCACACGTCGGGCATCATCCGCGAGGCTCCGGGCTTTGATCCGCTGAAGCTCCAGCCGAATTACGACGTGATCAAGACAGCTTTTCCTGTGCCGCTAGTTTTTGCGCCGGGCGAGAAATATCAATATTGCAACGTAGGTTACTTCTCGCTCGCCGAGATCATCACTCGCGTGAGCGGCAAAGCGTGGCCCGATTATCTTAGCGAACTGATCTTCAAACCGCTGGGTATGTCAGCGACGCGAACGACCTCGAATTTTGACATTATCCAGAATCGTTCCGGAGCTTACGTCATTGACGGGGCAAAAATGTCGAATGCGGAATCATATCGAGCCCTGCGTCCGAGCGGTGCTTTTTACTCGAATCTCAAAGACATGATCAAATTCGATCTCGCCCTCGAGAACGGCGGACCGTTGAAGAAAGAGACTCTGGCGTCGATGATGACTGCTTATAAGCTGAACGACGGCCAGTTGGCCCCGTATGGATATGGGTTTGTGGTCGGTGCTTATCGCGGTAAGAAACGGCTCGGTCATGGCGGCAGTCTGGCTGGTTTCAGATCAGATCTCGCGATCTTTCCCGAGGACAAATTGAGTGTTATCGTGTTCGCAAATCTCGATTCGGCCATTCCCGGGATCATCGCGAACCTTGTCGCAGACGTTTACATTGATTTTCCCGAGGCCGCTCGTCCCGCTCAATAAATGACCGCTGAAGAGATCATTTCCGAGCTTCGCGAACTCGCCGATCCGTCGCGGACAGGCGTTTACGAGCGATATGCGATAAGAACGAAGGAACTGCTCGGGATATCGGCCCCTGAGGTTAAAGCGTTTGCCAAAGAGGTCAAGAAGCTGGTATCCGACCGCCATGCGGTCGCCGGGGAGCTTTGGCGGAGCGAGATATACGAGGCGCGTGCCGTCGCGTATTTGATCGACGATCCTAAGCTCGTCACGCCGGAGCAGATGGACGCGTGGTGTTGCGATTTTGACAATTGGGCAACGGTCGACGGTGCCTGCGGTTATCTATTTTGCCGGACGCCGTATGCTTACGAAAAAGCCGTCGAGTGGACGGCTCGCGAGCCGGAATTTGAGAAACGCGCAGGTTTTTCGATGATGGCTTACCTGGCGGTTCATGATAAGAAGGCTCCGGACGACAAGCTTGCCGCGTTTTTCCCGCTCATCGAGCTACACTCGGAAGATCCACGAAATTTTGTTAAAAAGGCTGTCAATTGGGCGCTTCGACAGATCGGCAAACGCAGCTTGACTCTAAATGGCCTCGCTGTGCAGGCAGCGATGCGAACTAGGCAGCAGGGCACGACCTCCGCCAAATGGATCGCCGCAGACGCGTTGCGTGAACTCGAGAGTGCTGCAGTGCTCGAACGGCTCCGAAACAAAGATACGAAAAATAATATTAGTAAAAAGTAAAACTTGTTTATCATTGTGCATTTGTTACAGCGAGAGCGTCTTGGACGACTCTCGTTTTTATCAAAATGCGCAGAGATATAAGAGCTTGCAGATATTGTACGTCGGCGAATGTTGTCAAAAACACTCACTGCCGGCGGTGCAATCGTTGGCTCGGCCCGCAGGAATCTGCAAACGATAACCCTAAAGGTGTTCACTCGCGGTTCACGAGGTGGCAGCGGAATTTGGCAGTCACGGCCATCGCGGCGGTGATCGCCGTCGGTTCGCCATATATCTATTCTATGTTCGATGGTAACTCGACCAGAGAACTTGCCGCTCCGAATCCAGCGGCATCGCTACCGCTTCCTGAATCCGCACTGCATTCAGTCATCTCATCCAGCGATAGAAGCAAACAGGTCAATCGGAAGGTAGAAAGAGAACGGAAACAAGACACGCAGATCGCGTCGCGAAAGCGGTAAAATATCCCCTAATCAGAATCCGTCAGTTTTAGAAATAACTCCTTTCGCCACTTCGATATTCCGCAACACTCTGTGCTAATCTCTTGTTTTTCCAGAGATTTATATGATCCTTCCGGGTTCGACGATAGGCGTTTTCGGCAGCGGGCAGCTCGGGCGTATGTTTGCGATCGAGGCTCGTAAGATGGGCTATCGCGTGCATACCTTTTCGCCTGAGAGCGACACGCCGACCGGGCAAGTGGCGGATATCGAGACCTGCGCGGGTTACGACAATCTGTTCGAGGTGCGGACGTTTGCACAGAGTGTGGATGTGGTGACGTTTGAGTTTGAGAATGTCCCTGCAGCGACAGTCGATGCGGCGGCGGAGTTTGTCGAGGTCTTTCCAAAGGGCGAGATACTGCACACGACGCAGAACCGTTTGCGTGAAAAGACGTTTTTGTCGTCAAACGGTTTTCCCGTCACGCCGTTTCGGCATATTAAGACTATCGACGAATTGCGGGCCGCGGTCAGCGAACTCGGGCTTCCATGCGTGCTAAAAACGGCCGGATTCGGCTACGACGGCAAAGGGCAGGCGAAGATCAAAGCGGCGGGCGATGTAGAAGCCGCTTTCGCCGGGCTGAACGGAGCCGACGCTGTGCTTGAGGCTTTCGTCGATTTTGAAAAAGAGGTTTCTGTCGTCTGTGCCCGTGATCGGAAGGGTAATTTTGCCCATTTTCGCGTCATCGAGAACGAGCATGCTAATCACATCCTCGACGTATCGTTCGCACCGGCGGTTGTTTCGGAGAAGGTCTTTGCTGACGCGGTTGAGATCACACGCAGCATCGCGGATTCTCTGGATTATGTCGGCACGTTGTGTGTCGAGTTTTTCTTGACGCGTGACGAAAAGCTGCTCGTTAACGAACTTGCGCCGAGGCCCCATAATTCGGGGCATCTGACATTTGACGCGTGTGTGACGTCGCAGTTTGAGCAGCAATTGCGGGCCGTTTGCGGTTTGCCGTTGGGCTCGACCGAGTTTTACCGTCCGGCGGCGATGGCGAATTTGCTGGGCGATGTTTGGTCGAACGGCGAGCCGAACTGGGCCGCAGCGTTAGAATTGCCCAACGTGAAATTGCATCTTTACGGAAAGGTCGAACCGCGTATCGGCCGCAAGATGGGACATCTGACCGCGACCGCCGATACTGCCAAAAAAGCGGTCGATCTCGTCCGCGAAGCAAAACGGCGGCTAAACAACCCGGCGTCCTAAACTTACACCTGCGACTACGCCCAAAAATCCGACGATCACGCTAAGGGCGAGATACAGAAAAGCGGTGATCAACTGCCTTTCCTTAAAGAGCCCGAACATCTCCATTTCAAAGGTCGAGAAAGTCGTAAAAGCACCGAGAAAACCAACAATTATTGCCATCCTCAGGTTCTCGTTCGATGAATATTTGTCCGCGAACAGGATCATCAAGAATCCGATCAGAAAAGAACCAGTAATGTTGATAACGAACGTCGGCAGCGGGAATTTATCAAAAACCGCATTTAGGGGCGAGACGTTGATCAGGTAACGAGCGACCGCTCCGAAAGCTCCGCCGATGGCGATAGATAGGATCTTGCCGAGTTCTTCCATTCGAACAGTATATATTACAAGCGTTTACCGTCTCAGGAGTTCTAAAAAGAAAAAAATTGACGCGATTTTGCAGAAGGGGCTATACTCCTTTTTAAGTTCTACCCCTGAACTCTAACATCCCGGTCGTTCGATCGTCCTGATCGACGGCTATCACCCATTCCGCTGTTGCAGCAGCATTAAGGAGATTTCATGAACTTGCGAAAGTTCTTTGTGTCTGTTTTTCAGCCCAGGGTAATGAGTTTCCGCTTTGCCCTAAAATTAGCTTTGCTGTCAGGTTTTGTTCTGGCTTCAGGATTTATTGCAGGCAGCTATGCACGAACTTCTCAAGTGTTTGCTCAGACAGTTGACAAACAAATAAGCTTGGGCACCCCGCTAACCAATCCTCAAATAAAGTTCTCCGAACTGAAGGTAGGAACCTCCGGAAGAATTTTTGGCGAAAGTTTCCGCGAAAATCGTGGATGGATCGCGAAGGTCGCATTTGACGCCGAGAATATTTCAGAACAGGAAATCGTCGGAATAGAAATGAGAATCCGATTTCCGGAAACCAAAGCGACCGGCAACCAGATGAACTGTGTATTCCTCCTCGGAAAGCGCCCCGGCAGACCGGTAAATCCGGCAGAGCTGCCAGTAAAACCGCTCAGCATCCAAAAAGGGGAGAAGATTCAGATCTCGCTCGCGGAACAATATGAAAATATGGTTCGGTTCATCTCTAAAAGAATGAACATTGACGATGTAAATAAGATACAGATCGAAGCAAGTTTCATCTTCTTTGCTGATGGTACGGGCTTTGCGATCGGTCAATTTATGCGAAGAGACCCGGTTCAGGAGAATCGATGGATTCCGTTTGAGCCATCGAAAAAGGAGGACAAGCCGTGAGGAGATATGTATTTTTCCTCATCATGCTTGGAGCGATTGGATTTAGTTTTTCATTCGCTTACGATTCCTTCCGGCAACCTAAAATAGCTCATTCTCAAGGGGTCGCTACCTGCGGGCTGGACACCGTAACCGTAAGATTGCCCGGCGGCCTTGCAAAAGAAGCGGGTGGCGGCCTGCTGATGAGTCTAACGCCCTATCTGTTGAAAATGGTCAATAACAAGAATTATGTACTTTTCTTAAAACCGGCCGATGGCCAGGCGTCCGCTCTGACAACCGTGCGTGGTTCGCAGGGAATATTCGAGCTTCCCGCGGATGGAAGCGGTGTCATTCATCTTGGCTCCGCATTCGAGCCGCAACCAGGTCCGCCGCGTCAGGAACAAAGCGTTTTTCTTGAGGCCGTAAGACGCTTCAGATCAAACTAGATATTGGCAGACATTTCAACAAAATAGCCGCTAACTGAAAAGTAGCGGCTATTTTCTTTGGCTTGACTCCGCAATTGCATCCAAAACAAATCATTTGCCCGATATCGCTGCACCAAGTAAACTTAAAGGTTATGGCTGAAGCAGTTGCATTTTCGCTTGGGGCTGACCGGACGACCCGTTATGACGAGATCGTGCCGCAGATCGCGGCTTTGATCGAGGGCGAGACGGACCTGATCGCCAATCTGGCGAACGTCGCGGCGGTGCTGAAGGAAGTTTTCGGGTTCTTTTGGGTCGGGTTTTATTTGAAGAAGGAAGGCCAGCTTGTTTTAGGACCTTTCCAGGGGCCGTTGGCTTGTACGCGGATAGATTTTGACAAGGGTGTCTGCGGCCACGCCTATTCGACCGGTGAAACCGTGATCGTGCCGAATGTAGATGAATTCCCTGGGCATATCGCCTGTGCGTCGGCGTCAAGATCAGAGATCGTTCTGCCGATCAGGGCGGCGAATGGTGAGGTGGTTGGCGTGCTGGATGTTGACAGCGAAAGGCTGAATGATTTTTCCAGGGTCGATGCCGAAGGTTTGAGAAGGATCATAGATAGGATCGAGAAAACACTTTAACGCTTATTTTTTATGACACCTGTTGAGCACCCTTATTGGGTTTGGATAACCTTTTTTGGTGTGGTGCTGACGGCGCTTTTTGTCGATATCGGTATCGTCAACCGCAAATCTCACGCGCCAACGCGTAAGGAAACCATTGTCTGGAGCATCATTTGGGTCTCATTAGCCCTTACCTTCAATGTGTTCGTCTATTTTCAGGTGGGCAATCACACGGGCGACTGGAATCTCGCCCTTGCCCAAGGGAAACTCTTTTTGACGGGCTACCTGATCGAACTCTCGCTCTCGGTCGATAATCTTTTCGTCATCCTGCTCATCTTCACTTTCTTTAAAGTTCCCAAGAAATTTCAGCATCGCGTGCTGTTTTGGGGCATCATGGGTGCGCTTGTAATGCGTATGGTGATGATCTTTGCGGGAGCCGAGCTGGTCGAGCGGTTTCACTGGATCATCTATATTTTCGGAGCGTTCCTGGTCTACACGGGCCTGAAGATGTTCGGGAATGACGAGGATAATTTCGAGCCGCACGAGAGTGCGATCGTTAAGCTCGCGACCAAATACATCCGCATCAGCAAGCATTACGACGAAGAGAAATTCTTCACCGTCAAAGATGGCGTCAAAACCGGAACGCTTTTACTGCTCGTTCTGATCGTCATCGAGTTTACTGATCTGGTTTTCGCGGTCGATTCGATCCCTGCAATATTTGGGATCACGACCGATCGGTTCATTGTTTATACTTCGAATATCTTCGCGATACTCGGTCTCAGGACGTTCTTTTTCCTGCTGGCCGATCTTGCCAGCAAGTTTCATTACCTGAAATACGGCCTCGCATTCGTGCTCACATTTATCGGTGCAAAAATGCTGCTGCCTCTGCTTGGAACAGGGCTGATGATGGCAATGGGCGAGGGCAGCACTTCGGCGTTTGCCGATTTTCTGCGGCGTTACAATAACCACGAATTTGAGCAGGCGGTCATCAATATCTCGCTCGGCGTCGTCGCCGGCGCGATCTTGCTTTCGATCCTGATCTCGATGGTTTTTCCCGCTCCAGCGGAGGAAGTGGATGCAGAAGAAGAATTAATTTCGGACGAGGAAGAGTTTATCTAAGCCACGAAAATGCCGGACAATCAGTACCGAAAATTTTACGTTGACTGGTGGAATATCCGCAAGAGCACGATCTGGGGCACTATCGCGGTTATCGTCATCGCTGCGTCACTGGCTGGCGGAACTTGGTACGCGTCGAAGCACAACTGGTTCATACCGGACGAAAAAGAAGATATTCCTAAAGATTCCGCCCGCATTCTCTCATTCGAGGGAGAGGTGCGAATTACACGCGCAGCGACTCGCGAAACGATCCTTGTTACCAAGGCAACTTACGCTTCACCTGGCGATATAATCCAGACGATGTCAGACGGCCGGGCGATCATTCAGATGATCGACGGCTCGCGGTACCAGCTTAGGCCGAACGGTGCGATCACGATCAAGGACAACAAAACGTTTCTCGGCGGTCGCAACGTGCGCGTCATGCTCGACGACGGACAGCTGAACGTTCGCACTGATGAACAGGCGCAGGATACGAATAACATCGTCGAGGTCGCGGATTCAGAGAACAAGCTTCTATCAAATACTGATGCGACATTCGATGCCGATTCGCAAACCAATCAGGGCGAGATCCGCATCAGTCGCGGCGGCGTGGAAACGACCATCGGCGGCGAGAAAACGACAATTAGCGAGAACGAATTTGCGTCGGTCAAAGGCGGAAAGCTGTCGGAGAAAGAGCGGTTGATGCAGGCTCCGCGTCCACTTTCGCCTGATAACTCGGGGCAGCTAGTTGATTCGGGCAGCGGCGTAAATGTTGGGTTTAGCTGGCAGGATGCCGAGGGAAATCCGGCGGCCAGCTATCATCTGCAGGTTTCGCGATCCCCGACATTCGCTTCTGACGCCATAATGGTTGACCGCAGCGGGCTGACGGGCCGTGATTTCCGGCTAGCGGCTCTTTCACCCGGAAACTACTATTGGCGGGTCAAAGCTACGGGGCGCTCAGGTCAGGTGACAAATTGGAATGACCCGTGGAAGTTCATGGTAGTTCGCGCGGGAGAGAGTATTACTATCGACGCATCTGAGTGGAGCGTAGAACGTGTCGGCGGCAATGTTTACATTCTGAGCGGCCGGACTCGGCCGGGTGTCACGGTAAAATCGCAGGGCCGTGAGACAAATTCGGGAAGTGATGGGGCGTTCAAAATGCAGATATCCTCCCCGTCGGTTGAGTCGGCCGTCGAGATAACCGATGATCGCGGCAACCGCAGCGGATTTATCATATCTCTTCGCAACGGTGCGGTGCTCAGGCGCTACTAATCTAGATGGGACACAGTCATGAACATAGCGATTCGAACCTGAGCCGTACTGGGCGGCTGAAATTCGCGCTCGGGCTGACGTTTCTATACATGCTCGTCGAAGCGGTCGGTGGTTGGCTGACCAATTCGCTTGCGCTCATCGCCGACGCAGGCCACATGCTTACTGACGTCGCGGCTCTGACGCTGACGCTCTCGGCGATCTGGTTCGCAAGCCGGCCGGCGACTGCTAAGAAGACATTTGGTTATTATCGCCTCGAGATCCTCGCCGCTTTTGTAAATGGAATCGCGCTCGTTCTGCTCTCGATCTGGGTCATCTACGAAGCCTACGAACGTTGGCAAACGCCGCCGGTGATCAACGGAACGCGGCTCGCGGTCATCGCGGTCGGCGGCCTGATCGTAAACATCGTCGCCGCAAAGCTCCTGCATCACGGTCATCAGCATGATCTGAATATGCGCGGAGCGTGGCTCCATGTGATGGGCGATCTGCTCGGCTCCGTGACGGCGATCGTCGCAGGTATTTTGATCGCAGCTTTCGGCTGGTTATGGGCAGATCCGCTCTGCAGCGTGTCGATCAGCCTGATAATTATCTTTGGCTCGTGGCGGCTCATCATGGATTCGGTAAACGTTTTACTCGAGGGAACGCCAAAGCATATTGACCTTGCCGCCGTTGAAAACACTATTCTGGAAACTACCGGTGTCGCCGGTGTCCACGACCTCCATGTCTGGACCATATCGTCGGGCATGGAAGCACTGTCCGCACATATCAGTCATGACGAAACCGTCGTTCATTCAGATTTGCTGGTAAAGGTTCGAGACCGTCTTCACGCCTCATTTGGAATTGATCATCTGACGATCCAGATGGAAACCATCGGCCGCGAAGACGACGCGATCTACGTTTGTGAAACCGGTTCACGTTGTTTCGAGCCTGCCAAGCAGCATTAATGGCCAGATCGACCCTACGATGCCAATCATTGACCTTAAATACGGACACGGAACTATCTCCTTTGATCACGACGAACGGTTCGAGGTGCTCGGCGAAGCTTCCGAACAAACTGCGCTGTCGGATATCGAGATCGGTGAGAAACTTGATCAGCCGATAGATTCGCCAGCTCTCGAAGAGGTCGTAAACGCGGGCGAGTCAGTCCTGATCGTCGTTCCAGATGCCACGCGGCAAACGGCGTGCGGACAGATCATAAACCTCGTGGTTCGCCGCCTGATCGCGAACGGGACCGCACCGCACGACATCCGGATCATCTTTGCTACCGGCATTCACCGCAAGGTAACGGACGAAGAAAAAGCCGTAATCCTGACGCCATTCATATTTCAGCGAATAAAAACGCTCGATCACGATCCGCGAGATCTGATGCAGCTTATCCAACTCGGCGAAACGTCCGGCGGTATCCCGATCGAGCTGAATCGAGCCCTCGTTGAACACGACCACGTGATCCTGATAGGCGGCGTTTCGTTCCATTATTTCGCAGGTTTTACGGGCGGGCGAAAGCTTGTATGCCCGGGTCTTGCCTCGGCAAGAACGATATCGGAAACGCACAAGCTGGCATTCGATTGCTCGACAAAATCGCGCCGCAATGGAGTTGATACGAGTTTGCTTGATGGAAATGCGGTTCACGAATCATTCATGGAGGTCGTAGCGAAGATCGATCCGGCATTTGCGATTACCACGGTGGTAAATGACAAAGGCGATGCCGTCGATCTGTTTTGCGGTAACTGGAAAGTATCGCATCGAGCAGCCTGCCATTCCTACGGGGCGGCACACACCGTCACTATTCCTGAAAAACGTGATCTCGTTGTCGTCAGCTGCGGCGGCTTTCCGTACGACATTAACATGATTCAGGCGCACAAGGCGCTTGAGGCCGCATCGCATGCGTGCAACGAGGGAGGGACGATCGTTTTCCTTGCTGAGTGTACGGATGGTTTGGGCCGCGATGATTTTCTAAAATGGTTCGACGCGGAAAATGAAGGCGGACTGGCCGAACGCCTTTGCGCAAAGTATCAGGTTAGCGGGCAGACCGCGTGGAGCTTGTTAAGCAAAGCTGAAAGGTTCGATATTAAGATCCTGACAGAACTTGATAGTGCCGTGACGCAAAAAATGCGGCTCGAAAAGATCGATGCCGCACAGTTTGCAGAACTTTGTAAACGCGTGAGTAGTGGCTACATCTTTAAGAACGGAGCCAAATGTAACCTTAGCCTGCCTTAACGCTGAAGGTCCTGGCGATCGAATCCGTTTGATTTCGCAGCCCGCGAAGTGAATCTTTCTGCCCCGTAAAACGCAGAATATAAATTGTCGTGTCGTTCGCCTTTAAGAAATAAAACCTACCGCTCATGTTGCGTCCGGCTGCAACGTATTCAAAATTGTAAACGGAGCCTTTCAGTTTCCCGGAGATCAGCTCTTCTTTTCCCGAGACAAATCCCGGCCGGAACTGAAGCTTCTGTTCTTCGTCCTGGACGACGTCCGCCATTATCGAACCTTTGGGAATCGAGAGTTTTCTGACTTCAAGGTGTCCATCGAAACGGTCGCCGTAAACGTACTCAACGTTAGGGCTGGTGGCGGACGGCTTCACCGTCATCTTCCACTTTGCCTCCGGAATGGTAAAGCTGTAGTCAACGGTTGGATCGTTAAACACGTCGTCCTGAGCCACAGCCGAGAAGGCTGCTAGAGCGATCAGGCACAACAACATAACAAACGAGAGCTTATTCGATTTCATCTTTTCCTCTACTATTCACGCGACCTAACGGTCATTTTAGCCTAGAGCGGCCTAAAGTCTAAACTTGGATGTGATGCCTTAGGCTATTGTTGTATGTTTTCAAGAATTTGGACCGCTCTTGTCTATTTACTTCGTCCTTTTGAACCGTGAGGGCGTCTAAGTTGGCAGGAATACTTTTTCCACATTTATCATTCACGGGGTAATACATCATGAATAAACGCATTTCTCTGCTAAAAAAGGTTTTTGCTGCCGCTTCGATAGCAGCAATGCTTGCTCCGGCGATGGTGCTAAGGGTTGACGCCAAAAGCATTGCAAAGCCATTGAGCGAGGATCAGAAGATCATTCACGTCCTCAACCGCCTCGGCTTCGGAGCTCGTCCTGGTGATGTCGCG
Source organism: Acidobacteriota bacterium (assembly GCA_016703965.1). Taxonomy (NCBI): domain Bacteria; kingdom Pseudomonadati; phylum Acidobacteriota; species Acidobacteriota bacterium. The sequence goes on from JADJBB010000021.1 coordinate 564,259, forward strand.
AAGGTTAAAGCGATCGGGCTGCAAAGGTACATCGACCAGCAGCTAAATCCCGGTGCGATCGACGATTCGGTTGCCGAAGCTAAAGTTAAAGGACTCGAGGTCTTTAATATGTCAACGGCTGAGGTATTTGCAAAATATCCGAATCCGGGGGCTCTGCTTCGCCAATTAGAAGGCGGCCGAGTGGCTCAGGCGAACGCCCAGACACAAAAAACTGCGGCTACACCGGCTGAAGCCCCTAAAGATCCTGATGCTATGACAAAGGAAGAGCAGCAGGAACGCCGTGACAAAATACAGCAGATCTACGCAAAATACGACCTCAAACCTGCGGGTCAATTGGTTCCGCAGATAGTCGCAAATCGCGTGTTACGTGCAGTTTATTCGGAAAAACAGCTGCAGGAAGTGATGGTCGATTTTTGGCAAAACCATTTCAATGTATTTTCCGGAAAAGCAGCGGTTAGATGGTACATACCGAGCTATGAACGCGACGTCCTGAGAAAGAACGCGCTTGGTAACTTCAAGGATCTCGTTGTCGGAACCGCCCAGCACCCGGCGATGCTGTTCTTTTTAGATAATTTCGAATCCGTATCGCCCAACGCACGAGCGGTAAATCCGGCAGCGGCGGCATTTCTTCAGTCGATGCTTCGCGACGGCAAGCTGCCGAGGCAGGCACGCGAGCGGATCAAGACTCAATTCGGCGTGACCGACGAACAGATCGATCAGCGGCTGAGGGATATGAAAGCCGCGCAAAATCAGCAGCAGCAGCGTCCAAAACGCGGCATTAACGAGAATTACGCCCGTGAGCTAATGGAGCTACACACGCTCGGTGTCGATGGTGGATACACGCAGGCTGACATCATCGAGGTTGCTAAAGCGTTCACCGGTTGGACTATCACAGATCCGCGCGGTTATCGCCGTGCGGCAGCGAGCATGATCGACGGTACCGAAGAAAAGCGTCTCGCACGGCTTCAAAAACAAGCGGGCATTCCTGACGATGTCGAAAGCGGCGAATTCTATTTCAATCCTCGGTGGCACGATCCGAATCCGAAAAAGGTTCTTGGCGAGACAGTAAACGAAGGCGGCGTTAAGGACGGCCTTAAGGTCATCGACATTCTCGTTTCGCGACCGCAGACGGCGAAATTCATCGCCCGCAAGCTCGCGAATAAATTCGTCAGTGATAACCCGAGCGACGCTCTGGTCGGCCGCGTCGCGGAGGCTTTTCAAAAGTCGAAAGGCGACATTAAGACCACGCTAAAAGCTCTTTTCGGCGATAAAGAATTTTTCGCACCCGAAATTTACCGTGCGAAGATCAAATCGCCATTTGAACTCGCCGTCAGCTCGATCCGTGCACTCGGTGGCAATACGAATGCGAGCCCGGCGTTTCTTGCAATGCTCAACAAACTTGGTGAGGTTCCGTATGGATATCAGGCACCGACCGGTTATCCGGATACGGCGGAGGACTGGGTGAATACGGGTGCGTTGCTCGAACGGCTTAATTTTGCGGTAGCGATCGCAAGTAATCGTATCCCCGGAACCCGCGTGGATCTAAAGGACTTTTCAACCACAGATAAGGCAAAATCGCTCGACCGAGCGATCGCTGAGATACTGGATGGCGATATCTCACCGGCGACCAAGGCAAATCTTTTGAAGCAGCTCGAGCAGCCGCTTCCCGACGTGAAGGCAGGAAAAGAGCTCACAGACGAGGTCGAGGTTCCAAATATGAGAACGCCTGGCCAGCAAGGCGGCCAAAACCGCCAGGCTCGGTTACTGAATCCGACAGGCAATCCGGATGTTTTTAAGGCGGTCAGCCTCGTCCTAGGAACTCCCGAATTTCAGCGGCAATAGATTTATTCTGTCTGAAGAATTTCCGCCGGCAGCCAGCCTTCTGGCCGTCGGCGGTTTTTATGTAGGACGACCGATGGCAAAAACCTTGATCAACGCGAACCCGGCGACAAATCCGCCGATGTGAGCTGCATAAGCGACCCCGCCGCCGCTTGATGGTGAAAGATAACCGAGTACGATCTGGTAAACGATCCAGATCCCGAGAGCGACATAAGCTGGCACGGTCGTGAGAAAATTGAAGATCAATGCCTTAACCTGCCGGTTTGGAAACATCAGTAAATATCCGCCCAGAACACCCGAGATCGCACCTGATGCTCCGAGCATCGGGATGATCGAATCGGAGTTCATCAAGATCTGAGCCATTGCGGCAGCAACGCCGACCACGATATAAAAAACCGCGTACCGGATGTGTCCGAGAAGGTTTTCGAGGTTGTCCCCGAAAACAAAGAGGAACAGCATATTGCCGAAGATATGCATGATATCGCCATGCATGAACATCGAGCTGAGAAAGTTGAAATACACGGGCAGCGGTGTTGCGTATTGCGGTATCTGAGCCGTGTTTCCGAACGAATCGCGGATTATCTGCACACCCGTTAGATCGACGCCCGTGGTGATCTCCCTGGGAACGAGCGAGAACGCGTAGGTAAACGCATCATTTCCGCCGAGCTGCTGCAGCAGCAAGAACACAAGAATATTAATACCGATGAACGAATAGTTCACTATCGGTTGAATACGCCTGTCAGAGTTGTCGTCGCCGATCGGGAACATATAGGTCCTTTACGTTCCGACTATCGGTTCCAGGCCGGTGACCGCCTCGAGTTCGGCTTCTTCACGTTCCCATTCCTCGTTTCGGAACGCACCTTCCCATTTGGCGATGACGACGGTGGCAAGGCAGTTGCCGACGACGTTGATGGCTGTCCGGGCCATGTCCATGAGTTCGTCGACGCCGAGGATGAGGATAACGCCCTCAACCGGCAGAGCGAATGAGGCCAATGTTCCCAGCAGGATGACGAGCGACGCACGCGGGACACCCGCGACGCCTTTAGACGTGAGCATCAGCGTGGCGAGCATGATGATCTGCTGAGTCCATGACAATTCGACTCCGGCTGCCTGTGCGACAAATATTGAAGCTAGAGCAAGGTATAGCGTTGTTCCGTCAAGATTAAAGCTGTAGCCCGTCGGCAAAACGAAACCGACAATTCGACGCGGAACGCCTAGCCGAGCGAGATTCTCCATCGCTTTTGGCAAAGCGGATTCGCTTGACGTAGTCGCAAACGCTATCGACGCTGGGGTTTTGACCGCGTTGAAGAAATCCTTAAGCGGAACTTTGAATGCCAGAGCAATGGGCAAGAGGACTACACCCGCGAAGACGATCAGAGCTCCGTAAAGGGTCAAAACGAGCGCACCTAGGTTCTTTAATACACCTAAACCTTGTTCATTATGCGCGATGGTATATGCCATGGCCGCACCGACACCGACTGGGGCGAACTTCATTACAAATTCAGTAAATTTGAACATGATATCCGCCAGTGATTGGCACCAATCCACAACGGCTTGAGCTTTTTTACCTATCGCCGTCACTGCGAGCGCAAAAATTACGGAGAATATTACGATCTGCAGCACATCACCCTCGGCCATCGCCTTGATGATCGATGTTGGGGACAGATGAGCGATAATGTCGCCGAAAGATTGCGGTTTTGCCGGAGGTTCCGGAGCGGTCAGGCCTTTCGATGTTGCTGCCACCGCGTCCGCCGCTTTTTGAGCAGCGATCGACGTCTGAACTTCTGCTTCAGCCAGAGCATTCGGATTGGTCGCGGCCTGGGCGCGAAGCTCCGCTGCTTTTGTTGCTGCCTCCGTCGATTCCTTGGAATATGTTTGGGCTTTCTGTGCTAAGACTGCTTTATCTTCGCCCTTCGCGATCCCCGCAAGCGAAACACCGTCACCTGGTCGCGTAATATTCACCGCCGCGAGTCCAATGACGAGAGCTAGTGTCGTAACGACTTCGAAGTAGATGAGCGATTTTACACCGATCCTGCCTACCTGCTTAATATCGCCCGTACCGGAAATGCCGACAACCAGCGTCGCAAAGATCAACGGTGCGATGATCGATTTAATGAGATTCAAAAAAAGCGTCGACAGTGATCGAATGAACGACAGCAGCGTCTGCGTCTCCATTCCGAAAACATGATGGTCGCCGGATTTGATATCGATCTCGCGGATCAGCCAGCCGAGGAAAATTCCCAGCACGAGACCGATCATGATCTTCCATGTCAAAGAGATCTTTGGCAGTTTCATAATTTGTGTTTACTCCAAACAGGCAGAAAGCGGCTTGAGCAAGCCTCTAATTTCGAATGGGTCTGGTTTGACAGAGTCTAGCAGAAATCAAAAGAATTTGGTACTGAACTCGGCGGCCTAAGCTCTCGGGGGTTGGGTCGAGAGCTTAGGCCGTATGCTGTTCCGAACTCGCCAGCAATTCGAAACCTTCGCTTCGAGCAACGAAGGTAGCGGCAGTGATGTCACCGACAACATTCAGGGTCGTTCGGCACATATCGAGCAGTCTGTCCACGCCGAGAATAACCGCGATCAGCGCCGGATCGATGCCGATCATAAACAGAATTCCGATAATGAACGGAATTGATCCGCTCGGCACACCCGCAGTACCGATGCCGCCAAGAATTGCGAGGTAGACGACCATCAATTGGACTGACAGCGTCAGCTCAACGCCCGCAAGCTGAGCGAGGAACAGCACAGTCACACCTTCGTACAGCGCTGTACCGTTCTGGTTTGCCGTCGCCCCAACGGTAAGAACAAAGCTGTTGATATCCTTAGGAACACCCAAATTTTCATGAGTAACGCGAAGAGCCGTTGGAAGAGTCGCGTTCGATGAAGAAGTTGAGAAGGCTGTTAATATGACGGTTTGTATACGTTTTAGAAACTCGATCGGGCTTATCTTCGACAACAACCAAACGGAGAGCGAGAATACGCCGAAAAAGTGAATGCTAAGGCCGAGAAGCACGGTGACAACAAACCACCCAAGCGAAAAAAGAAGTTCGAGCCCAAACTGAGCGATGTTATTGAATAACAGGCACGCAACGGCGTAGGGAGCAAACTTCATCACGATATCGATTATTTTTGCCGTTACGGCAAATAGTGACTGATTTATCTCGATGAATGGTTTGGAGACGTTGTCGGGAAGTAAAGTGACGGCGACGCCCACGATCAGGGCGAAGAACATTATGTGGAGCATATTAGGGCTCGCACTGGAAATCGAATTGAAGATATTGCTTGGAACGATGGTCTTTACAGCCTGCATCAAAACACTGTCTGCCTTTGAAGCTTCGGAGGCTTTCTTTTGGGCGTCAGTCGCCGCTGCGCCAGCCGTGCTGAACTCGGCCTCGAGTTTTGCAGCAGTATCGGGACTGATGCGTTCGCCGGGCCTGATCGTGTTTGCAAGCGTTAATCCAATAATGACGGAGATCGCAGATATGATGATGGTGTACCCGAAAGATTTCAGGCCGATGCGGCCTAGCTTTCGAATGTCGCCTATGCCTGCGACGCCTACGACGAGCGATGAAAAGACGAGTGGGACCACGATCATCAACAGAAGATTCAGAAAAAGCTGGCCGATCGGTCGCGTAAAATTGTCGACGATCCAACTGATCCATGGATTGGACCCGCCCAGAGACCAGTTGATGGCGAGGCCGCCCAAAACGCCAACCGCTAGGCCGATTAATATCTTGAAGTGAAGCGGCAGTCCCGAAGGCGGGTCAGGCGTATGATCGTCGAGATCGGTGGTCTCAGCCAATTCGTACTCATCGTATCTTAGTTCTTGCTTCTCAGTCTCAGACATAAAAAAGACGCCTCGTTTACCATCCTTTAGAATTTGTGTGCTTAAAACCTGCTTGGGAGAGATTGTGTCGATACAGCCTAATTTAGCAGATAAGTGATCGATTGGGTATCATAAAAGCTAGGCAGGGTCAGGAATATGTTCGAATCGATCCATTTCAAATCACACGGCCGGCAAACGACCGCCGCCTCAAACCCGAACGTTTTAGAGAAGCTGCGAGCGATCGTTGGCGCAGAAAATGTGATCGTCGATCCCGAAAAGGTAGAGCCCTACGGAGCTGATGCTGTTAAGGAGAAGTTTCCGCCGGAGGCGGTTGTTTTCCCGGGATCGACAGCCCAGATGGTCGAGATATTGAAACTCGCCAACGAATTTTTGTTTCCCGTAACTGCCCGCGGCGGCGGGGTCGGTTACACAGGCGGAGCCGTCCCGGTTGATGGCGGGATCGTGATCGGGACCGACCGGATGAATAGGATCATCGAGATCAATGCCGACGATCTCTACGCGATCTGCCAGCCGGGAATTACGACGTTTGAATTACAGCAAGCGGTTGAAAAGCAGGGATTGATGTTCGCTCCCGATCCTGCATCGTACAAGGACTCGTTTATTGGCGGAAATATTGCGGAAAACGCGGGCGGAATGCGAACGCCGAAATACGGCGTGACGAAACATCACGTTCTGGGCATGGAGGTCGTCACAGCGACGGGCGAGATCATCAGAACCGGCGGCAAGACGGTTAAGAACGTTGTCGGATTCGATCTGACCGGCCTGATGTGCGGCAGCGAGGGGATGCTCGGCATCATCACCGAGGCCACGCTGAAACTGCTCCCGATGCCCGAAGCGACCTCGACCGTGCGGGCAAATTTTCGCTCGATGGAGTCCGCTTGCAAAGTCCTGACCAAATTCACGCCGGAAGGCTTGCTTCCGATGGCAATGGAGGTCATCGACAAGTTTTGCGTGGCGGCTGTTGAGGAGAATTTTGCATTTGGGCTATCGAAGGAGGCTGAGGCGATCTTGCTCGTCGCGGTTGATGGTTCCCGCGAGGAAGTCGAGAAAAATGCGCTCACCATCGAACGCATCATCGCCGAAAACGGCGGATTCGATATTCTGCGTGCCAAATCCAAAGAGGAAGAAGACAAACTTTGGGACGTTCGGCGTGCTATCTCACCATCATTGATGAAATACGGTACGTTGAAAATAAACGAAGATGTCGTGGTTCCACGTTCGCGCGTGCCGGAGCTCGTCGCCGCGGTCGAGCAGATCGGGAAAAAGCACGGCACTTTCGTTGCCAACTTCGGCCACGCGGGCGACGGCAACATCCACGTTAATTTCATGTGCGACCGCGACGACCCAGACTCGATAGAGCGAGCCCGTAAATGTGTGTCCGAAACATTTCAACTCTCAGTCGAACTCGGCGGTACCATCAGCGGCGAACACGGCATCGGCTACGTAAAATCCCAATACATGCACTACGCCATCGACAAACCGACACTCGAGGTCATGAAAGGCATCAAAAAAGTGTTCGACCCTAACGGGATATTGAATCCGGGGAAGATGTTCGTTTAGAGCCAACACCGTACTTGCCTCCGTCCGGTACATAGGCTAATATCACGTGAAAATTAGGAGCTAAAGATATGAGAATCTCGCTAGCAGCGACGCTTGCGGTCTTTTCGGTTTTTTCAATTTCTGCGATCGGGCAAACCGTACTTAGGAAGCCAAAAGACTATAAGCCAGTGGTTATAAAACCGATCACGGCAACTGATAGACTAAGTCGTATAAAGACGCTGGTAAAAACAAAATTACCCAGCGTACCTCCCGAGCAGGTCAATAGCGGAACGCTTGCCCCGGCTCAATTCATATCCTTGATAAAGAACTCGGGGGAACAGAATTTAGCGGGCGCCGAGATCAGTTTTAGTAACGCCAATGGTGTAATTCCGTGGGCGGATACGGTTTATCTGCGGGGTCGAACCGCCGGAAAATCGCTTGACGGCGTGTTTTTGTCCTACTATGTGGCAAAACCTGGGATCTACATCCTTGATGTATCGATCGAGATCGGGTTAGCGGGCAAAAGCAAGTTTTTTTAGGGTCGGATGTAACCGCCGAAGGCCCTTTACCAGTTGACGAACAAGTAATAGATAAAGCAGAAAATCATGTCTTTTTTCTTCTGAATGTTAAGAATGCTGGATATAATTCGCTGTTGATCAACTCGGATCGTGACTGGGCATTCAAGTCCCTGGAAATAACCCAATTTAAATGATCGGACTTAACTATTTGTTGGGAAGAGAGATAGTTCCTTATATGAGAACCTGGCTTTTGTTGATCGCCGCGCTTCTGTTTTTTGCCTTGGCTGACGCTTCAGCTCAAACAAACAAAACCATCGTCCTCGTCCGTCATGCTGAGAAAATGCCGCCGGTCGATACCGATAAGGGCGATCCGGATCTGTCGCCTGAGGGCCGACAGCGGGCTGAGCGGCTCGCAAAGGTTCTGAAGAAATATAAACCACACGAAATATTCGCTACCGACTATAAGCGGACGAAACAAACTGTGGAACCGATCGCGAAAAAGCGAAATAAAGAGATCCAGACCTATGATCCAACAAAACAGGCTGATCTCGTCGCCAAGATAATGCCGACCAAGACCGATCATTACCTCATCGTCGGCCATAGCAATACGATCCCGGCGCTCGCTAATCTTTTGGCGAAAAAGGAGCTATTCCGAAATCTGCTCGATACTGAATACGGCGTGTTTTGGGTGATCCGCATGAAAAAAGGCGTCGTCACAAAGGTTGAGATGTTCCCGTACTAAACTCTTTCGATGCGGCTCTTTTCCATTCTACTCATTCTCGTTTCCGCTTTGGCGGGTTATGCCCAGATTGGTGAAATTACCCGGCGTTCCGTCATCTGGAAAGTCGATAACATCAAAAAGATAGGCGGCCACGACGTCGAAGTAATGGGAGCCCCCAAAGTCGTCAAAACCGACCGCGGCAAAGCTGTTGTTTTTAACGGTATGCGGGATGGGCTATTTATCTCGAACAATCCGCTCGCCGGTGCCTACAGATTTACTATCGAAGCCGTCTTTCGGCCTGACGCTGGTGGTGAAAAAGAGCAGCGGTGGCTGCACGTTGAGGACACGGAAAACGTTGAGAGCCGTGCGATGCTTGAAACCAGGCTGAACGGAAACGAATGGTTTCTAGATACCTTTCTAAAATCCGGCGATAACCGAATGCCGTTATTTGCCGAGAATTTTAAACATCAGGCTGGTCGTTGGTATCATATCGCTCTTGTTTATGATGGCACGGAAATGCGGCATTATGTGGACGGAAAGCTGGAGCTTGCAGGCAAGATCAATTTCAAAACGTTTGGCAAAGGCATTACATCGATCGGCGTTCGCCAGAACAAGGTCTATTGGTTCAAGGGAGCTGTTCTCAAGGCTCGATTTACCAATCGGCCGCTTGCCCCCGCCCAGTTCATGAAGTAGTAAATTTTGTGTACGGGATCTTGCCCGCGAGGGCGTTGACCATAAAGTTGGGAACGCCGCCGTTTACGATCCATGTCTCGGTATTTGCGTGCTGGCAGATCATCGCTGCTTCAAGCTTAGAATTCATCCCGCCGGTTCCGAGGCCGGAATCGCGTTCTTCGACGAGGCTGCGGGCTTCGTCAATATCATTTATTTCAGCGATAAGTTTCGCATCTGTGTGAAGGTGAGGGTTCTTGTCAAAAACTCCGTCGATGTCGCTCGCGAGCACGAGTAGATCGGCGTGAATTAGCGTCGCGACGAGGGCTGAGAGTTTGTCGTTATCGCCGAGCAGGATCTCTTCGACCGAGGTGGTGTCGTTTTCGTTGATGATCGGTAGGTAGTTGTATTTGAGTAGTTCGGTGATCGTATTAAGAGTGTTTTGCCGCGAAGTTTCATTCTCAAAATCACGATACGTCATCAAGCATTGGGCGGTTGGAATGCCAAAATCACTAAAGACCTCGTTGTATATCCGCATCAAAAGCGGCTGGCCGATCGCGGCCATAGCTTGTTTCGATTCCACCGGTTTTCCGCTGTCTTTGATATTGATGTACTGCTTCGCCGCAGCGATCGCACCGGATGAGACGAGCACGATGTCGTACTCGTCGCGCAATTCCAATATCTGCCGGCCGATGTCCTCGATCTTACCGCGAGAGATCAGTTTTGTACCGCTCGTGAGCGTTGATGTTCCTATTTTTAGGACTAACTTTTTCTTCATAAAGGCCGGAACGCAGGCGCCCTCGCCTGCAACGCCGGTTCCTCCGGCGTGATGTAGCGTCGGTTTCTTCAACGTGCAACATTACCGCGTTCGTCAGCGTCCTCAAAGCAGGACGCTTGCAGGCGAGGGCGCCTGCGTTCCGGCCATTTAGTTCCTTAGCTGCCCGTTGCCGTACACGAACCATTTATTCGTCAGCAAATGCTCTGCTCCGAGCGGGCCGCGGAAATGGAGCTTTTGAGTCGAGATCGCGATCTCAGCTCCGAGCCCGAGTTGGCCTCCGTCGGTGAACCGGGTCGAGGCGTTATGATATACCGCTGCGCAATCGACCTCGTTCAGAAATCGATCGGCCGTCTCGCTATTTGCCGTGACGATCGCGGCCGAATGCCCGCCGGAGTATTCATTGATCGTCTCGATCGCTTCCTCCGTTGAGGCGACGACGCCGATGACGATCTTTGCGGACAAAAACTCGTCGTACCAAATGTCCTCATCTGGGATCGGCGTCACCGTCGGATCTATTTCGACTAGCTCTTCGTCGCCGATGATCTCGATATTCTGCTCACGCAAGGCAGCGATCAGCTGCAGTGTTTTGGCATCGAGATCGGGCAGATCCGCATTTACTAATATCTTATCCAGAGCATTGCAAACGCTCAGACGCTGCTTGCCGTTGACGGCTATCTTGATCGCCATGTCAAAATCGGCTTCGCTGTCGATGTACAGAAAGTTGTTCCCCCGTCCGCTGACGATCACCGGAGCTGTCGAATTTCGCAGAACAAAATCTATCAACGCCTCGCCGCCGCGAGGAATAACGAGGTCGAATTTTTCGAATTCCCCGCGGATCAGGCTCCGCGTTTCTTCTCGGGAGAGGTCGAGATACTGAACCATTTCCAGGTCCGCATCATTTTCTTTGAGAGCTAGTTGCCAGAGTTTCGCGAGAAACAGATTGGTGTTTCTAGCTTCCTTGCCGCCTTTGAGCAGGATCTTGTTTCCGGCTTTGAGGGCGATGATCGCAGCCTCGATCGAGACGTCGGGACGTGCTTCGTAGATGATCAGGATAGTGCCGAAAGGAACGCGGCGATTCTCTATCCGCAGGCCGTCCTCGCGAACATATGACGAGATCACCTGCCCAACAACGTCAGGTGAATTCATCACGCTTTTTACTGACGCGATCATCGTATCCACCTTCTCTTCGCTGACCTTAAGACGGTCGAGGATCACCTCATTGTCGGGTGGACAGGCTTCGACGTCGAGCTTGTTGGCGGCGACAATGTCGGCCTTGTTTTCGAATAAAAGCCTCGCGAGGCTCTCTAAAATGCTATTCCTTGAATTATTGTTCATCGTCGAAATAGAAATTCTACTATATTATTACGAGAGTTCTAGGAGGCGGTTAAAACTATGGAAATACCAAAAGGACATCAGGCGGTAATGCCGTATTTAATGATGGAGGACGCCACGGGCTTCATCGAGTTTATCAAGACGGTTTTTGACGCCGACATCACGCACGAAAGTATGCGAGACGACATCGTCGGCCATTGCGAGGCTCAGATCGGCGGCTGTACGGTCATGTTCTCAAACAGCCGAGATCAATGGACGCCGCAGACGGCAAACATGTTCGTCTATGTCGAGAACGCGGACGAAACATATGCCAAAGCCGTTGCAAACGGATCAGAGATCATCATGCCGCCAGACGACCAGGACTACGGCCGAAGCTGCGGCGTTAAAGATCCGTTCGGGAATACTTGGTGGATCACGTCGGTTGCGACGTCCTAAAACGAAACAGAAATATTGTATATTTCGCTTAATATTTGTGGCATAATTTGGACATTATGAAAAGCATCACTCTGGAAATATCTGAAGATGAATTACGCGAAGTGACAAAGGCTTATCAAACCTTACAGACTTTTCTCGGCAGGATCGTCTCGCCCAACGAACTCTACAACGCTGAATTTTTGGAAGGTTTGCAGGAGGCCCGAACTGAGCAGAAAGATAAGGATTTCACCGAGGTGACGAGCTTTGCCGATTTCGTCCAATAGAAAAATTCAGAGGACAAACAGGTTCGGGCGGGACATCCGACGTTTATCTGGGGATGTTCAGGAAGAAGCTTTTCAAACCGCAACCAAACTCGCAGTAAATATCTTTGACCTTCTTTAAACGTAAAGCGAATGACTGGATTAACCGGGGTTTTCCGGGTGGTAGTAATACGTGATTATCGAATGATCTTCTCCATAGATGCTGAGAACATCTTCTTGTTGAGGATCGGTCATCGCCGCGAGATCTATAGAGGTTTAGAGCTATGAGCGTTCCCGACTATTACCAACCCATAATGCCGTATCTCGTTGTTGAGAAAGCGGACGAGTTTATCGAGTTTATCAAAGCGGTTTTCGATGCCGAGGAGAAGCTGATCGTGCGGCATCCGGATGAATCGCTTATGCATGCCGAGTTTAGCCTAAATGGCGGGACGATCCTGCTCGGGCAGGCGAGCGAGGCCTGGCCGCCGTTTCCGGCTCCGATGTATTTGGTGACGGAAAAAGTTGATGAACTCTACTCTAAGGCCGTTGAAAATGGTGCGATGGGCAACCAAGAACCGGGTGAGCGCGGATATGGGCGTTCGGCCGGCTTCGTTGATCAATTTGGCAACCAGTGGTGGCTGAATTGGCCGGAACACGGTTGATCGGAGATGGAGAAAAAAGGATAACAATTCCTCAGCGACCCTAAGGTAGTGTGATCCAATTCTTAAGTTTGTAGTTCGTTATTTTTTCTGCGTCTTGGCAAAATAGCCTTGCCGATGCGTTACTTTTACCTTTTCGTCCTTTAGTTTCGGGTTCGTCACCTGGATCTCGATCTTTCGGTACGATCCGTCACGATTCTGATTCGTTGGTTCGTAGGCAATCAAATATTGAGACCGCATCTCGTCCTGGATCTGTTTGAATGCATCCCGCAATTCGCCTTCGTCCCTTGGGTAATATGCGCGTCCGCCGGTTCGTTCCGAGATCTTGTTTAGTGAGCCTTTATCCACGCCGCTGTAGAAGTTATCGCCGATACCGATCGAGTAGATGACCGCCTCTGATCTAAGAGCCGCCTGAACGGCGTCATCCAGCTTCTTTTTGCCGAATGTATTGACGCCATCGCTAAGCAGGATGATCGCCCGGCGTGTGCGTTCCGGCGCGGGTCCAAGGATTTCGTCCGACGTGACCCAGATCGCATCCCAGATCGCGGTCGAGCCCTGCACGGCCTGATTATCGCCTGAGATCGGTGGTGTTCCAGCGATAACGCCGCCGCCAATATAGCCTGAGGGCGGATTGAAACGCACGGCGCTCACCGCTCGGCGAAGCCGCTGCATATTGTTTGTCATTCCCTGTTCGAGCGTGGCTTCGCCCGTAAAGGATACGACGCAGACCTCGTCTTTTGCGGGGCGAATTACAGTTTCAAGGAAAGAAATAGCCGCCAGTTTCTCCTCCGGCAGCGTTCGCTCCTGCGAAGCACTAACATCGATCAGGATCGCGAGGCTCAGCGGCAGATCGACCTGCCGTGAAAAGGCAACGATCTCTTGCGGCTCGCCGTTTTCGAGCAGTTTGACATCGCCCTGGCCGAGGGTCGTTAGCAGACGGCGGTTCTTATCCTGAGCGGTAAACAGAATGTTTACGACGTCGCTGTCGATCTTGATCACTTCGGGATCGTCGACCGGCGGAGGCGTTGCGGTCGGCGTTGGTGTTGCCGACTTCGTCTGAGGATTAGGCGGAGCTTGCTGGGCGTCGGCCTCAGCAAACCCGATCAGCCAAACCAGCGAAAAAACTGCTGTCAGCGCGGCCAGGATCCTGTTTCTCGAAATCATCTGTTGCAAAACTCCTACTTCAACGTATCTTTGATCTGCCGATAGCTCGATTTCGTGCGTATCTTGTATTTGCCGGCCTTTTCCTTATCCGCAAGTTTCACCTCGATCTTACGTTCACGGCCATCGTAATTCTGATTGGCTGGCTTGTATGTCACGAGATACTGCGATCGCAATTCCTGGGAAATTCTGGTAAATGCCCGCTCCAACTCGATCATGTCGCCGGTGAAGAACGCTTCACCGCCCGTGTCTTCGCAGAGCTGCGTCAACAATTTGTCACCCTTATCCTTGACCGTTCCAGCCTCAACGCCGGGAACTGTTCCCAGGAAACCGGCTTTTGTAGAGATGCCGAAAATGGTTGTCTCGGTTCGCTGGGCGATATCGATCGCATCTTTTAGCTCAGCTCGGCTGAACGTATCGTCTCCATCGGTGATGATAACGATGACGCGGCGACCCGGAACGTTTCTCAGCTTTTCGTCAGTAAACTGCCAGACCGCGTCGTACATCGCGGTCTGCGATCCGGGTTTCTTCACTTTATCGACGGCACGGTCGAGCAGATCAAGTTTGTCAGTAAAATCTTGCTGTAGCGTCACTTCGTGGTCGAAGGTCATGAACGCGGCTTTATCCTTTCGCAGCCTTGTCACGGTGAAAATGAAATTTTTGGCCGCTTCTTTAGAAAAATTGATCTTGCCCGCAGCAGACGGTGAAGTATCCATTAGAACGCCAACGTAAACAGGCGGATTTGTTTTCTCGTCCGAGAAAAAGGTCACCTCTTGCTGCACGCCATCTTCGAAGATCAGAAAGTCATTTTTCGTCAGACCACTAACGAGATTTTTCTTATCTGTGACCGTGACCGGAAGCCGAACTTCAAAAACCTTGGTTGAACCTGTATCATCGCCCGGCGGAGTTGCGGTCGGAGCGGGTTTCACGGTTTGGGCCGAAATGGCCGTTGCAAAAACGACGCACAGGCCCAGGATCTGGAATGAAAGAAAAAGCGGCGATCTTCTCATAATTACTATTTGACGCATAAATTCGATGCGGTTCGAGCGGCGGCTGTTGCCCCGCCGTAAAAGCGAAAGTATAGCAAAAATCGGGTCGCGGCACACTCGATTTTCTTGCCTCCCGCGTTGCCAGGCAGGCGTCGATACGTAAGAATTGTCTTTGCCCGAGACTATATGGATCCAAACATTTTTAGGGAATACGATATCCGCGGCATCGTCGGCCAACAACTTACCGACGAAATCGTCGCAACTCTCGCCCGCGCGATCGGCACTTTCCTGCGAAACAACGGAGCGAAACGCATAGCGATCGGCTTTGACGCACGCGAAAGCTCACCCAGATATTGCCAGATACTGACGCGTGGCTTGAATGCCTCGGGCTGCGATGTTGTGCAGATCGGAATGGTTCCGACGCCGGTTTTATACCACACAACATTTACACAAAACGTTGACGGCGGCGTTATGATCACGGGCTCGCACAACCCGGCCGATCATAACGGATTTAAGGTAAGTCTCGAAACGGCATCCCTTTTTGGGTCACAGATACGTGAGATCAGAGATATTGCGCTCGCCGGTCAATTCGAGACGGGAAACGGTGCGGTCGAGACAATCGAGGTTCTCGACGAATATTGCCGAGATATCGCATCGCGAGTTAATCTCGGAAACCGCAGGCTGAAAGTCGTTGTCGATGCCGGAAATGGAATGGGCGGCGTTACGGCCGTTCCGGTTTATAAATCTCTTGGAGTCGAGGTTGTCGAACTATACGCCGAACCCGATTCAACCTTCCCAAATCACCACGCAGATCCTACTGTCGAAGAAAATCTCCACGATCTGGTCGCCGTTGTTCGGGAAAATAAGGCAGATATTGGCATTGCCTTCGACGGCGATGGAGACCGAATAGGCGTCGTTGACGAAACCGGCCGGATCATCTGGGGCGACGAACTGATGATACCGATCTCGCGTTCCGTCCTCGCCGAGAACCCGGGGGCAACTATCATCTCCGAAGTAAAATGCACCCAAACGCTCTTCGACGATATCGAAAAACACGGCGGCAAACCTCTGATGTGGAAAGCCGGCCACTCGATCATCAAAGCCAAGATGAAAGAGACCGGTGCTCTGTTAGCCGGAGAAATGAGCGGCCATATCTTCTTTGCTGACAGATTCTACGGTTTCGACGATGCGACGTATGCCGGAGCTAGGCTAATCGAAATGCTCTCGAACACCGATGAGCCTTTCTCACACTTCTTTGCCGGCCTTCCAAAAACCTACGCCACTCCCGAACTGCGAATGCCTTGCCCCGACGACATAAAATTCGATGTCGTAGACCGCATAGCCGATTACTTCGCCCGTGAGCACAATGTAATTACTATCGACGGAGCTAGGATTCAGTTCGAGCATGGCTGGGGTTTGGTGAGGCCTTCGAACACTCAAGCGATCCTCGTTTTGCGGTTTGAAGCCGACACCGACGAGGAGCTTAAAGAAATACGAAATGTAGTCGAGACAAAAGTCGCGGATTTTATCAAGGCATCTTAAAAAAAGTGATACCTTTTTCGCCTTCGCTACGCCTTACCCAACACGGTGAGAAATAACTGCGCCATAAGATCAACAATCGAGGATTCCTAATGAAATCGACAAAGCCTATCGGAAATCTAATAACGCTCTTTCTCCTGTTTGCATCGCTCAGCCTCACGAGTTTGGCCCAAACGGGGGCGGCTCCCGGCATTGATGCGAAAGTTGATGAGTATCTTAACGCGTACTGGAACGTGAAAAAAATTGGCGGCTCGGTCCTAGTTGCTCGCGGCGGCAAGGTTCTGGTGAGCAAGGGGTTCGGCTTCGCAAATGCCGAAACAAAAACACAGAACGCTCCGGCCCTGAGATATCGTCTCGGATCCCTGACAAAGCAGTTCACGGCGGCGGCCGTCATGTTGTTGCAGGAGAAAGGAAAACTCAGTGTTCAGGATAACGCCTGCAAATATCTCGACAATTGCCCCGAGGCGTGGAAGGCGATAACGATCCACCAACTGCTGACGCACACCGCAGGAGTACCTAATTTCACCGCTCTTCCCGAATGGCGGACTAAGAAGAGTGAAGATCTCTCGACTGTTCAGGTTCTCGATCTAGTGCGATCTTTGCCCCTGAAATTTGCTCCCGGCAGCGATTTTGAATACTCGAACACCGGCTATTTGATGCTCGGTTTGATTATCGAGAAAGCTTCTGGCAAAAGGTATTCAGAGTTTCTCAAAGCCAATATTTTCGAGCCGCTAAAAATGCCCGACAGCGGTTACGACGACGGGAAACAGGCTGGCAAGAACTTCGCGGTCGGCTATTCGAAAAAGGGCAGTGACAATGTCGTTGCGGATGTGATCAACATGAAGGCTCCGTTTTCCGCCGGAGCATTGTATTCCACGACCGCCGACATGCTGCGTTGGAGCGAGGCTCTGAATTCTGAAAAATTGCTGTCGAAAAAGTCGCTCGACATAATTTTCACGCCCGAAAAACGAAACTACGGTTACGGCTGGGGAATGGGCCCTTGGAACCGCCGCTCAATGCAATCGCATACCGGCGGCATCGATGGGTTTAACACCTATATTACTCGCATTCCGGCTGATAATTCGGTTGTAATTGTCCTGCTCAACAACACAGCGGGAATGGCAAATGTCATTGGCAACGACCTGCTCGCGATCCTCTATGGAGAGAAATACGAGCTACCCAAAGAACGTAAGGAGATCTCGCTCAATCCCGCAGCGGAAGATATTTACGTTGGTACCTACACTGTAGCCCCAGGACTATCATTTGTTATCGGCAAGGGCGGAAATGGGTTAACCTTTCTCCCGCCTGGACAACCGCGAGCGGTAGAAATGTTTGCAGAGAGCGAGACAACTTTCTTTCTGAAGGTCGTTGATGCGACGATCACGTTCGTCAAGAATGCAGAGGGTAAGGTTACCGGCCTTGAATATAATCAGGCGGGACGAACTACACGAGCTAAGAAACAGGAATGACCGATCCTTAAATGCGTGGTCCGGGCGGCGATTCGAATAGAACTTTTCATGCCGTATCACCGTTAGTTCAAAAGTGAGGGAGATTGACCAGACATGAAAAATCAACGTTATCGAATAGTTCTCTTCAGCCTGGTATTGTCGGTTGTTTCGGCGTTTACGGCCATGCATGCAGCGGCGGCGCCTATCCGTTTGAAGATCAATGTTGCTGAGAAGATCGACGGCGTCACCGAACCGCTATCGGGCCGGCTTCTGATCTTTATGCGAAAGGATGACGGCAAACCGACCGACGGGTTTGGCTCCGATCCAATGGATCCGCAGGCTGTGTGGATCTCAGGCACCGAGGTTTCCGGTCTCGCCACGGGTAGATCTATCGAGATCGATCCGGATTCACTATCGTTTCCTACAGCTTTTTCTGCCGCACCGGCCGGAAACTATCAGATCTTTGCGTTGCTTGATCGCGACTACTCCTATACCTACAACGGGCCCGGCTCGGGCGATGTTTACAGCGAGGTAGTGAAAGCGACAGCTCCGTTTTTGACAGCAGAATTAAAGCTCTACAAAGCGGTACCCCAACGAAAGATCGATGTGCCGGCGAATGCGCGTCTTGTCGAGTTTGAGAGCCCTATGCTGTCTGCATTTTGGGGGCGGCCGATCAAGATGAAGGCATCGGTGATACTGCCGCCGGGCTACGACAAAACAACGCAAAAATATCCGGTGATCTACAACGTGAGCGGTTACGGCGGCACTCATCTGAACCCGCTCCGTGGGGCACCGCAGCGTGAAAAGGAAATCCTAGAAGGAAAACGTCCTGAAATGATAAGCGTTTTTCTCGAGGCACAAGTGCCGCTCGGCCACAGCGTCTTTGCAGATTCGGCGAACAACGGTCCGTGGGGAACCGCGCTCGTCAGGGAGTTCATTCCCTATCTCGAAAAGCAGTTCCGTATGGACGCAAAAGCGAGTGGCCGCTTTCTTACAGGACATTCGTCCGGTGGCTGGACGACGCTCTGGACAATGGTAAACAACCCCGAATTCTTTGGCGGTACTTGGTCAACATCGCCGGATCCCGTCGATTTTCGCAACTTTACCGGTCCCGATCTTTATGCGAACAAGAACGTCTATTCGGACGCCAACGGCAAAGAATATGGCCTTGTTCGAGACAAGGGAAAGGATCTCGCGACACTTCGCCAGTACGCACAGCAGGAACGCGTGCTTGGATACTACGGCGGACAGATGGGGTCGTTCAACGCGGTTTTCTCACCAAAAGGTGACGATGGCCAACCGATGAAGCTCTACGATTTTGATACCGGTGCTATCGATCCCGTTATCGTCAAAGCCTGGGAAAAGTACGATATCTCAAAAATGCTTCGTGAAAACTGGAAAGCTCTCGGGCCAAAACTGAAGGGCAAGCTGCACATTTGGGTTGGATCGGCCGACACGTTTCATCTCGACGAATCGGTACGCCTGCTAGAGGCTGAACTTAAGAAGCTCGGAAGCGATGCAAGCATCGTCTATCTCGAAGGCAAAACGCACTTCGACATGTACAACGATGGCCTGATGGAAAAGATACAATGGGAGATGTATAAGGTCGCTCGACCAAACTACAAAGCGAAATCGCAGGCAAAGTAGATCAACTTTCGTTCACCTTCAATACGGCCAGGAAAGCTTCCTGCGGTATCTCCACGCGGCCGACTTTTTTCATTCGCTTTTTGCCTTCTTTTTGTTTTTCTAGTAGTTTGCGTTTGCGTGAGATGTCGCCGCCGTAGCATTTGGCAATGACGTTTTTGCCCATGGCCTTGACGGTTTCGCGGGCGATGACCTTGTTGCCGATGGCCGCCTGGATAGCGACTTCGAACATCTGACGCGGGATGAGTTCCTTCATCTTGGCGGTCAGCAGACGGCCTTTTGCGGTGGCTGTGTCCGTGTGAAGAATTATGGAGAGCGCGTCAACGGGCTCGCCTGAAACTAGGACGTCGAGCTTGACGAGTTTACTTTCACGATAACCCGAGACATGATAATCAAGTGACGCGTAACCCTTCGAAACGCTCTTAAGCCGGTCGTAAAAATCAAGCACGATCTCATTGAGCGGCAGATCGTAAATGAGCATCACGCGATCGGTGGTGATGTACTCAAATTTTTTCTGCACGCCGCGTTTCTCATCGAGCAGCGGAAGAATGCCGCCCAGAAAAGCATCGTTGGTGAGGATCGTGGCCTCGATGTAAGGTTCCTCGATCTTTGTGATGCGGCCGGTATCAGGCATTTTCGAAGGGCTGTCGATCTCCGCCACCTCGCCGTCGGTAGTAGTCACGCGATAACGCACGCCGGGTGCGGTTGTGATGAGTTCGAGGTTGAATTCGCGCTCCAGCCGTTCCTGAATGATCTCCATGTGGAGAAGCCCGAGGAACCCGCAGCGGAAGCCGAAGCCGAGTGCGGTGGAGCTTTCCGGCTCGTAAAAGAACGACGAATCGTTCAGCCGCAGCTTGTCCATCGCGTCCCGAAGGTCTTCGTACTGTGCCGAGTCGATCGGATAAAGCCCCGCGAAGACCATGGGCTTCACTTCCTTAAATCCAGGCAGAGCTTCGGTCACCGGACGAGCGGAATCCGTGATCGTGTCGCCGATCTGAACGTCCGCGACGGTCTTGATAGAAGCGGTAATAAATCCAACTTCGCCGGGTCCGAGTTCGCCGATGGGCGTTGGACGAGGGCGATTAACGCCAATGGTTTCAACCAGATACTCACGGCCGGTGTTGAAGAATCTGATCTTCATTCCCTTCTTGATCGTCCCGTCGATGACGCGAAACAGCACGATGACGCCGCGATATGAGTCGTACCAGCTGTCGAAAATAAGAGCCTTCAGCGGCGCATTCCGGTCGCCTTTTGGCGGCGGTATTTTCGCCACGATCGCTTCGAGCACGTCTTCGACACCGAGGCCGGATTTGGCTGAGGTCAAAACAGCTTCGCTCGCATCGAGGCCGATGATGTTCTCGATCTGTTCCTTTATGCGGTCAGGTTCAGCAGACGGCAGGTCGATCTTATTTAGTACGGGAACGAGCTCGAGGTCGTTTTCGAGAGCAAGGTAAGTGTTCGCGAGCGTCTGTGCCTCGACGCCCTGAGATGCATCAACGATAAGCAGAGCGCCTTCGCAGGCCGAGAGGGAACGCGAAACTTCATAGGTGAAATCCACGTGGCCCGGCGTGTCGATCAGATTCAGAACGTAGTCTTTGCCGTCCTTTGCCTTGTAATCGAGACGAACAGCGTGGGATTTGATCGTAATACCGCGTTCGCGCTCGAGATCCATGTCGTCGAGCAGCTGTGCCTCCATATCGCGCTCCGCAACTGCACCGGTTATCTGCAATAGCCGGTCGGCGAGCGTCGATTTGCCGTGATCGATGTGGGCGATGATCGAGAAATTTCTAATCAGGTTGAGATCCATAAAGAACTAGTACCGGGAACCAACCAATAAGATTATCAGAATGCCGGAAGTTTCGCATTTAAGTCGACTGAGATGAGAAAAGCGGCCCGGAGGGCCGCTATTAGAAAAAAGAATGAGCTCAACAAGCCTTTACTTATTCAAGTCCGACAAAATCAAGATTCGAAACGCTCGCTGTGATCGTTTCTATTCGCGGCGAGAATCGGTACCGCTTCGAGGTGACCGTAAGAGTGTAGCTCTGACCGGTCGCTACGTTTGCAAAACTATAGATGCCGAACGAACTCGTCGTCGCGACTCTTCTAACGTTGTTCGAATCAATTAGGTTTACCGTCACGTTCCTCAGATTCTGGCCCGCCGGCGTCGTAACCTTCCCGCCGATGGTCACGAATGAAACAGCCGGTGGCGTGACCGTTACGGTGCCGACCTGATATACGGCCGGCAAGAGTGCTCCGAGGGCACTGGATATGCTTAACGGCGTCGGAGTCGTGACAAACGTGATAGCGGTTGCACCGGTCGGAGCGTTTGCGGCGATGTTGAAGGTTACGGTAATAACTTGTCGGTTTGGCGGCGAAACCAGGAACGGGTTTGTCGAATCGACGAGGATGCCGATCCTGCCAGTAGCCGCTTGATTCAAGTTGACCGAAAGGTTGGATCCCGCCGGAACTCCCGAGCCGAGTGCAACTACCGGATTGCTGAGGATCGCCGGATCGAAATTAAGCGAAAAGCTGGATGCAACCTCATCGCCCTGAGAATCCAATTCGATCGAAACCGTAACCGGAGTTCCTGCCTGGCCTGACGTTGATACAACCGTCAAGGTGCGTCCGCCGAGCGGACTGTCGTCACTCGCCTTTGTTGCCTCAGGCCGCATCACAACCGTCGCCGATATCGCGAAAGCGGCTATAGCAAGCAATGCAAGCCGGTTAACAGTAAAGAATTTTCCAAAAAAGTTCATGATTGTCTTCGATCCTTCCACATGGGGAAGCCGCAATGTCAGTCCTAATAACCTACTCGCAGCCAAATAATTTTTTGCGATGGATTTTTCTAAGTTGATAAACCAGAGGCAAAAATACAGAAGCCGGGTAAATCAGATGGGGCGAACCTCCTGTAATTATGTTAGCCAGGCCTCCGTTTGTCAATATTTTCACGGGTCCGGGTTCCGCCGCGTTAATTTTCCTTGACGATCAACCGCTCGCTCTGGCCGTCTACGCTCGGCTCGGCACTGCCGACGATAAATGGACTTTCACCTTGGCCGGATTTCGGAGTCTCCAGAGCAGCATTCAGAACTTCGCTGATCCACGCGGCCGGAATGATCTCCAGCTCCTTCCGCACATCTTCCGGAATTTCCTCAGTATCAGCCTCATTTCGCGATGGCAGAATGATACGCCGTATGCCTGCTCGGTGCGCGGCGAGCACCTTTTCTTTTATGCCGCCAACCGGAAAAACAAGGCCGGAAAGCGTTATCTCACCGGTCATCGATGTATCGGAGCGGACCTTGCGGCCCGTGTAGAGCGAAGCCATAGCGGTCGCCATCGTCACACCGGCACTCGGCCCGTCCTTTGGGATCGAGCCGGCAGGAACGTGTATGTGAATGCCGTTCTGCTTGATCAGATCGGGATCGATGCCGAATTCTGCAGCGTGTGACCACAGGTAGCTGCGGGCGGCCTGCGCCGATTCCTTCATCACATCGCCAAGCTGGCCGGTAAGCGTCAAACCGCTGCCGCCGGGCAACAACGTAGCCTCGATAAACAGAACCTCGCCTCCCATTTCCGTCCATGCCATTCCGGTCGCAACTCCCGGCGGAAGTTCTTTTCTGGCTTCCTCAGGATAAACACGCGGCGGCCCGAGATAGCCTTTGATCTCCTCGGCGGTGATCGTGACCTGTTCTGTCAGGCCTTGGGCAACTTTGAGGGCGACCTTTCGGGCAAGATTGCCGACCGTTCGCTCAAGCTGCCGAACGCCGGCCTCGCGAGTGTAACGCGATGTCAGAAGGTTCAGAGCATCGTCCGTGATGACCAATTGCTCGTCGGTCAGGCCGTTTTCCTTGATCTGACGGGGGACGAGGTATTGTTTGGCGATGTTCAGCTTCTCGCGGTCGCTGTAACCGGCGAGCTGGATGATCTCCATTCGGTCGCGAAGCGGCATCGGGATCGGCTGCAGCTGATTTGCGGTCGCGATAAAAAAGACCTTTGAGAGGTCGAACGGCAGGTCGAGATAATTATCGCGAAACGTGTTGTTCTGCGCCGGATCGAGTATCTCAAGCAGAGCAGACGCCGGATCGCCGCGGAAATCGTTGCCCAGCTTGTCGATCTCGTCGAGCATCATCACCGGATTGTTCACGCCGACCCGCCGCAGCGATTGCAGGATTCGGCCCGGCATCGCACCGATATAGGTGCGGCGATGGCCTCTCAATTCTGCCTCGTCGCGCATTCCGCCGAGGCTTAATCTATCGAATTCACGCCCCAAAGCCCGTGCGATCGAGCGGCCGAGAGATGTTTTACCAACTCCCGGAGGTCCGACAAATAGAATGATCGGGCTTTTCGAATCGGGCCGCAGTTTGACGACCGCGAGCGATTCCAGAATGCGTTCCTTGATGTCCTCGAGGCCGTAGTGGTCTTCGTCGAGGATCTTGCGGGCTTCATTCAGGTCGAGTTTTTCCTCGCTCGCCTTTCGCCACGGCAGTTCGAGAATGTAATCGAGATATGTGCGAATGACGTGATAGTCAGGTGCCGACTGAGGAAGCTGCTCCATGCGTTTCAACTCGCGTGTCGCTTCTTTGCGTACCTCGTCGGGAAGATCGGCTTTTTCTAAACGTTCGCGAACTTGCGACGCCTCGGCGGCCTCGCCGGAATCTTCGTCGCCGAGCTCCTTCTGGATCGCCTTCATCTGCTGGCGCAGGACGTAATCACGCTGCGATTTGTCCATTTCGTGCTGCGCCTCGGTCGCGATCTTCGAGCGGATCTGCATGATCTCGACCTCGCGGGCGAGAGCGGCGTGGGTCAGCGTCAGCAGGCCGTCAACGGTGCTCGACTCAAGCATTTTCTGCTCGGTCTCAGTACCAAGATCGAGAACTGAGGCTAGAAAATAGGCAAGCTGAACCGGATCTTCCTGCGTCATGATCGCCATTCGGACCTCGGGCGGAACCTGCGGCAGCAGAGCCAGGGCCTCCTGGATCATGCCGTGAATATTGCGTTTCAGAGCCTCGATCTCCTCCGCATCCACGCGGCGAAGCTCAGGAAGAACCTGTATTTTTGCCTTTAGGAAAGGCTGTTCGCCCGTCCATTCCAACACCTCGAAACGACTGATCCCCTGAACGATAAGCTGCATGATGCCTTCGTTTCGCATCATTCGCTTGATGTTCACAAGCGTTCCGACTTTGTACAGATCGTCGTATCCGGCATCGTCACCCGTCACGTTCTCGGTCTTGGTCGTAATGCAGGCAATAAGCTTTTCTTCGGTCGCAAGCGCTGATTCAACCGCCCGTGTCGATCGTTCACGACCGACCGCTAGAGGAACGATCGTCTCCGGAAACAGCGTCGTATTTTGCAGCGGAAGTACGGCTATCTGCATCTGAGATGCTGCTTCCGGTTTCTGCTCCTGAATAATTTCGTCAGCCATATTTTCCTATTGAGCCTTGCGCAGGCTGATTATCAACAGACCATTCTCAAACTCGTGCATCACAGACGCTCCGTCGATCGTCGCCGGAAACCGCAGTGTCTTTTCAAAACTGCTATAGGCGATCTCCATTTGTTGGTAAGAAACGCCGGTCGCGCACGACTTGTCCTTTCGACAGCCTGCGACGTATAGAACGTTGCCTTGAATATCGATCTGGATATCTTCCGCCGAAACCCCGGCAAGCTCGACCTTCACAACCCAGCCGTCCAGCGTCTGGTAAACATCAGCCGCCGGATACCAAAGCTGTCCGGAACGGACATCCTTTGACGTTCCGGTGAATTGAAATAAACGGTTGGTTGATTTGGCCATGGGACAGTTGTCGGTAGTCGGTCGTTAGTGTTAGTTCTTACTCCAGAAAGCACTGCCGCTCGAGATCTCTTCCAGCGTTTCTGCGATCTCGCGTTCGTCTTCGGTTTCGAGGGCGACGTCGGCCATTGCAATAATTCCGGCGAGATCTCCACTTTCATTAATAACAGGAACGCGGCGGACCTGTTTGTCGCCCATCAGACGGATGGCTTCGAAAACGTACTCGTCGGGTGTAACTGTAAACAGCTTGGTTGTCATCCCTTCAGAGACCGGTGTCGCTGTATCTTTCCCTTCGGCTACCACACGGACGACGATGTCGCGGTCGGTGACGATACCGATCAGCTTGCCCGCATCGACGATCGGAACAGCTCCCATATCGCCCTCACGCATCAACGCGGCAACATCTCTAACGCTCATCTCAGGCGAGGCCGTTCGTACGTTTTTTGTCATTATCTCGCGGCACCGCCTGCGTGAAATTCCCGTCTTGTCAGCTTCGCTCATATTTGTACCTCTTTCTAATATTTTGTTACCGGCGTAGGAATAAAGCAAGCCCCACAAAAATGAGCCGCGTTTCCTGTGCGGAAGCCCGCGCGTGAGTAATGGCGAAACATCCACGTTGAATGATCCGCCCTTGCTCATGCGCGGGCTTATATACCGCTTGTCGATCAGACCAAGATTAGAATCTCAAAGCCACTTCCTGTCCATCAAGCATCAGATTGACGCCCGATATCGAATTCAACCGGCGGTCGGTGTACGAGACCTCGATCTCTCCGCTCGCGTCTGCATCGCCCGAATTGGTCACCGTGATGCGAAGTCGACTTTGGTCGAAAAAGGTCAGCTTTCCGGTAAATACGGTTGAACCCACGGTCACTGTCGCCGTACCGTCAGTGGCGACGGTAACAGCGCCTCGGAGAATGAACTGGGACGGTCCCGTACCGATCTTCAGCGAACCCGCGCCAAATTTCGACAGCGAAATACTCTTACCCGTGATGACGGCAGCCTCGTCGGCTCCTGCGGCCAGGATCAGCTCGATCGTGTCGATATTCTGATTGCTGCGAAGGTTGACCGGCGTGCCATTCGCAGTGCGGAACCGAACCACACCGTTCGAACGGATCTCGGCCCGCAGCTCGTAATTCTTTTGGCGATCCAGGTCACGCTGTTCATATCGGAGTTCGAACTGGAACGGAACCTGTTTATTTGCGGTCGCAAACGTGGTTTCCGCAACTGCCGCGCCGGTCGGGTTTGCGGTATCAACAAGCCAAACCTTAACGTCCGAATTTGTAGGAAGCGTGATCCTTTGCAGATAGGTGACAGTGCCGCGGATCGTATTATTGCGAACGCCGCCTCCTTGTCCGCCTCCGCCGACCGGGACGAGGACGATCTCGACATTTTTCGGATTGCCTTGCGTGATCACCGGATAACTCGTATCTGTAATGTAGATCAGACGGCCGGCGTCGCGGATCTCGGCCTGAACGGCATAGCGGTTTCGCTCGACGATCCTTGTGCGGTCGTAGGCCATGTCGAACGAGAACGGCACCTGTTTGCCTGCGGTATCAACGCGTTGTTCGACGATCGTTATTGCCGAAGCATCTGCTCGCGAAACGTCAACGAGCTTGACGGTGAGTACCGCTGTCGCCGGAAGAGCGATCCGCTGGCGATATGTGACCGTCCCTGAAACAACATTATCCTGCGTCGAAACACCGCCATTGTCCGTATCGCAGGTCTGGACGGTGCTGACGTCGTTTGCCCTAACGAGCGTCCGGGCTCCGGCTGTGATCGAGTATGTCACGATGCTTTTCTGCGACGGGCAGCATAGCGCGTCACTCGAACGGTAGCGCGCAAATTCCGCTGTAATGCTGTCGACGCCCGTAAGGCTCGCCTGCGAAAGTGAACCGTCCGACCGCGATTCCATCGTGGTCGGCGAAAGTGAACCTGCGTAGCGTCCGTTAACAAAAACAAATGTGTTGTACAGCGAAGGCCGGCACATGCCGTCAGTTCCCGACATGGCGTTAACAACCGCTACCTGTCCGAACGTCTGAGCTGCGCCGAAAAGCGACCAACCGGCCCGCGTCACAGCGCGATCAGCAATGCTGTCCGGCTGACGGATCTGGCTCTGACACTGCGCACTGATCGCAACAAGCGTACGCGGAGCATTCGGCACGGTTCCGTTGCCGTTGTTCCAGTTATTCAATGGACGGTCGAGCCAGGACGTTTGTCCAAATGCTGCACCTGCAGTAGTTAATAGTAAAAATAAAAATATTGAAATACGTTTTTTCATAGATCCTCCGGAGAGCGAAAGCAAAATAGTGCAATTTGGGAGAGTTAAGTGTGGGATGAAATGCGGCCGTGCGGCGTTGGTAAAAATCGCCTCTATCGTTTTAGCTAGCCAAGACTCGATATTGTGTTTTGGTGCCGATTTGGTTTTTTAGAACTAACTGCTCGAGCTGCGGAAGCGAGAGATAGATCGATTCACGCGACTCGTCACCCGCCCACAACGCTTCGACCGACAATTCTTCGATTACACTCTCGCCAATTCGCGTTAGAAGAGAGGCGAGGTCCTTCAGAACCTCTGGTCGAAAGTCCCAAAACGGATGGTTCCAATCCGCATCATCGGAAAGCATGCTGCACGCGCAGCCCTCACCGAGCTCGCAGATGCTGAAAACCAAGTCACCAGAATTAAAAAACCCAGTAGTGCCATGGAGATTGAGGGCTAGCGTTGAAGTAGTGCCCTTCTCGGTAAATTCTGATACATCTGATACCAATCTGGGTGGGATCTTAACTAGTATGACAAGACACATGAATGTTGAGTTAACCACGGGCGAAAAACCCAGTCGTTATCGCTCCCGGTTCTGACCGGTCTCGGTAAAATCGATCATTCGCTTCAACGCCACATTTGCAAAATGCTTGGTTTTGTCATCGACGACGATCTCATTGACGACATTGCCGTCGACCAGATTTTCCATTGCCCAGGCGAGGTTTTGCGGGGCGATGCGGTACATGGTCGCGCACATGCAGAGGTCGTGGGCGAGCAGGCGGATCTCCTTGTCGGGGAAGCGTGCCTGCAGGCGGTTGACGAGATTTACCTCAGTGCCGATCGCCCATTTTGAACCGACGGGCGAGTTTTCGACCGTTTTGATGATGAATGAGGTCGAGCCATCAAGATCGGCGAGATCGACCACCTCTTTAGGGCATTCGGGATGAACGATGACCTGCATTCCGGGATGGTCTTCGCGGATCTTGTCGACGTGCCAGGCTTTGAATCGGCCGTGGACTGAGCAATGGCCACGCCAGAGGATGAGTTTCGCCTCGTGAAGTTGCTCTTCGGTATTGCCGCCGAGTTCCTCGTGCGGATTCCACAGCACCATTTTGTCGAGCAGAATGCCGAATTTCGAACCGGTGTTCCTACCCAGATGCTGATCGGGAAAGAAGAACATTTTGTCGAATTCCTTCAGATAGATATCGAAGAGCGGTATCGCATTCGACGATGTGCAAACGACGCCTTCGTTGCGGCCGCAGAAGGCCTTGATCTGTGCGGTCGAATTCATGTAGGTGATCGGCGCGACCTTGTTTTTAAGCACGCCGATCTCGCGAAGCTGTTCCCACGCATCCTCGACCTGATCGATCGAGGCCATATCTGCCATCGAGCATCCGGCTCCGAGGTCGGGCAGGATGACACGCTGGTGGTCTTTGCCGAGAATATCGGCAGACTCCGCCATGAAATGGACGCCGCAAAAGACGATATATTCCGCCTCGGTCTGCGAAGCCATCACTGACAGCTGGTACGAATCACCCGTCAGATCAGCGTGTTTTATCACATCGTCGCGCTGATAATGGTGGCCGAGAATGACGACACGCGGCCCGAGTTCGCGGCGTGCTTCTTCGATCCGCTCAGCGACCTCAGCGTCGGGCATGACCAGGTAATCTTCGATGACACGGGTTTGTTCGAGAACGGCTGACATACTCGAATGATTGCGCTTTTAACAGAGGTTGTGCAAGCGGCGGTGGTCGGGTCAGAACCCTCTGCGCAAGCGGATGGAACGAACCCAGAGTCGAAAAGCGCTATTGGTAAACAAATGTTGGATGAAGCCAGACAGCCTGCCGCCCGCTCACGCAGGCGGTTCTGACAGTTAGCGGCCCGTTACAGCTTTATCGATCAAATGAATTATCCCATAAGATATCGCTGCGATGATACCCGCCATCGGAATGGTGAGAACCCAGGCCCAAACGATGCGGCCCGCGACGCCCCATTTTACGGCGGAGAAGCGTTTGGCTGAGCCGACGCCGACGATGGCTCCGGTGATCGTGTGCGTGGTCGAGACAGGAATACCGAAATGGGTTGCAAAGGCGAGTGTGACCGCGCCTGCCGTCTCAGCGCAGAATCCGCCGACGGGTTGGAGCTTTGCGATCTTCGATCCCATGGTCTTGACGATACGCCAGCCGCCGGTCAGTGTGCCGAGGCCGATCGCTCCGTGTGCTGCGAGCACGACCCAAAGCGGGATATCAGGAAGCCCGGTACAAGGTGCGGTAGCCGCGAGATCTTTACAAGGAATGATGGCCGGCTGAAGAATGTTACCTGCTACGAGCACCGCTGTGATGATGCCCATTGTCTTCTGAGCATCGTTACCGCCGTGGCCGAGCGAATACGCGGCTGCGGAAAGTAGCTGGCCGACGCGAAAGCCTTTATCGACCCTCGAAACCGGCATTTTACGGAACAGCCAGTAAACCGACGTCATCAGCACGAAGCCGAGCGTCATACCGATCAGCGGTGCCCCGATGATGAAGCTGAGAGTGAGATACCAACCTGCCGGAATGATAACGCCAAATCCCCATGCTGCGGCAACTGCGGCACCTGCATAACCGCCGATCAACGCGTGCGAACTCGATGTCGGCAGGCCGAGATACCAGGTGATAAGGTTCCAGGCAATAACACCGACCAACCCGGCGAGCAGCACAAGCAAATGCTGGTCTGACGCGATGGGTTTGAGGTCGACGAGGCCGCCGCCGATCATTTTTGCAACGCCGGTGCCAAAAACAGCAAAGGCGATGAAATTGAAGAACGCCGCCCACATCACAGCAACGCCGGGCGAAAGGACGCGCGTAGAAACGACGGTAGCTATAGAGTTCGCCGCATCGTGCATGCCATTCGTGTAATCGAATATCAATGCGACGGCGATAATGAATATGACCAGAGCTGTAACGGGTTCCATAGTCTTGGTGTCTTAGATCACGAACAGCCTAGTTGTGCTTGAGAATAATGCTCTCGATGATGTTGCCGACACTCTCGCAGCGGTCGGTGCCGTTTTCGAGAATTTCGTAGATCTCCTTCCATTTGATCACCCGGATCGCGTCGGTTGAATTCTTAAAGAGATTCGCCATTGCCCGGAAATAGACATCGTCCGCATCGTTTTCGAGACGCTGGATGTCAAGCAAATGCTGCTCCATGCCTTTTGCGACTTTGAGGTAGGAGACAGCTCCATGGATCTCATGGGCCTGTTTCTGCAGTACGACCGCGAGTTCAACGGCGAAAGGATCTGACTCGCGAATGTCATACATCACAACCGCCCGAGCCGCCGCGTCAATGTAATCACAGACGTCATCGAGCGCAACCGAAAGCGTATAGATATCTTCGCGATCGAATGGCGTAATGAACGATTTGTTCAGCTTTGTCGTGATGCTGTGATTGAGTTCATCACATTCGTGCTCAATATTCTTGATCTTTTTCGACAGGACATCGAAATTCTCATATTGTCCGCTCATGAGTTCGACCAGGACAGCCGCAGCTTCCTGTATCTTTTCTGTCATTTGCGAAAATAGCGCAAAATATTTGTCTTCCTTCGGTAAAAAGCTAAAAGCCATTATTCGATGTCTCCGATACTAAGTTTTGAAATGTGAAACTAATATATTCCAACGCCAGACCCATGTCTATAGCGTTTGACTAGCGCGAACTGTGTTTTATAAATACCGCCTCGGTCAGGTATACATTCAGTTCGCAAATATCTTTTACATAATCGCCGATACGCTCAATGTGTTTCGCAACGAAGAGCAGACGCGCGGCACCATTTGCGGCAGCAGAATTTCTTGCCATCGTCTGGATCAGACCATCAAAAACGCGGCCGTAGCATTTATCGAGCGTCAGGTCTCGAGCAATGATCTCACGCGATGCGGCCGAATCTTCTGACGTGAACGCATTGAGGGCCTCGCTTAGCATTCTTGCAGCGATCTCGGCCATCATCGAAAAATCGACGTAACTGTCGATCTGCGGTTCGTTATTAAGGATTATTGCGGCTTCGGCGATGCTTGAGGCATGATCGGCGATACGCTCGAGGATCGGCGTGATCTTCGCGACCGAAACTACAAGCCGCAGGTCATGCTCGGTCGGACGCTGGGAAGCCAGAATATCAACGCACAATCGGTCGATCTCGAGCTCCATCTGATCGATCAGCTCGTCATTTGCACAAACGCTGCGTGCGAGATCCGTATCGCGCTCGGTCAGCGAGCGTACGGCCCGATCAACCGCTTCCTCGGTCTTGCCGCCAAGCAGCAGGATCTTATCGCGAAGCAGGTCGAGCTGGGCTATTTTTTCGCTGGTGTTCATCGTATCAACGGCGAAGGCGCCGAAAGATTCCGGGTATGGCTCAAACGATGACGCATGCGTATGTTCGCTCATAAAGTGCTCAGACGATTATAGTTCAGAGCCGCTGCCGGAAAGGTTACATTATACTTAACTTTTAAAAGCGGATGGGAGATTGGAGCGTATTTGTAACATCTTATTAACATTTTGATAATATCGCCCGCATCCTTTGCGGCGAACTGTCGTTACCAGTATCTCATCTTACCTGCGCCTCGTACCGCGTCATTGTGTTGAAAGCAGACGCGCATTAGAATCGTGGAAACAAGATCTCGGAGGGTTTATGAATAGACAAAATTTTGTCAAGAGAATTACCGTCGCGGCAATGGTCGCGACAATGTGGATCGTGCCTGTTGCGGCTATTGCCCAGCAGACGCAGATCGTTGCGCCGAAGAATAAATACAAGGTTTCGGAGGATGTAAAGCTCGGCAGCGAGGCCTCGCGTGAGGTCGAGAAGCAGTTTCCGCTGATCAACGATTCCGATGCCCAGGCGTATATCGAACGCGTTGGGAGCCGCCTGGTTGCCTCGATCCCGCGCCAGTTCAATGAGCCGGCATTCAATTATCGATTCAAATGGGTCAATGCGAGCGATATCAACGCATTTGCCCTGCCCGGCGGCCCAATGTACATCAACCGCGGAATGATCGAGGCAGCCAAAAATGAGGGCGAAATGGCCGGCGTCATGGCCCATGAGATCAGTCACGTAGCCCTTCGGCACGCGACCGCTCAGGCAACGAAACAGTCCAGCGCAAAGAATACATTAGGTACGATCGGCCTCATTCTGGGCGGAGCTATTCTCGGTGGCCAAGCCGGAGCGCAGGCCGGTGCAATGGCTGCTGCCGTTTGGCAAGCCAAATACAGCCGTGAATACGAATCTCAAGCCGACATGCTCGGTGCAAAGATCATGGCGGATGCCGGTTATGATCCGCGGGATCTGGCAAACATGTTTCGCACGATCGAGCAGCAAGGCGGTGGCGGCGGGCCGGAATGGATGAGCAGCCATCCGAATCCGGGCAACCGTTTTGAGGCGATCAACCGCGAAGCCCAGTATTTGCGTGTATCGGGAAATCCGATCAAGATCACCCGCGATTTCGAGCGGACACAGGCGAAATTCCGTGCTATGCCGCCCGCGAGAACAATGGCCGAGATAACCAAGAGCGGCTCTGGACAACCTACTGAAAATCCAACCGCATCCGGCAAATATTCTAATAATGTGCCGAATCCTTCGACCCGTCTTCGTGCATATTCGGGCGTAGAATGGCTGCGGATCAGTGTCCCGAGCAATTGGCAGGATTTCAGCGGCCAAGATGGATCTCAGTTTGCGCCGCAAGGTGCGTTCGGCGATCAGGGAATAACTCACGGCGTAATGGTCGGCGTCTATCAGGGCCAGGGCTCGAGCCTTCGCAGCAAGTCGCAGGCGTACGTTGACGAGACGCTGCAGGGCAATTCTTACCTGCGGCAGAATGGCAGCCTCGTTAGCCGCAATCTTGGCGGGCGAAATGGTTACACTACGCAGATGTCGGGACGTTCGCCTGTGACGGGACGAACTGAGGTCGTTACGGTTTACACTACACAGCTCAGAAACGGCCAGTTGTTCTACCTCGTGACCGTTGTTCCGAGCGATGAGTCATACAACTACAACAACGCGTTCAGAAATATCCTCAATTCTGTTCAACTTAGCGATTAAGCGAGTTAAAAAGGGAAACGCCGCCGATGGTAATCCTCGGCGGCGTTTTGTTAAAGGGTTTTAACGTAATTCGCGATCGATTTTATCTGGGCGGCGGTCAGCTTCTTCTTGAAGCCGGGCATGTCGCCCTTTCCGTTGGCGATCATCCGCGATATCTTTTCGATGCTGTCGGTGGTGCCGCTAATGTCGTCTGCCTCGAGCTTGCGGCCCTTTTCGGTATTTGAACGCCCGTCATTGCCGTGGCAGCTCGCGCAGTGCGTACGATAAAGCGAACGGGACGATTCCAGCGATTCCGCCGGCGAAGCGGCCGCGATAGCCCGTGCATTACTCGTGGAAAAAACAAAAACACCGGCGGCGGCAAAGCCCAAAACCGCTGTAACTTTCAACATCTTCTGCATTCTTTACTTCTCCTAAAAATAAGCTGAGTGCGAGTTTAAACGCAGAGTTTTTGATTGTAAAGCTTTTTTGCCGAGAAAGCCCGAGAGCGAGCACTCTCGCGGGGTGGTTCTGACTTTTTGTCATCCGTGATAATATTACGTTGCACAGATGAAAAAATACGTCGTAAAACGCGATAAGAATTCGCTGCCCGAAAAGCTCACGCGCTACCGCGCTGAACTGAATGACGAGCAGTTTGCGGTCGTAACGGCGCAGCCTAAGGCAGCCTTGGTGGTCGCGGGTGCGGGCACGGGCAAGACGCGGGCGATCACCTATCGGGTGGCGTATCTGATCGAGCACGGCGTTTCGCCGCAGCGGATTCTGCTCGCGACGTTTACTAATCGTGCCTCGAAAGAGATGCTGCGGCGGGTTGAATCGCTCACGGGTTCGCAGAACGTTCATCGCGTCTGGGGTGGGACGTTTCACCGGATCGCGAATCAGATCCTGCGGCGGCACGCGGTCAGCATCGGGTTTGATTCTAATTATTCGATCCTCGACAGCGAAGACGCGAACGATTTTATCAGCGTTTGTATCGACGAAGCCTCGATCGATACCAAAGCAAAACGCTTCCCAAAACCCGACGTCATCCAGGGCATCATCTCGTACGCAAACAACACCGACCTGCCGATCGAAAATGTCATCGTCGGAAAATACCCGTATTTCGAACCGCTTACGGATGAGATCAAACGCATCGATCTGATCTATCAAGCCCGTAAACAAGAGCGGAATGTGATGGATTACGATGATCTGCTGATCAACGTAAAACGCCTGTTGATCGAAAAAGAGGAGATCCACGCCCTTTACGCAGATCAATTCCAACACATTCTGGTCGACGAATATCAGGACACCAACCGCCTCCAAGCCGAGATCATCGACCTGCTCGCCGTCAAACACCGCAACGTCATGGTCGTCGGCGACGATGCCCAATCGATCTTCGCGTGGCGTGGTGCGGAATTTACGAATATCTACGAATTTCCCAAACGCTATCCCGAGGCCGCTCTTTACAAGCTGGAAACAAACTACCGCTCGACACCCGAGATCCTCGGCCTCGCAAACACCTCGATCTCGCACAACCGCAAGCAATTCCCAAAGATGCTGACGGCGGTCAAGCGTTCGCGTGATCTCAAACCGGCGATGGTGCCGTGCAGCGATGTCGAGCAGCAATCGGCGTTCGTAGCCTCGCGAATTTTGGAGCTTCGCGAAGAAGGAATCAATCTCGAAGACATCGCCGTCATGTACCGCTCGCATTACCATTCGATCGAGCTGCAATTGGAGCTGACGAGACGAAACATCCCATACCGCATCCAATCAGGCGTGCGGTTTTTCGAGCAGGCACATATAAAGGACGTCATCTCGTACCTGCGCGTGATCGTTAACCCGCGAGACGAACTGGCGTGGAAGCGAATATTAAAGATGGTTCCCGGCGTCGGGAATGCGACGGCCAATCGTGTGTTCGAGGCGATCGTAACGACTGGGCCACGACCGAACGAGCTTGCCATTAATCCAGCGGCCGGAAACGCTGACGCCGAAGCAGCGTCGCTGCGGGCGGGAACGCTTGCTCTCGAATCGATCCGAGCTGTTGGAGGCCGTTTTGCGGCGAGCCAGCCGTGGAAATCCTTCGTCGTCCTGCTCGAACTACTTTCAAGCCAGGAAAATCGTGACAACCCTTCGAAACAGATCGAGCTGATCCTGACCCACGGTTACGAGCAGTATTTACAGGAAAACTACGAAAACGCCGAGGCACGCATTGAGGATCTAAAAGGCCTCGGGGCGTATGCAACACGCTACAAAACGACCGACGAATTCCTCTCCGAACTCGCCCTGCTATCGACCGAGCGATTCAAAGAGCCGCAGCCGCTCGTCGGCGAAGAGATCGTCTCAGGCGGCGACGAAGACGAACTGCTCACGCTCACCAGCGTCCATCAGGCAAAGGGCCTCGAGTGGAAAGCCGT
Source organism: Acidobacteriota bacterium (assembly GCA_016703965.1). Taxonomy (NCBI): domain Bacteria; kingdom Pseudomonadati; phylum Acidobacteriota; species Acidobacteriota bacterium. Next base: position 600,103 of record JADJBB010000021.1, read on the forward strand.
CTTCCTCATCTGGGCCGCCGAAGGCAAATTCCCTTCGCCTCGCTCGCTTCGCGAGATCGACAGCGAAGAAGAAGAACGCCGCCTCTGGTACGTCGCTATCACGCGTGCCAAGGACGAGCTTTACCTCACATATCCGCTGCTCATGACCGACTACAACCGGCAAACGGTTCTCCAAAAACCGTCCCGCTTCATCACAGAATGCCCTGCGGTTTTGTACGAGATCTGGAATCTGGAAGAGGAAGCTTCGGTATTTGATGCTCCGGTGGAGATAGGCGAGAAGAGGCATGAGTATCTGAATTAACCATTGACTTATTAAAAATGATAAGTTATTAAATAAGAAGATGTGGAAGATACTTGAGCATCGTGATATTCGAAAAGCCGCGAGGAAATTGCCTCCGCAGGTAGTTGAGAAATATGAAGTCTGGAAAGAACTTATATACCGTCATGGACCCGAGAAACTTCGTGAATTCCCGGGCTTTCACGATGAGAAACTCAAAGGCGAGCGGGAAGGTGAGCGGTCTTCACGACTTAGCCTCCAATACCGGGTCATATACTCAGTTGAGAATGACGTTGTAACCGTCTTCGTACTTGAGATCACTCCGCACAAATATTAGGAGAATTTAGTAATGAAAAACAAGGATTTTATACCCGCCGAACCGCATATCTCTTTATCTACGGGCCGTGTTATTCAGATCCTTAGAGAAATGAAAGGGTGGACGCAGCAGGAGCTGTGTAACCGTTCGGGCATCAGCATTACTAATCTGAGCCTGCTCGAAAATAACAAGGTCTCGATCGGCAAACGTCGAGGTGAGCAACTAGCAAAAGCCTTTGACGTTCATCCTGCGATCATCGTGTTTCCGGAATACGAGGCGGAATGGATCCGCAGAGCTGCGTAAATTACGCGGGTTGCTGCTGAGATAAACAATGCAGCGTTCCGAGGCCCCAGACGAGATCGACGGCGTGGATGCCGATGACTTTTCGTTTGGGGAAGAGCTCGGCGAGTCTATTTAAGGCAATGCGGTCGTTGGCGTCGTTGAAAGTTGGGACTAGGACGGATGAGTTGGTTATCAGAAAGTTTGCGTAGCTTGCCGGCAGGCGTTGGCCGCGATAGTGGAGCGGCTCGGGCATTGGCAGGAACTCGATGTTGATCTTTGAACGGTTTTGTAGGCGAAAGCCTTCGAGGCGTTCGCGGTTTTCTTCGAGTAAAGCGTAGTTGGCATCCTTTGGATTTGATTCACGACAGAGAACCACGGTTTTGGCATCGACGAAGCGGCACAGGTCGTCTATGTGACCGTGCGTGTCATCGCCTGCGATGCCTTTGTTTAGCCAGAGCACGTTCGTCGCGCCGAGGCTTTCCGCTAAAACCTGCTCAATTTCAATCTTTGATAATCCCGGATTTCGGACCTGCACTTCCTGATCCAGCAAACATTCTTCCGTGGTCAAAAGATCGCCTTTGCCATTGACGTCGATGGCACCGCCTTCGAGAACGAAGGGTTTGCCGTCGTGCTTTATCGGGAAATATTGCTTCTTAAGTTTTTTGGCGAGCTTTTTGGCTATCTCCGAATCGAGTTCGTGATCGTCGTATTTTGCCCAGGCGTTGAATTTGAATCCGGCGATCGCGGTTTCCGTCTCATTCTTTACAAAGATCGGCCCAAAATCGCGCGTCCAGCCGCGGTTCGACGGGATCTGGAAGAACTCGACCATCTCGGGCGAAACGCCGATCTTGTTCAAAATGCCGCGAGCTTTAGCCTCATGTTTCGCGTCGTTGACGATGATACGCGCCGTCTCACTCTCCGCGATCCGCCGAACGATCTCGCCGTAGACAAAATGGATCGCCGCGATCTTCCCCGGCCAATCGGAACCGTTGTGCGGCCAACCAAGCCAGACCGCCTCGTGCGGCTCCCATTCGGCGGGCATGCAAAAGCCGAGCGAGGCGGGCGAGTTTGTTAGTTCGTTTGAGGACATTATTTGACTGGAACGCAGGAGCCTTCGCCTGTAACGCCGGTTCCTCCGGCGTGACGGAGTAAATTATTTTTCAACGTGTCGAATCACCAAGATAGTCAGCGTCCTCAAAGCAGGACGCTTGCAGGCGAGGGCTCCTGCGTTCCGGCCGATGAGATCAGTCGATGAACCTCTTCGTAATATCCCCATACTCATCGATCCGCCGATCACGCAAAAACGGCCAGTGGCGGCGGATCTCCTGGATTCGGGACGGGTCGACCTCGCCATAGACGATCTGTTCGGATTCGTCGGTGGCTTCAGCGACGATGACGCCGAACGGATCGCTGAGGAAGGTGTGGCCCCAGAATTCGATTCCCGGCGTCCCGTCGATCATGATCTCGTGGCCGACGCGGTTTACACCGGCGACGTAAACTCCGTTGGCGATCGAGTGTGAACGTTGGATCGTCCGCCACGCATCTTGCTGTTGGTGGCCGAATTCAGCCTTTTCGTCAGGATGCCAGCCGATCGCCGTCGGATAAAACAAGATCTCAGCCCCGCGAAGCGCCGTCAGCCTCGCGCCTTCGGGGTACCATTGGTCCCAGCAGATCAGCGTGCCGATACGGCCGAAGTCGGTGTCGAACGCCTTAAAACCCATATCGCCCGGCGTGAAGTAAAACTTTTCATAGTATGCAGGGTCGTCCGGAATGTGCATCTTGCGATAGACGCCGGCGACCTCTTTGTGAGGTTTTATGATGACGAGGCTGTTGTGGTAGAGGCCGAGTGCTCGTTCCTCGAATATCGGGGCGATAACCGTAACGCCGAATTCGTCCGCGACCTTTGCCAACGCATTTGTCGACGGCCCCGGGATCGATTCCGCAAGGTCAAACTGGCTGTGATCCTCCGACTGGCAAAAATACATCGACCGAAACATCTCGGGCAGACAGATGATCTTTGCACCGTTCGCGGCCGCCTCGCGGACAAATTCGACTGCCTTTTTCAGGTTGGCATCGACATCCTCACCCATCGACATCTGAACAAGCCCGACCTTGTATTTCTCACGCTTTTGCATAGTGAATAGGATACATCGAGCAATAGAAAATTCAGAAGCCCGCTCGAACTGCGGGCATTCGCAACCGGTGATTTTATAATTGACCGGTTTGAATTATCATCATCCCTAAATTATGACTAAGTTGATTCTCTGGCTGATTCTGGTCCTTTCGCTAACGTGTATTGTTAGTGCTCAAAACAAAGGGTTTATCACCGGCCGCGTGGCTGAGCGATCGACCGGGCAGCCGGTTGCCGCGAGGGTTGAGATCGCTGGAGCCCAAGAGGCTCAGGCTGATGAGAAGGGCAACTACAGGCTCGAGGTTGCACAGGGCGTGTACGCGATCCGCATCTCGTACGCGGGTTTTGCGACGCTTGTGATCAACCAAGTCGGCGTGACGGCGGGGCGTGATACGGTGGTGAATGCGGAGCTGGATGTGACACTGTCGGCTGAGGTCGAGGTGCGGAGCGAGACCTTTACCGAGAATGTCGATCAGGCGGTGAGCAGCGTGACGCTTCGGCGCGAAGACCTGCGTACAACGCCGGGCAGCGGCGGCGATCCGCTGCGGGCGATCAATTCTTTGCCCGGAGTAACGGCTGCCTCGGCCGAGTTTGCCGATCTGATCGTTCGCGGCGGTACGCCGAATGAGAATCTTACCTACATCGATAATATTCCGGTCCGTGATTTCACCTATTTTACCGACCAATACGACGGGCCGCGTGGCGGGCGGGCTTCGATACTACCGCCGGATGCGTTCGACCGGGCAGAGTTTTCTGCCGGCGGTTTTGGGGCGAAATACGGCGACAAGATGTCGTCCGTGCTGGATGTCGGAATTCGCGAGGCTAATCGACGGCGTGTGCAGGGCGTGCTTTTTGCCGATTCCGGAACGATGGGCGGCAGCCTCGATGTGCCGATCGCTAAACGCGGCAGTTGGCTGTTCTCAGCCCGCCGCAGCTATATCGACGTTGCTCTCGATGTCGCCGGAATTGCTGACGCGGGCATCATCGGTTATCCGCGAACGCTCGATTTCACGAACAAATTCGTCTACGACCTGACGCCGCGAAATAAGCTGACGTTCACGGCACTCAACTTCTTCGAAACCTTCAACCAGACCGACGCTCAGGCCCAAAATATCGACCGCCGCACCGACCGTTTTCGCATGCGGCGAACGTCGCAGCGGCATATTCTCGGCACGACGCTGAGCACGACCATCAATGCCAAAACGCTCGCCCAGACGACCGTTTGGCACAATATTGCCCACAACGACGGAATGTTTTACCTTCCGTATACATCGGTCCTACAGCGCCAGCGTAACCTGCGCGATTCGCAGACCGGCGTGAAAGAAGACGTTTCGTGGATGCCGGATCAGAAGGTGCGACTCTCGTTTGGCGGTGCTCTGCAAATAGACGGGGTAAATTACTACACCTTCGAGCGGGCCGGAAATCTCTACAGCCCGCTTGAGGAAGAATACGTCGCACCGACGCGGCAGTACCGCTTTCGGCTGTCGAACAGCACGTCCGGAAATCTATACGCACAAGCCGTCGTCAATGTGACGAACCGTTTCTCTATCACACCGGGCATTCGTCTGGACCATTACGGTCTGACTGGCGAAACGCTCGCGAGCCCGCGGTTTGCGGCCCGGTTCAATGCTTCGAACACAGTCGCACTGACGTTTGCGACCGGCATTTATCGCCAGCCGCCTTCGGCTTTCCAATTTTCGCTGACGCCGCTCAACCAGGATCTGAAAACCCAATCCGCAACGCACATTATCGGCGGCGTGGAATGGATGGTTCGTGAGGACACACGCATCCGCGTCGAGGCGTTTCGCAAATCTTACAGCGATCTCGTTGTCCAGCAGGTCGGGCCAACGCCGGCTTTTGTGTCGAACGGGCGATATTTTAACTCCGGCAGCGGGACGGCGAGTGGTTTTGAGGTGTCGGTGCATCGTGCGCTGACGGGCTTTCTTACCGGGCAGGCTTCGTATGGATACGTTATATCTGACCGCAAATTGACGGCGGGCGGCCTCGAGATGCCATCCGATCTCGAACGCCCGCACCAGCTCACGCTTATCGGCATCACGAGTTTCAAGGGATTCAACATCGCCGCCAAATACCGCATCGCAAGCGGCCTGCCATACACGCGCCGAACGGCGATAACGGTCGCGGCGGGAACCTTCATCCAACGGATCGCTTCCGCATCGGATATAAACGCGCTTCGGCTGCCAAATTTCGCGAGCTTCGACCTTCGGGCCGAGCGTCGTTTCGCCTTCAAACGCGTTTCGATCTCACCGTATATCGACATTTTCAACCTTACAAACTACCGAAGCGTCGTCCAGCCAAGCTACGAATTCAACCGCCGAACCCCGCGAATGCTGGGCGAGGATAAAAGGTTGCCGATATTTGGATTCAGGTTTGAGTTTTAGCTCTTACTTTGCGTTCTTTGCGTCCTGCTTAGCGGCTTTGCGGGAAATTCGAATCAGGTTATCCGCAGAGCCAAATGATGTGGCGCTTTATTGCTCCGTTTCACTCTCAGAGAAAGGAGAAACCGTCGTCGTTGCGTAAGTGATATGGATTGTAAATCCCTTGCAATAGGCAATCGCTTGCTCATCCATATCCCAAAAGTGCCAAGCTGCAGTCGGAATTGAATATCTTTGAGTCATTGCTTTCACCAATGGAACCGGCTTGGTCGAAGCGTCAGGCCGATGGTATCCAACGATTCGAATAACCTTGGCGGCTCTAAAGGTTACCGCTTGATATTCGAAAAAGGGCTTATCATTCGGGCCCGGCCAAAGCGGACCTGCTCCCTGTCCAATTCCGATTCCAAACGTGCCGTCACGCTGATCCTGAACCGTCATTCCATATCTGACGCGGTCAAAAAGTGGTAAGTCAGCCTCTGTGAGATCACACGTCCGGACTTGGGACGAAACGGAAAGAAAACAACCGACGGTAAGAAACGCGACGAAAATGAATTTATTCAACATGCTCCAGACACGCCCTGATCCCGAATAAGAGGCAAAACTATTACGATGAAGCAAAAAATAAAGACATATAGCCGACCAGGATCCGTTTAAATTGCGGCGGTGCAGATCATGTGAAAGAAGATGTCGCCTGACGACGATCGCCGCAGAACGCACCGGCTTTGCACTGCTCAAAACATTTCGTGATAAGATGCGTAAGTGTCTAGAGGACGCTTTTAGATCTACTCACCACGCACAAATAACCTTATGAAATACTGTCCGGTCTGCAGCGAACGTTACGACGAAGAGGTGATCAGGTTTTGTACTAAGGACGGCACGCCGCTCCTCGATGAGGCACAGCCGACGTTTACCGCGATCCCGAGCGAGACGGTCGAGGATGACGATTTTGGCCAGGAGACGATCATCCGCCGCAAACCCCTTATTCCCGATGATCAGCCGATCGCGTACGATTCGCAGGGGCAATCAGAGCGGATCGTAATTCCTACTTCGGAGACGCAGACCTCTACGGTCAGGTCGCGGACGGCCCAGGGCTTCGTCGTTCCGCCTCCCCCGCCGAATACGGCGAGGACAGTGTTTTTGACGATCATCGGCACGCTTTTCGTGCTCGGCGTCGGCGTCGGTATCTTCTGGCTGCTGAAAAAAGACACCCCCGCCAACACGAACGTCAATATCAACGCCAATCAGAATACAAACCTCAATACCAATCTCGGATTCGACTCGAATTTCAATTTTAATGCGAATTTCAATACGAATTCGAATATGAACTCGAATTTCAATCTGAATTCGAATTTCAACATGAACACGAACGTGAATGCCAACGCGAACACGCGGCCTTCGCCAACGCCGACGCCAAAACCGAGCCCAACGCCGTCACCTGTTCGGACTCCAACGCCGGAATCGACCGACACGCCATCGCCCGCGAACACTCGTCCGCCCGCAAATACGCAGCCGACCCCGCTCGGAACGCCCAGAACGGGCCCGCGTCCGCCGCCGCTGACCAACCGCCCGGCGGGGAATGCGAACGGACTATAATTTTTTTAGATAAACTAGCCGGAATGAACTTGATCGACCGGGGATCTCACAGATCCTCGGTCGATCAGCTTTTTAAAGAGCTGAAAAGGTTGTTTTCTGCGTTCTCTTCATTAATACTTCCCATCGTGCCACCATCAACCCGCCCATCTCGATTTTCGATGCAAGATGCTATCGATGGCGGGCAGGTCACAAATTTTTCCGCCGTTGGTAAAGTAATTTTATGAAAAAAACCTTCGACCAATCTGCCATTTTACTCTACCAATCAGCGGGTTTTAGGGCGGCAGAGGGCGATTCACCTTTCACCAATCGCCCTGTTTTGCTCTAAAAATGTCGAAAATACGCCATATTTTGAAAAGTGTGAAACGATTCACACTTTAAAGCGGCGACAGAACCGTTTGCACAAAATTCTTCTCCCAAAAAGTGGATCTTTAGCGAAGTGAAAGAGCCGCCTCAACCGCCCGACGCGGATCGATGACGCCCCAGCCTTGGCGGTCGACCTCATATTGAGGCAGGCGTTCGGATGTTGAGATGAGGATCTTTTTGATCTGCGACGGCGTAAGGTCCGGATTGGCCTCGAGCATCTGTGCTGCAAGCGACGAGACGATCGGAGCCGAGAACGATGTGCCATCGACGTATTTGTAGTGCTTGGTGATGACGTTCTCACGGCGAATTTTCAGCAGAATGATCTGGCGAATGCTATGCACGGGCCGGTCGTGAGCTGCGTCAAGCTCGGGGTCGGTGCCGCGGTATTCGTGAATAATTCCGTGGAGCTCGTCGTCCTGAGCCTTATCGAGCTTCTCAAGCAGTGCCGCCTGCTGAGCCGTCGGTGTGTTCGGGAGTATCGGAGCGGGAACCCAGATCGATGACGCGATAACCTCAGGCTTTTGCAGCCCGTCGATCGTCGGACCATAGGACGAGCGGTACATTCCGCGTTTTGCACGATTTATCGAATTGTTGTCATCCAAACCGCCAACCGCGATCGCCGATGGAGCACTGGCGGGCGGTACGACCGGGTGATTTGGTAGATGCCCGGCATTGCCAACCGCACAAACAACCGTGATCCCGGCTGCTGAACAAGCCTCGACCGCCTGCGAAAGCGGATCGTGCAGATAGCTTAACTCTTCGTCGCCGCCGGCCGAGATATTGACGACCCTAATGTTGTATCTCTCGCGGTTTTCGAGTACCCATTCCAGGCCGTCCTGGATGTTCTGGTCGGTAATGCGGCCGGTTCGGGCGAGTTTGATGAGAACCACGTCAGCGTCAGGAGCCATTCCACGGTAGAAACCGTTCGATAGCGAGCCATTCCCGGCTGCCACGACCGAGGTCATCATCCCGTGCCAACTCGCAACGTCCGGCTGAAACAGCGACGAAAGATCGCCGTCCTGGTCGATCAGGCTTCGGTATGCGAGGATGCGGTTTCGCGGCGTGGTCAGGTCGACATGCGGATAAAAGCCCGAATCGAGAAACGCGATTGTCACGCCTTTTCCAGTAAAACGCTCGTCGGCATCCAGCCGCAGCGGCGTCGAAAGTACGTGCGAACCGTCCTTTTGCATCGCTGCGTCGGCAATGATGTGGTCCTTCGCTCGCTCAAAAAGCCTCACACATCGTGCACAAACAGCCTGAAAGTCCGCCGTATCAGGAGCATTCGCCCGGATCAGCTTTGACAGATCTTCAGGCAGCGAAACGAGCGGCACATATTCATCCTGCGTATCCCGCGAACAAACCGGGCACGCTTGCTCACCCGCCGCAATATCGGCGATCGTGCTCTGACGTGGAAAAGGGGCTGATTCGTGCAAGGTCATTTAGGGCTTTAAGTTTTCCATAATGAGTAGTTAAAATCAATTAGGTTTGTAACAGGCGGTTAATATTTATGCCCAAAAAGATCGGCCTTGCACTTTCCGGCGGCGGAGCACGCGGGTTTGCTCATATCGGTGTGCTGAAGGTACTGGTCGAGAATAATGTTCCGATCGACATGATTGCCGGAACTTCGGCCGGGTCGATCATCGGCGGTGCATTTGCGTCCGGAATGTCGATCGAGGATATCCTCGCAATGGCAGAAAAAGTGGGCTGGACGAATATGACCAGGCCATCGATGTCGCCTATTGCTATGCTGTCAAATGCACCGATGGGCCGCTTTCTTGCGAGTCATTTCCCGGTAACAAGATTCGAAGGTATAAAGATCCCTTTTGCCGCGGTCGCGTGTGACCTCCGACGCGGTGAAGAGGTCGTTTTGCGGGATAAGGGTGACATGATATTTGCGATCCAGGCAAGCTGCGCGGTTCCCGGCGTTTTTGCTCCGATGACCGATGAAAAGGGCCGCACACTCATAGACGGCGGAGCGGTATCGCTCACGCCGACCAATGCGGTAAGGCAATTAGGAGCAGACGTCGTGATAGCGGTCGATTTACTGGCCTGCGGGTCGAACTTTCTCGGAAAGCCAAGAACTGCTCTCGGGATGATTCTTCAATCCGCGTTGATATTGCTCAGTTCCTCTTCGAAAAATCAAAGCAATCAGGCGGACGTGTCGGTAGAACCCCGGATCGCCCATTTAAGGGCTGACCAGATCGGGAAAAGGGCCGAATTTATCGCTCTGGGTGAAGCGATCGCGCAAGAAAAGCTGGGCGAAATTCTTGCGGCGATTCAATGATCCTTCAGCAAAAACCAATTCTTAGTTCGGAAGTCTTCCATAACCCCGCTCACCACCTCGCCAAAATGACTGCAGGCGATAAAATAGGTTTATGGACGAACCGATACAATCAGAATTCGACGGTCACGGCTCATTACTATTAGCACGTGCTGCGGTTTTTTCAGTGCCGCTGTTCTTGCTGTTGATCGTATCGATCCTTTCAGCTCTGAACTTGGTCAAGATCATGACCTACTCCAAGTCCGTCGGGGTAATAGCGAACATTACGATCTCAACTACGCAAGGAAAAGTGCCGGCCACATTCTATGATTATGCAGTTTCATTCGAGACGGCGGCGAAGCAAAAGATCTATACGAATGTGGGCAAAACCGTTTTTATTGATGCCTATGCTAAAGGAGATCCGGTAACGGTGTTCTATACCCCGGACGATCCATTCGTAGCTTTTGTAAATCATGCAGCCACCATTTGGTTTGTGCCCATATGCCTCACCTCAGCCACAATGATATGGCTGGTTATCGGCGTGCTTTTGATCCGACCTAGTCGCCAAAAGCGATAAATAGAATGTTATTCGACCGCACACATTTGCATCTATCGATCTGGATTAATTATTATTTTCAGGTAGTCCTGCTCTCGCACATTAACGGTGATGTGCCCCCGATAACACTCAGGTTTTGTCCGACGCGTTAGAGATTTTAAGAGGGTTGGTTGTTTTTTGGTTGGAAGTAGCTCTCTTGAGACGCTCGAAGGCACGGATATCTTGGTTTCTGCTAAGAATATCTCCGATTTTCGATACTTCTTTGGATGTTCCCGCAAATCACGGGAAGAAGGTAATATTTTTATGTCAATGAAACTGTATGTAGGTAATCTTTCGTTCCAGACGTCGAGCCAGGATCTCGAAGCTTTATTCGCCGGCATCGGAGCTGTCGATTCGGCGAGCGTCGTTGAGGACCGTGAAACCGGCCGTTCACGAGGCTTCGGTTTTGTCGAAATGGCGAACCAGGCTGATGGCGAAAAAGCGATCTCGGAACTCGACGGCCAAGAATTTGCCGGACGTCAGATCAAGGTCAATGAGGCAAAACCGCGTGAAGATCGCGGCAGCCGAGGCGGCTATGGCGGGGGCGGCAATAATTATGGCGGCGGGGGCTATGGCGGGGGCGGCGGAGGCCGTCGTGAGAATCGCTGGTAGTCGTTAGAGATACCCAGAAAAGAACAATGCCCGCGAGCTTTAGAGCTGGCGGGCATTTTTGATGTTAGGGTCGCGGCCGTTTTGCCGGCTTCGGTTTGGGCGGTTCTGCAGCTGGCTGCATATATTTCGCGGCCGAAGTAATTCCGTTTACCGTTCCCGTACCTTTGATCTCGAACTGCACATTCTCTGCGATCTTGCCGTCTACATATAAGTCCACGCGGTACGTTCCGGGCGTCCATTTGCCTTCAGGGCGGCCTGTGAAATTAACGCGGTTCTGACCGGCGTTCGTCGTATATGAGGCAGTTACAACCTTTGTCTCAGGCTTGACTCCGGCAACTGCCACGGCGACAAAATTCATCTTCACAACCGTTTTCGCGGCCGAATCGAGCAACACAACACAGTAAATGGGCACGTCGGTCGTGCGGAATTCTGTGACCTGTTCCCCTGCCTTCTCCTCGCCATTGTCTCTAGCTAGGTAGACCTCTTCGATAGCGGGAGTTGCCGGTGGATCGGTTTGGCAATAAACTCCGGCTGTGAGGAGCAGGCAGATCAGGATCGTGTATAAAGCTTTCACGGTTTTTCTCCCTCGAACACCTATTTGAACCTCTATCGGGCCGAAAAGTTGTATCCGCGGTAATTATTAATTCGGCTGAGGATCGTAAGCTCGGATGATATAATCAAGCCTTCGATGCGATTTGTATTTTCACGCCGCTTTTATATTCTGCTGGCGATCGCGGCTATTCCGCTGTCGCTATCGTGGAACTTTGCCGTGCTGAGATATGGCGTATTAGCGTTTGATATTCTGCTAATTGCCGCCGCGGTGGCCGATTATTTTACCAGCCGAAGGCTTCCAGAAGGCTTTCAACTCTCCCGTGAATTCGACAAAAGATTCGCTATCCGCGATCCAACTAAGGTCAGCATTCGGATCGACAACGCCACCGAGCGGACCATACACCTGCGGATCAAAGACGAATTCCCTTCGGCAATGAAGCTCGATGAGACGCGAGAAGCGGAGTTTTCCGTTCAAGGGCAAACTACGGCGGAATTCTTCTACCATCTAACTCCAAAAAAGCGTGGCAGATATGAATTTGGGATGACAGCTGTCAGATTTTTGTCAAGGTTCGGGCTGGTGTGGTGTCAAATTTCGCTGGGCGAGGCTCAGTCGGTAAAGGTCTATCCCAATATGCGGCGGGCACGCGAAATGGAACTCAAGGCTCTCGGTGCCCGGTCATTTCTCGCGATCCAACGGAGGGCGATCCGCCGAGGCGAGGGCCGTGAATTTGAGTCGATGCGCGATTACGTTCGCGGCGATGAACTTCGCCATATCTCCTGGACGGCAACCGCAAGACGGTCAAAACTAACCACGCGCCAGTACCAGATCGAACGCGATCAGACCGTTATTATTGCCCTCGATGCCGGCCGTCTTATGACCGGACGCATTGGCGAAGAGACTAAATTCGACACTGCACTCCACGCGAGCCTCGCCTTGATGTCGGCATCGGCTCGTGCCGGTGACAACTGCGGCCTCGTTGTCTTTGGCCGTCGTATTCTCAAATACCTGCCGCCGAAACGCGGCCTGGAACACCTTGACGCCGTTCTCGAAGCGCTTCATGATATTGAGCCCGAGTTGATCGAGCCGTCGTACGCACGTGCCTTCCAGTACATCGCTTCTAATACGAAAAAACGTGCTTTCGTTGTGGTACTTACGGATCTGGTTGATAAAGATAGTTCAAAAGAACTGATAAATTCGCTCCGTTTGCTCCGTCCCAGACACTTGCCGCTCGTTGCGACCATCGGTGACCGCGACTTGAACGCCGCCGTCAGCCGATCGCCGGCGGACATCAAAGATGTCTTTACCCAATCTGCCGCCGAAGAAATGATCCACCAGCGAGAATCTGCACTCAGACTGGTTGAATCTCTTGGCGGAATGGCCCTTGATGTCACAGCGCAGACGCTCACACCCAAACTGCTCGAGGCTTATTTGAAGGTGAAGGAGCGAGGATTGCTTTAACAACTGGCACGAAAACGCTCAAAGATCGCCGAGCCGATCGAATGGGGAGACTTGAAGCAGGAGGTTAGCATTGAAATCATTACTGATAATTTTTCTTGTTGCAGTTCTTTTATCAATGCAGAATGTCATTGCACAGGAAACGAGCCCTGTTCCAGTCGCTTCCACTGTAAAGGCTTCTCCAAGAGATGAATCGCCGCACAAGAGTGACTTTTTCACCGTGAACGGCGTGAGACTTCATTATCTGGATTGGGGCGGCATGGGTGAGGTGATCCTATTTCTTCATGGTTTTCCTGGCAGCGCTCACAACTTTGATGAAATGGCTCCGAAATTCACCGACAAATTTCGTGTTTTGGGATTGACCCGCCGCGGACACGGGCAGTCCGAAAAGATCGAGAGCGGCTACGAAACAGATAATCTAGTCGAGGATGTACGAAAGTTCCTTGATGGGATGAAGATCAAACGGGTTAACCTAATAGGATTCTCGGCGGGCGGCGACGAACTGACCCGGTTCGCGACAATCTACCCGAAACGTGTTATCAAGCTTGTGTATCTGGATGCAGCTTACGACCGCCGAGACGTTTCCGCACTTGAGAAATTGGATCCGCTGTTAAGCCAAACGGCCGACGATCCTTCCACAAGAATAGAAGCGGCGATGATGAGATCTCAAGACCGCTTCCGCCCATCCTACACAAAGATAAAGGCCCCCGCCTTGAGTTACTATGCTATTACTGAAGAGCACTGGGGCCTCAAGCCCGAGACGGACGAAGCTACTCGGAAAATAGCCCAGGCATTTGTCGAGACTGTTGTCCAGCCTCGACAATGGAAGAATATCGAGCAGTTCAGAAAAGAAATGGCGAACGGTAAGGTCGTAGTTCTTCGCAACACTTACCATAGCTTTTATCGGGATCCAAAGCTGAAGGAAAGGATCGTCCGTGAGATTCGTGAGTTTCTTTTGAGCAGATAGGTAAGTGCGTTGACGATCTGGCGAACTTATGTCTATGTGAAAGATTGAGCTTTCGTTATCATTAGACGGGAAAAATTTTATCGATCTATGCCGGCTGATTCTGTAATTCTAATTGTTTACACAACCAAATATCGTCTCGGCGGCAATCAGTTTCCGGTGGTGGCGAAGACGCTTGCAGCTGAGAGGCGTGATGGTGGTTTTTCGGGCGATATTGTTACGCGGGCGGTTGAAAGCAAGCGGGATATTTTGGCAGCGATCGCCGAGATTCGCGATGCCGGAAGGAAGATCAGCGAGTTTCATTTTGTCGGCCATTCCGGGATGTACGGGCCGATGTATGGAACGGTCGCATTTCCTGAACAGTTTTCGCCGTACGAATGGGAGCAGATAGAGATACCGTTTGCCGAGGATGGAACGGCCGCGTTTCATTGCTGCCGGTCGGCACGTTGGTTTGCACCGTTTTTTGCCCGAACTTTTAATGTGCCGACCTACGGGTTCTTTTGGTACACGACGTTCTCGCGAAGCAAAGAAAGATACGTCGCGGCAGGTGATGGTACCGACGGAAAGCTCTACACGATCGGCTGCAAAGGCCGGAAATCGCATGGTTTTCTGGCTTCGGCCCAGAAGCGGCTTGGATTTATGCCTGCCGAGGAAATGAAACGTTTCGAGCCGCGTCCACCGGATGGAGATACTTCGTACGACCATGTTGCCGAGCTTTATGACGCCGCGTTTCAGGATATTCGTGTTCGAAAGGTCGAATGGGATTGGCTCAACGAACATCTTCCCTCGGGCAAGATCGACATGCTCGACATCGGCTGTGGAAACGGTGCATTGCTTTATGCACTGCGTGAACGCATCGGTTCCGGCATCGGCGTTGATGAATCCGGCGGGATCATCGAGCGGGCAAAACTTAAGAATGCGGGAAATGAACACATTTCTTTTCAGCAAATAAACGGGCCCGTACTGCCATTCCCGGACAATTCATTTGATGCGGTAACGTCGCTGATGTCGTTTAGATATCTGGATTGGGATCCGCTTTTGGCTGAGATCAAACGCGTCATGAAGCCAGACGGCAAGTTTCTTATCATTGATATGGTGACGGTTCCGGTCGCCATAGGCGAGTATCCGCGATTGCTAAAAGATAAGCTGAAAACGAAAGCGGAGCAGAAAAAAAATGCCGCTTTTGATGCTGCCCTGCAAAAGCTTGTATCGCATCCCGATTGGAAAAAAATGCTCGAGTACAACCCGATCCGCTCTGAGCACGAGATGAAATGGTATCTCGAAAGCCGCTTCCCGGGACAGAAGATCGAGACGCTCAATATGGCGTGGAACTCTCGGATCGTCGCATTCGACAGCGGCCCGGTCGAGCGCGGCGTTGAGGTCAAGCTATCCTATCCGTGATGAAAAAGTTAGCGATCATTGATTGGGGAATCGGCGGCATCAGCATCTACAAGCTGGTGAAAGAAGAGCTTGGCGTGCCCGTCGTCTATTTTTCCGACACCGGAGCAACTCCATACGGGAAAATGACGCGCCCGGAACTCGTTTCCAGATTGAACAGCGTGGTGGCTTCCTTGAAAAAACGAGGTGTCACGCATCTTGTTATTGGCTGCAACGCAGCAAGTACCGCGATCCCGTTCTTGACCGATCAAGGTATAAAGATCGAAGGTATGATCGACAACGCGATCGCTGCGTCTATGAGCCATAATCCAACCAAACTCGCCGTCATCGGCGGACGACGGACATTGCTTTCCCGGGTTTATCGAAACGGGTTTGCGGCTCATGGTTTAGAGATAGAACAGCGAATTGCGCAACCCCTCTCCGGCTTGATCGAGGGTGGCGATATCTCATCTGACAAACTCCGCCGCGAGGCAAAAAAGATCCTCGATCCGATAAAAAACTGCACACATATTCTACTTGCCTGCACGCATTATCCCGCAATAACACCGTTACTCAGGGAGCTGGTTTCGGCAGAAACGGAGTTCATCGATCCTGCTACTTCGCTCGTAAAAAAGATCTCGAAATGGGAGATAGACACCGACCGAGTTGATGAGTTTCTCACGTCAGGCGATCCGAAAGCCATGAAACGTTCTGCAAAACTGGCGTTTGGCGTCGAGATCCGATCGATCGAGAACACTGTGTTCTAGTAATTAGACTTCTTTTGGATGTCCTGCCAGAAACAGATATGAGTACATTGCAATGCCGGTGCCCACGCCGGTTGCGATCTTTACAATCGGCGGTAGGTCGGAAGGTGAAAGAAATCCTTCGATCGTGCCCGCGATGACGAGAAAACAGGCACATCCGATCACAATACGAGCGGCTTCCAGACCTTTCTTTTTCAGCGCCTGGGCACGTGTCAGATCTCCTGGATCTATCATCGCGTAGCCGATCATCATTCCTGCTCCGCCGCAGAAGAAAATGGTAGAAAGCTCGATCACGCCGTGTCCGACGACGAAGCTTGCGAGGGCATTCCCAAATGGCGGGTTTAGCTTATAACAGGCAGCAAATACGCTCCCGAGCCTCGCTCCTTCGAATGCGAGATCGTAAAACGCCCCGATCCCAAAGAACGCTCCCATCGCAAATACACGAAAGGTGACAAGAATGTTATTCGAGAGGATTTTGGTCGCGCCGATCTGATTTGCGTCATTCAGCCCTTTCCACCACTGATTATTCGCCGTGATCTCAGAGCTTATGCCGGAAAGCATGACAAAATGAGTAAAATCGATATCGATCCAGGTTGCGATAAATCCAAAGAGAGCAAATCCCACGAAGAGTCCAAAGGCGACAGCCATATATCGCCAGTTGCGACGAAATGTTTGCGGAAATTCCTCAGTAAAAAATTTCCAGATCAATCCCGCGCCTTGGCTCTCGGCACGATAGATACGACCGTGTGCCCGGATGACGAGACTGTTGAGATAATTTATTAATTTCGGATCGCGTGTCTCTGCTCGGGCGATAGCAAGATCCGACGCTGCGCGGCGGTAAAGCTCGCCAAATTCGCGGACCTCCATCCTTGAAAGCCCTTTTAAACCGGTACCGTGGAGCATCGAAAGCAGATCTTCGAGCCGCTGCCAGTTGTCTTTGTGTTCTGTGAGAAAGCGGTTCACCTAAACAGAATACACGGTTAACGCTTTGCGAATCTACATCTCAAAACCTAAAATCAAGCTTTGCCAATGTCAGAAGAGGTCCGCAAATATCACGAGGAAGACGCGATCGGGAAGACTTACGACTTCCGAGTTGCTCGCCGTCTACTGCGTTATCTAGGCCCGTATTGGCGGCTTGCGGCGATCGCGTTGGTTCTAACGCTGTTGACAAACATCCTGATCGCCACCCAGCCATTTTTTACAAAGATGGCGGTGGATGACTACATAACACCGAAACGTGTTGACGGCGTTTGGCTCTTCGCACTCGCGTTTTTCGGCGTATTTCTCCTAAGATTTCTCTTTTCCTACACACAGGAAGTTCTGCTAAATCATGTTGGGCAGAAGGTTATGTTCGATCTCAGGACAGAGCTTTTTACCAAGCTACAAAAGCAGGAAGTAGCATATTACGATCAATATCCTGTCGGACGGACGATGACGCGTTTGACTGGCGACGTCGATGCTCTCAATGAGCTTTTTACGTCCGGGGTGATCGATGTCCTGGGCGATCTGGTGATCATTTTTGCGATCATCGGGATAATGTTTTGGCTCGATTGGAAGCTTGCTTTGGTCTCGCTGATCACCGTTCCGCTGCTTTTTACGGCGACGAACTGGTTTCGCAAACACGCCCGCAATGGCTTTGACCGCGTCCGGACCCGCAATTCGAAGCTCAATGCATTTCTCCAGGAGTACATTTCCGGGGCCCAAACCGTTCAGCTTTTCAACGCCGAGGCGAAGGCGAAAGGGCGTTTTCGCGAGATCAATGATGATTACCGAACCGCGAACATCGAGACGATCTACTACTACTCGATCTTTTATCCGCTGGTGGATTTTATTGGTTCTATTGGTATTGCTTTAGTGATCGTTGCCTTTGGTTTCGAGACACTCGGCGGGTTTGCGGCCGCAGGATCGGCTTTGACGGTCGGTATTTTGGCATCGTTCATTCAGTATTCGCTCCAGTTATTTCAGCCGATCCGCGATCTATCGGATAAATTTAATGTGCTGCAGGCAGCGATCGTTGCTTCGCACCGGATCTTTATTCTACTCGATCGTGAGGTCGAGATAACCACACCCGATAAGCCAGTAAAGACGGGAAAGGCATCAGGCGAGATAGAATTTCAGAATGTTTGGTTTGCGTACAAGGGTGAGGATTGGGTCCTGAAGGATGTCTCATTCAAGGTCGATCTTGCTGAGAGCATTGCTCTGGTTGGACACACGGGTTCGGGGAAAACCACGATCACTAACCTTCTGATGCGGTTCTACGACGTTCAGAAGGGAAGGATCCTGTTGGACGGGGTGGACGTTCGCGAATGGGACTTGCAGGCTCTGCGTTCTAATTTTGCAGTCGTTTTGCAGGATGTTTTTCTGTTCAGCGGAACGATCGAGAATAATATCAAGCTGGGCAGCGCCGCGATCGATCGTGAGCGCGTTGAGTGGGCGG
The DNA here is from genome assembly GCA_016703965.1 of Acidobacteriota bacterium. Lineage (NCBI taxonomy): Bacteria > Pseudomonadati > Acidobacteriota > Acidobacteriota bacterium. Next base: position 618,478 of record JADJBB010000021.1, read on the forward strand.
CCCGCGAGGTTCACGCCGATGAATTCGTCCGAAAGCTCGACGGCGGTTACGGATCGGAGGTTCGCGAACGCGGTGCCGGCCTTTCGGTAGGGCAAAAGCAACTCATCTCATTCGCCCGGGCTCTCGCTTTCGATCCAAAGATACTTATTCTCGATGAGGCGACGAGCTCGATCGACACTGAGACCGAGCAGCTTATCCAGCAGGCGGTCGAGCGTGTAATGAACGGGCGAACATCGCTCGTTGTCGCCCATCGGCTCTCCACGATACAGAAATGCGACCGGATAATCGTGCTCCATCACGGCGAGCTGCGGGAGATGGGAACCCACAATGAATTGCTTACAGAACGCGGATTGTACTGGCGTTTATATCAACTTCAATACTCCGATGAAAAGCTGCACTTAACTTCGGATCCGGGAGCATCACTTCATCAAAGTGAGCCCGGATTTGCTTAATGATCGGCTCGCGCCGGCTGGTTCGCAGCTATTTCACGCAAAACACGCGATTTTCCTTCTATTACTAATCCAAAACGCGGTTTCGGACGAAATTAACTATACAATTTCTTTGAAATTGGGAGTATAATTTCGTCTATAGGAGTTCAAATGCTAGAGAATTCGATTTTCGCGGAAAGCGCTTGTGACTGTCCGTGGCCGACGCGCGCAATAACCGTAGAAAGGGTGGCATCAGCTAAGCTTCCGACACAGACCGGTGATTTCAGGATCGCCGGATATCGTTCGCTGATCAGCGAAGAGGAGTTCGTTGTTTTATATAAGGGAGAGATGGATGGCGAGACGCCGACGCTCGTTAGGATACACTCGCAATGCCTGACCGGAGACGTTTTCGGCTCGGTCAAATGCGATTGTGGGCCGCAGCTTCACAGGGCGATGGAAATGATCGAGGCAGAGGGCCGCGGAGCCATCGTTTATCAGCAGCAGGAAGGCCGCGGGATTGGCATTATCAATAAAATACGTGCCTACGCTCTTCAGGACGAGGGTGCCGACACGGTCGAGGCTAATGAGGAACTCGGCTTTGCCGTCGATGCGCGTGATTATCAGCAGTGCGCTGAGATCTTGTTCGATCTGGGCTTGTGCAAGGTTCGGGTGATATCGAACAATCCGGACAAGCTAGCCGCTCTGGAGCGGGCAGGCCTGCAGATCGTTGAGAGAATTCCGATCGAGGTCGCTGCTGAGGAAGAGGCGGCCGGATATATGCGGACCAAGAAGGAAAAGATGGGGCATTTTCTCAGCTAGAGCTTTCCCCGCGGGCCGCAGCATCATTTTTTTGGAGGGTTGGGTACTATGAAAAAATTGGTAGTTCGCGGTTCCGCGTCTATGCTTCTTATCTCCTGCTGTGTGATGCTGTTTCAGGGAATCACCTTTGGCCAGCAGGCAACAAGCAGGATCACCGGCCAGGTATTTGGAGCTAATCGCCGGGCTCTCGCGGACATCTATGTCGAACTGCGAAACGATGTCGAATCCGTCCTTCAGCGTACGAAAACCAATGGATCTGGTTCATTCACCTTTGGGAACCTCACCGCCGGTCGCTATTCGGTGCGTGTTCGTCCATTTGGTACGGACTATGAAGAACAAACACAAGAGGTGGAACTGGTAACGAGTGTTGGTAGCAGGAATGTCTCGGATATCCAATATAAGGATTTCTACCTAAAGGCACGGCGCGATGCAAAGGGCTCGCCCGGGGCAGCACAGGTGGTCTTCGCTCAGGAGACCCCGGAAACCGCCAAGACACTTTATGACAGGGCAATCGTCGATCTTGCCGCTAATCGGACTGACGCAGGGGTTGCTGGCCTCGAACAGGCCATCAAACTCTTTCCGGATTATTTTCTCGCACTGGATCGCTTAGGTGTGGAACAGCTCAAAATGCAGCGTTACGCAGATGCGGCAGTTCAGTTCGAAAAAGCATCGACGATCAATGCGAAATCTTCGAATAGTTGGTACGGCCTTGCCTTTGCAAGATACGCTCAAAAGCAGATCCCCGGAGCCATCGAAGCTGCGAAGAAGGCGGCGGATATCGCTCCCGACTCGGCTGATATAAATCTCTTGCTAGGTATAGCATTGAGGCAGGGCAAGAATTATATCGATGCGGAGAAGTCGATGCTCAAGGCAAAGAAGCTATCGAACGGCCTGCTCGCCGATGCCTCGTGGAACCTCGCTTTGCTTTATGTTTACAACCTCAAGAACACAAGGCTCGCGGCCGATGAGCTTGAGCATTATCTCAAGGTCAAGCCTGATCATCCCGATGCCGAAAAGATCAAACGGCTGATCAGCCAGCTTCGGTTAGGCTAGGACACGCGGCTCAAATCAGAGATCTCGAACATGGTCACCTCAATTTTTTGGGGTGATCTTTTTTTGTTTTTGAACTTTACCAGTCGAAAAGTGTGAATCGATTCACACTTTTGAAAATATGGCGTATTTTTACCACTTTTCGGCCAAAAAAGGTGGTATTGGTCAAATGTGAATCACCCGGCAGCGGCTTAAAAGTGCCTGATTGGTAGAGGTAATTGCGAGATAGGTCAAACGTCCGTTGGACCAAAATACTCTACCTATTCTTGAATATCGCGGGGGGGGAACGGGTGGATCTGAGGCCCGATGGCGAGGAAACTGAGATGGGGTCCTAAATGGTAGGAAGATGGGAAGGTGTGGTGACGGTTCGGGGCTTTCGTCTTACTACTTCATCCTATGCGCTTCGGCCCGCTTTTACATACCCGCGAACCTTCTTACATTCCCACCTATCTCCTCAGTCCGCTCTCATGATCCGCCGGACGATCTACGTCTTCCCGGCATAGTGCGCAAAAAACCGCCCGGGCGAACCCGGGCGGTGGAATGTCCTAGGACCAGTTTCTTTTTAATTAAAAGAAGAAGCGAAGACCGAAGCGAACTGAACGTGCTCCCTGATAGCCGTTTGCCTGACCGAAAGTGTTGAGCTTGCGGTTCAGAGCGGTTGGCGTACCTTCAAGATAGGTAAGCAACTGGCTGCGAAGTGAACCTGCGGTCCATGCATTCGCACCGGCTACTTCATTGAGACCGAAAGTCGACGGGCTCGTGGTAACCGCTGAAAGTGTCGTCTGGATGCTGGTGACATTCTTTTCGTCAAAGAGGTTGAGAATGTTCAGATCGCCAGCGACTGTGAATCGACCATCACGTCCAAATTTGTATTTGTGCGTGATGTTGATATCGGTCTGTGTATACATCGGAGTACGGCCGAGGTCACCGCGTTCGTTAAGGAAAAGCGGAACTACGAAGCCAACGAGGGTTGACTGAGGCGTACCCGACTGGAACGTCGTGTAACCACCGAACTCAGTCGTATTGGTCTTGCTGCCTTTCCAATCAAAGATGTAAGCACCATACGCGTTGAAAACGTGCGTACGATCAGTAGCCAAAAGGCCGTTGTCAGGATTTCCCTTTGCAGTAAATCCGATAAACGGAAGGTCGAAGAAGCGGTTGACGCCTGGTGACGTACGTCCTGCTTCGTCCGAGCTAGCCAGACCTGAGTAGTTACCATAGAGACGGCTCCAGGTGTAGTTAAGGTTGAAGTAGTAGTTGTTTGACAATCTACGATCAAGCGAAACGTCAAGGCCCTTGTAGTTTCTCTGCGGTTTGATCGATTTGGTGTAACCGAGCTGCTGAAGAACCTGAAGGTGGAGGCCCGAACCCGGATTTCCGAGAATGTAAGCTTCGCTGCCTTCGTTGTTGCGGATACCAGCATCTTCAATTGCCTGTTTGACATCCTTGTACACGAAACGCGAACCGAAAACATAGTTACGGCTCAGCTCGTGCTGGAAACCAACCGTGAATTCATCCTGCTGGAATGGTTTCGCATCCGGATCGACCTTACCATCAAAGATCGTCGCATTAGGGTCATTCGACGCGATACGATAATCAAACTGGCAGCGGCTAATTCCCGAACCGATAAAGCCGGTATTTGGGCACGAACCACCCGGACGGTCGTTGAAGTTACCAATGACACCCGAGGTCGTGATCGAACGGAAGTTACCGGTCGTCGGAAGAATGTCGAAGAAATCAACGCGGTAGAAGTTACCGCCGAACGATCCGCGAGGAAGTTCAAATTTCAAACGATCATAGAATTTGCCATAGCTACCGAAGATCTTGGAGGTGCCCGCCTTATTTAGTGCAAAAGCAAAACCAAGACGTGGAGCTACCTTATCACCCCAACCAAAGTTGATCGGTGGGGCAAGGCCGTTGAACGAAGGAAGGTCTTCTTTCTCAATACGGATACCAGCATTGACCGTAAAGCGGCCGGCGAATTGGATCTTGTCCTGAACGTAGATCGACTGATTTGTGTTCTGGCCGACACCAAAAGCACCAAAGCGGATCAATTCACCAGTTCCGACTACGCAGTTGGTGGTCTGACCAGTTGCGCAGAGAGGAAGCTGGGTGTATGGAGCACCGAGGTCGTTAGCAGTGAAGCCGTAGTAGAAGTCAAGACGGCCAGGTACTACGTAGCCCGAATCCACTTCGTTCTTGATACGGAAACGCTGATAGCCGCCCTTGATCTCCTGACGGACACCAAGGTTTGAGAAGTAGGTGAAATCACCCTCGTAGTTGGTACGAACAGAAACGTCCTTTACGGTCTGGCTGTTGGCTGCGTCAACGGTTCCTGTTGTGCAGGCACCGGTGATCGTGTTCGAACCGTTCTGGCAGACATAACGTGTAGCACTAGGAACAAAGTAGTTGTTACCCTTTTCATTCAGGAATCCGCGGGAAAAGCGGAAGCTGGCGATCACGCTGCTAAGCGGCGTCCATGCAGCCTGAGCGGTGAAGTTGTTCGAGCTGACACGGCCGCCCTGACGGCTATAAAGGTCTTGTCCCGAAAGCGTACCGATCGAACCGCCAAAGTTGACCGTAGCAGGCGTACCGCCGAAGCTTGTCGTACCGAAAGGAATAACGCCTTCGTTGATCTGCGGGTTCCAGAGGTACGTCGAGCTCAAGCGGAGCGAATTGATCGGAGCTGCATCGATACGTCCGAATGCATACTCATAGGTTGTTTTGTTGTTGTATGTCTGACGCTGAACGAAAGTTCTTGCTGCCTGGGTGCCAAGCTGCGTTGCAGGAGCATTTGTGTAGAAATCCGTCGTAACATTGCTTTCATAGATCTGCGGCGTGTAGCTGCCTGAGAACCATACTTTGTCCTTTATAAGCGCACCGTTAAGGTTAGCCGTTGGGAACCAGTTCGTAAATCCGGCCTTAGGAGCCGTGAAATACTCTGATCTCTGAAGAAACGTTGCGCCAGAACCATTGGTGAAGCGAAGAAGCGTCGGACGTGGATTGCCGTTCAACTTCGAGGTCGCAAACTGCGAACCAAATTCACCGTGAAGATCGTTCGAGCCACCCTTAGTAACAACGCTGACCACACCGCCGGTCGCGCCGCCGAATTCAGCTTCAAAACCCGAAGATTTGATCTGAACTTCCTGGACGAACTGGGTCGGAATAGCATTTACACCGTTGAGTGTACCGGTACGGAAGTTTGTAACTTCCTGGCCGTCGATAACGAAAACGTTCTCAGAACCCGAAGCACCGTCGATCGAGAAACCGCCGGCGAGTCCTTCGCCGCGTGTTCCAGGAGCCGTCTTCAGGATCGATGTAAAATCAACGCCTTTAGGAAGCAAAGCGATCTTCGCTGCTCCAACGTTGGTCTGAACTTTCGAATCCGTAGCGTCAACAGGAGCGACGAGGTCGCTGCCCGAGACGTCAACCGAAACGCCCTGTCCGGCAACGGACATGGTGATGTTAACGGTGCTCGTGGTTTCGAGAGTAACAAGCTGATTCTTCAATGTCTGTGCTGCAAAACCCTGAACAGCACCGACCGAAACGTTGTACGTTCCTGGTGGCAGCTGACGGGCAGCATAGAAACCATTTGAATCAGTGGTGACAACACGGCTGAAACCGATGCTGACACCTGAAACGGTGACCGACGCATTAGGCACAACAGCACCATTCTGGTCGGAAACGGTTCCGGAAATTGCACCGAACTGTGACTGAGCAAATGCACTCATGCTGAAAAGCACGACGCTCAGTACGATCGATGAAATAAAAATTAGATTTTTTCTCATGATTTTCTCCTTAACTATATCCTTTACAAAATCTGTCAAAATCATTTTTTGAACAAGTTTTCACAGATATGTATACAAATTAGAAGCCAAAGATGTGTTCTGTCCGAGAGATCTCGTAAAATATTGAAAATAGATGATTTACGGCATAGTGCGGCGCGCCGGAGCGCGCGGGTTTTATGCAAGATGATTCAAGATTTTGAAAAATCTCCAAATTGATGGATATTTTTTTGGATTTTTGAAAATTTTCTAATGGTGTAGGAGAAAATCTGATATTGCTGTAGTCATATACATCTATACGATTTTATACGATTCTTCGCCGCCTCGTTTTGCTAGCATCGGCGAACTGGAGTTTACAATCTGAACTCGATACTTTGATAATGAGAACAAGTCTTATTCATTTGTCGGGTTCGGATCTGGAGGAACAGATTGGCAGAGCGAATTTACCGTGATTCGGTCCACAACATTATTCGCGTGAACACGGATTCGCCCGAAGGCCGTCTGACCGTTTCGCTTGTCGATACGCCGGAATTTCAGCGGCTGCGGCGGATCCGCCAGCTCGGGCTCGCCTATTTTGCCTACCAGTCGGCCGAGCATTCGCGGTTCACCCATTCGCTCGGGGCGTTTCACCTCGCGACGCGTATGATCGCGAAGCTCCGGCTTAGCTATCAGATCCCTGACGAAGCCCAAACCGCGGTCCGCATTGCTGCCCTCGTCCACGACATCGGCCACGGGCCATTCTCGCATGTGATCGAGTCGATCCTCGGGTTTCATCATGAGCAATTTACGATCGAAGCAGTCCTGAGCAGCGAGACCGGGATCGGGAAAATGTTAAACACTTTTTCGCCCGATCTCGCTGCCGATGTGGCGTCGATCATCCGCGGCGATTACAGGCATCGAGCTCTGGCGCAGCTCGTTTCGTCGCAGCTCGACGTCGACCGGATGGACTATCTCCTTCGCGACAGCTTGATGACCGGAGCGAAGTACGGCGTCTATGATCTGGAGTGGATAATCAAGTCGATCGAGATCAACGAAGCGGGCGATCACCTGTACGTTTCGGCGCCCGGTATTTACGCCGTCGAAGATTATTTGCAGGCGAGATATTACATGTACCGCCAGGTGTATTTTCACCGCACGCTGCGCTCGGCCGAGGCGATCCTGAAAGTGCTGATGAGCCGCGCGCTTTTCCTTGTAAGAAACGGTGTCGAGATCTGGCAGGCGGGCGGAACGCCAATGGATAAAATACTTTCGGGCGACAAGCTGAACCTGAAAGAGCACCTCGAACTCGACGATATGGACGTGATGTTCAGCATAAAACGCTGGCAGCATGCATCCGATCCGATCCTCGCGGACCTCGCGAAACGGTTCCTCGACCGACGGCTTTTCAAGGCATTCGACCTCGATATGCCCGAGCCCGAGCGAGTGGAATTCATCGAAAAAGCGCGGCAGATCGTCGCCGACGGCGGCTTCGATCCGGACTACTATTTTGTCGAGGACAGCGCCCGGAATGCGCCCTATTCCTTCTACGGAAAAGGCTCAGCGGATGACAAGGACCTGATCTATGTCGAGGACGGATTTTCGCGTCCGGCGATCCGTGAGATATCGTCGGTCAGTGCTGCGGTCCGCGGCCTGCAGGAAGGCTACCGCATCCACCGCATTTGTTTTCCGGCTGAATTGAAGGGCAAGATCGGCGAGCTTTATCACGGAAGTGTTTAACACTTTGAGCGGGAAGGACGGAGTTTTAACGCAAAGACGCGAAGGGGCAAAGGTGCAAGGGAAGATCGGTTTTTACATTTTTCTTTTTTGCTTGCTTGTACTTTCGGCTGTCGCAAATGATGCTCAGACTGTCGCTCTTCTAACGCCTGACAAAGCAGCGGCGAGCCGCAGTTTTGCGGAAACTCTGGGGGAACGTCTTAACGAAAAACTTAAAGTTCTCGACGATTCTTTGGCGGAATCGGCGTATCTGTCGGTTTCGCCCGACACGCCGTTCAATCTCACCACCGGGCAATCAAAGCTCATCGGAACCGCGATCGGCTGCGATGCCTTCTTATTAATAAGGTCAGCGACACAGCGCCGGAGCGCGTTTCAGCGGGCGGAATACTATGAATCGTACGCTGTAATATATGGTGTGAGCTCGCGAACCGGAAGGCTTATCTATTGGAAACTGCAAAAATTCGAAGCACCGAGACCGGAGGCCGCCGCACGGCAACTCAGTGATTCCGTCGCGGCTCTTTCGGACGAGATCGGACTGAAATTGAAAACCGCCATTAAACTGGAGTTGAGCGAAGCGGAACTGCCTAATTACGAAGAGGTTCCTGACGATCCGGCGGCGGGCAAGGATCTCAAAGCACCGATACCTTACCGTCGGACAAAGCCGGAATACACGACGCAGGCATCTCTCTTCGACGTTAAGGCGACGGTCGATGCGGTCATATATCTCGACGAAAAGGGAACGGTCGTCGCCATCGAACCCGTTCGGTGGGCCGGTTTCGGTCTGGACGAATCCGTAGAACGTAACATTCGCGCGATGAATTGGCGGCCGGCAATGCGCGGCACCAAACCGATGGCGATGAAATTTCTCGTAAGATATAATTTCAAGAAGATCGACGATACAAATCGATGAGGAATATCAGAGCCGCTGTCAGACTTTTGCTTTTCACCGCATCGACGATCGGGTTGCACTCGTTTTGGTTCGTCACGCATTTCTTTGTCCCGAACAAGATCTACTGGCGGCAGGTGATCTTTGGAGCCTGGACGAAGAGCTTTGTCAGCATCTCGAACATGCAGATCGAGGTCGTCGGCACGCCGCCGAAACCGCCATTTTTCCTGGTCGCCAATCATCTCAGCTACACCGATATCGCCGCCTTACGAGCTGTGGTGAAGGGCGTCTTCGTCGCTAAAGCAGAGATCGAATCGTGGTTCCTCGCCGGGCGCATCTGCCGCGACATGGGCTCGATCTTCATTGACCGCTCGAACCGCCGCGACATTCCGCGTGCCGGCGAACTCATCGTCGAACGCCTCGACGCCGGCGAAGGTGTGGTCGTTTTTCCCGAGGGCATCTCGACCAAAGGCGATCAGATCTATCCTTTCAATTCCTCGTTCCTCGAATTTGCCGCGAGGGCCGAAATCCCGGTCTCGTACGCTACGCTAAGCTACAAGGCCCCGGCGGGAGAATTGCCCGCACACATTCTCGTCTGCTGGTGGGAAGACATCAGCTTTTTCGCCCACATGTGGCGGCTTTTTAAGGCGCCGGAATATACGGCGGTGATAACTTTTGGCGATGCGCCGGTTGTTAATTTAGATCGCAAGGAGCTAGCGGCCGAACTGCGAGATCGTGTGGCCGCTAATTTTAAGCCGGTTTTGTAATATTGGTATACTTTTTCCTATATCATCCGTATTAGACAAAAAACCTTTCAGGAGTATCACACATGAGAAATAGTTTATTTCGATCGATGGCGGTAATGGGAATTGCGCTTTCGATCTGCACGAGTGCCTTTGCACAAAGTTCGGGCTTCGACACGGCCCGCATGGACAAGTCGACCGACGCTTGCGAGGACTTTTTCCAGTACGCCAACGGAACCTGGCTGAAGACCACGCAGATCCCGCCGACAGAATCGCGGTGGGGCACATTCAATATGCTTGCCGATTCAAACAATGCTCTGCTCAAAGACGTGCTCGAAAAGGCAGCTCGGGAAAAAGCAAAAGCGGGATCGAACCCGCAGATGATCGGCGACCTATACGAAACCTGCATGAACGAGGATGCGATCGAAAAGTCGGGCATCGAGCCGCTCAAGCCGTTCCTCGCCCAGATCGACAGTGTAAAGACGCACGACGACGTGCTGAAGCAGATCGCACGAATGCACAATGCCGGCTTGCCCGCGGTTTTTGGATTTGGAGCGGCGGCCGATGCGAAGGATTCGAATCAACTCATCCTAAGTGCAGCGCAGGGCGGCACCAGCCTGCCGAACCGCGATTATTACACTAAGGACGATCCGAAATCGGTCGAAACGCGTGCAAAATTTGTTGCTTACGTGACGAATATGTTCAAACTCCTGGGCGATACGCCCGCTGCCGCTGCCGCCCACGCCGCGACGGTAATGGAAATGCAGACGCGGCTTGCTAAGGTTCAGCTTACGCCGGTAGAGCGCCGCAATCCTGATAATAGCTATAACAAGATCACGATGGCCGCCGCTCAGCAGCTAACGCCAAATTTCTTGTGGAGCGAGTATATGAAGGAACGCGGCGTTCCCTCAATGCCGGATGTAAACATCGCTCCGGCGAAGTTCTTCACGGAAATGAATGCAATGATGAGCGACGTTCCGGTGGAAAACTGGAAGGCGTATTTTCGCTTCATGGCGGTGAACGCGACGGCCTCGGCATTGCCGAAAGCGTTCGCGGATGAGAATTTTGATTTCTTCGGAAGATACCTCAGCGGCCAGAAGGAACGCCAGGCGCGGTGGAAGACCTGTGTGCAGACGGTTGACGGCAATCTCGGCGAAGCCCTCGGCATGGAATACGCGAAGCTCGCATTCACTCCTGCCGCCAAGGCTCGTATGAATGAGCTGATCGATAACCTCATGGCTTCGATGAAGGACCGGATCGAAGGCCTGAAATGGATGAGTCCGGAGACGAAAAAACAGGCCGCGACAAAGCTCTCGACCTTCAAGCGCAAGATCGGCTATCCGGATAAGCTTCGCGGTTACAAAGGGTTGACCATCGACCGCAAGTCCTTTGCCGGCAACACTCTGCGATCGGCGGCGTTTCAGATCAAGCGGAATTTCGAGGACCTCGGCAAGCCGCGCGACAAGACGCGTATGGGCATGACGCCGCCGACGGTCAATGCCTCATACAGCCCGCAGAATAACGATATTACTTTCCCGGCCGGCATTCTGCAGCCGCCATTCTTCAATTTTAATGCGGACGACGCTCTCAATTACGGAGCGATCGGCGGGGTCATTGGCCACGAGATCACTCACGGTTTTGACGATCAGGGAGCCCGCTTTGATGCCGAGGGTAACCTGAAATCGTGGTGGACGCCCGAGGACACAGCTAAATTCAACGAGCGCACCAAATGTGTTGTGGATCAGTTCAATGGTTACGAAGTGCAGCCGGGCCTGAATATCAACGGAGCTCTTACGCTCGGCGAAAATATCGGTGATTTCGCGGGCCTCACGGTCTCGTACCACGCCTATCTGAAATCGCTCCAGGGCAAACCGCGTCCTAAGGACATCGACGGATTCACCGCCGAACAGCGTTTCTTCCTCGGCTGGGCACAGGTTTGGGCGGGCAAATACACGCCCGAGGCGGAACGCCAGCAGGTCGCCGGCAACCCGCACTCGCTCCCCAAATGGCGCGTCAACGGCCCGCTCTCAAACATGCCCGAATTTGCCCAAGCCTTTGGCTGCAAAGCGCCGGCCAAAATGATCCGCGAGAAGGTATGTGAGATCTGGTAAGGTCTTATTGATCGATAAGAATAAAGGGCTGTCTGAAAAAGGCAGCCCTTTTTGATTGGCAAGCTGGGCGTCCCGCTTTCAACACCTGAAGGGCTGGCGCGCCGGAGTTGTAGCAACCTCAGCCAACCGCGAGCTTCGCCGCGGGCAAGCGGGCAAGCGGGTACGCCCGGAGCTCCAATCGGAGGACGGAACAAACGAAAAGGCCGGGAGAATCGCTTCTCCCGGCCTTTTCCTTAAGAAAGGTACTAGTTACTGCTGTCCAACAAAATCGAAGTCAGTCAGGGTATCGACGACCTGGATAATGCGTGGGGTGAAGCGGTACTGTTTCGAGGCGACGCTGATGGTGTAGGTCTTGCCGGATTCGACGTCTGCGAAGCGGTAGATGCCGAATGAGCTGGTCGTTGCCTGGCGGCGTGCACCTGAGGCGTCGGTGATGAAGACCGAAGCATTTCTGATACCGCGGCCATCCGGGGTTACGACACGGCCTGAGATATCAACTCCGGCGGCGGTCGAACCGACCTGGACGCTGCCGTTAGTGTAGGTCGTTGGCAGCAAAGCACCGACTGCGCTCGATACGCTGCGCGACGTCGGCGTATCGCCAAACGTTACCGGATATAAACCGATCGGGGCATTCGCGGGAACCGTGAAAGTAACGGTCACGATGTTGCGGGTGCCGGCGGCGTAGGTGTTGGTCGAATCGACCAGGACGCCGATCTGCCCGGCGGCAGCATTATTCGTGTTGGTGCCAAGATTTGAGTTAGCCGGAACGCCATTTCCGATCGTGACGACCGGGTTGGTCAAAACAGCCGGGTTGAAGTTAAAGCTGAAGCTCGTTGACGATTCGTTACCCTGCGAATCCAACTGGATCTGCACAACCGCCTGCTGGCCGGCATTCACCGCGACGCTGGTTGCACGGATGACGCGCCCGCCCTGAGCATTGGCCGATCCGGCGACAAACCCTGAAACTGCCAAAAATAAAACGGCCCCAAACATTAAAAAAGTCTTGCGACCCGACGAAACTGCTGAATTACTCATTATCTTTACTGGCTCCTCTAAATAGAAAAAAATTGTTCCGGCATAGGTATGGACGCAAAAGTAGCGGTTTTTACGACTCCCAAGACTACGACGGGCAGCGATCGCAGGAATTCAATATCTCAAATTATCCGAGATCTCAACACGAGAGAGAACTTAAAGTGTATTCGAATTGTCCACTACTGTCAATAATTTTTCATTTTAGCTGGTGGGTCAGTTTGAAATTGTGATCCTCAATAGAGTGCGATCTCAGCGTCTTCTCTCTGCGAACTCTGCGAGGAATCTACTTGAAGACATACCAACTTTAAGCCTCGCAGAGGTCGCAAAGTAAGACGCAGAGGTCGCCGAGCTAGGCCCGTCCCCAGTATTATTTCATATTGACCCACTACCCATTTTGACCGCGTCAAACAAAAAGCGGCCCGCTAAGGCCGCCTCTTGGTTAGATGAAATGAACAGGAAAGCCTATTCCTGTCCGACGAAATCGACATCAGTAAGTGAGTCCGTCACGTTAACGACCCGTGAACCGAAGCGGTAGCGTTTCGACGTGACGCCGATGACGTAGCTCTGGCCGGCTTCGACATCTTCGAAGCTATAGAAGCCAAATGAGCCTGTCGTCACCGACCTGCGGCTGCCCGTCGGATCGGTGATAACGACCGTTGCTCCTCTCACGCCCTGGCCGTTGGCATTCGTGATCCTTCCCGAGACGGTCACACCAGCGGCTGTTGGGCCGATGACGATATTGCCTGCTTCATAGGTCGTAGCAAGCAAGGCTCCCTGAGCATTCGACACGCTCTGGGCGGTCGGGGTGCTCGAGAAGGTCACCGGATACGTTCCGACTGCAGCGTTTGCTGCAACCGTGAACGTGACCGTCAGGATCTGGCGGGTGCCTGCTGCATACGTGTTCGTAGCATCAAGCAATACGCCGAGGCGTCCTGCTGCCGTCTGGCTGGTGTTGACTCCAAGGTTCGTGCCCGTTGGTACGCCGGCACCTGCGGTTGAGCTCACATATGTGAACACTGCCGGGTTCCAGTTTACCGTAAAGCTGGCCGAAGCCTCGTCGCCCTGCGAATCGAGCTGGAACGAGACGGCTACCGTCTGTCCTGCCGTGGACGTGGTGTTGACTGCACGGATGATGCGTCCAACAACTTCAGGCGAATCCGTCCGCGTCGCAACCGGAGCGGTCGGGCCGCAGACCGGTTTGGTGGTGATCGGTACGCCGTTGAGCACTCCGAGGTTGTAGCCGCGGATGACGGTCACGTCGCCGGCCTCGATCTGGGCGTTTCCGCAGGCTCCCGGAACGTCGAGATTGACATCCGCTGCCTGGAACTGAGCTCCCGCCGGGATCGCCGGCAGGTTGCCGAGAACGACCTGTCGGATGTACGAAACGTCGTTCGACAGGACCTGATTGTCGCCCAGCGGGCCGCCGCTGCCGTCGACCACGTCGCCTTCCGGCCGCGTTGGAAGCGGTGTCGGTGTCGGCGTCGGGGTTCCGGCCGGCGTCGGCGTCGGCGTCGGCGTCGGCGTTATTCCGCCGTCGTCGTTAAGGATCGTTCCGGTTCCGGTCGCTCTGCCGATGATGCCGTTCGAAACGGTCGTCATGTCGACGAGGAACGTCTCATTCGGCTCGACAGCGGTGTCGCCGTTAACCAGAACGGTGACTGTTTTCGACGTCTCGGTCGGTAAGAATGTGACCGTACCGTTCGAGACCGCCGTGTAATCGCCAGGTGCCGTTGCCGTCTGGTTCGCCGTGGAATAGGTCACCAGCGAACTGAACGAAGTCGGATTGCCCGAACGAGTGATCGTAAACGTGAACGGCGTCGTTCCCGCATTACCTTCGTTCGCCGAAACATCATTGATCGAGAACGAAGGTTCAACGTCGTCGTTAAAGATCGTTCCAACCCCGTCGCCGCCGATAATGCTGCCGCCGACCGGATTCGAGAGTCTCATAAAGAACACTTCATTTGCCTCGAACGTGATGTCGCCGTTAACCGTAACGGCTATGGTCTGAAGCGTCGGCGAATTCGAAGTGAAGGTGATCGTTCCGGAACGCGGCACATAATCGTTGTTAGCGGCTAATGCGGTTCCGTCAACAGTGGTGAAATCAACCGTTCGAGCCGGTTGTCCGAGACCCGGCAACTGAGTGATCGTGACCTCAAAGATAAACGCGGTCGTGCCCGAATTCGTCTCGTTACGCGTGACCGAGTTAACCGCAAACAGAGGCCCAACAGGGATCGGCGTCGGAGACGGCGTTGGAGACGGCGTCGGCGTCGGCGTCGGACTTGGAGTCGGACTTGGAGTCGGCGTCGGCGTTGGCGTCGGAGTCGGAGTCGGCGTCGGCGTCGGCGTCGGAGAAGGCGTCGGTGTCGGCGTCGGTGTTGGCGTAGGCGTCGGCGTCGGCGTCGGCGTCGGAGTTGGAGTTGGAGTTGGAGTTGGAGTTGGAGTCGGCGTTGGCGTTGGCGCGACACCTTGAACTTCGAACGCACCGATATCCGAGCCATTTCCGTTCGGAGCGTTTGCAACTAGGGGATCATCGACCGGACGAGTCAGATTTCGTTGGTCAGAGGATACATCAGGAGCGGTGGCTCCTTTATCGATAGCCGGACTTCCGGGACTGAGGCTATGAGTTAATGTCGGCCCGCCGTTATCTGCCAAAGGCATAAGGAGCGGGTCGATCGGGGTTTGTGGAGTACCAACGATGTCGTTGGTACCACTGGAGAAACCAATCGAACTGCCGGCATTGCCGATCAGGTTATATCCGAGCGAATTGAATTGCCCTGCGACGTCTGACGCACCGTTACCGTTTTTAGCAATGAGCGTCGTACGGGCGGTCACGCCAAAGCCAACTACATCACCGCGGCCCATTAGGTTTTCAACATAGACACCTGCGCCGTTCGATCCGCCAAAGTTGTCGGTAATGGTCGAATTTGTAAGCGATATCACAGACCCGGGACCGCCGTAGATACCACCGCCAAACCCGGGGGTGCTGCCGTCGCCACGAGCCGCACCGCTGGTCGAGTTTCCGGAAACGGTCGAATTGACCAGGCTGAGCTGGCCGCTGACAGCGGCATCAGGGCTTTCCGGACGGGTGATGAATCCACTCACATAGATCGCTCCGCCGTCGCTACCGATGCTTGAATTATTATAAAGAGTGGAACGCGTTACGCTGGCATTGCCTGCAACATACATCGCTCCGCCGGGGCCGAAGCCCGAGTTGTTGTTCTCAAGGGATGATTCGATGATGTTGACGGTAGAGCTGAATTCAACGTAGATAGCTCCACCGCCATTGCCGCCCGTCGGTGCGTTTACTTCCTCTTCAGGGCTGTTTGGAAGGTTGTTTCTGCAAACCCCCAAGGTCGATCGCTCGATCGTAAGATTCGCGCCGAATGAGGTAAAGATACAACCGCCCGCAAATTCACGTCCGTCGAGGATCCTGAGCGACTTGAGAATTACGTCAAGCGACTCGCCGTCAGGAGCTTCACCAGATCTAAAGATCGAACCGATATAGAAGACGCGGCTCCTGCTGTTACCGCTGACAATTACCGAGTTGGTTTCGCCATCGATGGTCAACGGCTTATCGATCACGATGTTACCCGACGTAAGGAGGATCTCAAAGTCCCCGCTAAACCTGATCGTGCTGAACGGACACGCATCAATAACCGCCTGACGCAAACTGCCCGGACCGTTGTCATTCGCGTTGATAACGACCGGATCCACAACACATCCAGCCGGCGTCGGCGAAGGCGTCGGTGTCGCCGTCGGTGCCGGCGTTGGAGTTGGCGTCGGTGTCGGCGTTGGAGTCGGCGTCGGTGTTGGAGTTGGCGTTGGAGTCGGAGTTGGAGTTGGAGTTGGAGTTGGAGTTGGAGTCGGTGTTGGCGTCGGAGTCGGAGCATCCTCCGTGAAATTAGCAGTGCAGGTCTTGTTGCTGCTGTTCATCACGATATTTGTTACCGGGTTTGTTCCCGAGCAGTCGCCGCTCCAATTGGTGAAAACAAAGCCCGAATTCGGGGTCGCGGTCAACTGGACATTTTGATCCTGCCCCCAAAAAACAGTACAAGCAACGAATGGGCAACTAATACCCGCCGGCGAACTTACCACCGACCCGCCATAAACCGGCGAACTCGGCGAAATAGTCACGGTCAGATCGTTCGGAGTTGGGGTTGGGCTTGGTGTTGGCGTAGGGGTTGGAGTTGGGCCACCACTACACAGATTTGCTGCCGTCGAGCTGTTTCTTGGCGTCGGAGCTGCGACGGAAAAGTCCGTTCCGTTTTGATCTGTTTCGGTACAGCCCGCGGCTCCGCGGATAGCTGCCGTTGTGTTGCTGAGGGTTCCTGTTGCCGAACCCTCGAAACAGTTGGCAGTTCCGTATCCGACGAAATCTACAATACCACCTCCAGTGGGGCATGATCCGGTTAACGCTGTCGTGCTATTTACAAGAGCCAATTTGCCCGAGGCTCCGCTCATGTTTATCGCTGGCGAAGCAATCAAATCAGGCGTAGGCAAAGACAATCCGACCGCCGCTTGCGAGAACTCCTGAATAAGGAAATACTTTCCCGGCTGTATGGTCACACTTGGCAGGTTCGTTTGATTTGCCCACGTCGTACCGCTCGATGAGGCGTACTGGATAGACCAACCAGTTACATCTACAGGAACCGAACCTCGATTAAAAAGTTCAATGAAGTCATGAGTGTATGTCGCTCCGCTATTTCCCCCACCACCGTAAACCTGGCTGATGACGATCCCTGACGATAGATCCGGTCTGGTATCATCCGGCAACACATTGAGCTGAACCCCAAAAAAGCCTTTGATGGAATCTACAACCGAATTTCCCGCAGCGTTTGCTCCGGCGGAATTGAAGGCGAGGGCTAGTGCACCGAGAACGGCGAAAATTGCAAAGCTGATGATCAAACGACGGGACGAATTAACTTTTTTTGACATAACGACTCCTGAAAGGCCGAGAAACGATTATTGGTATCGAAGGCGCCCGGCGGACGCGAAAATTTGAGCGACTGAGCGCTAAGGCTTTTAAAACTTGCTATATAGCCGAAGTATAGGCGCATTTTCCCGCATTCTCAATACAAAAAGACACCTAGTTAACACAGATTCAATCATTTAGACTTTCGCGGCCGCGTTATAGCCGGTATTTATTCGTCGCACCGAAATTTCTAAATGACCGTCGAACTGCAATTTTTCAACGCCGAAATAAAACAAATGTTTATACGCACCTGTGAAGATCAGCCAGATCTTGCACGCCGCCGCTCGGGCCTTTTGTGCAAAGTTATACAATTTACGCAAAACTATACAATGTGAGAAAAACATATCAATGTGTGCATAATATAACGATCTGTGCATAATGGCATTTCATTTTATTGTTCTTTGTCATAGCCTGTTCACGGTCGGACGAAACGCAAGCGGCGAATAAAGCCTCGACACACTTGTCGCCCCGAGTCGTCCGATCATTGTACAGAATACAACACATAAAACTATGGCATTTACAGAAAACGACAAATTGAAGGCTCTCGCGATCGTCCATGTATTTGAAACGTCAAAACCGTTCGGCGATTATGCGGCATGCGTGGTGCTGAATGACGGTGCGGGCGTTTCGTATGGGATCAATCAGTTCACGCACCGCTCGGGCTCGCTGGCGGCGGTCGTTCGAGAATATCTGGCAAACGGCGGGCAGCTCGGCCGCGAGATCTTTACCTCCACTCTGCCGGTGCTCGCGAAGAAAACCACTGCGGCGATCGAGCAATTGGCAGGCAACGAGCTCTTTAAACGAACCCTGAAAACCGCCGCGATCACGGGTGAAATGAAGGCCGCTCAACGCCTCGTCGCTTATGAACGCTATTTGCGCCCCGCGATGGAGATCTGCGAGCGGATGAGATTTGTAACGCCGCTTTCGCTGGCGGTCGTTTATGATTCGGTGACACACGGTTCGTGGGAACTGATATCGGCCCGCGTAAACAGCACAGTGCGGACGACCAAACCGGAACCGCTCGCCTTCGAAAAAAGCTGGATCACGGAATACGTTAGGGCCCGGCACCGCTGGCTCACCGAGATCAGAAGACTCAAGGCAACTAACTACCGCACAAAATTCTTCCTCGACCAGATCGCGATAGGGAATTGGGAATTGCGGCTGCCGGTCACCGTACACGGAGTTCGTCTGCCCGCTGAGTTAGAGGGCGAGACACGCGGACCGATAGACGCCGGGTCACCTCAACCCGAGATCAGGGCGGATCAGAACGAAGAAAGCTCCGTTCTGCAAACCGTCTCTGACATTACGAGTTCGGCGGCCGAAAAATTTGACCGTGTCGACGGAGTGGTAACAGCCGTTGCGACCCGTAAGGACGCAGCGAAATCGCTCTGGACCACGGTAGCCGGATCACTTTCTCAAGCTATTTGGGGCATCTTAGGCGTTCTCGTCGGCATGCCGCGCATTGTCTGGATCACCGTCGCCATCATCGCCGCGTCGCTGACGCTCCTTTACCTCTATCGACAAATAACGCTCGGAAAAATAAGAGAAGCACGTTCCTAAAAACTGCTCACTGCTCACTGCCAACTGCTGACTACCAATATGAACGACACAAAAAACATTCTATTAGCCTGGATCAGCTCGCTTTCGTCGATCATTACGACCATCGAAGCTGGCACGCTGATCTCCATCGTCTCGGCGATCGTGCTGCCGATCACGTTTTTCACGCTTGGCAAAACGATCGACGTCGTCGTGCAGATCTATCTCACGCGACGCGAAAAGAAATGACCGGAGGGTGAGCATCCAACTCGCCATTGACTTAATGCCAGAGCATTGGCGAGCAAGATGCTCACCCTCCAGTCGGGTTCCAGACAGAAATTATGATTACTAAACAAAAGATCTACATAGCTGCTGCGACAGCCGCGGTCTTTGCGGCCACGCTGCTCAGCTACGGCTGGTCAAATCACCAGATCGCAAAGCTCGAATCTCAAGTAGCCGCCGCAAAAGCGATTGCAAACGAAAACCAGCAAACGGCCGCCGCGAAAGAACTCGAGGCCGCACAATACAAACAAAAGATCGACTATCTCGAAACCAAACTCACCGAGGTTAATCAACTCGCGAGGAAACAAGATGAAGAACTGGAAAAACTTAAGCTTAATAGCCGTAATGCTCGCAGCACCGCTGACGCCGCGCGTCGCACACGCACAATCACCGCGACCAACGCCGAACTCTGCAATAAGCTCGCCGAGCTCGGCCACCCGTGCGAGTGACGTGATCGCGGCCTGCATGGCGACCGCCGTTGAACTGGAAAAGACAAGAACATTCGCCGCGTCACTAGAAAGCGAAAACCGTTCCTTAACCGAACGTCTCACAACCGAAAAGGCAGCAACCGCATTGCTCACTGAGCTAAACGAAACGCGTCGCAGCGAATCCGAAGCACTAAAAACCGCTGTGGCCGCAAAGAACGAAACCATCGCCGCCAAAGACACGGTCATCGCGTCGCAAGACAAATTCATCGAGACCTTAAAAAAGAAAAAGCCATCGCCCTGGCGACGCATCGGCGACATCCTGATCGGAGCCGCGACGATCGCAGTTCTGAAATGACTGGAGGGCGAGCATCCTGCTCGCCAGTGGCGGCTGGATAAAACAAAAAGAAGACCACATATGAACAACGACATTGAAAAAGCACTAACCAACCTCCGTGCGAACAGCGGCCGATACGACAAGCCGATCCGCTATTACAACGGCGACCACGATCTGGCGTTTGCGACCGAGAAATTCGAGAACACCTTCGGAACACTGTTTCGCGAATTCGCACTCAACCTCTGCCCCGTGATCTGCGACGCGGTTCGCGACAAGCTCCGCGTCACTGGTTTCAGCGTCGAGGCATCAACTCACAACTCAGCTAATTCAGTAAACGCGGCAACTCGAAACATCTGGTTTCGTAATCGGATGGCGTCGAGGGCGGGCGAGGTTCACAAGGAAGCTCTCAAATGCGGTGATGCGTATATGTTCGTTTGGCCGAACGTGAATGGCGCGTGCTCTACCCGAATACCGCATCAGGCATTACGGTTGTCCATGATAACGGGGATCCCGGAAGCATTGCATGGGCCGCCAAGGCATGGACAAATGCGGATAAACGTATACGTCTGAACTTATTCTATCCGGACCGCATCGAGCGGTTTATCAGCCGGACGAAAGCGGATACATTGCCCGATCCCGCGGATATGATCGCGTTCTCAGACGAGACCAGTGACGCGGTAGATTCCGTGATCGCAAATCCGTACGGCGTTGTTCCGGTGTTTCATTTTGCCAACAACGCCGACCTGGGCCAGTTAGGGCGCTCCGAGCTTGAGGCAGCGATGCCGGTGCAGGACGGGCTGAACAAATCCGTGCTCGACATGCTGGTCGCGATGGAATATTCCGCCTTTCGCCAACGCTGGGCCGCCGGTATCGAGGTCGAATATGACGAGCAGGGCAAGACGATCGCTCCGTTCGAAAGCGGTGTCGATCATCTGTGGATCGCGGGAAATCCTTCCGCAAAATTTGGCGATTTTGAGACCGCCCAGTTAGAGCAGTTCCTGAAAGTGAAGGACAGTTTTCGCATCGACATGGCGTCGGTTACGGGCACGCCGCTGCATTATTTTTTGCAGGTCAACGCCGGCCTGCCGAGCGGCGAGGCTCTGAAAAAATCAGAGACGCGCTTCATCGCCAAGGTCCGTGACCGCCAGGAAAACTTCGGCCAGGTCTGGGCCGACGTGATGGCCTTCGCCCTCAAGATCGAACACGGCAGCGACGCAAAACTCATCACCGAATGGGAAGACCCATCGCCGCTCTCAGAACGCGAATTCCTCGAAAACATCCTGCTCAAACGACAGATCGGATTGCCGGTAGATAAAGCGTTGATCGAAGCAGGCTATGGCGTCGCGGATGTAAAGGAAATGGATGAAATGCGTTAGTTATCGCTTCCAACTAAGAGAAGAAATTATGAAGAAACAAACTGAAATAAATACACAACCAGAATTGCCGTTTGTACCGGCATTGTCCGCCGGCGGTTCGGCGGAAACGAATGACGAAACATCAGTCGTCGTTCCGCCCGCTTACGCAGGCGGTTCTGACTTGGTTACACAACTAAAAGCTGAGAACGAACAGCTCAAGGCGACGATCCGAACGGCTTCGGCTCACCGGCAGATAACGGGCGAGTTGGAGCGGATTGGGGCGAGGTCGCCGGAGCTTTTGTTTGAGGCGGTAAAGGGTGATCTGCAGTTTGCGGATGACGGTTCGCTCACGAATGCGGCGGCGGTCGTCGATCGTCTGCGACGCGATTTTCCCGAGCAGTTCGGCGGCGCCACGCCGCCCGCGTCAATCGATGCCGGTGCAGGAACTGCACCGGTCCCGCGTCTTAGCAAAGATACCCTCGCCAAAATGAAACCCACCGAGATCGCTAAGCTCGACTGGGAAGAGGTGAAGCGGACGCTGGCTCAAGCGTAAGGAATGCCCATTTCTCTTGTTCCGTGTTCGTTCCGTGCGATCCGTGGTGGAAAAAAAAGATCTTAACCACGGAAAACACGGAACGCCACGGAAAACGATCTGGACTAGCTAAAAAACGGCCCACTAGCTAAAACTGGTGGCGATTAAAAAAAGGAAATTAAGAATATGGCTTTAGATTTTATACCAACAGTATGGGCGGCGAGATTGCTTGTCGCTCTTGAGAGATCGCTTGTATATGGACAGGCGAATGTGTGTAACCGCGATTACGAAGGTGAGATCCGTGCGAGCGGAAATACGGTCAAGATCGCGTCGATCGGCGACGTGACGGTTGACGATTATACCAAGGACACAGACATCGGCGACCCCGAAACGCTGACCGATGCCGAGCAGACGCTGCTGATCGATCAGGCGAAATACTTCAACTTCTATGTTGACAGCGTCGACCGTGCCCAGCAGAACGTCAACGTGCTCGACGAAGCGATGCGCCGAGCCTCGTGGTCACTGCGTGATCATGCTGATACATTCCTTGCCGCCGCGATGGAAGCTGCGGTCGTCACAGACAATAAGATCGGTTCCAACGCATCGCCCGAGGTTCCGACCAAGGACAACGCCTACGAATACCTCGTCGATCTGGGCGTTCTTCTCGATGAGGCGAACACGCCGATCGACGGCAGATTCGTCATCGTGCCGGCCTGGTTTCACGGGCTGCTGCTTAAGGACGAGCGGTTCGTAAAGGCAGGAACGCGTCGCTCGGACATCGCGATCCGCAATGGCGAGGTCGGTGCGGCGGCCGGATTTTCGATCATCAAATCCAACAACGTACCGAATACGTCCGGCGCGAAATACAAGATAATCGCCGGTCATTCGATCGCGACCTCGTACGCCGAGCAGATCGTGGACGTGCAGACCTACAAGCCGGAAAAAAGATTTGGCGACGCGGTCAAAGGCCTCCACGTATACGGCGCCAAGGTAGTACGGCCGACGGCGTTAGCCATGCTCATCGCGGACAAAGCTTAATGGTTAGCAGAGTTGCAGAGTGCCAGAGTACCTGAGTTGTGAAAGCAACGGACGATTTTGGAAACTCACTCTGCAACTCTGCAACTCTCCAACTCAAAAAAACTATGAATTCACTAGATAAATTAAAACAACTTACCGCCTGGGATGCGGAGCCGGTTTTGAGCGAGGACGATCTCAGCGAATTGCTCACCGCCGCTTCGCTCGAGGATGCCAATGGGCTCGCCCCGATCAACGAAGAATGGACACCGACATACGACCTAAACGCCGCTGCGGTTGCGGGCTGGCTCATCAAAGCCGGCCGTGCGGCTGGCACAGTCGATTCGCCCGCATCAGGCCCGGTTACGTCAAAGATCTTCGACAATTGCCGCACGATGGCAAGGGTCTACGCAGCCAGGAGGAAGGGAAGCGTGTCGATCGGATAATATATATGTATTAGCATATATAGATCGAAAAGCCCCGTGTCGGAACACGGGGCTTTTTCATTTGAAGGCTTGCTTTGTTCAGATCAAACTAAACTGACGTTCGATTCGCAAGCAGGAACGAGTCCATCTCGGTTTTTGTCAACGGCTTTGCAAAATGATATCCCTGGCCGGCTTCGCAGCCAAGATATTGGAGAACCGTGATCTGGTCAGGATGTTCGATCCCTTCGGCGATGGTTTTTAGATTAAGCGAATCGCCCATCATGATGATAGCCCGTGCGACGGCGTTACCCTCGCTGCCCTGGCCAAGCTTGTCGATGAAAGATTTGTCTATTTTTAGG
This sequence comes from Acidobacteriota bacterium, assembly GCA_016703965.1. Lineage (NCBI taxonomy): Bacteria > Pseudomonadati > Acidobacteriota > Acidobacteriota bacterium. The sequence continues at coordinate 642,282 of JADJBB010000021.1, forward strand.
ATATCGATCGGGAACCGCTGAAGATAACTAAGGCTGGAATAGCCCGTTCCAAAATCGTCGATCGCGAGACGAATGCCGAGTTTTTTCAGCTCGTGAAGTTTCAGTATAGTGGCCTCTGTATCCTGGAGCATGAAACTCTCGGTTATCTCGAGGATCAGCGACCGCGGCGGCAAGCCAGTTGCTTCGAGTGCTTTCCTGACAATGTCGGCAAGCTCCTTCTGCATGAACTGCCGGATCGATATATTCACCGTAACAGATATGTTGGCCGCGGCATCAGATCCGCTGCGCCATTCCTGTACCTGCCGACACGCCTCACCGAGTATCCATTCGCCAAGAGGAACGATCAGGTTCGTTTCTTCGGCGAGTGGGATGAATTTCATCGGCGGGATCAGTCCGGATCGTGGGTGCTGCCATCGGACGAGTGCCTCCATCCCGAGAATGCGTTTGGACCGCAGGTCGAAGATGGGTTGGTAGTGGAGGACGAACTCTCGTTCATCGATACCGCGCCTGAGGTCTGCCTCTAGCTCGATACGCTCCATTAGGGCCTCGTGCATTTTGGTTTCAAAGACGACGTATTTGCCTTTTCCGCGGCCCTTAGCGAGGTACATTGCGAGGTCGGCGTTCCGGAGCAGTTCTTCTGAGCCGGACGTTTCAACAGAGCCAGCGGCGATCCCGATGCTGGTACCAACGTAAACCTCATTGCCCTCGATCGAGAACGGCTCACGGAAAACCTCGAGGATACGGTTAGCTATGTTTACCGATTCGTCTTCGTGGGTGACGGATTCGATCAGTACGGCAAATTCATCACCGCCAAGGCGGGCGGCGGTGTCGGAATTCCGAAGGCAGTCCTGAAGACGCTCGGCGACGTGGACCAGGAGTTTGTCGCCAGCCGCGTGGCCGAGTGAATCGTTGATAGATTTGAAATTATCCAGATCCAGGAACAGCACGGCGATCGAAACATGGTTTCTGGTCAATCGGGCGAGAGCGTGCTCAACTCGGTCGCGAAAGAGAGCCCGGTTTGCGATCTTGGTAAGCGGATCGTGCAGTGCCTGGTGGGTGAGCTGTGCCTCAAGCGATTTCCGCTCGGTGACATCCATCATCGACCCGAGCATTCGGATCGGTTTGTTCTCAGGGCCGTAAACAACATAACCGCGGTCAACCACGAAAGCGTAGGAACCGTCTTTGCGACGAAACCGGTACTCGTCGGTCCAATTGTGCTGCCCGCTTTCAATCTGACGGTGAACGCTGGAGGTCACACGATCGCGATCGTCAGGGTGCAGCCGTGCGGTCCAGGAGGAAAGGTCCGTTCCGATCTCGTCGCCGATGTAGCCGAACAGTTTTTGAAAACCCTCGTTCCACCACAATTCGTTCGTGGAAAGGTTCCAATCCCAAATTGCATCGCTGGTTGCTCGAGTGATCAGTTCGAATCGCTGGTGACTGAGCTGAAGAGCCTCCTCGGCCCGCTTTCTCTCGATGGCCATCGCGATCTGGTCAGCGACCGATGTAAGAAGTTCGACATCCTGCTGGGTGTAGGTATCAGTGTTTTCGTAATCCTGAACGACCAGCACGCCGATAGAGCCGTCGGGCGTTTTGAGCGGGACGCCGAGCCAGATCGGCGAGTCGGTTCCAACTGATTCAACCTCGCCCTCAGCTATCAGGCGCATAGAATCCTCGTGCGTTAGCAGCATCGACCTGCCCGTGCGAAATACGTAGGCGCTCATGCTGCGGCCGACTTTCAGCGGCGCGGGCATTGGGTCGTATTTGTCGACCCAAAACTGCATCGACAGCATCTCTGTCTGTGGGTCGAAAAGGGCTACGAAGAAGTTTTCCGCATAGACGATCTTCTTGATCGTTCGGTGAATAAGCAGGAGCAGTTCGTCAAGGTTTGCGGTGGTCGTCACGCCGTGGATGATCTTTGAGATCGCACGCGATTCTGCCTCGAGTCGCTTTTCCCGGGTAACATCCCGGGCCACACAGACGATATTATACGTTTTGCTTTCAGGATCGAATATCTTTGACGCTGAGACCGAGACCGGAAAATGGCTTCCGTCCTTGCGTGGGCAATATGTCTCGAGCCTTTGCGAAAAGCTGTTCTTGGCGAGAGTGCGACGGAATATCTTTCCGAACATGCTGCCGTTGCGTGACAGCACGTCGATGGGCTTGCCGAGCAATTCGTTTTCGGTAAACCCTGTGAGCGTCAACGTCGCTGGATTGACCCGTATTATAACCGCATCCTGATCGACGATGACGATCGCATCGCTGATCGAATTAAAGATCGTATCGCCCAGGCTTTGCAGCGTTGAGCGTCCGCCGTCTGTAACGTGCAGATCGTCGAACGGCAATATCGTGATGCCCGTTGGCTGGGCATCATCGCTGCTGTCGCGATCAAACCTCGCCCCCGCAGGCAGCAGGGTGACATCGCTATTGGTTTCGAGGTGGAGAGGTTGTTCCATTAGAATGGGACGGAACGATCGAAATGGAATTCGAGAGGAGGTTTTCTAAATTGAAAAGAACGCGGAAGTTGAATCGTTATGCCTGAAAAGAGCATTCGAAAAGCACCGTCTTGGCGGGCTTTTCCACTATCGATAATGGATTAAACATTGTTTAATGTCAAGGTTTTCTTTTTTGTGGTTATGGGTTAGACATCGATCTTTCACGGAAAGACCTCACGGTGAAACTCAGATCTAGCGCAGTAATGGGCGGAAAAGAGTTTGCCCTTCCCGCCCATACCAGAGCCGCTGTTCCGAGTTCCGCTTCTTACTTCGGATCGAGATCCCACCAATACTGTTTACCGAGCGGTTTTTGCTGCGGCCAGACTTGGTTAAGCGTTTCAGCATCAAAGAGCTCGCCGTTTTTCATCACCATTTTGATAGTGTTCGTGTTGCGGATATCTGCGAGCGGGTTGCCGTCGAGGATCTGCAGGTCGGCGAGCTTGCCGGGCTCGAGTGAGCCGACGTCCTGCGACAGGCCGATGGCTTCGGCCCCAAAGATGGTGGCAACACGAAGTGTCTCGAGATTGCTCAGGCCGCCGGACTGGATCGACCAAATCTCCCAATGAACCCCAATGCCCTGCATCTGGCCATGACCGCCGATGCCGACGCGGCCGCCGGCTTTGACCACCGCGGCTGCACCTTTCGCGACACCGCCGTAGTTGTATTCCTCAGGAGCGAACCACTGCGGCCGTCGCCGCATCATTCCGTTTATCAGTTCGCGCGGGATATAGCGGGCGAGCCGCTGATTTTTGAGTACATCGGTCGTCTCAAAGAAATGATTTTCGAGCCACGGGCTGCCATATGCGACTAGAGTCGTCGGCGTATAAAACGTCTTCGTCTTCGCGACGAATTGGATCACATCATTATATATGGGCTGGATCGGCAAACTGTGTTCGTTGCCGGAATATCCGTCGATCATCTGAGAAAGGTCGAGCTTCATGTCGAGCGCACCCTCGGTGGTCGGCGTGATCTTGTTGTCTGTACATGCCATCGCGACCATCTGGCGAATGTTGCGATCGCCGACGACATACTGTTTGAGTGTGTCGGTTTTGTAGGCATCGCGGTAGCGTTTAATATAATTATTTACCGAATCTTTATCGTCGAGACCTAGATTCGAGAAAACGCCCGGCCCGGTCGTGAAAACACGGGGCCCAAGTATCTCGCCCGTCTCGACCAGATCTGCGTAGGCATATACGTCCGTTGTCGAGCTCTGAGGATCACGGGTAGTGGTGACGCCGTAAGCGAGATTAGCGAGATATTGCCATACCTGGTCCTGATGCAGGTCTCGCGGCGGCCACATGTGGGCGTGGACATCGACGAAACCGGGAATGATAGTTTTGCCGGTCACATCGACCACCTTCGTTCCCGCCGGCACAGTTACCTTGCCCTTTGGACCGAGAGCGGCGATTCGGTTGTCGGTAACTAGAAGGTCGCCTCTTTCAATAACCTCGTCGCCTTTCATGGAAACAATACGAGCTCCGGTAAGCAGGACGCTGCCTTTCGGCTTACTGCGGGCGGTCGTGACGGTGATGTCGTATTCGCTCGGCTTATCTGAATCGACCGACTGGCGATAAAGCTTCGTTCCCCACGACCAGCTAACGTTCTTGCCGTCACGAGCGAAATCCAGATAGTCGCCGCCGAAGGCCGACATCTTTTTGACGGGAACATTCGAGGTCGGCGAAGCGAGACTGACGTTGACCGTTTCGCGGCCTGTTCGCGGCACTGTGACGATGTAATGCTTGCCTGCAGCTCAAGAAACACGCGGCTGCGGTCGGGCGAAATTCGCATCACGCTTGCGGTCGGCTGTTGCGGAGGCGTACCTTTTCCGGTCACGCGCACGTGCACACGGCGGTCGAAACCATCCAGCCGGATCGAAGCCAGGCCGCCGCCGGTGGTCAGGTACACGCGGTTCGGATCGTCCGAAAAATGGGGCGAACGCCCGCCTTGGGCAGAAGCGATCAGAGTTGAGACACCGCCATTTGCTGGGATATATTTCAGGTCGGTTCCGGTCGAGCCGCCCGGCCCGGTGATCTCACGGGGATTTGATCCCAGATGCAAGATCTCTTCTTCCGGCGACGAAAACTCATGGCCTTCGCGTATGTCCGCAAATAGCTGATCGTCGACAGCTCCGGTGATGAAGACGATCTTCGAACCATCGGGCGAATAAACCGGCGATGAGTAATACGCCGCTGCTGTCGTTAGCTTTCGAGCATTCCCGCCTTCGGCGGAAATGGAATATATGTGCCCACCCGCATTTGTCCATGTTACATAAGCGATATTCTTACCGTCGGGCGACCAAGTCGGCATGAATTCACCCTCGTCACTGGTAGTAAGACGCTTTGGCGTGCCGCCTGCGAGATCCATTGTGTAAAGCTTGCTGAATGCAGTGAATGCCACGCGTTTGCCATCCGGCGAGATAGCTGGATAACGGATGAGGCGAGCGTTAACGGTTGAACTGTCGTCAACCCGGTAATCGAAATGAACCCGCGGCCCGATCTCAGCTTCGACATTCACGGTAAACGGAATATCAGTTGCCGCGCCGCTTGCAAAATCGACCTTCGCGATCTTGCCGTTTACGGGAACGATGAGCGATCTGCCGTCTGGCATAAAATCGTAGCCCGGAAAGGTGTCGCGGGTAGCCCGCGATTCCTGATCGTCGCGGGTGACATTTCCGATCAGCCAACGTTCCTGGCTGCTCTCGAGATTCCGAACACGGAGAGCCGTTTTCGTTTCGTAACGCGTGGCGTAAACCATGTTCCTACCATCCGGCGAGAGCACCGGCCGCATGGCGGAACCCTGAGTATTGGTGATCCGAGAGGTCTCGCCGGTATCGCGGTCGAATCTCATGACCTGCCACATCGGGAATCTTGCATTGTATTCAAATGCCCCGCTTCGCTGGGCCCAATATATGAATTTCCCGTCCGGCGAAGCCTGAAGACCCATCATATTCATTCGCGGAGTCGCCGGCCCGGCTTGGCCCGGCCCCGGAAGCGGTGGTGGCGGCGGTCCGATCGATAGGCCCGAACCGCCGTCCTTGTGATACATATAGGGATGAAACGGCCCGATCGACTGGTCCGATTTTGAGACCATTATGTAATTGCCATCCTCGGTCCACGACGGCGATACGAACATCGACTTGGTGTCTTTTGTAATGGCCTTTGCGTCGGAACCATCGGGTTTCATTACCCAAAGGTTTTCCGCACCGCTGCGATCCGATAGGAACGCGATCCATTGACCATCAGGAGAGAATTTCGGCTGGCTCTCGAATGACATCCCGCCATGGATCCGCTTTGCCACACCGCCCTCGATCGGCAGCGTGTAAATGTCCCCAAGCATGTCAAACGTCATCCATTTCCCATCAGGAGAAACGTCGAGCGACATCCAGGTGCCTTCGTTCGTCGTAAACTTCAGTGTCTCAGCAACTTTCAACGGCAGCGGCGGAGTTTCGGACTTCTTCTCTTCTTTTTTCTCGTCCGGCTTCGTGTCCTGAGCAGAAAGGGGAAAGGGTAGGACGAGCACGAACATCGCGAGAAGGGCAAGAATTTTCTTAAACGGATCGGTTAGGCGCATAGGTTCTCCTGAAATGATGGCGTCATATCTCCAGTCGGAAATATGGGAACCGTATCTTTTGTGAATTTTTTGAGTGTATCTGAAATAAGATACGCAGGGCAAGAAACGAATGTTTCAGGAGCAAGAACGACGTGCGTAAGCCCCCGCGTCGCCAAGGCCGGTCAGTCAAGAATGCTAATCCTAACTTCGCGTGATCGGCCCTAGTTTTCGCACGGACTTTGCAGGCTCATTATCTTAGAGCAAATATACCGCTGCCATCCGCTCGATCTAGCTTGCTTCTAGTTTGCCGGATCACATAACCGTTCTTTGCTCGCACGACGGTGTTTGGACGGATGACTTTGATCTTCACGTAACGGCGTTCGCCGGGCTGACCCGGATTTTCGGGGTAATAGCCGATAGAGTATTGACGACGGAGCTCCTCGGCAACACCGGCAAACGATGCCTCGAGGTTTTTGAGATCATCAGCCTCAAAGATGCGTCCGCCGCTGGCTTCGGCGATCTTTTCGAGAAACTCTTTGCCTTTGGCGTACGCCGCCGGCGAAGTTCCGCGGGCTCCGGTGTTCATCACACGCGGGTCGATCGTAATCCCACGAGCTGCCATCAGATCGGCAATGTCCTTAGGAAGTACTGCCGGGGCTCCGGTCGCGGTCGAGACCACACCGCCGACGCTTTGCTGGGTGTTGTAGCGGATCGGATATATCAGGGCATCGACTTCCTGAACGCCGGCAACGGTCGATTCAAAGCTCGCCTGCCGCGACGTGGTATCCACTCCATCGGTGAAAAGCACGACAGCCTTTCGGCCTGAGACCTTGATCAGGTCGAGATCTGTGACGATGCTAACGGCTTCGTAAAGGCTTGTGCCGCTGCCGAAAGTCGATTTGTAGATCGCGGAATAGATCTTTTGTTTGTCCGAGGTGGCTTCCTCCGTTAGCAGCCTGACTCTTTGGTCGAATGCCACGACCAAAACCTTATCGGTCGGCCGGAGCTGGTTGACGAACGTAACAGCTGCGTAATGGATCTCGTCCATTTTATATTTGGTCGAAGGGCTGATGTCGATCATCAGGATGACCGTGAATGGCTGTTCCTCGGACTGAAAATACGTGATGTCCTGCAGCACGCCGTTGTCGTAGATCTTGAAATCCTTTTTCTTGAGCCCAGGTATAAAGCGGCCGTTACGGTCTAGCACGGAAACCGGCGTGGTCACGAGATTGGTCTCGACACTGATGATCTCGTCGTCAGGCGACGGCGAGGGCTTCGCGGCGGGCTGAGTGGACGGGGCATTTGTTTCTTTGACAACAGGCGGCGTGGCTTTTACGGCTGGTTCGTTGCCCTTCAAAACCGGCGGCGAATCCTGGCCGAATACTACGATCTTTGATCCAAATATGAGCACCAGAAAAACAAGACCTTTCCTCATTGCCGCCTACCTCCTGTTGATTCAGTCCAAAGACAGTTATGCCGTTCCGCTTTAAGCACGGCCCGTCAAGCGAATTGTGTATCGCATTAGGTTAGACGAAGAATGTCGGCGGGCGGTTACAGACTGGAGCGGCAAGCATCCGTGCTTGCCACGCCGAGGCTTCCTCGGTGTTAAGCTGATCGGAATCTCGGGGCAATAGGGCGAGCAGGATGCTCACCCTCCAGTCAAAAAAAACGCCCCGATCTCTCGGGGCGTTAATATTATTTTATTAAATTACTTTTTTAATTATTGTGTTGAAAAAACCTGAACTGACCTGCGGCCGAATTTGCGGGCTTCGGAGCAGTTGGGAACCCAGATATCGAGCTTTTTACCTTTGATCGCACCGCCTGTGTCCGAAACCAGATAGGTTCCGCTCCAAGGGCCGGCATCGATCGTTATTTTAGAACCGAGCTTTAACACCCTGGGATCTGCGGCGATGATACCGCGGCGAACGCCGTGGCCCAAAGCTGTTTTTCCAGAGAGGCAATAGGCGGTCGCGGAGAATGCCCCGCGGCTGGCTCCCATGCCTGATGCTCGTACCGAACCAGTCGTTTTGACCAGTTTTTTGTTGGTATCGTCCGTCTGTGGTTCTATTAAAATGCTTTCCAAATTATCGGAAATAGTGTTTTCAATTGTAGTTTGCGAATCATTCGCTATAACGAGAGTGGATTCTGCCGGAACATTTGCGTAAATAAAGACAACGCACATGCTTAGGACCAACAGGATCGCGCCTCCTCTAACGAGCTTTTTCATCAATCTTCTCCATTTATTACGTACCCCGTTTAAATGCAAAAATAGCGTCTGAGATTTGGGTCATCAGCCACTATTCGCATCGCACGAAGACTGTTTCGGCCGACGTATTTCGACCTGTTTCCGTCCTCCCTTGAGTCGGAACTTGTTATGAGAATATCAGTTTGGGAAATGTTTGTCCAACGCGGTAAAAACCGCAAGCCCTTATGCTATATGCAATTGCTGAATTATAAGGCGCTTAGGTGTGTGAAAAAAATTCGATTTTGGTAGAATTAGGGGGCGATCTCAGGCTATATTTGGGGTTGTTTACAAGCGGTAATCGACGAAGTTTTCGGGAGGATCAATTATGCGGGAAAGACGTCAGGGAGCGCGGCATGTTATCTCATATCCGATCCGTGTCCGGTGGAAAGATGCGAACGGAAAAGAGGTCATTCAGGAAGGCCTCACTGACAACGTCGGCCCTCACGGCACGCTCGTTTACCTGCCCCGTCATTTGCCGCTGGTCGGCGGAAAGGTACATCTGACCGTGACAGAAAACCCTGATGACGAAGTATCGGTAACGGCCGAGGTGATTCGCCTCGAACGCAATGCAGCTCATCCCCAGGCCGCGTTGATGCTGACCGAAAACCTTCGCGAATGGAAGAAAAAGGTCTGGGAAGTAGCCGGAGCAACCCTCGCGGCTCTCGAGCCTGAGAAATTGGATGATTGGGGATAGAAAGTTTTGATCGTGGATCGTTGATGGTTGTTCGTTGTTGCCAAGTATCTCAACATCTCTAACAACGATCAACGAACAATCATCAGCGAACAAACATTTATGAAAATACTAGTTCTCGGCGCCGGGCGAATGGGGCACGGCGCTGTTTTTGATTTAATTCACAATTCTCCCGCTGTCGAAAGCGTCACTGTCGCAGACTTTGATATGGCTAAGGCTGAGGCTGTTGCAGTTTCGGTTGGCGGGAATATTACTGCAAAGCAGATCGATGCTTCGAACTATGATGATATCGTCGAACTGTTTCGCGGCCACGATTCGGTGATCTCGTGCGTGAATTATTGGTACAACGTTTCGCTTTCAAAGGCAGCGATCGAAGTTGGAGCTAATTTCTGCGATCTCGGCGGGAATAATTACATTGTTGACGAACAACTAGCTCTCGACGCTGAGGCGAATTCCGCTGGGATCAACATAATTCCCGACTGCGGACTTGCTCCCGGGATGGTCTCCATCTTGGCAATGCACGGTGCCGCGAAGTTTGAAAAGGTTGACGAGATCCACATCCGAGTTGGTGGCCTGCCGCAGCACCCGCAGCCACCGCTGAATTACCAGCTTGTCTTCTCAGTCGAAGGCCTGATCAACGAATACATCGAGGTCGCCCGCGTGATACGTGACGGCAAGATCGTCGAAGTCGATTCGATGACAGAACTCGAATCACTAGAGTTTGCTGGCTTTCCGCCACTCGAGGCGTTTCAAACCAGCGGCGGTACATCGACGCTGCCGGACACATTTCTCGGCAATATCAAAGAGCTTGATTACAAAACGATCCGGTATGCAGGACACTGCGACAAGTTCAAAACGATGATCGACCTCGGGCTTTGCTCGAGCGAAGAAATGGTCGTGGACTTTCAGAAGGTGAAGCCACGAAAGGTCTTCGGCGAGCTCTTGCAAAAGCACCTGCCCGCCGATGGGCCCGATTACGTACTCGTACGCGTCGATTTCGTCGGTAGTCAAAATGGCGAAACGAAAAAGCTTCGGTACGATATCGTCGATAAACTTGACGAGCAGACCGGAATGTCAGCCATGATGCGAACAACCGCCTTCCCAGCCTCCATCATCGCCCAAATGATGGCCAGTGGCGATGTTATCTCGCGCGGAGCGACGCCGCAAGAAAAAGCTATCGATCCAGAGAAGTTTGTTGCGGAACTAGCCCGGCGGGATATTGAGATAATTGAGTCGGTTTCTTAGAAGACAATTAGAATAAGGGGAATGTAATGATCAATTTAGAAGACGCACGAAGAATTATTGCAGCTGCCGAAGCAAAGGCAGCGGAGATCGGGCAGCCGATGAACATTGCGGTCGCGGATGCGGGCGGCAATTTGGTCGCCCACGTACGGATGGACGGCGCGTGGATCGGCAGCATTGATATCTCGATCAAAAAAGCCTGGACATCGCGGGCGTTCGACATCTCAACCAAAGACCTCGCCGGGCACAGCCAGTCAGGCGACCAGTTCTTCGGCATTCACGCATCGAATGGTGGTAAGGTCATGATCTTCGCCGGCGGTATTCCGATCAAAAAGGGCAAAAAAGTTGTCGGTTCGATCGGCGTTTCCGGCGGCAGCGGCGATCAGGACCACGCCGTAGCGGAGGCAGGAGCGAAGGCATTTTAGGGATCTTCTCAAAGAGTTGGAGATCCCGTCAGAACCAGCCAGCGGTCTTTCAATAAGCTGATCGCCGATTCAAATTCTTTAGGAAGATCGGATCCGGCCGTCAGGACAAAGTTAAGGTCGCGAAGACGTCCCGTCGATAGATCATTGATAACCGCCGACAGCGAGATCGTGCGGTTTTTTCTCCATGCTGCCTGAATAGCGGCACTTTTGCTGGTGTTCAATGCTTGATAGACGGCATTTAGTTCGCAAAGAGCGTCAAGTCTTTGCTCCGACGAAAGTTCCGAAAGCCATTCTTGATGCTGGGCGACGATCTTTTTCAAGGGCGATAGCCAGTGTCCAACGATCTCACCGGTATCGCCCTTGGCTGCAGCTTCGATCACCTTGCAGCGATAGTGGCCGCAGATCACTATTCGCTCGATATTGTGTACATTGATCGCCCACTCGAGGGCCGCGAGGATTCCCAGATCACCATGCGGCATCTGGTTTGCGAGACTAGTGTGTATCACCGTCTCCGACCTGATTTCTGACGGCCACCCGGACTCTAAACATGCATCATCCGAGCAGCCGATCCAGAATGAACGGTATTGCATGGTGGCGGTTGAGTGTAGATCATCCATACTGCGTGTTTAATTTGTTTAACGCCTAGCTGATCTACTGCCCCTGGCCCAGTGAGTATCCGATCTCGCCGTCGAAGGTGCAGAGGTTCTCGAGTTTGATGAACTCGATGCCTAGATCGTCGATCCGCTTTAGCAGTTCGACTATCTGCGCCGTCGTGACCGAATCGCCCGTTCCCATGAACCGACACCGCCAGTGATCTGTGCAAAAGGTTTCCGGCATACCGCCTGGAAAGACCTTTACGCCTCGATTGGTGATCATCTGAAGCTCGAATCCGTAGCCGTTGGCCTCGCGCATTTTGTTGCCAAGATCGTCCGGTGAACCGCTTTTCCATTCAACGAATACGTCCGCACCGACCGTCTTTTTGACTATCTTGCCGAGCTCGTGAGCCGGTGTGTATTTTGTTGAAATCACCTCGCCGGTCTTTGCATATTCTACCGTTTGAAGCGTAAGAGGCTTCTGGCCAAGTCGTTCAATAATGGCCTCAGCGAACTCCGATGTTCCAACCTTTCTAGCACTTGTATTTTCTTTGAAAATGTCGGCGGTATGAATCCCGTCTTCGATGGTGCGGATCCAGGCGTTATGGACCTTCTCCGCCACGTCCGGCTGGCCAATATGGACGAGCATCATGATCGCCCCATGCAGCAGCCCGGACGGATTCGCAACATTCTGCCCGGCAATATCCGGGGCCGAACCATGTATCGCCTCAAACATTGCAATGCTCTCGCCGATGTTTGCCGAACCTGCCAGGCCGACCGATCCCGTGATCTGGGCAGCGACATCCGACAAGATATCGCCATACAGGTTCGGCATCACGATCACGTCGAAGTTTTCCGGCGTATCTGCGAGCTTTGCCGCACCGATATCGACGATCCAGTGCTCATTTTCAATCGACGGGTATTCGGCCGCGATCTCATCGAAAACCTTATGAAAAAGCCCATCGGTCATTTTCATGATGTTATCTTTGGTAAAGCAAGTTACTTTTTTACGGTTATTCAGGCGTGCGTATTCGAACGCATAACGGACTATCTTTTCGCAGCCCGGCCGCGTAATTAGCTTTAAGCATTGATAGACCTCGCGGGTCTGACGATGTTCGATACCGGCGTATAGATCTTCCTCATTCTCGCGGACGATCACCATGTTCATGACCGGATGCTTGGTGTCGACAAAAGGGTGATAGGACACACAAGGGCGGACGTTCGCGTAGAGTCCCAGAGTCTTACGAACGGTAACATTCAGCGATTTGTAACCGCCGCCCTGCGGCGTGGTGATCGGAGCTTTCAGGAAAACCTTGGTCCTGCGGAGCGAATCCCACGCTTCCGGTGCAATGCCGGCCGTATTTCCGGATAAATATACTTTTTCTCCAATGTCGATCAATTCGACGTCGATCCGGGCTTCGGCCGCGGAGAGGATCTTAATCGTGGCATCCATTATCTCAGGTCCGATCCCGTCACCTTTTGCGACGGTTATTGGGGTTTTCGTATTCATCATTTTCTTAAGTTTTTTTCCGTTAGAGTTTGTATAAAAATGCTCAGGTTGCGTTTTGCTCACGCAGTAAAAGTGTCTCGGTATCTGCATAGCAGATACCGGGGCTTGAAAAAGTCCTATTTTTCTAGGGGCCGAAAAAGCGGGTCAAACGCGGGCGACGATCAGATAATCCCGTCCGAGATCGATGAGGTCGTAATCTGTAACACCGGCTTTTTCCAGAATTTGAGTCAGCTGGTTCTTTCTGTAGAGAAATAGTGGAGTTCCCTTCAGCCAAAACCGTATCCGCCGCAGCGGTATGCGAAACTCGAGGGCTTTGGGGAAACTCATGATCATCGTTCCGCGAGTCATTTCCCGCATTTTTTCGATGATCGGGATCGGCTCTGCGACGTAGTCAAAAAAGCCGTTCGCGGTCGAAGCGTCGAAAGGCAGATCGCTGTCATTGATTATCTGGGGAAATGTTCCGACCCGGAACTCACACTGCTCCTGAACACCAAAATCGCGAGCTAACTCATTCGCGATATCTATCATTCCTGAGGCAAAATCAACACCCAGCACTCGAGTTGCACCGTGCTTGGCATACTCAAAGCAGAATCGCCCGGAACCGCAGCCTACGTCCATGACGCTTTTGCCTGCGAGCGGCTGCAGCTTTGCTACGTTGACCTCAAGACGCTTTTGAACTACGCCCCGCCAATGATTATCGACAAAACTTGCAAAGGCACCTTTTTCTTTCTTGTAGATCGCATCGAATCGCTCTGCATCGGCGTGAAAATGATCTCGTACTTTTCTTTCAACTTCTAACACGTTCTCGTTCGGCATCCGTAACTTCCCCTTTTTAATTTATTAGGAAAACTAAAGCCGCACTCGAGATGTCTATCCTCGGCTGATCATGACCTCCGTCGCCTTGAAAAGAGCAAAGGCATTCATTCCGATACGCAGGCCCATTTCTTCACATCCCTGACGCGTAATGATCGAAACTATCCGTTGCCCACCCACATCGACTGTGATCTCAGCGAAGAGGCCCTCATAGCTGATATTGGTAACAACGCCGTTAAGGCGATTCCTCACGCTTATCAGTTCCGGGATACGCGAGATAGCTTTGCTCTTCTTCAACCCGGCTTCCGGTTTATTGCCGGAAACCCGCTCGACCTCACTCGCCGGGATGCGGTGGTGGCCGCCGGGCGTCTTGATCGACTTGATCTTGCCTTCGTAGATCCACTGCTTGATCGTTGGATAACTGATCCCGATCAGGTCGGCAGCATCTTTTGGCTTTAGATTTTCCATATATAGTTCTACCTTATGTTCAAGAATGAAATCAACTAGAATCGTATAAATAATACGATATTATACGATAAATCTTTGATTTTGGATATTCTATTCGTTCTTAAGAAAGAATGATGCTTTATTTTGATGGTTCGACGCAAAAGAAAAAGACCTCTCATTTCTGAGAGGCCCTTAATATCATATGATTTCGAATTGTTTATGCGGTAACACCGATCATTCTCGGGTTTGCTTTTTTCTTAAGAAGCTTCTGCAATTTGAGTCGAGCTTTGTGAAGCTGTGATTTCGAAGTTCCGACTGAGCAGCCCAGGATGCGGGCGACTTCTTCGTGTTCGAATCCTTCGACATCGTGCAGGACGAAGACATTCTTATAGCCGGTCGGCAATTGCTCGATCGCGTTGTCGAGGGCGATCTTGTCGACGATCCGCATCTTATTGGGATCGGTTGTTCCGGTGACCATCTGATCAGGCGTTTCGCCTTCCTCGGTGGTCTTTTCGTATTTCACGGTCCGCTTGCGGAAATGCATGAGAACCTGATTTACGGTCATGCGGTGCAGCCAGGTCGTGAAGGCCGAGTCGCCGCGGAAACTGCCTACCTTGCGGTATAGCTGTATGAAGACGTCCTGTGTCAGGTCTTCGGCCTCGGTAGGGCTCGAGAGCATCCGCAAGCAGATCGAATAAACACGTCTGTGATGACGTTTGTAGATCTCCTCAAAGGCTCCCATGTCGCCGTTCGCGGCTGCCTTAGTCAGGTCAAAATCCTTGGCTGTGCCGAGGTCCATTACTTTTGCATTCGAGGTAAAAAAGACCTCATCTGTATCTATACCCTGTTCGCTATGAAAAACCGGAAAATTTAATGTATCTGTTGTCATTGTATTTCCCCCCTCGTCAATATGACCTTTCAATTGCCGTGCCAAACAATGAGAATCAATATCTATTCAGTAATTTGACGCTTCTGAAAGGATTTTGTTCCATTTTGTAGGCATATTTCTCTTTTCGAATTTCATCACATTCCAGATGCATAAACCTTTCCGTATGACGGAACCGTCAAGCGCTACACGTTTTGGTGTATGATGTATACATGTCTTTTTCAGGCCGATCGCCTGAAAGAATGCTAAAATCTTATGAATTGCTAAGATATATGCTCCAGTCCGGCCGAATGTTGAAGAAATCTATCAAGGTTATTTTAAGAGGTTCCTTCGCCGCTTTACTTCTGGCGTGTGCTTTAAGCTTAACCGCGCTCGGCCAGGGTGTTAGTTCGATACCATACAAAAGCCAGGAGATCTCAGAGATCGACGGTGTACCTGTTCTGGTTAAGCATCTTCCGGATTGGGAGAATCGGCGCGAATCGACGGCCTTCGCCCTTAGCTCTGCTGATCTCAAGAAAGCGCTCGGTGAACGCCCGATCATCGATCTGATCGATTTCACCGCCGGAACCGAAGCCGTTACGGCACAGTATGAAGCAGGTAAGCTGTTGATCGTGGAATTCGCCAGCCCGCAGGTCTCCGTCGAGACAGACCAGAAGATCAACGCTGCGATCGACGCGAATAACGACGGAAAAACTTTCAATCGCCGCATCGGCAATTACAACGTCGTTGTCATGGACGCCTCGGGCAGCTCCGCCGCAAACGCTCTGATCGATCAGGTCAAATATGAAAAGCAGATAACCTGGCTCGGCAAAAATCCCTTTGCCATAAGTGCGGAGCGGGCGTTTGTGCTGACGACGGCTGATATTTTCCTATCGACCCTTATGGTGATCGTCGGCGGGATCGTCGCGTCGATCTTCGTCGGGCTTGTGGTTGGTTATTTCTTCTTCTATTTCCGCGACGGCAAACGCTCCAAGATGTACGCCTATACTGACGCTGGCGGAATGACACGCCTTAATCTGGATGGTTTTACGCCTGAGATCGTTCCGGACAGATTGCTTGGCGACTAGGCCGGCAGAGCATTGATCAATCTCTCAATATCCTCAGCGTTATTATAAAAATGTGGTGCGATCCGCAGGCGGTCCCCGCGCGGGCTGACGATGACGCCGACGGCTTCGAGTTCGGCCGCGATATGGTTTGACGGGATCCCGCCGCGATGTTTGATACAAACGATGGCTGATCTTTCTTCCGCGGACCGCGAGCTGATGATGTCGTAGTTTTTGCTGGCGAGGCCGTCGCAAACGTAGTTGGATAATTGCTCTAAATACCGCTGAATATTAACGGCCCCGGCATCGTGAAGGAGTTTTAGACTCTGTTCTAAGCCATAGAACAGAGATGCCGGACCAGTCCCGCTTTCCCATGCGAGAGCGGTCGGTTTGAACGGTTGAGCACGGTCCTCAAAATCCCAAGGCGTTTCGACGCTGATCCAGCCGACAAGTGTTGGTTTGACGCGCTCACGTGCTCTGTCCGATAGATAGATATAACCGCAGCCCTCAGGAGCACACAGCCATTTGTGGCTTGCTCCGCACGAAGCATCCACGAACTGAGCCGGCAGGTCGAAGGGCATTTGTCCCAAACCCTGAATGATATCCACACAAAATAAAGCGTCCACCGCACGAGCTGCACGGCCGATGCGTTCCAGATCCGCTTTGAAACCGGACGCGAACTGGATAGCGGAGATGGCAACGACCTTGGTATGCGCATCGATCATCGCGATCATTGTGTCGACGTCGACGCGGCCGCCGATTTCCTCACACAGTCTTAATTCGACGCCGTGATCATCGCGTATACTTCGCCAGGCGTAGAAATTCGCAGGAAACTCCCGGGCAAAACTGACTATGTTGTCACCCGCCTTCCAGGTTAGGCCGTTCGCGATCGACGCAAATCCATCCGACGTATTTCGCAAGAAAGCGACCTGCTCGGGGCGGACATTTAGCATCTCACTAATGATCGAGCGACATCTACCTTTGGTAGCGACCCATTCATTGAAGTTTACCGATCCGTTCGTTGCGACATCGGAGAGCTGCCAGTTGATCGCCTCGATAGCCGTGGTCGGTATCGGTGAAACGGCGGCACTGTTGAGGTAAGCGTATTTTTCCGTGGCCGGAAATAGTGAGCGGATAGCTGGGTTCATGGCAAATTTCCTTTGACAAACTGAGTCGACAAGGCGGATTATAAAAGGTTGAGGGGCGAACCACCAATCGCCCGCGTGTAAAAGGCGCAATGCCGAATTATGTTGGATCTACGGAAGAAAAATCAGGTTGAATTTGGACTCGTTTCGGTCTTTGACGACCGTGATATCGACGTCACCCATATCGCCAAAGAATCGCGTCAGGGGCTTTGGTCCGAAGGGTTTAAGCTGATCCGCGATATATTCCTGATAATCATCGTCTTCATCTTGTTCGGAGTCTTTTTTGTGCAGCCGGTTGTTGTTGAGGGCACGTCGATGCTGCCGCAGCTCCATGATGGCGAACGCCTTTTGGTTAACAAGCTGGTTTACTACCGCATCCAGAGCGTAAGCTGGGGCCACATCGAACGTGGCGACATCGTTGTTTTTTGGTTCCCGAACGATCCTGACAAATCTTATGTAAAGCGTGTCATCGGATTGCCAGGTGAGACGGTCGAACTGAGAAACGGGCGTGTCCTCGTGGACGGTAAGGAGCTGAACGAGGACTATCTCGACAAGGAATACACCCAGACAATGCCGCCGCCGATGGTGAAAAAGGTCGATGAGCATCACTACTTCGTTATGGGAGATAACCGCGATAATTCGTCCGATTCCCGCTACTGGGGCCTCGTTCCCGAAAAATACATCTACGGCAAAGCCTTTTTCCGCTACTGGAAGCCATCAAATATCGGATTTCTCGAACATGGCGAATACGAAAACGGCATCCCGCTAACACCGCCCGCAAAGAAAGAAACTCGTTTCGAAGAGAAGTAACTAAAGACTTTTAACAAAGGTCAGTTGAGCCACGATCACGCGGCGGTCAGTAGAAGAATTGCACAATTGCAGGCCTGATGTTATGAAGTTGATTCCATCGGAGTCGAGTGTTAGAAAACACTCAGAGTTTTGACAAGAAACTGACCCGATGGAATCAACAATGACAGTATACATCGGGGTTGATTTTCACCCATACGAGCAGACGGTTGCTTATTGTGACGAGAGGGATGGAGAGGTGCGGTATCGGCAGTTTCTGCATTCGGACAAGCAGTCTTTGAAGGCGTTTTATCGCAAGTTTGGAGACGAGGTGGTTGTCGGGGTAGAGGCGACGGGTTGTTTGTGGTGGTTTGAAAAGCTGCTCTTTGAAAACGGAATAAAGGTAAAGATAGGTGATCCGAGGCTGATCAGGCGAGCTGCGTTGTCGCGACACAAGAACGACTTTCGTGATGCGGAGACGATCCTGGATCTCCTGGTGAACGGCTCGTTTCCCGAGATCACGCCGAGGAGCGAGCGGAGCCGCGAGATGCTCACGATGCTCAATCATCGGCATTTTCTGGTGAAGAAGCGTACATCGATCGCAAACACGCTACAGGCGTTCGCTCGATCGAAGGGGCTCGATAAGTTTCGGCTTCAGACACTTAAACGGCAGAAAGAGCTTCTCGATGCGGTTTCGACCGATATGGAGCGGCTCATCGTCATATCGCGGTTTTCTTTATACAACGAATTGTCTAAAGAGATAGCGGCCTTTGACGCGAAACTTGCGGAGGAGGCGGATAAAGATGCAAAGACGCGCCTTCTGATGACGCATCCGGGCATCGGAGTGGTCACCGCTCTGGCACTCATTCACACACTAGGCGACGTCCGCCGCTTTCGACGCAAGGAAGAGGTAGTCGCGTTCGTAGGACTGGACCCGCTGGAGAAAAGCTCCGGCGAGAAGAGACGAATAGGCTCGATCAGCAAGCATGGCTCGCGACTCACGAGGCATCTGCTCGGTCAGGCCGCCCAGACGTGCCGCGATCATGGGATCAAGGCACATTACTTACAAGTTAGCCGTCGACGCGGCCGCCCGAAAGCAAAAGTCGCAGCGGCCCGCAAACTGCTCATCAACTGTTACGTCATGCTTCGTGACAACATCAGCTACGAACAGTTTGCAACCGGCGGGGCGAAGTTGGCCTGTGCGAGGGGTCAGGAGAGGTGAAGAGAAATCTTCAGTCTCTGAAGGTCTGATGGCACGGCCAGCCATCTCGATAAAGCGTCGGGATGAGCCGATCTAGTTTCATGTAGCCAGTTAAATCTGTGCACGAATAGATGATGGCACTCGCCACAAACGGCGGTGCGAACTGAAAGTAAATCTAACAATAAAAGGAGGCGGGTTGGTTATTGTCGAAACGAACATGACTTCGAATCACACCAAAACTCGGTGCGACCGACGAAGTGCGCTTGACTCATGGCTTAACTTCATAGATGACCCTGTTTTCCCCTTTTCCCCGTACTCGAAAAGTCTTAAGATCGAAGCGATCGAGACTGCCGCTCAGAGAGTTTTGGATGCGCGTGCCGGGTTTCCAAATAGTTCGCTCGCCGATCTCTACGACCCGCTGACAATGCCGCCCACGCTGGTGAAGGCCCACAACGACCTCGACCGCGCCGTCGACCTCGCCCGCCGCCCCCAACCCTTCACCACCGAAGCCGGCCGCATGGTCTTCCTCTTCGAACTGTATGAGAAATACACGGCTGGGCTGTTTGTGGAACCGAAGAAAAGGAAAAGATCCTGACTGGAGTGGCGAGCATCCTTGCTTGCCACACCGGTGTTGAGCGGCGGAGATCAAACCCAGGTTGAGAACGATCACACCCCTTACACTGCGAAAGCCGCAGTACGGCAAGAAGGGATGGTACTGGCAAAAAATACTTGCCAGTGTTGCGAAACGCAACCGTGCCGCTCCAGTCGGGCTTGGGCCTCTCGGGAAAAAATATCTTGACTTTTGGGATAATTTGTGCTATCGTTGCAACATTGTTGCGTTCCGAAACGTATTAATAGCGGATGCACGAGGATCTTTGATAAGTTTTATAAAGCATCGTAAAAATACTCGCTTGGGTTAAAAATGTAAGCCATCCCACTTTGGCATTAGCATTTTTCGTAAATGGGATGAATTTTGGCTGTAAAGTGTTTGATATCAGCAGATTAACCCGTCCCATTTTTGCGCACCTAAGTGGGATATGTGAGCCCGCCTCACTTCTGTGTGCTGTTTTTCGCAAATGAGACGATTTTTGACGGTAAAACGTTGGAAACACGATATTTAAGCCGTCTCACTTTGTCCACGAAAGTGAGACGGTGTTGGAAATGCAAATTGAACGATCTCTGGTCATGCGAACCACTGAAAAGGCTCTGATTGAACAAGGGCGAAGAGCTCAGTTTGTGTGAAACGCCCTCGCTGACGCGTGGGCTTCTGCAAAATGGAACAATGCGGTAAAATCTAGGGTTTATGAGTAAGGCGATCTTGGTTCTTGAGGACGGGCGGACTTTTTCAGGCGTTTCTTTTGGGGCGGACGGCGAAGCGTTTGGCGAGATGGTGTTCAACACCTCGATGTCCGGTTATCAGGAGATACTGACCGACCCAAGCTACGCCGGGCAGATCGTCTGCATGACGTATCCGCTGATCGGCAACTACGGTACCAACGCCGAAGACGTCGAATCACGCCGCCCTTGGGTGGAGGGTTTTGTTGTCCGGGAAGCGAGCCGCATCGCGTCGAATTTTCGCTCGACAATGTCGCTGCAGGATTACTTAAAGCAAAATAACATCGTCGGCATTGAGCATATCGATACGCGTGCCCTAGTCCGCCACATTCGCGACAAGGGAGCGATGCGCAGCGTGATCTCCACCGTCGATCTCGACCCTCAGTCGCTTCTCAACAAAGTCCTCGCCTCACCCGAGATGGCTAACCGCGAACTAGCCAGTGCTGTCACGGCTCACGAAGAATACGATTATCCAGCTGCTGACGAAGAGAAATACCATATCGTCGCCTACGATTTTGGCGTTAAAACTAACAGCCTGCGGGAATTTGCCAAGTTCGGCTGCCGGATTACGGTTGTGCCGTCGGAAACGACCGCAGACGAGGTAATGGCTCTAAAACCTGACGGCGTTTTTCTTTCAAATGGCCCCGGCGATCCGGCATCGATGACGTCAGTGGTCGCGGAGATCAAAAAGCTGGTCGCCTCACAAAAACCAATGTTCGGCATTTGCCTCGGTCACCAACTGATCGGCGAGGCATTTGGCGGATCGACTTACAAACTAAAATTCGGCCACCGCGGCGGCAACCAGCCGATCAAGGACCTGACTACGGGCAAGATCGAGATCACCGCCCACAATCACGGTTTCGCGGTCGATGCCGACAGCCTGCCGGCGGACGTCGAGGTCACGCACATCAACCTCAACGACCACACGGTTGCCGGCCTACGCCACAAAACCCTGCCGGTTTTCAGCGTCCAGTACCATCCCGAATCAGCTCCCGGGCCGCATGATTCTGAGTATTTGTTTCAGAGATTCATTGATCTTATGAATGTTTCAGGAGCCCGAACGTAATTATCGCAAAGCCGCCACGAGCCAAGGAGTTCATCGAGCCGTTCCTTCATCTGGCTGCACCAGGAATGATCAACCCAACCCCAAGCGGTTCGTCGCTTCTTCGTCAAACTTGTCGGCATCGACTTCCTCGAGGCTGTAACGCATTTTCTGGACAGTCGTAGTCTTCGTCGTGGTTTTCTTGCCTTTGCCGGTCGTGGTGATCCGTTTGCCGGTGAGGTAATTCGTACTTTCCGACGAAACTTCGCCATTCGCACGGTCGCGGCTCGTGTAATCAAAGCCGATCAGGATAAACATCGAGGGCTGCTCGTCATATCTAAACCGATATGTAGTCTCGGTCACCTCGCGAGAACCACGGTCTTGGTCAACGATGAGAACGCCTTTCTCGATCTTCACGTTCGCGGGAGCATCAACTACCCCGTAAAACGCACCGCCGCAAGACGTACATTGCAGCAGTTTGTCTGAGACAGCAGCCCGCGTAAGTTTACCGTCATTGTTGGCAAAAACGAGAACAAGCGCACGGTTACGGTCCGCGGGTTCATCGGGCGTCGACTTAATGTCTTCGATCAGCTTTAACGCATGATCCGCGATGCCATCGCCATTTAGGTCGCCAGAGACATTTTCCTCGATCTTCCAACCTTTGGGAACAAAATCCCCGACCTTATCACCCGCCTTCGCGATCGCATCGATCTTGATACCGGGGCGTTCATCCTGGGCCGACGCCGATAGTTGTAATGCTGTTAAGAAAATGAAAGCGAGAGCGACGGTGCTGAGTACATTTTTCATAATATAACTAAATCTCTCTTTAAATTACCTTTTTGGTTAAAATGCACGGCCGTGTGGCCAGCATTGATGAAGGGACGTAAATAATCTTCGGAAAACTTTAGCATGAAGTTGCTGTCGTGTGAAGATACCTCACTCGCAGCACGGTTTTTGTGATACCTAAGATCGTAAATTGGTATGCCTAAAAACCATCGGGCCACTTGTCAGTAGTTCTGACAGTGGCCCAATAGTCTTAATAATCGTCCAGAACGCGAGGATCTATCTCGAAATTCCGGAAATGAAAGGTGCGATGACCAACGACACAATTGACATCAGCTTGATCAGGATGTTCATCGAGGGACCCGATGTGTCTTTGAACGGATCACCGACCGTGTCTCCTGTAACAGATGCTTTGTGGGGCTCCGATCCTTTGTAGTACATCTCTCCGTTTATCTCGACGCCTTTTTCAAACGACTTTTTCGCATTGTCCCATGCACCGCCGGCATTTGACTGGAAGATCCCCATCAGAACTCCGGATACGGTGACACCCGCGAGCAAGCCGCCCAGAACCTCGGGCCCGAATGTAAACCCGACGAGAACCGGAGTGATCAGAGCGATGGCTCCCGGCATCATCATTTGTCTGATCGATGCGTTGGTTGAAATGGCAACGCATTTTTCGTATTCCGGCTTAGCTTTGTGCTCCATAATGCCCGGAATCTCGCGGAACTGGCGGCGAACTTCTTCAACCATTTCCATCGCGGCCTTACCAACCGCCTGGATGCACAACGCCGAAAAGATGAACGGGATCATTCCACCGACAAACAGGCCGGCGAGGACGTTCGCTTTGTAGATGTCGATACGGTCGATGCCGGCCATTCCGACGAAAGCTGCGAACAAAGCGAGCGATGTCAGGGCTGCTGATGCGATCGCAAAGCCCTTTCCGGTTGCGGCCGTTGTATTTCCGACTGCATCGAGATTGTCCGTTCTTTCGCGTACCTCAGGCGGCAGCTGGCTCATTTCCGCGATACCGCCGGCGTTGTCGGCGATCGGGCCAAAGGCATCGATCGCGAGCTGCATGGCTGTTGTCGCCATCATGCCGGCAGCGGCAATAGCCACACCATACAAACCTGCAAAATAGTATGAAGCGATGATACCGCCGGCGAGCGTCAGTACGGGGATGACCGTCGACTTCATGCCGACCGACAAGCCGCCGATGATATTTGTCGCGTGCCCGGTTGAGGATTGGCGAACGATCGACAGCACCGGCTTTTTGCCCATGGCGGTGAAATATTCAGTAACGATACTCATGATCGCACCGACAATGCTGCCGACGACGATAGCACCGAATACACCGTTTCGGGTGAAAGCGGCTCCACGAGCCGGGTTGGACCACGTCAAGTTTTCGGGCAGCATCCACATCACAACGAAATACGAAGCGATGACCGTTAGCACGATCGACGACCAATTGCCGATATTCAGAGCATTTTGGACGCTGGATTTATCGTCCTTGATCGTGACCAGTGCGCAGCCGGCGATCGAAAAAACGATGCCGAGACCGCAGATAACCATCGGCAACAGGATCGGCGACATGCCGCCGAATGAATCCACTACCTTGATCTCTTGTCCCAAAACCATGGTTGCAAGGATCGTCGCGACGTACGAACCGAAAAGATCGGCTCCCATACCGGCAACGTCGCCCACGTTATCGCCGACGTTATCGGCTATGGTCGCAGGGTTACGAACGTCGTCCTCGGGAATTCCCGCCTCGACCTTACCAACCAGGTCGGCCCCGACGTCGGCCGCTTTGGTATAAATACCACCGCCGACGCGTGCAAAGAGTGCGATCGACTCAGCTCCGAGCGAGAAACCGGTCAACACCTCGATCGCTGTCTTTACTTGATTTGCTCCCAGGCCCGCGAACAGTGCGAGGAAGGCAATGAACAGGCCGCCCAGTCCAAAAACCGCCAGGCCGGCAACGCCGAGGCCCATCACCGTTCCGCCGGTGAATGAGACTTTCAGTGCCTGTTTGAGGCTTGTGCGGGCAGCTTGGGTCGTGCGGACGTTTGCCTTGGTCGCGACCTTCATCCCGATGTAGCCCGCGGTCGCGGAGAAAACCGCACCGATTATAAAGGCGATCGAAATGACCCAGCTCGAGTGGATCTCTTTGCCGTTTACCTCATGGATCGTTCCGGAATAAGCGAGCAGTACGGCGGTGAATAGAACAAAGACGCTGAGCACTCGCCATTCGGCCTTCAAAAACGCCATCGCTCCGTCGGCAATATAGCCGGCGAGCTCCTGCATGTTCGGGTCACCCGCATCCTGCTTACTGACCCATGCCGACTTGATCGCCATCACGATCAACCCCAAAACTCCCAACGCGGGCACTAAATAAATCACGTAACTGTTCATATTGTGTTGTTATCTTTGTCCGAACGGCCACCGACAGGTGAACGTACGGTATCGGTGCACTCGTAAATATCAAAATTATCGATTATGTAGCAATTCGATGATTAAATCAATCGCAACTGGCGTCCGATCCGTTGTTTACCAATGATCAGCGAGAATTTGCGTTTACGATCATTCAAGAAAAGAACGCACTGCAAGATGTGTCGCTCAATGTGTCGTTTGTAGGACCAAAGTGCATATTGTATGACCAAACGCGACACATCCCTGACCGCTTTTCCGAGATATTTCGTAAAACCGTCCAAATCGCCAAAGGCCGCGAGCGTCAGGCAAGAGCGGCGAAAGCAAAGCTGGATCTTGGCGTGATCCGTGTTGTGGTCTTTAAAGGCTATTGGTGACGAATGAACACGAAACGGGCACGAAAAAAGCTTGACTTATATGGGATAGTGTGCTATCTATGAAATATTCAGGCAACGGCCTAAACCTAAAACCTAAAACCTAAAATCCAAATTCAAAGATCCGGAAAATTATGCAAACACTCGACAGACAATGTGAAAAATTCATGGGCGGTCCGACGGTTCCGTATTCGGAACGCGTCCACGCGACGATCGATGCCAAGGGCAAGATCTTCATAAACGGCAAGCTCCACCAGATGATGGGCCGCCCGACGGCGGTCTATCTCTATTACAACCGGCCAAAGAACATGATCGTCCTCGAACCGACCCAATGCGTTACCGCTGCCAACGCTTTTACGCTCAAGCCTCAGCAGCACGGCGGCAGCCGCGTCATCTACGCAAACCCGTTCTGCAAACACTTCGGCATCCGCATCACCGCCGCCGAAAAATTCATCGACCCCGCGACCGACGCCGCCGGCTGCCTCTACCTAAAGCTAACCGAAACAGTAACTATCACCGTCGGCCCGAGGAAGAGAAAGAAGAGAACAAATTGATGCCCAGAACCGAATAGGTGATGTGATGATCGTCAGCCCGCGTAGCGGGTGTAAGCATAAAGCCACGGGTGCAAACCCGTGGATAAGCGCACGATATATTGGAACCCGCGATAGCGGATGAAAATTGTCTGTGTTCATTCCAGATCGTTGACACCACGTTCTGCTGCCGTCTACGATGGCTTGGTAGATTTTTTACCGTATCCACGGGCTTACGCCGCGTTGCTTTATGCTGAGACCCGCTACGCGGGCCACGTTGAATTTATGAATACCGGATATTCGGCAACGCCGCTCTCAAAGAAGTTGGGGATGAAGGCGGGCATGGCGGTGTTGGCTGTGAATGCGCCTGATGATTATGGGCAGTTGGTTGCTCCGGTGCCGGATGGGGTGGAGATCTTTGAGGGCGGGCAGCGGGCCGATATAGAGATCGCGCATCTTTTCACGAACAGCCGCGACGAGCTTTTTTCCCAGCTTGCGGTGCTTCGGCATCGTATTAAACAGGACGGTTCGATCTGGGTCTCGTGGTACAAAAAGGCGGCGAAGCTGCCGACCGAGATCACCGAGGATACCATCCGCGAAGCCGCGTTTCCGCTCGGGCTGGTGGACGTCAAAGTTTGTGCGGTAGACGAGAAATGGTCAGGGTTGAAATTGGTTATTCGCAAAGAAAATCGGATATAATACGGTGCATTTCACGATCTGCGGAGGTATTGGCACATATGAAGTTCTGGCTTTTTATGTCGATGTCGTTGATCTCGACAGGTTTGGCTATACCGACTTTCTCACAACCGCCGTCCGACTGGCCCGCGCTTGAGACTCAGAGGACGGAGGTAGGAGTATGGCGGCCGCGGACTTCCGGGAGGAAAGGGCTTGATAAAGCCAGTATCAAGGAACTTGATGCCATACGCAGTGTTGATGCGGCTGACCGCTTGCGATATGCGGAATTTCTGAAAGGAGAAAATACTGGCATCTTCAAACTGTTTCCCGACCAAGGCTGTGTTCAAAAGCGATTGATCAACGTTGCCGGCGATTGTAGGGGATTTGTGCCGGACAGTTCACTTTATTCTTTCAGGGCCGGAAAATACGGCGGCGGCGACGTCGGTTATTTGAAGGATCGATTTATTAGCAAAGGACTATTTTCTCAATCGATCATGGTGTCGCTCGGCGACATGGCGATCGAGAATGTGACCGCTACTCATCTCCCTGTTAAACACCTTATTCATTATGTGCCGGCCACCACAGCTTGGGAAGCAGA
This sequence comes from Acidobacteriota bacterium, assembly GCA_016703965.1. NCBI lineage: Bacteria > Pseudomonadati > Acidobacteriota > Acidobacteriota bacterium. The sequence continues at coordinate 669,111 of JADJBB010000021.1, forward strand.
AGCGTCTTCTAAACTCTTTACGAAAGGAGTTGCAGCAGGTGGTTACGTCTTTTCCGAGAGTGTTGTTACATCCGCCGGACCGACGTTCGCAGTAAGAAAGATCGAGTTTAATAGAAAGGGAAACGTAACCTATAAAACGCCATATGGTGAATTGAGTCTTGAGAGGGTTCTTCGATATAAAGAACGCAACGATTCGGTCTATGTATTCCGCGTTATTCGAAGGGACGAAGCGGGAGTCTTGACGCTCGTATGGAAGCAGTTATCGAGGAAGGACGCACCGGCGATCGTATTTAAAAAAGGCGACAAATATCCGGATCTCGGGGGAATGGATTTTTTAAGAAACTGATAAGGGAGCCCTTACTTCTTGCGGGCTTCGGCAACGAACAGTTTTTGCAGTATAGTAGCGCTATGCCGACGATAGATCCGCGAGTTGACGCGTATATTGAGAAGTCGAACGATTTTGCGAAGCCGATACTTCGCCACATTCGGGCTCTGGTTCACGAGGCTTGTCCTGATCTGACGGAGACTATGAAGTGGAGCTTTCCGCATTTCGACTACAAAGGGATGTTTTGCAGCATGGCGTCGTTCAAGGGGCATTGTGCTTTCGGTTTTTGGAAGCATTCGCTGATGGACGATGCGGCTTTGCCGAGCGAAAAGACGGCGATGGGCAGCTTTGGGCGGATCACCGCGATCAGCGACCTGCCCGACGACGAGACGATGAAGGCGCTCATCATCAAGGCCGTAAAGCTCAACGACGACGGTGTAAAAGTGGTAAAGACGAAGCCTGCTGCCGAAAGAAAAGAGTTGGTCGTGCCCGATATTTTACTCGAAGCCCTCGCTCGCGACGAGGCTGCGGCCGCGACGTTTAACAATTTTCCATATTCGAAAAAGAAGGATTACGTTGAATGGATATCAGGAGCGAAATCAGAAGCGACTCGCGATAAACGGCTGGCCACCACCATCGAATGGCTCGCTGAGGGCAAGGCGAGGAACTGGAAGTACGAAAATTGCTAAGAGCAGTGGTCAGTTATCGGTTGTCAGTGGCCAGTTAGGAGCTTCTGACAACTGACAACTGACCACCGATAACTACACATATATGACAGAACCAATTCTCGTTGCCAAAATTGATGCCAACGAATTTTTCCTTTTGCCGCAGATGGCCAATCGCCACGGCGTTATTACAGGTGCGACCGGAACGGGTAAAACCGTTACGCTGCAAAAGCTAGCTGAGGGATTTAGCTCGCGCGGTGTTCCGGTTTTTATGGCCGATATCAAAGGTGACCTGACCGGGGTTACGCAAATTGGCGGCGGCAATCCGAAGATCGACGCGCGTAATACCCAGCTCGGCATCACGCCCGCTTTCGAACAATTTCCGGCGACGGTGTGGGATGTTTTTGGCAAGCAAGGGCATCCGCTGCGGGCGACGGTTTCGGAAATGGGGCCGCTGCTGCTCTCGCGGCTTTTGCAGCTCAACGACACACAGGAAGGCGTGCTGTCGATCGCGTTCAAGTGGGCCGACGACAACGGGCTCATGCTGCTCGACCTGAAGGATCTGCAGGCACTGATGCAGTATGTCGGCACGAATGCCGATGAATTGACGCTGCAGTACGGCAACGTCTCGACCGCTTCGGTCGGTGCGATCCAACGCGGGCTTTTGCAGATCGATGAGCAGGGCGGCGATCAATTCTTTGGCGAACCAGCCGTCAAGCTCGAAGATTTCATGCAGACCGTCGGCGGAAAAGGCGTTTTGAACCTGCTCGCGGCCGATCAGCTCATTAATGCTCCAAAACTATATTCGACGTTCCTGCTCTGGCTGCTTTCCGAGCTTTTTGAATCGCTGCCCGAAGCCGGCGACCTTGAAAAACCGAAGCTCGTTTTCTTCTTCGACGAAGCGCATCTGCTTTTTTCAGACGCTCCGCAGGCTCTGATCGATAAGGTCGAGCAGGTCGTTCGACTGATCCGTTCCAAGGGTGTCGGCGTTTATTTTGTCACGCAAAACCCGGCCGATATTCCGGAAAAGGTTCTCGCTCAACTCGGCAACCGTGTTCAGCACGCCCTCAGGGCTTACACTCCGCAGGAGCAGAAAGGCGTTCGTGCGGCGGCGAGCTCGTTCCGCGTAAATCCGAAGATCGATACTGAAACCGTCATCACCGAACTCGGCGTCGGTGAGGTTTTGATCTCGACGCTCGATGAGAAGGGCGTTCCGACCATGGTGGATCGTGCTTTCGTCGTGCCGCCGGCCGGACATATCGGGCCGATCACGCCCGAACAGCGTCAACAATTGATCGCAAATTCGCTTGTTGCCGGTGTCTATGAAAACGCTGTCGACCGGGAATCCGCGTACGAACTGCTGCAGGTCAAAGCCGAGGCACGCGCCGCCGAACAGCAGCAGCTTGCCGAAGCCGAGGCCGCCGCGAAGGAAGCGGAAAAGGCAGCAAAGGACGAAGAGCGGGCAGCGAAGAGCAGCAGCCGTAATGATTCGCTCATCGAATCGGTAACGAAAAGCGTAGCCCGCTCCGCCAGCAGCTCGATCGGCCGCCAGATCGGCAACAGCATCGTTCGCGGTGTGCTGGGCAGCATCTTCGGCGGTAAGAGCAAGAAAAGCTGGTTTTAGGAGTTATATAGAATGGCTCGCGACTGGAGCACATTCACGCGTCGAATTACGGTCGGTTCGCCGATCCACGCCATCTATGAGGCGTGGGCGATCCCGTCCCAGATCGAGCGATGGTTCCTGCGGGCGGCGGAATATTCCGGTGCCGACGGCAGCCCACGCAATCAAGATCGCCCGGTCGAGCCCGGCGATCTTTATCACTGGCGATGGCACGGGTATCTCGATGACGTGAGCGAGAGCGGCATGATCGCGGAGGCTAACGGCCACGATCGATTTGCTTTCACATTTACGCAGAACTGCCTGGTAACCGTTACGATCAAAGAAGAAAGCGACGAGAGCGTCGTTGAACTAACGCAAAGCCGAATTCCTGACGATCCCGACCGCGGAATTTACGTCGATTGTTCCTACGGCTGGACATTCTACCTCGGCAATCTCAAATCCATCCTCGAAGGCGGCATCGACCTGCGAAACCGGAATATTCATATCAAAAACGTTGTAAACTGCTAGCGGGCAAGTGTTCGAAGCCAAAACGTCGGTGCAAAAAGACCTAGCGGTTTTGATCTGGTCGAGTCAGCATCGATGTCTAGACACGCTATGGTAGTAAACTACCATTAATGAGAATTCTACTCACCGGAGCCAACGGCTATATCGGCAAGCGACTTCTGCCTCTTCTAATACAGCAGGGGTGCGAGGTCGTCTGCGCGGTCCGCGATAAGGCCCGGTTTCCCGTCGATGGTTTCTATGCCGATCCGAAAGTTTCGGTGGTCGAGATCGACTTTCTAAAGGATAGTTCAGCTCGACCTGAGCTGCAGGAGATCGATGCCGCGTACTATCTGATCCATTCGATGAGTGACGACGACTCGTCCGGATTCGAAAAGCTGGAGGAGACCGCCGCATCGAATTTTGTTAAGTTGGTCGACCAAACATCCGCGAAACAGATCATCTATCTCGGCGGGATCACGAACGAGAAAATACTCTCGAAACACCTAGCGTCAAGGAAGAAAGTCGACGAGGTTCTGCGTACTAGCAAGGTTCCGGTGACGTCGCTCAAGGCCGCGATAATTGTCGGCTCGGGAAGCTCTTCGTTCGAGATCATCCGCGATCTGGCCGAGAAGCTCCCCATAATGATCACGCCGAAATGGCTGAATACAAAGACCCAGCCCATCGCTAGCCGCAACGTACTCGAATATCTGACCGGCGTCCTGATGCGCGAGGACACCTACGGACAGTCCTACGACATCGGCGGCCCGGACGTAATGACGTACAAGGAAATGCTGCTCCAATTTGCGGAAGTTCGCGGATTGAAACGGTATATTTTTACGGTTCCGATAATGACGCCAAAGCTTTCGTCATACTGGCTGTATTTTGTAACGAGCACGTCCTACCGGCTCGCCGTCAATCTGGTCAATAGTATGAAAGTCGAGGTCATCGCGGAGCCAAACGATCTCGGCAAACGACTCGGTATTCAACCGATGACCTACAGAGAGTCGGTGAAGCTCGCTTTTCAAAAAATTGGTCAGAACAGTGTGCTTTCAAGCTGGAAAGATTCGCTCGTCTCGAGCTATCGGGACAATTCCTTGCGTGAGCATCTAGAAGTGCCGGTTAACGGGTGCTTTGTTGACGAACGGCATATCCCGATCACAACTGACGTTGATCAGGTGCTCGACAACATCTGGTCGATCGGCGGGAAGCGCGGCTGGTATTACACGAACTGGCTGTGGTCGATCAGAGGCATTATGGACAAGATGTTTGGCGGCGTCGGGCTTCGTCGTGGCAGGACCAACCTCAACAGCATTAACGCGGGTGATACGCTCGATTTTTGGCGTGTTTTGGTTGCCGACAAATCGCAAAAAAGGCTATTGCTTTATGCCGAAATGAAGCTGCCCGGCGAAGCCTGGCTGGAATTCATGATCGTCGAAAAGGACGGGCAAGACTATCTGAAACAAACAGCCACGTTCCGTCCCAAGGGCCTTTTCGGCCGCCTATATTGGTACTCGGTCCTGCCGTTCCACTATTTCGTGTTTCAAGGAATGGCAGAAAATATCGTCAGCTTTAAGCCGTCTTAAATTTGATCAATACATCAAATACGGCTTCCTCGCCTCGCGGAACGCGGCCAGCCCGTCGGCCCAATCTGCCTCGATCTCGGCGAGCGAGACGCCGCTTTCGATCTGTTTACGGATCTTATCCGTGCCGCAGACGACATCGAACGGGTTTACGTCAAAGACATATTCGTACGCTTCCTGTTTCCACTGGAAGTGCTCTGTGTACATATCGTAGGCGGTCTTGATCATGGCGATTCCGACGATGACGGGCGTGAAGGCCTCGCGGTCGGTGACGTGGATCTGGACGCCGCCGCATGTTTGTTCGGCGCATTTTTGGAATGTCGGGCGGAAAAAGACGTGACGGAATTTAACTCCCTCAAAGTTGAATTTTTCCAGCTCGCGAACCCATTCGTAAGGATCAATAAACGGTGCGCCGTTCAGCTCGAATGGTTTGGTAGTACCGCGGCCTTCGCTTATCTCGGTGCCCTCGATATGAACGGTCGCAGGGAAAACGACGCAACTGTCGACGGTCGGAATGTTCGGCGAAGGCAGGATCCAAGGCAAACCGGTATGGTCGCCCCACATTTCACGGCCCCAGCCACCCATTTTTACAACCGTCAGGTCGCAGCCGATCCCGAAATGTTCGTTGAACATCTGCGCGAGCTCGCCGATCGTCATTCCGTGTCGGGTCGGCAATTCGAATTGGCCGACAAAAGATTTGAACTCGTGTTCAGTGATGTTCCCCTCGACGCCCAGGCCGTTGATCGGATTCGGCCGGTCGCAGACGATCACTTTTTTGCCGAACTGTTTCGCCGCCCGCATACAGTTCGCCATCGTATAAACGAACGTGTAGATGCGGCAGCCGACGTCCTGCAGATCGATGACAAAGGCATCGATGTCCTTGACCATATCCTCCGTCGGTTCGCGCGTTTCGCTGTAGAGCGAGTAAACGGGCTTGCCTGTGCGTTCGTCGACAGTGTGCGGTGTCTCGATCATGTTGTCCTGCACATCGCCGCGAATCCCATGCTGCGGGCCAAAGAGCGTTGTCAGCTGAAATTCGCTGCATTCACCAAAGGCGTCAGCCGCGTGGACAAATGTATCAGGAATGACCGAGGCCTGATTACATACAAGGCCGATGCGAAGCCCTCGAATAAGGCCGATCTTGTCGGAAAGGAGACGTTCGATACCAAGGATTGTTCTATACATAGAGATAAGACCGGAACCACTAAAGAACACGAAATGGCACTAAAGCAATCAATTCAATTTGGTGTTTTATTCGTGGTTACTAACCGAGTTAACAGCAAAATAGCCCGAGCTCGACGCCAGGGCTATTGTTATTTTTTTGATCTAAAAAGCACTAGACTTCGACAGTCGTTGCGTCGGGAGCGTTCTTTTTGACGGATTCGATGCCATTTTCCATAGAGGCGACCGACTCATACATTTCGCTTTTTCCGATCACCTGGCCGTTCGAGGCTTTGAGGTTGAAATACGGTTTGCCGTTCGATGATTCTTTTCGTTCAAAGCGAGCGTCGTCGCCGCCATTTTTCTGCACCGAAGCGATGCCATTTTCAGCTGCGGCCTTCGATTCATACATTTCGCTCGAGAGGATGATCTGGCCATTGCCGGCCTTTAGATTGAAGTGATATTTGCCGTTTGCACTCACCTTTAACTCAAATTTACCTGCCATAATATTTGTCTCCTTAACAAAAATACTTAATAGAACAAGCTAGTGATAATACAACTGTTTGCAGCGAATAAACTATCGCACAAGCCACGCTAAGCCGCAAGCAAACTACTCGATAAAATCGTCCGGCATGTCGCGAGGTTCGAGGTTGTTGCGGTTGATGATGCGGGCACATCCATTCCACCTCAGGATCGGATCATCGTTTCCGGCGGGCCGCATCGCTTCGGCGGTTTCAAAGCAGTCCATTGCCTGACGAAATAGCTCGTATGCGCCGATACCATTTTTGGCGAGAACTGCCTTGGCACGACGCTCATACATGATGCCTGTGTAGTATGTGCGTTCGTAGTCGCTCTTGATGCGCGTGACGAATTCAGTTATCCGGGCATCGCCGATCGCGTAGTCCTTGCCAAAACGGTCGCTCATCGCGAGGACAAGATTTTTCAGGGCTTCCTGATTCTCAGGATCTATGGCGAGAATATCGAGATAGATGCTCTCGGCTGCTCCGGGTTCGTTGAGGAGGCGATAGCGATTGGCTTTTTCGAGTGCGGCGGGAATCGCCTCGACGTGTAACGGTTTTAATTCGAACATGTTAGTTTCCCTTCGAGAGAGCTACTGTACATCCATACTCTGGGCAGCAAAAGCCTTTTCATTTCGCCGCCAGTTAATAAAACCCATGATCCCGCCGAACAGAGTACCATGAAAAAAGAACGTCACCCAAGTACGCGTCATGGTGAAATACTGCCCAAACGTCTGATCAGCATCCGCTAAAAAGAAATAGCCGACAACCTGCAATATAACGGCAAAAGGGCCGCCTGTGAATAGGACACCCTCGATCAACAAAAAACGGACGATGCCGCGAGCTCTTTTTTCGGCCCAAGCGGCCTGTGAATACTTCATTTAACGATCCGACTACTTCTTTCTAAACAATTTTACCAGTTTTCCGATCGGATCGTAATGTTCGTCAACCACGCGTTCCTTGAGTGGAATGATAGCGTTATCGGTGATCGTAATATGCTCCGGGCAAACCTTAGTGCAGCATTTAGTGATGTTGCAGTAGCCGATGCCGAATAGTTCCTTTAGATCCTCGGTTCGGTTCTCCGTATCGAGCGGGTGCATCTCTAATGCAGCCGTATAGACCAGAAATCGCGGGCCAATGAATTCCTGGTGCTTTTCATGATCGCGAAGCACGTGGCAGACGTCCTGACATAGGTAGCACTCGATGCATTTACGGAATTCCTGCACGCGGTCGATATCTTCCTGCTGCATTCGCCATGTTCCGTCCTCGGCGTCTGGTTTACGGGGTTTGAATTTCTTGATGCGTTTTTTGACCTCGTAATTCCAACTTACGTCGGTGATCAGATCCTTGACCGGCGGAAAGGCTCGCATTGGTTCGATGGTCACGGGCTCGTCGAGCGGAATAGTATCGAGCCTCGTCATGCACATCAGCTTCGGCATGCCGTTGATCTCAGCCGAGCACGAACCGCACTTGCCGGCTTTACAGTTCCAACGGCAAGCCAGATCCGGTGCCGACTCAGCCTGTATCTGATGCACCGCATCAAGCACAACCATTCCCTCGGTCACATCGGTCCGATAATCGACCATCTCCGCCGTCTCACGCCCACCACGTCTGATACTAAATGTTGCTTGTGCCATAGGAAATAGTAACCACTAAAAAACACGAAAAAGCACTAAAATGAGTTAAAGCACGTATCGTTTCCATTCGAGATGCGGTGTGCTTCCAAAATTTGCTAAGACTCCTAATTTCATTTTTGTGATCTTTAGATAGTTTAGGAGTTGAGCAACCTCAATATTTGAAAGCTTCGGCAATACCTTGAGCTCAAGAATTATCTCTCCGAAACACACGAAATCAGGACAATACTTCTTTTCCAACAATACATCCTTGTAATACAATTCCAACGGTTTTTCACGTTCAAACGGAATCGATCTTTTTGTAAACTCAACCGCCAAAGCCTCTTGGTAAATTGGTTCGAGGAAGCCGATCCCGAGCGTCTTATATACTTCGAACATTGCCCCCGCAATCAGGTAAACCTCTTCCTTATACAACAACTCGGACATAAGATTTTGGAACCACGAAAGGACACCAAAAAAACACCAAATTAGGAATTCTTTTTTCGTGTTTCTTTCGTGTATTTTAGTGGTTACTATCTTTCTATCCCATTTCCTTAATAACCTCTTTCAAATAATCCGGCATTTCCGGAATCGGAATTTTTGAGATCGCCATCGCGCCGTCTTCGGTCTTTTTGAGGGCGAAGTTGAATTTGGCAAATTCCGGATCTTTTGCCTGGAAATCTTCGCGAAAATGGCCGCCGCGGCTCTCCGTGCGTTCGATTGCCGCCCGGGCGATGGCTTCGGAGACGATGAGCAGGTTGTGCAGGTCGAGTGCCGTGTGCCAGCCGGGGTTGAAATCGATGTTGCCGGGGACAAATGTCCGTGCGGCTCGGTTTCTGAGAATATCGAGGCCGTTCAGAGCCTCGATCATCTCGTCCTGTGTGCGGACGATGCCGACATTTGCCTGCATCAATTCCTGCAGATCGTGTTGGATCGTGTACGGATTCTCCCCGCCTTCTCGTTCAAATGGTTCGAGTGCGCTTTTCGCGATCTTGGCGACCTGGTCGTTGTCGATCGTGCCGTGGCCGTTCTCTTTGGCAAAGATCGCGGCATATTCACCGGCTCGCTTGCCGAAAACGATGAGATCTGAGAGTGAATTGCCCCCGAGACGGTTCGCACCGTTGATACCTGCCGCGCATTCACCTGCCGCGAATAATCCAGGTACGGTCGATGCCTGCGTATCCGCATCAACCCGAATGCCGCCCATCACATAATGCGTCGTCGGCCCAACCTCCATCGGTGTGGTCGTGATGTCGAGATTCGCGAGCTGCTTGAACTGGTGATACATCGACGGAAGCTTCTTCTTAATGTGGTCCGGTGCGTTTTGTATCTTTTCTTTGATCCAGGCGATGTCGAGGTAAACTCCGCCGTGCGGCGAACCGCGTCCGGCTTTGACCTCGCGCATGATGCAGCGGGCGACGTGGTCGCGGGTAAGGAGTTCGGGCGGGCGTCGGGCGTTTTTGTCACCGGTCACGTATCGCCAGCCTTCCTCTTCGTTGTCGGCGGTTTGGTCTTTGTAGTTGTCCGGAATGTCGTCGAACATGAACCGCTTGCCTTCGCTGTTACGCAAAATGCCGCCTTCGCCGCGGACGCCTTCGGTGACGAGAATTCCGCGAACCGACGGCGGCCAGACCATGCCGGTCGGGTGGAACTGGATAAATTCCATATCGATCAGCTCAGCTCCGGCGTCGTAAGCGAGAGCGTGGCCATCGCCAGTTCCTTCCCACGAATTAGAAGTGATCTTGTACGCCCGCCCGATGCCGCCGGTCGCCAGCACCAACGCCTTGCATTTATAAATGCGAAAACGCCCGTGTTCACGCTCATATGCGAGACAGCCGACCACGCGATCACCGTCTTTCAGCAGTGAAAGCACGGTGACCTCCATGTAAACCTCAATGCCCTGATGAATACCGTGATCTTGGAGCGTACGGATCAGCTCTAAACCGGTACGGTCGCCAACGTGAGCAAGCCTCGGATAGCGATGCCCGCCGAAATTTCGCTGGAGGATCTTGCCGTCTTTTGTGCGGTCAAAAACTGCACCCCAGGCCTCTAATTCTTTGACGCGGTCCGGGGCCTCTTTTGCATGAAGCTCGGCCATTCGCCAGTTATTTACGTATTGGCCGCCGCGCATCGTGTCAGCGAAATGTACCCGCCAATTGTCGCGGTCATCGACATTCCCCATCGCCGCCGCCATGCCGCCCTCAGCCATCACGGTGTGAGCCTTGCCGAGCAAGGACTTGCATATCAGCCCGACGCTCACACCCGAGCCCGAGGCCTCAATAGCCGCCCGAAGCCCCGCTCCACCAGCACCGATGACGATAACGTCGTGTTCAAATATTGGATAATCCATTCTTATCAGTTGCCACTAGCTTTAGCTAGTGGACTCAGCAAACAAAAGACAAGGCTTTAGCCGAAACTAGTGCGAATCAGGAAATCTATGAAAACCAGCTCGGACGAGAAAATTATCGAACTCTTGCTCAAACGTTGCTTGCCGATGATGCTCCTCTTGACTTGCTATATAACGCCGAACACTGTTCAAACCCGCCGGATTTACCGAAACAACAAAGTATTCGTTCTGCCATTCAAACTTATGGTTGGTGAGTCCGCTTTTGTTAATCCAAAATGAGGACTCGCCCTTTAAGAGCTGCATTATCTTTTCTATCGACTGATCGCTGCCAAGCGATATCAAGCAATGTACATGATCTATGTATCCGTTTATGTGATCGATAAATATACCTTTTGTTCTGGCATTCTCTCGGATATGTTGAAAAACAGACTGCCGGATGTTGTCACTGAGAAGTGGAGCATGATTTTTTGTCGCCCAAACAAAATGTAACCAGACCCTTATCCAAGGCATACGTGCTCAAGTTTGCGTAGCTTTATTTTAAGAATATTTCGGCTAAAGCCTATTTCCTTATCTACTTCTCTCCACTAGCTGAAGCTAGTGGCAACTGATGCTCGTTAGATCAGTTATTCCTTCCTTCCAAAGAACGTCTCATCGCTAAAAAAATCTGAAATCTTTCCAAACGCCCATCGAGCACATCCGCACGTAGATATCCGAAAACCCGACCACAAACAAGCTGATCCACGCGAATAACATGTGCCGTTTGTTCAGCGCGCTGACGCAGCCGTACGCTTTTTTCCTGATCGGTTTGTTCGAAAGCACGTCATAAACGCCGCCGACGAGATGCCGCAGGCTATGGCAGCTTAGGGTGTAGAAGCCGAGGCAAAAGACATTCGCCGTCAGGACGATAGTTCCTACGCCGATGCCAAAATGCTGTTTGCCGTCTGGGCCGAGGAACCACATCGCATTCCACGCGTCGTAGGCGAGGAAGAACAAAAATATTAGTGCAAGATAGAGAAAATAGCGATGGATGTTTTGCATAACCAGCGGGAACCAGTTTTCGCCGCGATAGCCTTTGCGCGGTTCGCCAACGGCACAGGCGATCGGATCGGCCCACATGGCTTTGTAGTAGGCTCCGCGATAGTAATAGCACGTGAACCGAAATCCGCCGGGAGCCCACAGGATAAGCAAAGCGGGCGAAAACGGCAGCCACGACGGCAGCCAGCTCGGCGGCGGGCCGAAGAGCGCGTGAGGCGAATTTCCGAATATCTCAGGCGAATAGAACGGTGACAAATAATTGCCAAAGCTGTAATGCTGGCCCTGAAATGCTGCCCACGTTGAATACACAACGAACGCTCCAAGCCCAATGAAGGTCAGCAGCGGCGCGACCCACCAGTTGTCCCTGCGCATCGTCTGACCAAATCCTCGCCGCTGAATCGATACCAGATTAGATGCCATAAAGACGAACCTGCTGCTTATACGAGAATAACTAAATTGTCTGCTGAGAAGTTGATAAAATTTACGCGAAATCTGGTTCTAAGTCAAGGAAAATAAAGGATGTCTTATCGGTTTCCACTAACATATCGGTCGTAAACCACCTGCGGCGTGTCAAGGTTTTTTCCGGCTTTGATATTCGTCGCGAGGCGAATGAACTGTGCCATCGACCACGCAAGCGGCGTTGCCGAACCGGTGCCCTCGCCAAACTTCAGGTCGGGGACGAATTGTTTATCGGGAGATCTGAGATCTGGTTTGTCCCAGACTTGTTCGGGGATCATGAGGCCTTCGTTGGCGAATTTCGCCATCGCGTCGAGCCGATTATATCGCCAACCATCCATTTCCTTTTCGTTGCAATTGAATCCATCAAGTTGGATCTTTTTGATGGTTTCATTGCAAAGAGCGATTTCATATTGGCCGCGTTCGCCGGAAAGCAGAACCCATAAACGCCCTTTCCCTGTATATTTTCCGTCAAAGTTCCAACGCCGTCCGTCATCCATTTCGCCGTACCCGTCGTGGTTGTAGCGGTAGAAGCCGTCACCGTTCGGCGTTGTGACCTTGATGACTTGGTCGATAACCTTTACCGATTTGGCGATCAGCGGATCGTTCGCGGGTTTGAGGCCGAGGCGTACGAGTTCGAGGAAGCCCGCGTCGACGATGTCGCGTTCGTCATAGGTGCCGGAGCCGTTATTGATCTCGATCATTTCACCGGCATCGGGTTTGCCGTTCTGGGTGATGCGGAGGTAATAGTTGCCGTCGCCGTATTTGCCGGTTTTGGTCGCGGTCCAATTTTCGATATTGGCGTGCCAATTGTCGGCGGTTGCGAGATATTTTGCGGCGGAGGCTGTATCGCCGTTTCGCTTTGCAATGTCGGCGGCACACACGAGCCCGGCGATCTCGGCGGCGATGGTCGATGGCGAATAGCCGGATTCCTCTTCCCAACGCTCCTGCGGCGTCGCGGGGCCGTTTTTGACGATGAAATCGGCCGCTTTTTTCAGGTGATTTTCGTAAGTCGCCTTATCAAACCTTCCAAGCTGCCACGCCATAATCAGCGGAAAAGCGACCTCGTCCATCTGAAGCGAACCCCAGAAAGGCTTGCCGTCGAGCCACGAATTCTGCGGAAAACTGCCATCCGGCTTTTGCTGAACCTTCAGCAAAAAATCCAAAGCCCGCTCCGCCGCCGCCCTATCGCCAAGCGCCATGTACGCCGTAAAAACCTGATACAGATCGCGTGCCCAAACGAGATGATATCCGCCGACATTATTTTCGTTCGCATTCTCACCACCGCCCCACGGAACCGTCAAACTAGCAATATTCGCCCCACGCGCAGTCTTATCTTCAAGAGCCTTTAACTGCATCGCAGCCATGTTGAACTGGGCCTGGAATTTGGGATCGACTTTAGGGATGGTTTTGACGTAATCGGCCCACTCGCGTTCATACTCAACAAAAAGGCGTTCGACATAATCTGCAAATTTTGAGGCCTCCCGTTTTGGTGGTGTAGTCCAATCTTTGAACGCGTACTGAATCCACGATCTGAATGGCTCTTTGACTACGTCATCGATCGTTCGAGCAAACGACAGAGTTACAACGAAGTTCCTAGGGTGTGTAACGCGAGCGATCTGAACGATATTTCCACTTTCAGCATTTGTTTGTCGGCTGTTTATCGTTCCACCCTTGCGAAGCTGTGTAAGACCATCGTTCGGACCGATCGGACCTGTCCATGCTTCTTCCATCTTACCGCTGATATGGAGAAATGATGAGATCTCGCCGTCATAGCCAACGAATCCGGAGAGAACATCTTTTGATCTTTGATCCGAGGGATCAGATGGCTTAGCGAGGTAGTACGCGCCGCTGTCGTGCATGCCGCTATTTGCCAGAGAGGGATCGTAAAAGACGTACAATCGCAGGCCGCTCACTTTTGGCAGAAATTCAACTTTTATCAAGATGGAGTTACTTTTTTGATCGGCTGCATAGGTTTTAGAGATCTTCCATTTCCCTGACTTCGCCGTATTCACCTGCTGAAATGTCAGCGAATCAGGCCGTAGGACTTTGATCTCGTGGATCGCGTCGTCCTGCTCGGTTTCGACCTTTTTTGTTTTGGGATCGACGACGAGGAATTGCAGGAGGTGAACATTCGCAACCGTCACATCCGGATAATAAACCTCGGTCATCACGCCCTGAGCGAGTGTGAACCAGACCTTTGATTCGAGCGAAGCGGATGTGCCGACGGCTTGTTTACCGGCGGTCGCCCACTGGGCGTCCTTGCCTGGGCCGCCGGGTGAGATGGTTTGGGCTGTGATGGCGAGCGAGAAAAGAATTAACGACAGATGGATAAAGATGGACACGGATAAGAAACGGTACACAGGAAAGATTACCCACGTTTTGCTTTTAGCGCTGATTTCCATCTTTTCTTATCTGTGTCTATCCGTGTCCATCTGAGGTAAAACTCGACTAAAGCAGCAAAAGCCAGTCGCGGTCGTCTGGTGACATGGATGGGATCGCCGATAACGCGGCCTTGAATTTGTCGTCGCGGTATTTATCTTTGGCTTTCCTCATCTGGTCGTAGAGGCGTTCGCCGAGGAGCGGCTCGATCTGCTGGTATTCCCATTTTTTCTTGCCGTCGGCGAAGGGATACAGCCAGTCGAACGCCTTACGAATGCTGCGGCCGTCCGATGTTTGATAGCTCCAGAGGTCGATGCCGACAGCGTCGCCGAGCAGGGCGAGCTCAACAAATCCGCCCAGATTCATCGTGCTGTAGCTCCACGCCTTGGTGCGTTCGAGCTCGAGCGGCTGTTTGCCGTCGGGCTCGATCTGTTTGGCGATGCGGTTTGCTTTTGCCGATTCGATCAGCTTTTTGGCGATATCGGGTTTACCCGCGAACAAAGCGAACGATGCGACCTGAACGTCGTAGATCGTGCCGTGATTGTTCTTAGCCGCAGCCTCGTCGCGGCCGTTTTTGCTTTCGGTGAGCCACGTGACGTATTTGCCGAACCAGGTTTCGAGGCCGGCTTGATCGTCTTTTGTCCAGGCTTTTGAAGCCGCGAGCAATCCGATCGAGTCAACGACGCGGATCAGGCCGTGGGTCTCAATGATCCCGATACCGCGTCCCGTATTCAGCCCCGGTATTGCCTGCGCGTATTCCAGATGCGGGTTCATTTTCGTTTTTGCACCGAGGAACCACATCCGCAGGATCGTCGCGGCTCGTGCGGCATATTCTTCTTTTCCGGTGAAGTAATAGCCGATCGACAGCGTCTCGACGGTCTTTACCATGTCGTCCATCAGCGTGTGATCGGGATATTGCAGGATCTCGGGGTTTCGCTCGCCGTCGCGGCGGATGTATGGGAAGCCGGTTTTCGTGTCCGGATTCTTCCAGAAATACGGAGCCTGGCTCATGTAATCGTGCTTATCGCCGCTCGGCGGTGAGGCAGTTTTCGACGTAACGGGAGCGATCTCGACCTTTAGGGCCCTGTCAGCGTCTGACGTCAGCCGCTTGATCGAACGTACGTATTGCGCGGCGGTTTTTGGATCAAGAACCGCTTTGCGGCGTTCCTGCAGAGTTTTCGCGTTAAGCACGTACACTCTCGGTGCAGTCTGGCCCAAGGGAACAGTTGCTGAAATGAAAAATAATGAGATAAGAGAAAGCAAGCCTGTAAGTTTTCGCATTTTTCTGCTACTTGGATCGATCGAAGGAGCTATTTTGATAGTGTAAACTTACCATCTTTCCAAACAAGGTCGTGGAGCTTTTTGCCTTTGTTCCAGTCGGTGCCGTTCTCGTCTTTCTCAAAGACCTGAACGGTCGTACCGTTTCGCGGCAATTCGTAAACGTATTTTTCTTTGCTGTAATTCGCGATCGATTTACGCGAAACGTCGGTCCATTTCCCGGCTTTATAATCGAGAAAAACTGTCCACGGCGTATCCTCAATGCCGCCTTCGCCGTAGGTGTAAAAGCCGATCAGATAGCTGCCGTTCGGACGTTTGAAAAGGGCCATCACAAAGCCTTCCTGAGCCGCGTCGCCATAGCCGCTCATGTAGCCGTTAGCGGTGTCTTCGACCTTGAGATACCGTTTCAAATACTCTGGCTTTTGCTTCGATCTCGGCATGGTCATGCAGCAATCGAGGCTGAAATATTTGTCGGGCAGCACCATGAAGAAATCTCGCACGGTCTTCGGCGTTTTTGACTGAGCCGAGGCTGCCAATGGCAAGAGAGCAATTACGAATGTGAGCCAGATAAGTCGCTTTTTCATATCGGTTTAGACGAGTTTTACTTTCGTTTGAATATTCTAAACCCAAAACTGTCTAAACTTAGCGTTGGCAATGCGACATTTGCCTTCGCGGGCGGCTTTGATTTTTCATCGTCAGGCGGCAGCGGGTTGCCGATGTTTGGCGTGATCTCCTCAAAATTTCCGCTTGCTTCGACCGAGCCAAAAAACGGTGCGTTGGTCATGTTGATCGCGATCAGCAGTTCCTCATTGCCCGAGCGGCGTGTGAACGTCAGGACGCGGTTCTCGTCCGAATTCTTTAGCCAATTAACATCGCCGCGACGAAGGGCGACGCTGCTTTTTCGCAAAGAAGTCATTGCCTTGTAGAAACGCGGAAATTCGGGCCGGCGTTCAGCGAATTGCCAGAAGATCGGCAGCTTTTCGAATAGTGCCGGAGCACCGGATTCGGCGGTATCGCCAACTTCCATTCCGTTGTATATCAGCGGCACACCGTCGAGCGTGAAGGCGAGCGTCTGAGCCGCGAGAGCACCTTTCTCGCCAAATCGCACGATCGCCCGGCGTTCGTCGTGATTGTCGGAGAAACGCATGCGGATCGAGCCTTTCGCGAAAGTCGCGGCCTGCTCTTCCCATATCCTCCTCAAGGCTGACGCTGGCTTTACGCCCTGCATAACCTCGGTCAAAGCGCCGTGCATATTCCACGAATAATCGACATCGAAAGCTTTCACGAGCAGGTCCGCCTTTTCGGCTTCGGCGAGCCATATGGTATTTGCCTTTACTTTATCAACCTCGGCTCGGGCTTCTTCCCAGAAATCGGTCGGAATGAACAGCGCCACATCGCACCGAAAACCGTCGAGGTCGTAATCGCGGATCCAGCTTTTGAAATTCTCGATGATGTATTTCCGAACGGCCGGTTTTTCGTAATCGAGCCCCGCGACATCTGCCCAATCAGGAACGGGCGGAATGATCTCGCCTTTTTCATTCTTTTTGTAGAATTCTGGATGCTCGGTGATAAGTTTGTTGTCCCAGGCGGTATGGTTGACGACGACGTCGATGATGACTTTTAAGCCGCGTTTGTGGGCTTCGGCGACGAGGCGTTTGAGATCGGCGGGCGTTCCGTAATCGGGATTGACGCCGTAATAATCTCGAACCGCATATGGCGAACCGACCGAACCTTTCTTCTTGACCTGCCCGATCGGATGAACCGGCATCAGCCACAAAACATC
Source organism: Acidobacteriota bacterium (assembly GCA_016703965.1). Lineage (NCBI taxonomy): Bacteria > Pseudomonadati > Acidobacteriota > Acidobacteriota bacterium. Next base: position 686,358 of record JADJBB010000021.1, read on the forward strand.
GGCGCCAAGGTTCTTAATGCGGTCGAGATCTGCCGTGATCGAATTAAAATCGCCTTTTTGCGAATACGCGCGTTCCCAGATCTGATAGATAACCGCGTCGCGAATCCAATCTTGCGAGCTGCGAGCAGTTTCCTTAGAAACGTCCCGCGATGGCTGCTGGCCAAAAACGCAGCTCGCAAGAAAGATGGAAATTACCGAGAGTATTAAAATTCGCTTCTGCATAATGACATTAGTGGCTGCCGCCGCCGATTCCCTCGATCTTCGCTGCTCCGATATCTTTTACAACCAGTACGGAGACTGCCGCGACGAGCATTGAGATGCCGCCGAGGATGACCGCGTTCAGTGGGTTATTGCCAAGTATTGACTTGTAGATCTGCGGCGTCAGGAAACTCTGAACGACCTGCGGAATAACGATGAACAAATTGAAAACACCCATGTAAACGCCCATTCTTTCCGGCTTGATCGCTCCGGCGAGAATGACATAGGGCATCGAAAGGACCGAAGCCCAGGCAATGCCGACGCCGATCATTCCGATCCAGAGAAAGTATGGATTACCAGCAAAATACGTCGATATAAGCCCAAGGCCGCCGCAGGTCAGGCAGATCATGTGTACGCCCTTGCGGCCTATCTTTGCAGCGAGTGGCGGAATGCCGAAGGCGACAAGAAAGCAAACCAGGTTATAGATCGCAAAGCACACGCCGCCCCATTCGGTTCCTTGCTTAAATAGGTCAGAATGGTCGTCGACCGCTCCGAAAACGTGACGAGCAACGGTCAGCCCGTAGAATTGCCACATGAACGGCAAAGCAAACCACGTGAAAAATTGGACGATCGCGAGTTGCTTCATGGTTGTCGGCATCTCGCGGAATGCGTCACCGACTTCTTTTAGGATATTCCCGACGATGCTGCCCTCGGCATTCTTTCTGCGAAAACTCTCGATGTCATCCGGCGGAAATTCGTCTGTCGTAAAGACAGTCCAAAGAACCGCGCTCAGGAATGCCGCCGCTCCGACGATGAATGCGATCAGCGTTGAATACGGAATGCCGCTCTTCATTATTCCAACCACGCCAAGCCAGGTAAGGATGTATGGCAGGGCATTCGCGAGCGTCGATCCGATGCCGATAAAGAACGATTGCATCACGAATCCGAGCGTCCGCTGCTCCTCAGGCAGTTTGTCGCCGACGAATGCACGGAACGGTTCCATCGTGATATTGATCGACGCGTCCATTATCCAAAGCAAGCTCGCCGCCATCCAAACTGCAGACGAATTCGGCATCAGGATCAAACAAATACTCGCGATGATCGCACCGACCAGAAAGAACGGACGGCGACGCCCGAGCCGCGTCCATGTCCGGTCGCTCATCGCCCCGACGATCGGCTGGATCAGCAACCCCGTGAGCGGCCCGGCAAGCCAGAGATATGGCAGCGAACTCTCATCAGCGCCGAGATATTTGTAGATCGGCGACATATTCGCCATCTGCAATCCCCAGCCGAACTGGATGCCGAGAAAGCCGAAGCTCATGTTCCAGATCTGCCAGAATGTTAACTTTGGTTTGTTTTGCATAACGTTTTATCTGCCCGCGAAATACGCGAAAAGGACGCGAAAAATAGGAATAGGTCTAGAACGAATTTCATCGCAGAGTTACGCCGCGCAGAATGCGAGCAGAACGAGCCGGCAGCTCGACATTTACGCTGCCGTTCTTTACTTCGAAGGACCGAGGCTCGTCAAGCAGATCTACAAACGAGCCATTGGTCTTCGTCTGCTTGATCATCGACACATCGAACGTTACCGTTGCAGGCTTCGTCTCGTTGTTGAAAACGACCACAATTGCTTCCTTGTCGGTCATGCGTGCGTACGCCATCTGCTGTTCTTCGTCGAGCAGGTCAATGGTTTTGCCGCGGCGGAGCGGTTCGAATGTTTGACGGAGTTTTCCGAGTTTTGCCAGGTGATCCCAAACGTCTTTTTCCACCGCGTTTCTTCCTGGTGCGGCGAACTTGTCGATGCCGTCAGCCGGAAAACCGCCAGGGAAATCACGCCTGTTTTCCGGGTCGCCGCCGCTTTTCATGGCGATCTCGTCGCCGTAATAAAGGATCGGCGTGCCGCGTGAGGTCATGATGAGCGTGTTTGCGAGTTTCAGGCCTTCGACGGTCGCTCCGGGTTCGCCGAGAAAGCGTCCGACGTCGTGATTGCCGAGGAAAGTCGAGAGAACCTCGGGCCGCGGGTAGAGCCAGTCGTGGGCGAATGCCTGTGAGACCGCACGGATCGATTTTCCCTGGGCGAACGCATCGCGGATCGCGTAATACGTTGTGAAATCGAAGAGCGTGTCGATCTGCGTGTCGATGCCGTCGTGGCCTTTGCGGCCGGTCTGAAAATACGAGAGCAATGCCGGATCGCCGTCGAAAAGCTCGCCGAGAATGTTTACCTTTGGATATTGACGCTTGATCGCGGCTCCCCATTTCGCCCAAAAGGTACGCGGCACGTGCGGCAGCGTATCCATACGGATCGCGTCGTAACCGACTCGCTCGATCCACCAAATGCTGTTCTGGATCAGGTATTTTTCGACCTCGGGATCGTCCTGGTTAAAGTCGGGAAGAATATCGACGAACCATCCTTCGAGATTGCGCCGCTGCGTCTGGTAGGACGCGCGCGGATTCATCGTCGTCCATTTTTGCCAGTTGTTCGAGAGATGATTGTCGGCGGTGCCGTTCCACCAGCTCGGTGTCGGCGGATCATTTGCCCAGACGTGATACGGCCCGGTGTGGTTGGCGACCTGATCCTGGACCATTTTGAGGCCCATAGCGTGGGCTTTGTCGACCAGCTCTTTTAATTTATCAACATCGCCGAAATGCTCATCGACGCTGTACATATCGACCGCGCCGTAGCCGTGGTATCCCGTGGTTTTTTCCCCGTCGTAAACTTCCTTTTCGTCGAGCTTGTTGTTGTTGTCGTAGATCGGTGTCGTCCAGATCGCGGTCACTCCGAGCGATTTGAGATAGGGGAGTTTGCTGATGATGCCCTCGAGATCGCCGCCGTGATATCGCCGCGTTTTGCTGCGGTCGTAAAGGCCTTTTGAGATCGCGGGGTCATTATTTGAAGTGTCACCGTCAGCAAACCGGTCAGGCATCAGCAGGTAGATGACGTCGTCCGGCGAGAATCCTTGATATTTCCCAACTGCCGACGGCCGCGAGTTGACCTCAAAATCGAATGTAGTTGTTTTACCGTTTCCGTTAACCGACAGTTTCTTTATGCCCGGAGCCGTTGTTGGTGGAATCGTAAGATCAAAGAACAGATAATGGCCGTTCTCGCTGTGTTTGTAATTGCCGGCACTCAAACCGGTAGGAACTGTGACCGTCGCACTCTTCAGGCCGGTGCCGCGAAGCAGCACGCGGACCGGGTTGATCGTCATTCCCGTCCACCAATTCGGCGGATCTATTTTTTCGACTGTCGGGGTCTGAGCCGCCGCCGGTAGAACGTAGGCAGCTAAAAGCAAGACTATTATGAGGCGTATTTTATTTTGCATGTTTCCAAAAAAGTATTGCGCGGCACACCGCGATCAAAACAAAGGCAATTACGATGTATTCAGCGATCCGGATCATGTCCACCAGGTACCAGGCGATCTCGACATTTTCGCCGCCGATCCGCGACACGCATATGAAAGCCTGGCCAAATTCAGTGCCGTCAGATGTTTCTATCGAAACTACTTCTCTCGCCAGCCTTGAGGCTGTAGGGCAAAGAAGCTCCAGCGGCTTGTTGTAGAAGGCGTTTCCGGCCCCGTCGAATATAAATCCCAAGAAGGCAAACAATCCGACATAAAGCCAGACCGAGTCTTCGGAAAACTTGAAACGGAGCGGAAAGACTGCGTCATGGTATTTCCAGAGAAATACCGCCCCAAAGATCAGGAGAGCGACTGACGCGAGGCCTTCGACGTAATAGAACGAGAATTTGAGAGCCAGCATTGCGACAAAAAACAACATCGCTCCAGCGACAAAGAAGACATTCACATGCCTCTCAAAAAGATCATCAAACCAATTCCGCAAGGCTCTCGTCCTCGAGCGAGGAGCGGCTGAAGTTCGAGCTGCCTTTGCATTCTTGGTCTTTTTCTTAGCTTCCGACGCTCCGGCCATAAATTTCCGACAGTTCTTTCAATCTGGCTGCGTTCTCTTCAGAAAGATCGGCACGACTGCATCGCCAGTACCAGTTGCCCGAATCTGACGCAGGCAAATTCATACGGGCTTCCGTGCCTAACCCCAGCACATCCTGCATCGGAGCGATCGCCGTATCCGCAACTGACGCCCATACTGCCCGGATAAAGTCCCAATGGATCTCTTTACCATCTGAAGCGAGGTAACTCAGGCAGTAGTCGTGTTCGCGGCTGATCTCTTTTTCGTCCCGGGTCGAGCCTGCTCCGGCCTGTGAGTTGTACCAACCGACCGTTGTATCGTTGTCGTGAGTGCCCGTGTAGGCGACGCAATTCTTGATGTAGTTGTGCGGCAGATCGTGATTTTTTGCGTCGCCGCCAAAGGCGAACTGCAGGATACGCATTCCCGGATAGCCGAAGCCGTCACGCAGTTCTTCAACATCTGGCGTGATGACGCCGAGGTCTTCGGCAATGATGGCGAGGTCGCCGAGCGAGCGTTTGAGGGCGATAAAAAGCTCCTTTCCGGGCACGTCGACCCAGCGTCCGTTCTCGGCAGTTTTGTCTTTTCCCGGAACTTCCCACGAAGCTGCAAACCCGCGAAAATGATCGATGCGAACGACGTCCACCGTTTGCAGTGTTGATGCAACGCGAGCGATCCACCATCGAAAATCGTCAGCCTGCATAGCGTCCCAATCGTAGATCGGATTGCCCCATAGTTGCCCCGTCTTCGAAAAATAGTCAGGGGGAACACCGGCAACGACCTTTGCTGTGCCGTCCTCGTTCAGCTTGAATTTTTTTTGATTGCACCATACGTCGGCTGAATCGGCAGCGACGAAGATCGGAATATCGCCGATGATCTTGATGCCCTTGCGATTGGCGTATTCTTTGAGCTCAAACCACTGCCTGAAGAACAGGAACTGATAGAATTTTTCAGCCTGGACCTGGTCGTAGAGGTTCTCGTGAGCTTCCTCGATGGCATTGCCGTCTCGCAATTTAAGGGCTGATGGCCATTCGAACCAAGCCTTTTGATCCTGTTGTAATTTGACCGCTCGGTAAAGGGCGTAGTCATCCAGCCAGAAGTCGTTCTGCTGGCAAAAGGTCTCAAATTTGCCGCGAAGATCCACGCTGGTGATGTGATGAAAACCTTCGAAGGCCCGGGGGAGAAGTTGGGTTTTCCAATTATAAACGCCTCCGAAATCCACCTTGTGTTCCTCAAAATCCGGCAGGTCGGAAAGGTCCGTTTCGGTGATCAAGCCGTCCTCGATCAGCATTTCCGGCGAGATCATCAGCGGGTTGCCGGCAAAGGCCGAGAAGCATTGATAAGGTGAATCGCCAAATCCGGTCGGCCCAAGCGGAAGGATCTGCCAGTAAGCTTGACGAGCCGCAGCCAGGAAATCGACGAAACGGTAAGCTTCGCTGCCGAGATCGCCGATGCCATACTTGCCGGGCAGCGAAGTCGGATGAAGAAGAATTCCTGAAGCTCGCGGAAATTTATTGGGCATAAAATTACTAATTCAAAACCGGGCTTAGCGCGCCGTCCGCAAGCGTCCCCGGCTCTTTTCCGTCCAGCCAGGCGTTCAGATCGGCGATCTGATTCTCGTTCTGCGGGTTTGCGATCCGGGCTCCGTCCGCGAAATAGATGATCGTCATCACTTCGCGGAGTCTCGATTCCGACCGATTTTCGCCCGCTCCGTGGATCGTCCAACCCAGATGAAATGTCGCATCACCTGCTTTCATCGACGCGGCCTTTGAAATCTCAAACTTTTCGTCGCGAATGTAAGCCTCATATGTTTCCTGGCTCTCGTCCGAGATCGCCTGACTTCCGATCGGCCCTTTTACATGTGAGCCGGATGCGAAGGTGATCATTCCCATCGTTTCGTCAATATCGACGAGCGGCATCCACATTGTGATCGTGCGGTCGGTATCGAGCGGCCAATAATATTGGTCCTGATGCCAAGGCGTCGCACCGCCGCCCGCCTCCTTAAAGAGAGCCTGATCGTGATAAAGCCGAACCTTTTCTACGCCAAGCAGTTCGGCCGCAAGCTGGGCAAATCTTCGGCTAAAGACAAATTTCTTGACAGTAGTATCCCGCATCCATAGATTCGTCGTCTGCAGGAACGCCTTGCCGTATGTATCTCTTTCTTCGATATTTCGTGATTCGTTGTTATAGCGGAAACCTGCATCGCGGATCGCGGGCCCAAATGCAGCGATCTCATCCGCCGTCGCGACCGACCTCAGTAAAATATGGCCGTCAGCTGCGAATCTGGTTCGATCCGCTCCTGCCAGATCATATTTGTCGCGTAAGTCCATCGTCTCTTTATAAAATCAGGGCGTGAAAACATTATGTTTCACGCCCTGAAAAACAACAACTTTAGGCTACGCTCCGTTGAGCGTGCTGCCTAGAATTGCAGACGTGCTCCGAACTGGATCTGACGATTCGTAAATCCATAGGTCGACGTGATCGTACCAAAACCGTTCGAGGTGCTGGTGTTGTTCAGATCGGTATTCGGCGGCGTAAGCTGCGGCGTATTGAACAGGTTAAAGAACTCGGCACGGAACTGGAACTTAACCCGTTCCGTGATCCCGAAATCCTTGCTTAGTCCCATATTAACCTGCTGACCCGACGGCCCGCGAAGGCTGTTGCGTCCGAGATTGCCGAAACGAGTCGCCGGTGCGTTAGTGAACGCTGAGCGGTTCAGATACAGGCTGTTGTTGCCGGTATACGGATCGCCGGTTAGGTCAACTCTCACACCATCGCGACGAACGTCGAAGGTCTGGCCGCTCTGTGCACGGAAGATGCCGTTGATCTGCCATCCGCCAAGTACCGCGTTCAAACCGCGATTCCAGTTGGTGCCCCAACGTCGTCCGGTTCCCCACGGAAGATCGTAAACCGTTTCGAACGAGAAGACATGCGGGAAATCGAGACGCGAGGTCGCGAACGGCTCGACAAAGTTGAGGTTAAGATCCGCAACGCTGTCGAAGGCACCTTCGCCGTTATCTTTGGTCTTCGAATAGGTGTAAGCCGCACGATACTGCCAACCGTTCGAAAAGCGTCGATTGAGCTGTACCTGAAGCGAATCATACTGCGATTTGCCGTTGTCGTCGCGAACATTGACACGTCCGCCGTTCGTGTAGCACGGTGCGGTCGTGCGTCCGTTAGGACACGCGACGTTCGTTCCGGCTTCGCGGATGTTTCCGTTCAGGTTGTAATAAAGAGCCAGGTTGCGGCCGCGAGTTCCAACGTAACCGACGCTGAGTGCCGTGTTATCGGTCAGCTGACGCTGGTACTGAATGTTGAACTGGTGAATGTTCGAGGTCTTGTTATCCGGCCTGATAGCCAGGACGGTGACGTTCTGAGGATTGTTTAAATTAACATCCGAGACGCTGCCCAGCGGCAAAGCACCGGTCGCGAGACGCGAATCAAGCGAGTTATTGGGGGCACGTCCTGAAAGCGTGATACGGACGCCGTCGGTGTAGTTGAACTGCGAGAATCCGCTGTAAGGTGGATTCTGGGCAAGCTGGTTGTCGATACCGCCGCGATCGAGGAAGTAGAACAAACCGTAACCGCCGCGAAGCGATGATTTGCCCTTGCCGTCAAGATCGTACGCGAATCCGATACGCGGGCCGAAATTGTTGGTATCAGTATCGGTTAGCGAATCCTTGTTGCCTGACGCAACGACGAGGCGTCCGGTGGCGAGATCAAAGTTTGCCTGACGGCCGTACATTTCCGTCGGGTTTGTGAAGTATTCATAACGAAGGCCGAGATTCAGCGTTAGTCTGCTCGAAACCTTCCAGTCATCCTGAGCAAACAGGCCGTTCTCCCAGTTTCGCGTGCCGACCGTTCCGAACGGCGGGCCGATCTGATAGTTACAGACGAATCCAATAAGCAGGTCGGCCTGTTCATTGCCCGTCGAAGCTGCACCGCCGCACTGCGACGGGTCGCCGTTACCGATCAGGAAGAAATAGCCTTTACCGCGGTTCGGACGATAGAGGGCGACATCGCGCCGGATGATCGTACCGCCGAATTTTAAGGTATGGCTCCCGCTCGTGAAGCTGACGCTGTCAACGATCTGATATGTGTTCTGCGGAACCAGATACGGGCCGAAATCACCCGTATATTCGAGCTGGCCGTTATAGCCGCCGATCAATGCCCCGCCGCCGAGGTTAGCATCGCGGTTTGCATTCGGAATTCCAAGATCGGCTGAGATGGCCCGGTCAAAGAATGGAGGGGTATAGCCGAATTTGATGCGGTTCGCCTGAATACGAAATTCATTTACGACCCTCGAACTCAGAACCGAGTTCAGGCCGACAACTAAGCCTTGTGTATCGGTCGGGTTCGTTCCCGAACCAAATCCGGCCGGCAGATCAGGCAGCCTTGAGGTCGTCGTCTGACGAAAACGGCCTTTGCTAAAGCGGCCGAACATCTGATTGTTGGTCGAGAGGGAAGCGTCACCTCTGATATCGAAAGTGTCAGTGTTCGTGTTCTCGACACGTGTCGAGACGTAGTTACTCTGGAATCCTGTTCCGTTGTTAGGCAGCGGGAACGCCTGGAGATATTTCAATCCAACGGGATTGAGACGATTGCCAGCGAGCTGGTCGAGGCGGTTGAATGCCACGCCGTTTCCGTTCGTGCAAAGGATCCCGTTCGTCGTCGTTCCGTTTACACAGACGTTCAGTCCGGTAAGCGGGTCTTTCAGCTGGGTAGTAAGCGTCGAAAAATTACCCGTGCGGAAGGCGGCAGTCGGTACCGACGCAAAATCCTGGCTCACCGGCAGAAACTGGCGAAGGCCTTCGTAATCGCCGAAGAAAAAGATCTTGTCTTTCCAGATCGCTCCGCCAAAGGTGCCGCCGAACTGTCCGCGGCGAAATTCGCGTTTCGATTGTTCAAATGTCGGCCTTGCATCAAGGTTGTCATTTCTCACAAAACCAAATGCACTGCCGAAGAAATCATTAGTTCCCGATTTGACGACGGAATTGATGATACCGCCGCCGCCGCGGCCGAATTCAGCCGTTGCGACGCTCGTTTGGACGCGGAATTCCTGAACCGCTTCAGCCGAAGGGAATACGTTGATCGTGTTTACCAGCGATTCGTTATTATCAACGCCATCGAGCAGGAAATTGTTCGCCTGTGTTCGCTGGCCGTTTACCGATAAAGCCGCACCGCCGGTGTTACGCGCTCGGTACGTCTCGGCATTGCCGGAAACGCCCGTCGCAAATCCAGCGGGAACTCCCTGTGTGACGCCGGGGGTCAGGCGGGCGAGTTCGAGAACATTTCGTCCGTTAAGAGGAAGGTCTACCGCTTCTCGTCCCTGGATCACCTGACTTAGTGCAGATGTCGTACTATCTACCTGCGGAATATCGCTCGTGACCGTCACCGTCTCGGATACCGCGCCTGCTTCAAGGCTAAAATTGAGATCCGCGTTCTGTGCAACCTCGAGAGTTATCTCTTGTTTGGTCGTCTTAAAATTGGTCTGACCAACTTCGATCTGGTAGCGGCCCGGCTGCAGCGACAGAATGCTGTATGTTCCGTCTGCTCCGCTGACCGTTTTGACTTCGCGGCCCGTGCCGATCGATCTAAGGCTAACGGTTGCGCCGCTGATGGCTGCTCCGTTAGCGTCCATGACGGAGCCCGAGATCCGGGCAGATTCCGTCTGCGCGATGCCGAACGTTACGACGCTCAGGATCGAGATCGTTAACATAACGATCCGCTTGAATGTAAGTAGTTTGCTTTTTTTCATACGACTGATCACCTCTGAAAAGTTAAGATCAGCATCGCAGACACCGAATAAATCGAGCAGCTTGCCAACCAGAAATCTAAATTACGGAAAATGCCAATGAGAAACAGAATTATTGTTTGTTGTGTAAACAAACAAAGTTTTAATATAAACGTAACCCGATGTCAAGAATAAATTCGCCAAAAATCAAAAAAAAACTTGAAAATTAATTTGCCGAGGCAAATTTTCTCGACAGAACTAGGCTTATCGAGCCCAATATTGTCGGATTATCACCCAAAGCCGACGGAACGATGTTAGTTCGGACGAGTTCGTGGCGAATACTGCGCTTTGCCATCTCATTTATCTCTTCGCTGATCAGATCCCACGCTTTAACAATGCTCCCCGAGACGACGATCGTCTCCGGGCTGAAGCCGATGATCAAATTGGATATACCGATACCAAGATATCTTGCCGTTTCGTTCAAAACCCTTGTCGCCTGACGTTCGCCGTTTTTTGCCAGGCCGATAAATCTTTCGATATCGATAGCTGCCGCACCGTGGCCATTTACCGAACCATACCGTTGAATTATCGCTTTTTCAGAGGCATGTGCCTCCCAGCAATCGCGTCGGCCGCACGAGCACGTGACCGGTGCATTCTCGCCGACGAACATATGGCCGAATTCGCCCGCCGCGCCGCTCTCGCCGCGGTAGACCTGGCCGTCGACGATGATTCCGGTTCCGATACCCTCGGCGATCAGAAGCATTATGAAGTTTCGCGTTCTCTTTATCTCGTCTGACCCGAACCAGAGCTCGGCGAGAGCGACCGCATTTGCGTCGTTGTCAATGATCACGGGCAAGCCGGTGGCTGCGTGGATCCGCTGACCGATGTCCCAATCTGACCATTGAAAGTACGGTATATACAGCATTCTGCCGGATTCCTGGTCGGCGATGCCGGGAATGCTGATCCCGACTTCCAGGCCGGTTCCTGGATTGTTGTCGGCAAAGTGCGTCACCTTCGACAGGATCTGCTCGTTCATGTAGCCGATGTCCGGAGAGGTCGGAAAGACCTCGCTCCGCATAATGCTCCCGGTCAGGTCGGCGAGAACGATAGTTGTCTCCCGAGGCGTCACATCAACTCCGATAACAGCTGGCGTTCCCGTTCGCAGCCGCAGCAATGTCGGCTTGCGGCCACCTGTCGAATCGCCTGTTCCTATCTCTTCGATCAGCCCTTCGGCCGTCAAATTATCTACGATCGCCGAAACGGTCGAACGCTGCAGAGATGTCTCGCGAGCGATCTCGGCTCGCGAGATCGGAGATCTAGCTCGAACATAATTTAGTACGATCTGTTTGTTAATATCCCGGATCGTATTATGTCGCGCGATTTGGTCTTTTGCTCCATGAAGGTATATCTTTTTCATCTAAACTTATCGCACTTGAGGGGTTTTCCAGATTAAGGTACACAAAGTTTGTTCGAAAAACAAACTAAGATCACACTTTTTCATGATGTTCACAATAATGCGAGCCCCGGCAGTGGTTAATTAGCCGACACTGAGCTCCCTTTTATGGAGCATAAGTTCTTATTTGTGTTATAAATGACAAGCAATTGGAAACTTTTCAAATATACAAGAATTTAGCCTGGCTTAACGACCTATCAGCGGACGAGGCGATGGATGTATTTCGTTCATGCAGCGGTTCGGAGCTCTGGGCTCGGAGTATGGCCGAGAAGCGTCCGTTTGTAATGCTTGACAGCTTGTATGAGGCGGCGGATTCGATATGGTTCGCCCTGCCGCCTGCGGAATGGGCCGCCGCATTCTCGACCCTGCAGGTCGATCTTCCCGCGATAGAACTGGCGGAATTAGCGAGCTTGTATAAGGCGAAGTTCGGGTTTATATTTGTGGTGTGGCCTAATGGGAAGAGTTCCGATGAAATGCTCGCAATATGCCGGGCGCGTCTTGGGAACTCCGTTGAGACGGAAATACAGATAGCCGCCGAGGAACATAGGAAAGTTCTCGTGAGCAGGCTTAACAAACTACTAGAAAAATGAGCGGGATAACAACATACATACTCGACACAACCTCAGGCCGTCCCGGTGCAGGAATTCCCGCTGTACTTGAACGGAAGACACATTCAGCCGGCTGGCAGGCTATCGCCGAAGGTATCACCGACGTTGACGGGCGAATAAACGATCTGCTCGAGCCGAAAGACGTGTTCTTACCCGGACACTACCGGTTGATATTCGAGATCGGCCCGTATTTTTTGCTGAAGAGCATTGAGTGCTTTTTCCCGCAGATCACCATTAGTTTTGTGGTGAAGGATCCGATGCAGCACTACCACGTGCCGCTATTGCTGAGTCCCTTTGGATATTCGACATTTCGAGGCCGTTGAGTCGTAGAAAATACCTCGATGAACAGCACACTTTCCTCTGATATGGTGAAAAGGGTCACCGCTCAGTTGAGTCCAGCCTTAGCCTCTATTGCTGATCAATATCCCGGAGAACGCCCCGAGCGCCAGCCGATCCACACGGTTTACGGCGGAGCGCATCTCTTTAAAGCAGACACAACAAATAAGCTTGGAGTGATCGCGGCAAAGTCGCTGGCGGGCTTTGCTCATGACAGTGGTGCTTTTGCCAGTATTTTTGGCCTGCCGTCTGCCCTGGGTGAGATCGTCCATGCCCGTGTTAACGAAAAACTGGCTCGAGAAGCTATCGAGGATCTGAGGATCGATTTTGAAGATGGCTATGGGGTAAGAACGGATGCCGAAGAGGACGGCCACGCCGTAACCGCTACGGAGGAAACCTCAAAGGCTCTGGCTGCCGGAACTCTGCCGCCATTTTTTGGCATTCGGATCAAATCCTTCAGCCCGGAAACCCTCGCGCGGTCGATCAGAACACTTGTCCTATATCTTACGGCTTTATGCCGCGAAACGGACGGAAGATTGCCGGAGAATTTTGTAGTCACGCTCCCAAAGATCGTTTCGCCCGCACAAGTGACCGCTCTCGCCGACATTCTCGATGAGATCGAAGCCCGACTAAACCTCAAACCTGGGATCATCAAGATCGAGATCATGATCGAGACGGTGCAGTCGATCATTTCGCCGGACGGCCGATCCGCGTTGCCGGAACTCGTCGCAGCCGCCAGGGGACGATGTCGGGGCGCTCATTTCGGTGCGTTCGATTACACCGCCGATTGCGGGGTCACCGCCCAGTACCAGGATCTGCGGCATCCTTCGTGCGATCTTGCCCGGCAGATCATGCAGGTTTCGCTCGCTAGGACCGGCGTTTATCTCTCGGATGGTGTAACAACGGTAATGCCGATCGCCCCGCATCGGGGAGATGCTCTATCTGCGGAGCAGATCACGGAGAACGAAGCAGTGGTTCGTTCAGCATGGCGGCTTCATTACGATAATTGCCGTTGGGCACTGCAGAATGGGTTTTACCAGGGCTGGGACCTTCATCCGGCACAAATTCCGGCCCGTTACGCCGCTGTTTACTCCTTCTTTCTCGAAGGCCTCGACCAGACGTCCGACCGGCTGAATAATTTCCTTGAAAAAGCAGCCCAGGCGACCCTGGTCGGCAATAATTTTGACGATGCGGCTACCGGACAGGGCTTGCTAAATTATTTCACTAGGGCGATCAACTGCGGTGCGTTAACCGAACAGGGAGCATTGGAACGGACCGGGCTTTCGCTCGAGCAGTTAAGATCCGGCTCTTTCGCTGCGATCATCAAACAAATAAACGTCTAGTTTACGCAAGAAACTTTTCAGGCTCCGTTCAATAGAACAACAGCAACTGCTGAATCTATTTGAACGGAGCTTTTATATGCCTGAATTTGACAGCCCTTTGGAGAATGTAAAGATCGCGAGCCCATGTTCGGCTGACTGGAACGAAATGTACGGCGACGAACGGAAGAGATTTTGCGGCGACTGTAAGCTGAATGTTTACAACCTTTCAGGAATGACGAAGACCGAAGCTGAATCGTTGATCCTCAATGCGGAAGGCCGTCTTTGCGTCCGGTTCTACCAGCGTGCCGACGGCAGCGTTATTACTACTGATTGCCCGGTCGGTTTGGCCGGTGTGAAACATCGAACACGCGTTTTCGCGACCGCAGCGGCTTCGCTGCTGATGGCTATTTTGACAGGCGTGTTCTTTGTTTCGATATTCTCGAAGGCGACACGTGTCGTCGTCGGTGAAATGATCCCGTACTCAACGCCTACCCCGGAACCGAGGCCGTTGATGGGAGCTATCGCGATCAACCCAGACACGAATTCCAATAAGCCAAAAGAAGATCCGTATGTCATGGGCAAGATCGCCGTGCCGCCGACGAAAAAGAAGAAAACGATGACCGAAGTAAAAGGTGAAGTGGTTATTCGGGAAGTCGAAAGAACGATGTAAAAGCATTCCGAGCAAACGCCAGTGCCTTTTTACTTTACGTAATATCCCTGCCGCGAACGCAGCCGGAGGCCGCCGGAATTTTGTAGGCCGACGTCGAGCTTGACGTACTTATTGACCGGAAAATCAGCGTCGGAATAATACTGGATCAAATATTGGGCACGTAGTTCGCCGGTCAGCTGCTTGAAGATGCGATCAAGCGTTTCCTCGTTACGCTTCGAATTGATCCCATTTAGCAGCGGATCTTTCATGTTGGTCGAGAGGAATTTTGGTAAGAATGCCGTTCCGCCCGTATCGACTGAAAACCGCTCCAAACCGATCTGCGCACGCTTACTTATCTTGTTAAGTTTGTACGAATCGCCCGCCGGATTGATTACGTAAAAGACCGAATCAGCATTCTGCAGGTCACGAAGGATCTGGGCTTGAGCCTGCAAATGAGCCGCGTCAGTCCGTGCGGCGAGCTGATTTCGCTTTTCCGGGGTGAGTGAATTGACGTCGATGTCGCGATAATTGGCTTTTTCCGCTTCGCGGGTCAGGTCGCTCCAATTGTCCTCGCCATCGGTCAAGGCAACGATCACGCGGCGGCTGCGAACCGGAGCATTTTTTTGCAGGTATTTTGCAGCAGCGGAAACCGTGTCGTAAAACGCCGTGAACTTACCCGAGGGCATGATCGAGCGAACCCGGATCGCGGCCTGGGCCGAGTTTTCCCTCGCCATTGCTGAGATCGGCTTATCGCCTATCAAAAAGATCGTGGCCCTGTCGTCGCCTTTCATTACGCTTTCCAGAAACTGGGCAGCGGCCTTTATCTCAAAATCAAAAAGCGGGTTAACGCTGCCGGAAACGTCCACGAGCAGAGCGATCTCCAGCGGTGTGGCTTCGGCATTTGTAACCTGATCGATGATCTGAGCTTTACCGTCCTCACCGACGCGGAAGTTCTCAGCTTTTAGTCCAAGAATTGGTTCGCCATTGGCGTCAGTTACGGAAACCGGCACGACCACGAGCCGGGATTCGACCTTAATTACCTCATCGTCGGCGGGTTTCGGGGTCGGTGTCTGTGCGTTTACGGCAATACCGCCGAAAAGGGCTAAGACCAGGCCGAACCAAGATGAATTACGCATTTAGGAACTCCGTAAACGAACGGCAAAATAAGAGGACACCGAAGCGACAGATGTTTCCGTCGCTTCAGGTGCCCAATATTCGAACAAATTACTTTTCGTTGATATCGTTGCTCGATTTGACCTCGACGGTCTGGTTGAGGCCGCGGCTAACAAGAAGCTTAACCTCGACGCGGCGATTCTGCTCACGGCCTTCTTTGGACGTATTATCGGCGACTGCCTGAAGTTCGCCAAAACCATATGACGTGCTCATCCGGCGAAGCGGAATATTGTGGTTTTCGATCAAGTATTCCTTTACAGCCTGAGCACGGCGGTCGCTAAGAGCCTTGTTGGCCTTAGCACTGCCTTCGGCAGAGGCGAAACCGGTGACTTCGATCATGTAGCCTTTCATCGTCAGTGCAGCGGTGGCGAGCTGGTCAAGCGAAGATTTGCCTTCCGGTGAAAGCACGGCACTGTTGACCCTAAAGTTCACGGTCGCTGTTGACTGAACGATATAGTCGTCCATGTCGGTGATGCGTTTGTTTGTCGCATTCACTCCGGCAACTGCCGCATCAGCGGTGTCCTGAGCAGCTTTAGCTCCACCTTTGGCAGCATTTGAGATGGCCATCAGTTCATCGATCTGGCCGGAGACGCGTTCGGCGTTCTGCTCGGCAGCACTGAGACGTTCCTCGGCCGGGGTCACGCGTGAATCGATCGCCTGTGCCGTCTGAAGGGCTGTCTTGTCGAATCGAACCTTATTCACGGAAACCGATCCGGCGCTTTCGCCGATTCCTTCAATTTCCATCATCAAGCCGCGGACGAGAGCCGCAACCGGATATTTGTCGCCGCCAAAGAACCCGTTGTTCTTAATACTCGCGTTCGGTGCAATAACGACGCGGGTATCGACCCCGACCGAATCGCGGACAACAAAAGTATTCGTATCTTCCTTAGCTACAACAACGCCTTTGATCTTGTATTTCTGACCGGCAACTGCGTTTCTGACCTGTCCCGTCTGGGCAAAAGCCGAAACTACGCCAAGCGTTAACGCCAGGGCCAAAACTGATAATTTTTTATACATAACAACTGACTCCTCTAAGATAAACTTTGGTTGATGAGCTAACCTCATACTAGACGCTAGCCGAGAGGGCCGCGTTGTCTGTTAGATTACTAACCCAAGCGTCTAGTCACAGTATTAAAGTATACATAAAGCCCAAACAGGCATAAAGAATTTTCTTTAGCGGTATAAGAGCTTATTATGAAGCCCGTAAAACGGGAGTGAAAATGTAATTCGCGGCTGCAAGTAAAAACAGCCGCGAATCCAGAGATAATTTCGTAAAGATCAAATACTGAACGGGGCACTCTCAAGATAGCCCTTCATATAGGCTAGGAATTTCTCGGCATCAGCCCCATCAACCACCCGATGGTCGTACGTCAGGGCAAAGTATGCCATCTGGCGAATAGCGATATAATCGTCGCCGTCCGGTGTGGTCATTACCTTCGGTCGTTTTTCGATCGTGCCGACACAAAGGATCGCCACCTGCGGCTGATTGATGATCGGTGTGCCGAACAGGCCGCCGAAAACCCCGGGATTTGTTACGGTAAATGTTCCGCCCTGAACTTCGTCGGGCATCAGTTTTTTGGTTCGTGCACGATCGGCGAGGTCGTTCGCCGTGGTCGCAAGCTCGGCGAGCGAGAGAGTTCCCGCACGTTTTATGACCGGAACGATCAACCCCCAATCAAGCGCGACGGCCATACCGATGTTGATATCGCCCTTATAAACGATGTTGTCGCCGTCGATCTGCGAATTGACGATGCGGTGCTCGCGGATCGCGGCGGTTACAGCCTGAAAGATGAACGGCATGAACGTAAGTTTTGTGCCGTATTTTGCTGTGAACGCGTCCTGATTCGCCTTGCGGAACTTTGCGACATTAGTCATGTCGATCTCGTAAACGCTCGTCACGTGTGCCGACGTTTGTTTTGAGAACGTCATGTGTTCCGATATCTTTTTCCGCATCACCGACATCTTCTCGACGCGGTCGTCCATTGCGGTCACTATCGGCGGTGCAGTAAAGCTTGGCTTCGAAGCGGATGCCGTTGACGGAACAGCGACGGACGCGGCACCCTTCACAAGCAGATCCTGCGGGCGAAGCGCTGCACCGGTTTCGATGAACGACAGGATATCGTCCTTCGTGACACGGCCGCTGAGGCCGCTGCCGGGGATCCTGGTGATGTCGATGCCGTGTTCTTTTGCGATGTTACGAACGAGCGGGCTCGATTTTTGACGGCGAAGCTCGTCGAGCGAGCCAGAAACTTTGAGCGTCGAGACCGGAGCCGACGAAGCCGCAGCTGCGGCCGCCTGAACTGGCGGAGTAACCGGAGCAACCGGTGTTGGTTCGGGAGTCGGAACTGCAACCGGAGCAGCCGCAGGTGTACTGGCTACTGCCATCTGCCCACCGCCAACCAACGCTAAAACCGACCCGACCTCGACCGTTTCGCCTTCCTCAACATTGATCGCGAGAAGCTTACCAGCCGCTGGCGAGGGAACTTCGGCATCGACCTTATCTGTCGAGATCTCGAGCAGCGGCTCGTCTTTTTCTATTTCGTCACCGACCGCCTTCAGCCATTTTGAAACGGTACCCTCGGTGATCGATTCGCCCATCTGGGGCATTACGACCTCTGTTGAAGAAGTTGAAGTTGAAGTTGCAGGAGCAGCAGCAGGTTCAGGCTCGGGCATTTTTATCGCTTCGATCTCGGGCTGAGGTTCTGGAACTATTGGCTCCGGCGGAGCAACGGCTGCGGCGGCTTCTGCGACAGGCGCGGGCTGACTGCTGACCGCCGACTGCTCACTGCTCACGGCACCTTCCTCACCGATGACCGCTACCACAGTTCCGACCTCGACAGTTTCGCCTTCTGCGGTTCTGACTTCGAGCAGAACCCCGGCTCCGGGGCTCGGTACTTCTGCATCGACCTTATCGGTCGAGATCTCGAGGATCGGCTCGTCTTTTTCAACGCGTTCACCGACCTGTTTCAGCCATTTCGAAACGGTTCCCTCGGTTATCGATTCGCCCATCTGGGGCATTACGACTTCAATGCTCATAAATTCTCCGCTGACCGACACAAACGATAGGTCAACTTAAAAGAATACAAAAAATGTGAGATTAAGAGAAACAGACTGGAGCACCGGTGACTGGAGCGGCAAGCATCTCTGCTTGCCAGCGGTTGAAAACCGCTTATGCACCGAGATTGATAAAAGTTTGCGATAGTCGAACACCGAGGAAGCCTCGGTGTGGCAAGCAGGGATGCTTGCCGCTCCAGTCGCTTCGCCGCTTAGATCGACGCACGCCGTCTTATTTCACTAACAACATTCCCAGCATTGTTCAGAGTACTGGGAATGGTCAGTGTTTTTCCGCTTCCGAAACTAACCACACCGTTCTCGCTCACCTCCCTGATCTCATTCCATAGCACGATATTCTTCCGGTATCTAAAGCCATTTTCGTAAACCTCGACATTGGCTTTTCGCTGCATTACAAATGAGAACATCGTTATCAGATAAACGATCAGAAATGCCGTTGCCAGAAAGAAATACAGGATGTGCGGACGAATGTAGGCGGCAAAGATCATTGCCAGAAAGAACATGAAGGAGAGGACGGCGATAAAGACCGCGCGCTGGATGTAAGCGGGTGCGATGACGTGGGTCGCCGTTTGGCGGCCAAGTTCTATTTCTCTTTGGGCCATTTAGACTTCTGCTGTGGTCGGGTCGATGATCGCCTTGATCTCGGAGATCCGGTTGGCGGGAAAGCCGCCGCGCGTGGCGTGTTCGCGTATCATATCCTCATTCGGGGCGATGTACACACAATAGATCTTGTCGCCGGTCACATAGCTTTGGACCCATTGGATCTGCGGGCCGAGATCCTTCAAAACGCTGCACGATGTTTGCGAAACCGCCTGCAGAGCATCGGCTGTCGAATCGCCAACGCCCGGAATTTCTCTCTCGATCACATATTTCGGCATACTTTTTTCTCCCGACTGCGTAATACAACCCTAGAAACGTGAAATCAAAATAATATCAAATACGCGGCTTTTCTGTGACAAAAGCCGTGTGTGAGATAGAATATGTTTCAACTCACTACAGAACTGACAAATGAATTGTCGCAACCAAAAATTCAGGATCGGATAGAAACCCAATGAAAAGAATCTCGATAGTTACCTTTGCGTCTATTTTACTGGCATTCGCCTCGATGGCATTTGCCCAGCAGCCTTTGAGCTCGGCCGATTATGATCGCGCTTCCAAGATGCTGGCGTCGGGCACGGCTCCGTTCGTTGACCGTGCCGGCGTTCGGCCTACTTTTTTGCCGGACGGGCGCTTTTGGTACAGCGTTCTCACCGCTACGGGGCGGGAATTTGTGATGATCAACCCGGTTGACGGTTCACGTCAGACGGGCGCGACCGCGGCAGCTATCGGCGTCACCGCTCCAGCCGGACCGGCCGGCCCTGGCGGACGATTTGGCGGCGGCGGTCTGGTATCGACATCGCCGGACGGTAAGAAACAGGTTTATATCAAAGACTGGAATCTCTGGGTTAAAGACATCGCGTCGAGCAAGGAAACGCAGCTAACGACCGACGGTGTAAAGGATTTCGGCTACGCGACAGACAACGCCGGCTGGAGGCACAGCGACCGCCCGATCGTTCTGTGGTCGCCGGATTCGAAAAAGGTTGCAACCTTTCAGCAGGATCAGCGTCATGTCAGCGATATGTATCTCGCATCGACCGCAGTCGGAGCCGGAAAGCTCGAAGCCTGGAAATATCCGCTTCCGACCGACAAAGAGATCGCCAAGCTCCATCGCGTCGTGATCGATGTTGAGACTGGTAAGATGGTTCGATTCAAGATGGCGCCGGACGAGCATCGCGGCACTTTGGGCGACGATATTTCAACGGGCGATATGCGTTGGAGCAACGACGGAGCGACATTTGCATTTATCTCAAGCTCGCGTGACCACAAGGTAGCAAAACTGCGGGTCGCAAACGTCGCGACGGGCGACATTCGCGAAGTATTTGAGGAAGTCGTTAAAACACAGTACGAATCAGGCCAGGGCCGTGAGAACTGGGAATATTACCCAACAACCAACGAAGCGATCTGGTACTCGGAACGCGATGACTGGGGCCATTTATACCTCTACGACTTGACGACCGGCAAGGTAAAGAACCAGATCACGAAAGGCAATTTTGTCGTCACGGCGGTAGAGAAGATCGACCCAAAAGCGCGTGTCATATACTTCAACGCAAACGGCCGCGAAGCCGGACGTGATCCGTATTTCTCGCATTTCTACAAGATTAATTTTGACGGAACCGGCCTCCAGCTTTTGACTCCTGAAGACGGCAACCACCAGGTAACACTTTCGCCGGATGGCAAGTATATCGTCGACAACTATTCCAAACCCGATGTGCCCCCTGTCGCGGTTTTAAGAGATACGAACGGAAAAAAGATCGCTGATCTCGAAAAGGCCGACGTGTCGCGTCTGCGTGCCGCCGGTTGGAAGCCGGTCACGCCGATCACTGTCAAATCACGCGACGCGAGATGGGATCTCTACGGCTTGATGTTCACGCCGACAAATCTCGATCCCGCGAAAAAATATCCGGTCATCAACTACATCTATCCCGGCCCGCAGGGCGGCGGCGTGGGCGGACGTTCGTTCTCGGCTTCGCGCGGAGATCATCAAGCTCTCGCGGAACTCGGATTTGTGGTCGTGATCATCGACGGAACGTGTAACCCTGACCGTTCGAAATCGTTCCACGACGTCTGCTACGGCAACATGGCCGACAACACACTCGAAGATCAGATCTCAGGCATCAAGCAGCTCGCCGCGAAGTATCCGTACATGGACACGACCCGCGTCGGCGTGTGGGGCCATTCGGGCGGCGGTTTTGCGACCGCCGCGGCGATGTTCCGCCATCCGGAATTCTACAAGGTCGGCATCTCGGAATCGGGCAATCACGATAACCGCAACTACGAAGACGACTGGGGCGAACGCTACATCGGCCTTCTCTCGGGCGATAATTACAAAACGCAGGCAAATCAGGAATACGCTAAAAACCTGCAGGGCAAACTCCTGCTCGCCCACGGCAACATGGACGACAACGTCCCGCCGTACAACACGTATCTCGTGGTCGATGCTCTCGTCAAAGCCAACAAGGATTTTGACCTGATCATCTTCCCGAACGCCCGTCACGGCTACGGCGCCGACTCGAACTACATGATGCGCCGCCGCTGGGATTACTTCGTCAAAAACCTCCTCGGCGTCGATCCGCCAAAGGAATACAAGGTTGTGGCGAAACCAGATCCGAGAATGGCTCAGTAATTAAGTAGATTTTGTGGAATGGGATCAAAGCAGTTTCGAGAACTGCCTTGATCCCATTTGTTTTGCTTAAGCTATCGGTTAGAAGATCTCCTAAGATCTTTCGTGTGCATTACTTTAATTCTCGGAGTCTACTACTACAATAGTCTGGGTTAGGCTCCGTCCGCAGTCACCCATACCATCATCCACCCACGCTCTGATCGAGTAACGGCCAGGAGCAGAGCCATCAAGCCTCCAAATTACATTTCTGCCAACGCCCACGATGCTGCCGCCCGAAACGTCGTACATGTGAGTTAGTACATCGTTTTCGTGATCCGCCGCTTCGGTTGTTACTTCCACCGAGGTGTTTACTCCGGAGGAAAGATCGATGATGCCTCGATTCAGGATCAATCGATCTACGTTTGGGTATTGGTTAATTAGAATACAGGAATATTTGTACAGACCGAACAATTTCTTAACACTACGCTTAACTGAGCGAAAATAGGTTACTGCCCGTGAAGGTGGTCGATATTCGAAGCAGCTAGATCCGGTAGTCTTAGATAGAGAATAAACGGGAAGTGCGAACATTATCGCGATGTTGAGAAAAACAATTACGATTCTCCGTCTCATAGTCGGACTCCTGCGGAGGCGGACAAACAGTCAGTTGTGCTGCAGCTTTTCAGCTTGAGCGTTAATTACAGGTAACAAACCTCGCAGAGTTGCGTTTACTGACTCTGAGGTCGTAAAAACCTTGGCCACGTCAGGCTCAAGCCTGATCAAGCCTGCCGCGGCGACGAGATCAACATATTTCCCGCGAACACCATCGGAAAAGTCGTATTCGTCAAGCATTTCGTCATCTTCTTCATCTATTCCGTTCATAATTTCTTCGCTCCGCCGGTGTAGCTATTCTTGCCGAAATTATCCTAATCTTACCATTCCTGAAGGCATGAGAGACAACTATTTGCCTGCCTGCATTAGAATATCCGGTAATTAGAAATCGGTCTTCGATGTCAGAATGTTTCCGATCTGAGATCGTGATCGAGAGCGGATCGCCAAAAATCGACGTAGCCTCTTGAAAAGACACGCCGTGTTTTCTGAAATTGCTGCTCGCTTTATTAGGATCCCATTCAAATAAGTCACTCATTCTTCAACTCCTGCGTCTCATCCTCACCTGCATCAAATAGTACACTCACCGGCGTGTGTGCTGGCGGCAGGGCGGCTTCGTGGGTGGCGATGTCGCGGACGAGGCGGTCGACGGCTTCGCGGGCACGGTCGAAATCCTCGGGTTTTAGCTTGAGGATCAGTTTGCCGTCCTCATTCGGCAGGTTGACCATGGTGGCGAGGGATTTCGTGCGGATCTCGATCTTTGCACCCCGTTTGAACACTCCTTTCCTGAACTTAATGTCCATCACCTCGCCGATCGGAATGCGGCTTTCCTTTACGCCGTCTGAGATCAGGCCAAAGAGCTTGGTCTCAAACTCAAGCACGATCCCGGCGCCGGAAAATTTTGCCACCCCATTGACTTCAGAGAGTCCGTGAAATGTCTTAGCTTTGAATGGAACGCTCGTGAAGCTATGCATAATTATGCTATTTGATCTTAAGGTCTTCCGCCCGCGTCTCGTTTTCGGTTGATTCATTAGACCTGTCGGCTTCTTTGTGCCGGTCAGCGACGAAGTTGAATGCGGTCAATGCAAAGGACACGAGAGCGACGGCGATCCCGTAATACAGTGTTTCGAGTGAGCTGTCTGACTGCAAAAGCTTCTGCACGAACTTCACAGCCATGATCGGGATCAGCACTGAGCCGAATTTTGCTTTCAACTCGTCGAGGTTCTTAACGAGCATCCAATCCGGCACCTTTAGCCCGCCGATGAACAGTTCATAAAGGCTTACCGAAATAACAAGCAACGCGACCGCCACCAGAAAACTGTCGAGAGCCTCAAATAAAATATAGAGTGTCGGGCTGTTGGTCTCATAATGCAACACCGCGATCTGAACGACCTTGACCGTCTTTTCCGCGCCTACATAGATCGCAGCGAGCACGCCAACAAGCATCCCGAATATAGGAATGTATGAGAGATATCTAGCTCTTTCGACGATCCATTTCATAGTTGATCCTGTAAGTGGATCGAAGGCGTCCGTTGGCGGAGCCTTTCGACACGGCGTTCGACCCTCGCAGCAAATTCCACAGCCTCGCTGAAGGTCTTTCGAAGCTGAGCTTCGAGATCGTCGTTCTCTTTCAGGTCATAACGATCTTTATAACGGTAACCGAACTCTAGAATCGATTCGGTAAAATGAACCCACTGCTGTTGCCGATCCGCCCGATCCGCCAGCTCATCGGTGAGCTTCGGCCCACCCTCTTCATCAAGGGGCGTTGTTAAAAGCTCGGTCAGGAAGTCTTTGTCCTCCGCCCAAACCTTAAAATGCTCATTAAAAGTGGCATGGTGCAAAGGAATATTTCCACCCACGTTCTGCCACAGATTGGCCGTTTTCGGTATCACGCCAAATGCCGTTCCCAGCGGAGAGTTGAATGAAAGACGGCACAGGTTATAACGATAGAGCCGATGGGTCCACGAGTACTTTAGCTCCACGCTAAGCGATGAAAACACGACGTCACGACCGTCTATCGTACCCTTCATGGGCTTTACGCCAAAACTCCAGTCTTCACTACGTATCAGCCCAAGAGCCGTCGTAGCTTCTTCCCAGATCCTATCATTTGCCGCTCGCTTCTTCGTGCCAATTTTTACTGCATAATAAACGCCAATACCCAAAAGGGTAACGGCTCCGAGCCCCATAAAGATGCTAAATGTTGGGTCAGCGTACTTCTTTTCCGTGTACTGGAAAAAGTTGAGGATCAGGAAAACCATAAGCGACCTAATCCTTACTTCGTCTCAGGTTTGTTTTGCTGCAGCCAAATATATTTCGCTATGCCGAACAGGCTGATCAATAACCAGAAAAATTCAACAACGAACGCCGGGAAATTAAAGTTAAAGCAAAGCGAAATGATGATCAACGCCGCCCCGGCGGCATTTAGCAGCGAATAGAGCAATTGCTCGCTCCGCACCCGCTCGAGTTGGAGCAGAACGTAAGTGATGATGATGATCGCCGTTCCGAGCGTGCCGATGACGTCGTACCACGCGAAGCTCATTTCATCACCGCGACGAGCCCGCTGGCTCCGACGGCCCAAATGGCCTTCTTGCCTTTTGCCTGCACGGCGTTCCAATTTAGCTTGTCGATATTCGTCCAGGTTTTGCCGCCGTCAACGGACATGTCCGAGCCGCCCGAACCCACGGCAACGATGTGTTTGCTGTCAACGTAGGCGACTCCCGAGCGGTAGCCGAAAAGGCCCTTCGCGGCGGTCCAAGTCGTTCCGCCGTCGGTGGTGAAGGCAAGATTCGATCTATTCTCAGTAGGCTTTTCGTAGTTGCCGCCGACGATGACGCCGTTTTTGGTGTCCCACATGGCGATCGAGAAAATGCCGCTGCCTGAGGTGCCGGAGACGATCGGCGAATTTGCGACCGTCCACGTCACGCCGCGGTCAGTCGATTTGAAAACGCGGGCCGCGTCGCCGCCGGAGACGATGAAGGCGTTAGTTTTGCCATTCGCGATCAGGCAGGTTCCGCTCGCGGCAAAGGCGGCTTCACCATCGATCGTCGCGGCCATTTTGTTGCTCACGACCGGATCCCATTTTTCGCCGTCCTTGGTCGCGATCAGATAATAATGCCCGCCGACGGGGTCGCTCATGGCGAGGCAGTTGTTTTTGTCCCAACACGCGAGAGCGTCGAAGAACGTCTCTTTTTGCGTTCCGACGAACTGCTGTTTCCACGTCGCTCCACCGTCAACTGTTTTATATATACGTGAGCTGTCTCCATTGCCGATGCTGAGAATATAGGCAGTATTCTCGTCGAACGCCTCGATGTCGCGAAAATCGAGTTTCGCTGCATCAGGCACGGCTATCACTTTCCACGTCGCACCGCCGTCAACCGTTCGGATCACAGTTCCACCAGTCCCGCTCGCCCAAACGACCTTTTCGCTGACAACCGAAAGCCCGCGAAAGCTGGCCTTCGTCTCAACCGTCTGCCTGACCCACTGACCAAATGCCGTCATCGAAAGCGCGCAAACAGAGCACACAAATATAGCGATCTTCGCAATTTTCATGGGTTCGATTCTAACCGATAATCACTCGCACTGAAAGAGACACCGACTGAAGCGCGGGCTGGAGCGGCCGACTGGAGCGGCGGACTGGAGCGGCAAGCATCCCTGCTTGCCACATCGATGCTTCATCGGTGTAAAGCCCTGAGCCAGAATCAAATTGAGAAAGCCCGCGAACGTAACACTGCGGAAGCCGCAGTGTGGCAAGCAGGGATGCTCGCCGCTCCAGTCGGTTACTTCCTCTGAAACTCCGGCGCACCAAGAGCAAGGGCGACGAGCTGGCTATTCAGGGCTTTTTCTCGTGCGTCGGCGGGTTCGGGTTTTGCGGGGGCCGAGGTTTGGACCATGGTTGGCGGCGGCAGATCGACGGTTAGTTTTTCGATCGCGGCGAGGGTCTTGTCGGAGACTGTGCCGATGATCATCTGACGAGCGAAACCGGCCCGGGTTAATGGCGTTTTGTCGTGCGTTATCAGCTTGGCGGTATTTACCGTCGTGCCCTTGATCGTGTTCATCGCGAGGGCGGAGGCGAAATTGAACCGGGCGAGCAGGTCGTTGCTTGAGAGCCATTCGCTGCTTTTGTCGGGGTAGCCGTCTGGTGTCAGGCGGCCGTAAACGGGCTGGCCCATTTTGGTGATCCAGTCGAGCACGGGCCGCTGGCCGTCGGTCTCGGCATTTGTGATGCGGAGCGACGAGGCGACAAACTCGAACGGCGATTTCACCTTCGTCTGAAACGAGGCCGTGTTAAAAAACTGCGGCGAAGTGATAATGCTTCGCAGCGTCTCCCTGATCGAACCGTCGGTCGCGAGAAACGTTTTCGCCGCCCGGTCGATGACCACCGGCGAAGGGTTGTCACCAAGAAAACGGCGGGCTAACTTTGTCGAAATGAACTGCGCAGTCTTCGGATTTTTGGCAAGAATATCGAGGACGCGTTCGCCGTCACCGATGCCGCCGCCGGCCGGGATCTTGACGCCGAGCACGGTCTTTTCGCCATTGTCATGATTGCCGGGATTGTAAACAAACAGCCCTTCTTCGTTGGGTTTGCGAATGCTCCAGCCGGTGAAGCAGCGGGCGACTTCCTGTACGTCTTTCTGCGTGTAACCGCCATCGACGCCCATCGTGTGCAGCTCCAAAAGCTCGCGGGCGTAGTTCTCATTGATGCCGCCCGATTTGCGTGCCGGTTTGTCTTTGGTCGCGGGATATTCTTTCAAAAGGCTCGATTGCCAGTTGTCGAGGTAAAAAAGCATCGCGGGCGACTTCGCCGTCGCTCCCAACAGATCGCGAAACCTTCCAAACGAAAACGGCCGCACCACATCACGGTCAAACGAAGTCATCATCCACCGCGTCGCATCCTTATTCCCGTAAATGCTGAAATGGTTTTCCCAAAAATCCACCACCATCTCACCCAGTTGCCGCTCGCTATAAACCGCCCGCAAGAGCTTAGCCCGCTGCAATTCCGTGATCACCATCTGCGGATTCTTAGGCGTCGGCGTGGGGCTGGGTTTCACAGTCGGGGTCGGCGAAGGCTGCATTTCTGCCGCCTGCATTTCCATCGGCTTCACCATCTGTGGGACCGCCGACTGCCCACTGCCAACCGCCACCTGAGCCGGCGTCGGTGTTCCTGCCCCTGCCAACTGCCCACCGCCCACTGCCAACTGAACGGGCTTCGGCGGATTATACTGCTCCGCGAGAACAGGCGTAGAAAGATTCAAAGTCGGCAGCTTCTCAAGCCGTTTCATCAAAGCCGAATCATCGATCGAATCCGGGTCAAGCTGCTGCGCGATAAACGCCTCAACGCCCATCTTCCTCACCCGCTCCACATCCCCCGGCCGCGCCCCAAAAGTCAATCGCGACAAAACCTGCACCACCCGCTGATCCGCCGAAAGCGCAGTCCGGTCCACCGACGCAGCCAAAGCCGCGTCAGGCGCGATCACGAAACCAAAAACGATCAGTAGAGAAAGAAAAAAACGAAAGACACCGTCCGCCGATCTAAATCTCATTGCAAAATCCCCTTTTCAACAAATGTAGTTTGCGGCGGCAATAATGTAAAGGTTTTTCGGCCATGGCAGTTTTGATGGCTACGGCTTCCACCGTTTCTGAATTTCAGCCTCTGCGGCACGAAGGACCGTTTTGGAGCCTGGGAGATCGAGCAGCGTTAGATAATTAGGTGTCGGGTTGACCGTTATTTCAAACTCCTGACAGGAAATGATCTGAGAGTTGGAATGTTTGTACCAGGAACTGAGCGGCAAGTTGAGGGTATTCGTGAGTCTTAACACAAAATCGTCAATATTCGCCGAGATAGTTTCGTCATAAACCACAAGCGCAAATACCTTTTCGTCAAAAGTGCGCAGGTAGAACAGCGGACGATCTTTGCCACCCTTGGTTTCGACTCGCTTCTCGGATTCGAAATCCCGCGCTCCGACGGGCGTGCGGGAAGGCTTTTCGACAACTGGAAGCTTGACGAGCTCCGACACCGGCATTCTCAATCTGATGCCATGCACCACTGGAAGCTTTTCAACCGCCACATTGCATTGTGGGATGGACTGACCAAACGACAAACCCGCCAACAGGGAAATCAGCAAAAGAGTTTTCATGCGTGCATCGTAGCATGAAAATGCACGCAGTTATAAGAAAATCTGATGGTGTGACGACCGGACTGGAGCGGCGAGCATCCTTGCTTGCACACCTGGGCTTTGCCGGTGTTGAGCGTCGGCGATCAAACCAGGTCGAGAACGATCACGCGCATTACACTGCGGAGGCCGCAGCGTGGCAAGCAGGGATGCTCGCCGCTCCAGTCGGAGTTTGGCGCTCGGAGCGTAAGGCGGTTTTCAAACCCGACAAAGTGCTTTTTTGCAGGCATTTTTTCTTCCATTTAACGTTCGACCAATCTCGCAAAGTCCTTCGACCAATCTCGGCTTTTTGTCGTTGGTAGAGGTGATTTTCCTTTGACCAATCGGGTGGTTTTGGTTACAGACTGTCGTAAATACGGGCGTTTTGGGGAAAGTGTGAATCGATTCACACTTTTTGAGTGCGTTTGGGGACCGCGCATGTTTTTACAGAAAAATTCCGCCCCAGATTTTTTGGGTTTCGATCAGTAGATCATCCGCGTTTTGATCGTGCCGCCCACGTCCTTCAGGATCTCGAACGCATCCTTTGAAAGGGCCGAGTCGATATCGAGGATGACGTAGCCGATCGTCTCGTTGGTCTTGAGATACTGGCCGACGATGTTGATGCCGCGGGCTGAGAGTCGTGAGTTGATCTCGCCGAGGACGCCGGGGATGTTTTGGTGAATGTGCAGTATGCGGTGCGTTCCGGCCTGCGGCGGCAGGGAAACGGGCGGAACGGTGTGTGAGCCTTCGGAGGTGCCGAATTCGAGGTATTTGATGAGCTTTGCGGTCACGTCGAGGCCGATGTTTGCCTGGGCTTCCTCGGTCGAACCGCCGATATGCGGCGTGAGAATGACGTTGGGCAGATTCTGAAGAACCGTCTCAAATTTATCGCTGTTCTTTTCAGGTTCCTGCGGAAAAACATCGACCGCGGCTCCAACGATCACGCCTTCGTCGATCGCGGTTTTCAGAGCATCAAGGTCAACGACGTCTCCGCGGCTGTAATTGATCAGGATGCTGCCTTTCCGCATTTTATGGAGCGTTTCGGAATTGATCATATTCCGCGTGGTCGCATCCGACGGAACGTGTAGAGTAACGATATCGGACTGTTCAAGCAGGTCTGAGAGTTCACGGATCTGTTTTGCATTCCCGTGCGGCAGTTTGATGGCGATGTCGAAATAGACCACCTGCATCCCCATCGCCTCTGCCATTATCGAAACCTGCGAACCGATGTTACCGTAGCCGATGATCCCAAGTGTCTTGCCGCGAAGCTCGTAACTGCCTTTTGCTTCTTTCAGCCATTCACCGCGATGCGCGGCCGCGTTCTTATCCGCAATTTTGCGGATCAGCATCACGCAAAGGCCGATGACAAGCTCGGCGACGGACCGCGTATTAGAATAAGGAGCATTAAAGACCGCGACGCCCTTTTCCGTCGCCGCCTGCAGATCGATCTGATTGACGCCGATGCAGAAGGCTCCGATGGCAAGAAGTTTGTCCGCCGCGTCGATAACCGCTCTCGAGATATGCGTCTTAGACCGGATGCCGATCAGATGCACGCTTTTCACTGCCTCGATCAGCTCGGCCTCGCTCAAAGCCCCGCCAAGTCGCGTGATCTCATGGTAATTACCAGCCTCTAACTCAGCGACGGCAGCGTCAGAAATATTCTCGAGCAAAAGGATCTTGATCTTGTTACGCGGATAGGATGTGGCGGTGGCATTCATAAAAACCTAATTGTAACGGGAAACTGGTTTGAGGGGAAACAATTCCAGGTGTAATATTAAGGAGTTCTATCATCTTCATCAGGAAACTACAAAAATGAGCGAAAACAAACA
Source organism: Acidobacteriota bacterium (assembly GCA_016703965.1). Classification (NCBI taxonomy): domain Bacteria; kingdom Pseudomonadati; phylum Acidobacteriota; species Acidobacteriota bacterium. Next base: position 716,604 of record JADJBB010000021.1, read on the forward strand.
AACTCGCCGCGAGATGCTGCGAAATACTGCGTTGGCGGGGCTGGGACTGAGCCTGTTTGGCGTTGAAACGAAGGCTGCGGCTGAGAATGAGACTGTGCTCAGCGAACTGATCGCAGGTTCGGCCCCGGTTGGGAAAACGATGATCGGCGTGCCGCTCGAAAAGCGCGATACGGTTCGGGTTGCGATGATCGGCACCGGACTTCGCGGACGCAGCATTCTGAGCGAATTCGTGAATATTCCGAATGTGAAGATCACGGCGGTTTGCGATGTGGTTCAGGAAAAGGCTGATAAAGCTAAGGCGATCCTTGAGAAAGCCGGCCAGCCCGCACCGGCAGTTTACGTCAAAGGCGATCTCGGCTACGAGGAATTGCTCAAACGCGACGACATCGATGTCGTCTATATCGCAACGCCCTGGGAATGGCACGTGCCGCAGGCCTTGGCGGCGATGAATGCGGGGAAACACGCGTGCAGTGAGGTTCCGGCGGGATACACGCTTAAGGATCTGTGGGCTCTCGTTGATACTTCAGAAAAGACCCGAAAGCACATGATGATGATGGAGAATTGCTGCTACGATTACGACGAGCTGCTGATCCTGAACATCGTCCGAGCCGGATTGCTCGGCGATATCGTGCACGGCGAAGGTGCGTACAATCACGACCTGCGGGAGATATTGTTTGAGACTCGTGATGAAGGTTTATGGCGCCGCAGGCATCACACTTTACGTGACAGCAATCTCTATCCCACCCACGGCCTCGGCCCGGTCGCGAATTACATGAACATCAATCGCGGCGACCGTTTTGACCACATGGTGGCGATGAACTCGGGAAGTCTGGGGCTGCAGGAATTTAGAAAAGAAAAGCTCGCGGCTGACGACCCGCGTCAAAAGGAAGTCTACAAATGCGGCGATTACAGCACAAACCTGATCAAAACCGCCAAAGGCCGGACGATCATGGTTCAGCACAACGTTTCGACACCGCGGCCGTACGACCGAATTAATCTGATCCAGGGAACCAACGGCGTGTTTCGCGATTACCCGTCGCGCATCTATATCGAAAAAGACAAAGGTGGCCACCAATGGCAGCCGATCGACGCCTACAAAGCCAAATACGAACACGACCTCTGGCGTTTCGAAGGCGAACAGGCCCGCAAACTCGGCGGCCACGGCGGCATGGATTATCTAATGTGCTGGCGTCTAGTCCAATGCTTCCGCGAAGGCCTCGTCCCCGACATGGACGTCTACGACGCCGCCGCGTGGTCGGCTCCCGGCCCTTTGAGCGAAATATCGGTCCAAAAAGGCTCGATGCCGATCAAGTTTCCGGATTTTACGAGAGGGAAATGGACGGAGGCGAGGATGTCTATACCGTAAAGAGCCAGACCTAACCTTTGATCAAGGCCTTCAAGAACGCCACGACAGTCGCTGAGCGGCCGAGCGGCTCGAGAAGACAAACAAAGAGGTTAACGCCAATTGCGATATAGGTCGCAGGGTGCCTTAGTGTGCCAAATTTCCACGCGGCGAGCACGATCATTCCGATTAGTAGACCTTGACCAATGTAGACGGGCGTCATTATGTTGACGTTTGGCCAGTCACTAAAGTTTATACCGATCCAAGCGAATTGTATCCCACGTGCTAACGCAGGCATCATTATCAAAAATACTGTCGAGATCAGCCACCACGAATGATTTTCGATCTCTTTGCGATGGATTATGCTCTTGATGACCGCATAGCCGAATGCTGTCATCATCACGATCTCGACCGCCGCGACTCCATAAAAGAACCAGGCTTGAAACGGGCCGAATCGCTCAGGATTGGCGATCGAATTCTGTGCTGACGCGAAATCGCGATACATCATGCTCAGTGCCGTCAGGCAGACGCCGCCGGCGACGAACATACCGATTATCCCAAGCGTTCTGTGTCTAACTATCTGGCCGTGGGTCGCATAGTACGGCTGAAGAATGAGAAAGAGATACCAGGCCGTTCCCGTCCAATAATGGACATGTACCGACCACGCATTCTCAGAGAAGTCGCCCCAATAGTCCATGAATATTCCTAGCTGCATGACGACCAGCGGGATGATCATCCATTTGTGAAGATTCTTGTATTTGTTCATGGCCGCTTCTGCTCGGAGATCTGAACTTTCTAAGTTGTGTTTGGTTAGCGGAAGTATAACAAAAAAACGAGAGGCAGATAGCCTCTCGTTCCAATTACGCTATACGAATGCTCGAAAGCTTTACATATGAATAGTCAGATCATGCACACCTTCGGCGGCTTCCATTACGGCTTCGGAAACGGTTGGGTGGGCGTGGATGATGCGGCCTAGTTCGTCGGCAGTTGTTTCTAGAGCCATGCCGACGCAGGCTTCGGCAAGGAGTTCGGTGGCGTGGGGGCCGATGATGTGGACGCCGAGGACCTCGTCGTATTTTTTCTCGGAGACGATCTTGACGAAGCCGTCAGTCTCGCCGAGGATGCGAGCTTTACCCGACGCCGAGAACGGGAATTTGCCGACCTTTACGTCGTAGCCTGCGGCTTTGGCTTTTTCTTCGGTCAGGCCGACGCTGGCGACTTCGGGGTCGCAGTATGTGCAGTTCGGGACGAGATTTTGTTTGATCGGCTCGACCTTTTTGCCGGCGATCTTTTCGACGACGAGAATACCTTCCTTCGACGCGAGGTGAGCAAGCCAGGCGGTGTCGATCACGTCGCCGATGGCGAAAACGTTTGGTTCGTCGGTCTCACAGTATTCGTTGACCTTGATCGTGCCGCGCGGGTTGACAACGACCTTGGTATTTTCGAGGCCGATGCCTTCGATCGACGGCATGCGGCCGACGGCGACGAGGAGCATTTCAGCTTCGAAAGTCACATCAACACCTTTTGAATTCTTACCGGAAACCTTAACGCCTTTTTTGTCCTTGGTCAGTTTGTCGAGTTTGATGCCGGTCTCGCATTTGATGCCGGATTTTTTAAAAGAGCGGGCGAGTTCTTTCGAAACATCCGCGTCCTCGATCGGCACGATGCGGTCCATCAGTTCGACTACCGTGGTATCGCAGCCGAAACGGTGGTAGACACTCGCGAATTCCACGCCCACGGCTCCGGAGCCCATCACGATCATTGACTTCGGAACCTTGGTGAGTTCAAGAATGTGATCGGAATTGACGACCTGTTTACCGTCGGTTTCAAATCCCGGAATTGGACGCACCACGGAACCGGTAGCGATAATGATGTTCTTGGTTTCGATCGTCTCCTTCTTGCCGTCAGCGAGAGCGACCTCGACCTTGCCTTTTCCGACGATCTTGCCAAAGCCGTTGAATATGGTGGCTTTGTTCTTTTTCATCAGATAGGTCACGCCGGCTGAGTTTTTGGCGACGACATCGGATTTATATTTCTGAACGCCTGCCCAGTCGTAGCTCAATCCCGTGACTTTGAGGCCAAAGTTCTCAAAATGGCTGGCTTTTTCATACAAATGAGCCGCGTTGAGCAAAGCTTTTGTCGGGATACAGCCGCGAAGGCCGCAGGTGCCGCCGAGACGAGCATCTTTTTCCTTCTCGATGATCGCGACCTTTAGTCCAAGCTGTCCCGCGCGGACCGCAGCGACATAGCCGCCTGGTCCTGATCCGATGATTGTTACGTCAAATTGTTCTGCCAATGTAGTGTCCTCTGATAAAAAGTGAGATATATAGCCAAAGGAGAATTATAGCGAGTTAACCGCATACAAACAAAAACGCGGTGAGCCTCGATGTCTCACCGCGTCAGTTTCCATCCGCTGCGGAGCTACTTTGTTACCGCGAAAGTCGATTGAAAATCATTCAGAAGCGTCTTAAATTTAGCAGTGGCTTCCTTGTCCGTCGCTAG